>CAYSHL010000030.1:0-21600 GCA_964430865.1 uncultured Sphingomonas sp.
CCAGCATCGCGCCGTGGACGACCAGCGGGAAATACATGGTCATCGGGTGGAAGCCTTCGTCGATCAGCGCCTTGGCGAGGTCGATGGTGCTGAGGCCCCCAGCGAACCCTCGGTCGGAGAAGATCGCCTCGTGCATGCACGGCCCGCTCTTCGCGAACGGAGCGTCGAGCACGTCCTCGAGGCTGCGGAGCACGTAATTGGCGTTGAGCACCGCGTCCTCGGCGACCTGGCGCAGGCCGTCGGCGCCGTGGCTGAGGATGTAGGCCAATGCCCGCGTGAACATCCCCATCTGGCCGTGGAAGGCGACCATCCGGCCGAAGCCGAGCGGATGCTCGTCGGCCGCGCCCTCTTCCTCGACCATCTTGAAGCTGCCGTCGGGATAGCGCGCCGAATAGGGCAGCGGGCCGAAAGGCGACAGCGCCTCGGAGACGACCACCGGGCCCGACCCCGGCCCGCCGCCGCCGTGCGGGGTCGAAAAGGTCTTGTGCAGATTGATGTGCATCGCGTCGATACCGAGGTCGCCGGGCCGCACTTTGCCGACGATCGCGTTGAAATTCGCGCCGTCGCAATAGACGAACGCGCCGGCGGCGTGGACCGCCTCGCTGATCGCGATCATGTCCGGCTCGAACAGGCCGCAGGTGTTGGGATTGGTGATCATCAGCGCGGCGACGTCGGGCCCCAGCCGTGCCTTCAGCGCTTCGAGATCGACCCGGCCGGCCGCGTTCGCCGGGATGTTCTCGACCCGGTAGCCGGCGAAGGCGGCGGTCGCCGGGTTGGTGCCGTGCGCGCTCTCCGGGACCAGCACGACCTCGCGCGCGTCGCCCCGCGCCTCGAGCGCGGCGCGGATGCACAGCAGCCCGCACAGCTCACCGTGAGCCCCGGCCTTTGGGCTCATCGCGACGCCATGCATGCCGGTCAGGTCGAGCAGCCAGAAGCTTAGCTCGTTGATCAGCTGCAGCGCCCCCTGCACGGTTTCCTGCGGCTGCAGCGGGTGGATGTCGGCGAAACCGGGCAACCGCGCGACCTTCTCGTTGAGGCGCGGATTGTGCTTCATGGTGCACGACCCGAGCGGGAACAGCCCGAGATCGATCGCGTAATTCTGGCGGCTGAGGCGGGTGTAGTGGCGGACGGCCTCGGGCTCCGACAGGCCCGCCAGGCCGATCGGGCGGGTGCGTTCGAGCCCGGCCAGGCGGCTCCCCCCCTCCCGCTTGCGGGAGGGGGCTGGGGGGTGGGCCTGTCCGGAATCCGCCGGGCTATCGACATTCCCACCCCCAACCCCTCCCGCAAGCGGGAGGGGAGTGAGCGATTCAAAATCCACCCCGGTCGTCTCACCGTCGCCGATCTCGAACAGCAGGGCTTCCTCGAGCATCAGCCCGCGGTTGCCGGTGACGGTCGCGCTTTCGCCTTGCTCGTTCGCCGGCGTCGACGGCCGCCAGCCCGACGGATTGACGGTCATCGGACGACCCCCTTCAGCCCGGCCTCGAACGCGGCGATGTCCTCGTCGGTCACGGTCTCGGTGACGGCAACGACCAGCCCGTTCGCGAGCCCCGCCTCGCCCGGATACAGCCGCCCCAGCGACACTCCGCCAAGGATGCCGCGCTCGACCAGCGCGTGCACCGCCGGCCTTGCCTCGACCGGCAGCCGAAGCGTGAATTCATTGAAGAAGCTGTCGTTGACCACCTCCACGCCCGGGATCGCCGACAAGCGCTCCGCGACCTGCACCGCGCGGTCATGATTGATCTCCGCCAGCCGCCGGAGCCCCTTCTCGCCGAGCAGGCTCAAATGGATCGAGAAAGCCAGCGCGCAGAGCCCCGAGTTGGTGCAGATGTTCGACGTCGCTTTCTCGCGGCGGATATGCTGCTCGCGGGTCGACAGGGTCAGCACGAAGCCGCGCTTGCCTTCCGCGTCCACGGTCTCGCCGGCGAGCCGCCCGGGCATTTGCCGGACATGCTTTTCGCGGCACGCGAACAGGCCGACATAGGGCCCGCCGAACTGCAGCCCGACGCCGATCGACTGGCCCTCGCCGACGACGATGTCGGCGCCCATTTCGCCCGGCGACTTGATCAGGCCCAGCGCCACCGGCTCGGTGACCACCGCGATCAGCAGCGCGCCCGCGGCATGCGCCGCCTCGGCGATCCGCGACAGGTCCGCAATCCGCCCGAGGATATCGGGATATTGCACCACCACCGCGCTGGTCTCGCCGTCGATGCTTGCGATCAACCGTTCGGCGTCGGTCCCGGCGGCCATCTCGGGCAAGGCCGTGTCGAGCCGGTCGCCGGTGAACCGCGCCATGGTCTTGGCGACGCTGACATAATGCGGATGGAGGCCGGACGAGATCAGCGCCTTGGTCCGGCGCGTAATCCGCCGCGCCATCCCGATCGCTTCCCAGCAGGCGGTCGAGCCGTCGTACATCGACGCGTTGGCGACGTCGCAGCCGTACAGCCGCGCGACCTGGGTCTGGAATTCGAACAGCACCTGCAATGTGCCCTGCGCGATCTCGGGCTGGTAGGGCGTGTAGCTGGTCAGGAATTCGCCGCGCTGGATCAGATGGTCGACGCTCGCCGGGATGTGGTGGCGATACGCTCCGCAACCGAGGAAGAACGGCACCTCGCCCGCGACCAAATTCTTGCGCGCCATCGCGGTCAGCTGCCGCTCGACCGACAGCTCCGATGCATGGTTGGGCAGGCCCTGGATGCCGTCCTTCAGCCGCGCCGCCTCGGGCACGTCGCGGAACAGCTCGTCGATCGATCCGGCGCCGATCGCATCGAGCATCGCGCTCCGGTCGGCGTCGGACAGCGGCAAATAACGCATCAGTTCACCTCCACCGTCACTCCCGCGAAAGCGGGGGTCCCGCTTATCGAAGGCAACCGGAAAGAAGCGGGATTCCCGCCTGCGCGGGAATGACGGGCAAGGGTCATGCGGGCTTTCTCATGGTGAAGCGGAGGCGGACGTAGTCGGCGGTGTCCGAGCCGAACCGCTCGGCGACCGCGGCGGCGATCTCGGCGCGCTCGGCCTCGGGCACTCCGGCCGCGTCGAGCCAGCCTCGGCGGAACGTCGTCACCCACTCGGCAATGCCGTGCGGCAGCGGCGTCGGCCGTTCGATCAGCCGGGCGTCGACCTGCTCGAAGCCGGCGGCCTCGTAGACCGCGGCGAACTCCCCGGGCGACGGGTACCAGTTGGACGCTTCGCTCGGCGGCACATAACTCCGGATCACCAGCTCGGAATCGAGCGTCTCGCGAAGCCGCGCGAGATTGCCCTCGCCGCCCATCTCGCCGGCGAACCGCCCGCCCAGCCGCAGCGCCTTGAAGATGGCGGCCGCAACCCGCTCCTTGTCGAGCATCCAGTGCAGCGCCGCGTTCGAGAAAGCGGCGTCGAACGACCGCTCGAATTGCATGTCGGCGGCGTCCATCAGCTCGGCGTAGACTCCGGCGCCCTGAGCCGCCTCGACCAGCTCGGGCGAGCTGTCGACTCCGACCACCTCGGCGCCGCGGTCGATGATCTTCACCGACAGCGCCCCATCGCCGCAGCCGACGTCGAGGATCCGCTCGCCCGGATGCGGGTCGAGCAGCTCGAGCGCCGCCATGCCCAGTTCGGGCACGAAGCCGCCGACGCGCGCATAATCACCCGCATCCCACTTATTGCTCGACGAAGGAGCGCCATTAGCCATTGGTGGCGAGGCTTTCCGACCGATCCCATGCACGAATTGAGATTGGGTCAAGGTCAGTGGAACGATCGAGGCAACCGCCCTTGCCATCTTTGTCCCTGCACACGTTTGTGACTTTGCCGGTGATCAAAACATAGCTGTGCTGGAAAGGAGCGGCCTTTCGATCGAACTCAAAGTCCTTCCCGCTCCCGATTCCAAGCGCAGCCTCCATCGGATCGCCTGGAGGAAGATCTGCTCGTTTTCGCGCCGCCAGTAGGTTTTGAAACCAGACCTGAGTTTGTTTTGCGTGCGCCTGATCCACATAAAGGCGGCACTCATAACCAGCGCACTCGGCCAGGTAGCCCGCCACTGTTACCGTTTTTCCATTCAAAGCGTGGATGCTCTTCACCACGTCTTCCACGCGCATGGGACGCTCTGTGCCACAAGACGCACTTAGGCCAGCGACCAGGAAGACGCACAGGACGAAGCTAAGCTTCAAAGGGTCTTCACCCATTCGCGGTAGGCGGTTTCGTCCATCAGCCCTTCGACCTCGCCCGGGTCGTCGAGCTTCAATTTGAAGAACCAGCCCTCACCCTCCGGGTCGCGGTTGATCAGCGCCGGGTCGTCGGCGACCGCCGGATTGCCCTCGATGACTTCGCCGCCGACCGGCGAATAGACGTCGGACGCCGCCTTGACCGATTCGACCACCGCCGCCTCATCGCCCTTGGCGACCCGCTTCCCGGCCTCGGGCACTTCGGCGAAGACGATGTCGCCCAACGCCTGCTGCGCATGGTCGGAGATGCCGACCGTGGCGACCTCGCCCTCGAGGCGGATCCATTCGTGCTCGCGGGTGAAAAACAGGCTCATTGGGTGGCTCCCTTGCGCTTGTATTGGTGGGGGACGAACGGCATCGCGGCGACCCGCGCATCGAACAATTTGGAGCGCTGCTCGAGCTTCAGCTCGCTGCCAACCTCGGCCAGATGGCTGGCGACATAGCCCATCGCGATCGGCCGCTGCAGCGACGGCGAGAAGCCGCCGCTGGTCACTCGCCCGACCTCATTGCCCTCGGCGTCGAGCACTCGGGCGCCCTCGCGCACCGGCTGGCGGCCGTCGACCTCGAAGCCGACCCGGCGCTGCGGCGCGCCGTTCTCGATTTCGGCCAGGATCCGCATCGCCCCCGGAAAGCCGCCTTCGGACCGGCGGCGCTTGCTGATCGCGAACGTCAGCCCGGCCATGACGGGTGTCGTGTCGCGGTCGATGTCGTGGCCGTAGAGCGGCAGCCCGGCCTCGAGCCGCAGCGAATCGCGCGCTCCCAGGCCGACCGGCTTGACCGCCTCGTCGGCGAGCAAGGCGTCGGCGAGGGCGGCGGCGGCGATTGCGGGGATGGAGATTTCGAAACCGTCCTCGCCGGTATAGCCCGAGCGGCTGATCCACGCCGGCTGGCCGTCGATTCGGAACGCGCCGCCTTCCATGAAGCTCAGCTCGCTGACCCCGGGCGCCAGCTTCGCGAGCGATTCGGCCGCCCGCGGCCCCTGCAGCGCCAGCAGCGCCTGCTCCTTCATGTGATCGACGACCACGTCGCGCGGCATGCCGCCCTCGAGCACGGCGATGTCCGAATGCTTGGTGGCGCCGTTGACGACCAGATAGAAGTCGGTGCCGCGCCGGGTCGCCATCAGGTCGTCGATGATCCCGCCGCGGTCCTCGAGCAGCAGCGAGTAGCGCAGCTTCATGTCGCCCAGCATCTTGAGATCGCCGGGCAGCATGGTCTCGAGCGCGGCGTCGACGTTGGCGCCGTGGACCAGCAGCTGGCCCATGTGGCTGACGTCGAACAAGCCCGCGTTCTCGCGGGTCCACAGATGCTCGGCCATGATGCCCTCGTACTGGACGGGCATGTGATAGCCGGCGAACGGGACCATCCGCGCACCTCGGGAACGGTGCCAGCCATCGAGCACAAGTGTCTGGATTTCTTCGGTTCGCGTGCCTTCTCCGCCATCGGGATCGCCGGTGTAGGGCTCGCCCCGCGCCTGGTGGTCGTCGGTCGGACCGTTATGGACTTCTCGGCTCATCGGACGCTCCAGCGACAGGTGACGACAGCCAACGCCTCATGAAAGCGGTTGAGCCATCGCCCCCTTCTGTCGCTGAGACCTGAGAGCTTTCCCCGCCAAACCCCGGACTTGATCCGGGGGGACGGCGGGTTACACCTTCGGTGGTCGCGGCCCGGCGGCCGAAACACTTTCCAGACTGTCAGGCGCGCGCGGTCCTGTGGCCTGAGAGATTCCGGGGGCGGTTGCTCCTTCGGCGGCGACGCCCAGGAAGACCCTCGGCGCCACGCTCTCCCGCGCGGCCTTCCGGCAATTGCTTGCCGGAGACGGCGCGGAGCCTTGGCGGCGCGAGTGCATTGAGTCAACGCCGCGCTTTCCCGGTGGAGACCAAGGATGATTCGAAATCTCGCAGGGTTGGCCACCGGGCTCGGCGTAGGAATTATGACGGTGATGGCCGTCGAAGGGATCGGCAACCAGATCTATCCGCCGCCCGCGGGTTACGACCTGACGTCCGGGAGCGCGGAAACGCTGCCCTTCGAGACTCTTGTCTGGCCGGTAATCGGCTGGCTCCTGGGCGCCGCCGCGGGAACCTGGGTAGCGGTGCGCGTATCAGGCGAAAAATGGCCCGGCTGGGCGATCGCCGCTTGCGTCCTCGCCGCGACCATCCTCAATTTGGCTCTGATCACCCACCCGACCTGGGTGATCGTTGCCGGCATCATCTCGCCGCTGATGGGGGGCTGGCTCGGGCAGCGGCTGCCGCACGGAAGAAGGCGAAGTGCTGCCTAGCGGGTGGCGTTGTAGCGAAGCATGTCCTGGCTCATCTGGAAGCCGATCAGATGCTCGAAGGTCGCGCTGGCGACGGCGGCTCGGACTCCGGGATCGCTGAGCGGGTCGACCGCCGCTTCCGGATCGCCGGCCTTGCGGCGGCGGGTCAGGATCTGGCGGACGTTGGCGGGCAGGCTGGCCACAGAGCGCGACACCCGTACCACCGCCTGGCCGCGGGTCTGGGCGCGCTGGCTCCCGGCCGGGAAGTTCAAGGCGACCCGGCCGATGCGCTTGGCGACGATCTGGCTGCCGCCCTGCACCGCGACGCTGAAATATTGCAGAACCACCTGCCGGGCGGGACCGGCGTCGCGGCGCACCGCGACGACGTCGAAGGCCGCGTTGGACACCACCCAGGCCCCCGTCTCGTCGCAATTGTGATAGAGATTGGTGATCGTCGCGGTGACGTCGATGGCCGACGCGTCGCGGCTGCCCGGCGGGCTGAACAGAGTGACGTCGCCGGTCGCCGCGGGGATCCCGAGCAGCGGGCAGGCGCTGCGGGTGATGTATACCCCGCCGTCCTCGACACGGCCCTTTTGCGAGCAGGCGGACAGCAGCGACAGGGCCAGCACGGACAATAGGCGAAGCTTCATGGGATTCCTTCGAGCGGGCGTAACGGCGGTGGCCCGCTTCATAGGAAGCGCCTTTCAACGCTGCAAGCGATGCCTTACATGACCGGCGATGGCCACGGCCCGCCCCCCGCTGCATGTGCTGATCGCCGCGCCCAGAGGTTTCTGCGCCGGCGTCGACCGCGCAATCCAGATCGTCGAGCTCGCGCTCGAGCGGTTCGGCGCGCCCGTCTACGTCCGCCACGAGATCGTCCACAACCGCTTCGTCGTCGACCGGCTGCGCGACCTGGGAGCGATCTTCGTCGATGAGCTCGATGAAGTTCCGGACGATCGGCCGGTGGTGTTCTCCGCCCACGGCGTCCCCAAGTCGGTCCCCGCCGCGGCCGGCGAGCGCGGCCTCCAATTCGTCGACGCGACCTGCCCGCTGGTCTCCAAGGTCCACCGCCAGGCCGAGCGGCTGATCGCCGACGGTCGGCACATATTGTTCATCGGCCACGCCGGCCACCCGGAGGTAATCGGCACCTTCGGCCAGGTCCCGGAAGGCTCGATGACCCTGGTCGAGACGATCGAGGACGCCCGCAATGTCGCGGTCGACGATCCGGCGACCCTCGCTTTCCTCACCCAGACGACGCTGTCGGTCGACGACACCGCCGCGATCGTCGGGGCGTTGCAGGCCCGCTTCCCGTCGATCCAGGCGCCGCGCAGCGAGGACATCTGCTACGCGACCTCGAACCGCCAGGCGGCGGTCAAGGCGATCGCCCCCTCGTGCGACAAGATGCTGGTGATCGGCTCTCCCAACAGCAGCAATTCGCTGCGGCTGGCCGAGGTCGCCGAACGGATCGGAACGCCGGCCCGCCTGATCGAGCGCGCAACCGACATCGACTGGGACTGGCTGGGGCAGCCGAAGACGCTCGGAGTGACGGCCGGAGCGTCGGCGCCCGAGCTGCTCGTTCGTGAGGTGCTCGACGCGCTTCGCCAGCGCTTCGACGTCACCGAGGAGGAAGCCGACCATTCGCCCGAGCGGCTGAGCTTCAAGCTGCCGCGGGAGCTGGTCGCCTGACCGGCCAAATCGTCATTGCGAGGAGCGGAGCGACGCGGCAACCCAGCCAAAACGAAGAAACTGGATTGCTTTGCTGCGCTCGCAAAGACGATTTCAGCAATGGCTGAACTCCCCGAGGTCGAGATGTTCACCGACGGAGCGTGCCGCGGCAACCCTGGGCCGGGCGGCTGGGCGGTTTTGATTCGCCTCGTATCTGATTCAGGAACGCGCGCGCGCGAGCGCGAGCTGTCGGGCGGCGAGCCGCTGACGACCAACAACCGCATGGAGCTGAAGGCGGCGATCGAGGGTTTGAACGCGCTCAAAAAGCCGTGCCGAGTGGCGCTGACCACGGACAGCAATTACGTCCGTGACGGCATCACGCGCTGGATCCACGGCTGGCAGCGCAACGGCTGGCGGACGTCGGACAAGAAGCCGGTCAAGAACGCCGATCTGTGGCAGGAGCTGCTCGACGCGATCGAGCCGCACCGGATCGAGTGGCATTGGGTCAAGGGCCACAGCGGCCACCCCGAAAACGACCGCGTCGACGCCCTCGCCTGCGCGGCGGCGGACGAGCAGCGGGGCCAATGAGCCTTTAGCGCATGATGCAGGTCGCGCCCGCCCACAGGTGAGTGATCTTGCCACTTTTGCCCTCGCCGGAGATCAGACCGGCAAGGCCATTGGTAGTGAATTCGTCTCCGAGCGAGCTCTCGAACTCCTCGAGCGGATAAGCGGCGTCGAGTTCCGCTCGAGTCGAACCGATGCCGATGCCGGCGGCGGTCTTCGGCGAAGGTGGCTTGGCCCGGCCGTCGACCCACCAGCCAGCGAACTTGCCGTCCTGCGCGGCCAAGGTGAGCCCGCCGAATCGGCTGGCCTGCAGGGGCCCGGCGCCGCACTCTTCGAGCATCTCGACAGTCTCCGGCTCGCCGTAGAGCTGCCGAGCCGCGGCGATCGCGCCCGAGGCCGGACTTCCAAATGCAATCGTGCGCTGGCCAATGGTCAGCCCGTTTCCGTCGAGCATCCGTTGCGGAGGCTGCACAGCCGGCGTCGCAGCTGCGGCCTCGCGCGTCTGTCTGGCGGGTTTCTCTGAACGCTGTTTGGGCTGGCCGCAGCCGGCCAGCGCCAGCAATGCGCAGACGCACGCCAATCGATAAACATGCGGGATAATTGTTGCTCTCCCCGAACGGCTTGTTACCCCTGCATAGCTGCAAGTTTAGGAGGCTGCATGCGTCACGATTTCACTTCGTCCGCGCTGGTTGGCGCGTTTGCGCTGGCTCTCCCGGGCTGCGGCGCGCCATCGACCAATGAAACGTCACCGTCCGGCGCGGTGGCCGCCGAATCCGGTGCCACCTCGGCCGTTTCGGCCAATCCCTGCTCGCTCATCAGCAAGGAGGACATCGCAGCCATCACCGGTGAGGCGGTCGTCGAGACAAAGGCGGAGGGCACCACCTGCCGCTATGAAACCGAAGACGCGATGGCCTCCTCGGTCCAGATCGACGTCAAGCAATCGGGCGGCAAGGCGGGAATGGAAATCGCCCGGACCGCGGCGGGGGCGCTCGGCAGCATCGGCGATCAGATGAAGAACTCGGACGGCGCCGAAGCGGACACCGGCGCACTGGTCAGCGAGTCAGCATCCGCGCCCAAGATCGGCGACCAGGCTTTCTTCGCTGCAAATCAGCAACTCCACGTGCTCAAAGGCGATTCCTATTTCGCGGTTTCGCCGCCGCAAATGCGCTCGCGGATGAGCGGCGGAAATCCCCTGCTGCCGGCCGACAAGAAGCGGGAAATGGCGGTCGCCATCGCGCAAAAGATCGTGACGAAACTCTAGCCTCAACTCGCCGCGCGGGACGCCCGGCTCTAGGCCCGCGCGCGCGGCTCGAAATCGGCGGGATCGACTCCCGCAAGTTCCACCGGCATCGGCTCGCCCCGAATCAGGCTGGCACACAATAACGACGCCGCCGGGGCGGTCTGGATGCCCATGCCGCCCTGCCCCGCGCACCAGAAGAAGCCCGGCGCCTGGGGGTCGAAGCCGAGCTTCAGAAGGCGATCCGGAGCGAAGGTCCGAAGCCCCGCCCATTTGCGCTCGACCGCTTCGACCGGCCAGTCGACCGCCTTCTCGAAACGGTCGATCGCGGTCGCCACGTCGATCTCCTCGGGCGCCGCGTCGCACGGATCGACCGGGGTTTCGTCGAGCGGACTGACCCAGACGCTGCGGTCGCCCTCGCCCTTGAAATAAAAGCTGTCGTGGAGGTCGGTGACCAGCGGCAGATCGCGCAGGCCGCCGCGGCCGACCCGGATCTGGACCACCGTTCGGCGCATCGGCTGCAGCCCGATCGCCGGCACTCCGCAGCGCGCCGCGACGTCGTCGGCCCAGGCGCCCGCGGCGTTGACCAGCAGGCCCGCGCTGATCGGGCCGGCCCCGGTTTCGACTTCCCACGAATCGCCCGACCGCTTCGCCGACTTGAGCGCCGAATCGGTCCGAACCTCTCCGCCCTGGCGGCGAACCGCGGCGAGGCAGGCGGCGTGGAAGGCGGCGACCTCGATGTCGGCGCAGGTCGGCTCGTACCAGGCCCCGGTCCATTGCTCGCGAAGCCCGGGGACCATCGTGTCGAGCTCGGCGCGGTCGAGATGGCTCAGCGCATGCTCGCCGACCAGATCCTCGGCGCCCTCGACCGTGTCGCCATGCGCTCCGGTCAAATGCACGGTGCCGCGGCGGCGCAGCAGCGGCGTCGCCGATCCCGGCCAGCCGGCGTCGAACATCGGCTTCGAGGCGATGCTCAGCTTGCGCCCCGGCGACGAGCCCAGGCTCGCGACCCAGAACGCGGCCGAGCGCCCGGTCGAATGACGGCCGCATAAGTCCTCGGATTCGATCAGCGTCACGCGCGCCTCGCCCGCGAGCCGAGCGCCAAGGCTGGCGCCGGCAATTCCGCCGCCGACGATCAGGATATCGCAAACATGGGCAGCGGGCACGGCGATCACGGTCCTCGTCTATCTTCGGGCTTGGTTACGAATTGGAAAGCCGCACCGTCTAGTGGTCGGCGTCATGATCAACGCCGGATTCACCGAAATGCTGCTTGGGCTTCTGGCGATCCTGCTGCTGGTCGCGGCCGTCATCGACGTGCGCACTTTTACCATTTCCAACTCGCTCAACCTGTCGATTGCATTGCTCGCTCCGATTTATTGGCTGTCGATCTCAATGCCGATCTGGCCCGGAGCGGCGATCCAGCTGGCGGTCGGCGCCGGCGTCTTCATTTTGCTCGCCGGAGCCTTTTACGCGGGCATGATGGGCGGCGGCGACGTCAAGCTTGCGGCGGCGCTGGCGCTGTGGTTCTCGCCCGCCTCGGCCCTCAAATTCCTGATTCTGATGTCTTTGGCCGGCGGCGTCCTGACGCTGTTCGTCGTCGCGCTTCACCGGATGCGCCGCAAGCCCGGGCGTCCCGAGATTCCTTATGGCGTGGCCATCGCTTTCGGCGGCCTCGTCATTCTCACCCAACGGTTTCTTAACCAATTTGCCTGATGTGTGGAAACACAGACGGGGCCCACCAGGGGAGGCGATCGCGCCATGAACGTGAAGAAAATTGCGCTGCTGTTCGGAGCGTTGATGATTGCGGTGGTCACCGCGGTCATGGCCAAGAACATGTTTGCCGGAGCCGGCGCTGACCAGGCTTCGGCCGCACCAGCGGTTCCGCTTGGGCCCAAGGTCCTGGTGGCGCGCAAGGCGCTTCCGGTCGGCACCATCATCGATGCCGAAAGCCTCGCCTATCAGCCCTGGCCCAAGGAGCTCATCCAGAGCGCTTATTATACCGAAGGGTCGCCCGACTCCGACATGAGCAAGTTGCTCGGCACCGTGGTCCGCTATCCGGTCACCGCCGGCCAGCCGCTGACTCATGGTGCGCTGGTTGGACCGAATGACCGCGGCTTCCTCGCCGCGGCGCTTGGCCCGGGCATGCGTGCCGTCACCGTTCCCGTCAACGTCGCGACCGGAGTCGCCGGCTTTGTCTTCCCGGGCGACCGCGTCGACATCGTCCTGACCCAGATCGTTCCCGGCGGCGGCGAAGGTTCACCGCTCAAGGTTTCCGAAACGATCGTTCGCAACGTCCGAGTCCTCGCCACCGATCAGCGCATCGACAGCAAGGGCGACGACGGCAAGACCGAGGTCAAGACCTTCTCGAACGTCACGCTCGAATCGACTCCCCGCATCGCGGAGAAGATCGCGGTTGCTCAAAGCGTCGGCACTCTGTCGCTGTCGCTGCGCTCGATCGCCGACAACACCGCCGAGCTCGAGCGGCTGGTCGCTTCGGGCGAGGTCAAGCTGCCGAAGGGCACCAACCCGGCCGAGGAGCGGCGCCTGCTGCTCGCGGTCGCCAATCGGCCGGTCGACACCAACACGACCTACACCACGGGTGGCGACGTCTCGCGCTTCCAGCGCCGCAGCGTCCCCGGCCGTCCGTCCTCGGGATCGGATAACGCCGCCGAGGCAATGTCATCCTTCGCCAGGGCTTTGCGCGGCGACCAGGCAGGCGGAGCGGCGGGGGCCGGTTCGTCCTACTCAGGCCCGGTCGTCCGTGTCGCTCGCGGCAATACCATCACCGTCGTTCCGGTGGGAGCACGCTAACATGACCAATATGAAGACCATTCGCCGGGCTCGTCTCGGCACTGCAATCGCCGCCCTGGCACTGAGCCTCGGCACGGTTGCGGCCTCTACCCCAGCGATCGCCCAGCAAAGCGCTGCGCGGCCGTCGGAGACGCTGACCTTGAGCCAGGGCACGGGCACTCTCGTCCGGCTGTCGGGACCGATGAGCGACGTGTTCGTCGCCAACGACACGATCGCCGACGTCCAGGTGCGTTCCGCGAACCAGCTTTACGTGTTCGGCAAGGGACGCGGCGAGACCACGGTCTACGCGACCGGCAAGAATGGTCGGGTGGTCTACGCCGCCAATGTCCGGGTCGGCAACAACATCAGCTCGGTCGGCGAAATGCTGACTCTGGCGATGCCCGAGGCGAGCATCCAGGCGACGCCGATGAACAATCTCGTGCTTCTGACCGGCACGGTCGCGTCGCCGACCGACGTCGAGGAGGCGCAGCGCCTCGTCCAGGCTTATGTCGGCGAAGGCACGCAGGTCATCAGCCGGCTGCGCTCGGCGGTTCCGCTGCAGGTCAATTTGCGGGTCAAGATCGCCGAGATCAACCGCTCGCTGGCCAAGGATATCGGCGTCAATTTGCTCGGCCAGGGCGGCGACTTCTCGGTCTCGCAGGGCGAGGGCATCTTTGTCCCCAAGTTCGGTGAAGTGCCCGAACCGGGCAAGGACGCGACCGGCCAGATTCTCCGCAGCGTCCTCGGCACCACGCTGGGGCTCCGCAAGAGCATCCTCGGTCTCGACCTCATCACCCGGATCAATCTGGCGGAGGCCGACGGCCTCGTCACGACGCTGGCCGAACCGAACCTGACCGCCTTGTCGGGCGAAACGGCGAGCTTCCTTGCCGGCGGCGAATTCCCGATCCCGATTTCGCAGTCGCTCGGCGCCGTGACCATCGAATATAAGCAGTACGGAGTCGGCCTTGCCTTCACTCCGATCGTGCTTGCCGACGGCCGCATTTCGATGCGCGTCCGGCCGGAAGTCAGCGAGCTGTCCAACGAAGGCTCGATCAAGCTCAACGGCTTCGACGTCCCGGCGATCACCACTCGCCGCGCGGAGACGACGGTCGAGCTCGGCTCGGGCCAGAGCTTCATGCTCGCCGGGCTGCTGCGCAACGCCCAGACCAACAACATCGACAAGGCGCCGTTCCTCGGTGACCTGCCGATCCTCGGAGCGCTGTTCCGCTCGACTCGCTACCGCCGCTCGGAGACCGAGCTGGTGATCATCGTCACGCCGTATCTGGTGCGTCCGGTGTCCGGCCAGCTCGCGTTGCCGACCGACGGCTTCCGCGCTCCGACCGACGTCCAGCGGGTGCTCGAGGGTCAGACCTTCGTCGGCCCCACTGGCGGCCGCCGGGTCGTTGCGCCCGCTCCGATCGCCGGCGGCGCCGCCGCTGCTTCGCCGGGGTTCAAGCTGTGAACCGCCGCTTCATCAGGAAGGATGCCACGATGGCTTCGAAATCCGCAATCTTGCTCGCCGCGGCGGTGCTCTCCGGCTGTGCCGGCCACACCAGGCATGACCTGCCCGATCGCGGCGTCGCATCGGTCAACGTGCCGGTCCTGACCCGCGCCGACTTCGTCTTCGACGCCGCCGCGCCCGATGGCTCGCTGGCTCCCGGCGAGGCCGCCCGGCTCAACGCCTGGTTCGCCGGCCTCGATCTCGGCTACGGCGATTCGATCTACGTCGACGGCCCCTATGGGGCGCGTTCCGAGGTCAGCCAGATTGCCGGTAATTACGGCCTTCTGGTTTCGCCCAGCGCTCCGGTCACCGGCGGCCCGATCGGTCCCGGCAATGCCCGGGTGATCGTCAGCCGGATGCGCGCCACCGTTCCCAATTGTCCCAATTGGAGCGTTCCGGCGCAGCCCAATCCCGAAAATCGCGCGATGTCGACCTTCGGGTGCGCGGTGAATTCCAACATCGCCGCCATGGTCGCCAACCCGCAGGACCTTGTCTACGGGCGCGAAGGCAGCGGCGTCGGCGACTCCCTGACGGCTTCGAAGGCGATCGGTTCGTATCGCAAGGCCGAGCCGACGGGGACCAAGGGTCTGCAGGACATCAGCACAAAGAAGGGCGAATAGGCATGAACGCTCCGTTCCAGGCACGCGCGGGTCTGCGCGATCCATTCACGGCTTTCGTCTGCGACGACGCCACCGCCGACATGCTTCGGCCGGTCGCGGTCGAGCACGGCTGGTCGCCGGAGAAGGTCAACAAGGGCGGCCTGCGCAACGCGGTGCAGTCGCTGTCGATCTCGGCCAGCCCGAACATCCTGTTCGTGGACCTGGCGGAGTCGGCCGACCCCTTGAACGACATCAACGCGCTCGCCGAGGTCTGCGAGCCGGGGACGATCGTCATCGCCACCGGGTCCGTCAACGATGTCCGCCTCTACCGCGACCTCGTCGCCAGCGGCATCCACGACTATCTGCTCAAGCCGTTCACGGTCGACCAGCTGCGCGACAGCTTCGCCCATGCCCAGCAGATCATTTCCGGACCGCGCGGCGAGGCCCAGGCCGACAAGCCGCACGTCATGACCGCCGTGGTCGGCGTGCGCGGCGGCGTCGGCGCCTCGACCATCGCCACATCGCTGGCCTGGCTGCTCGGCGAGCGGGCGCACCGTTCGACGGCGCTGCTCGACCTCGACATCCATTTCGGGACCGGCGCTTTGGCGCTCGACCTCGAGCCGGGCCGCGGACTGACCGACGCGATCGAGAATCCGAGCCGCATCGACGGACTGTTCATCGAGCGGGCGATGGTCCGCGCCAATGAGCGGCTGTCGGTGCTGTCGGCGGAAGCGCCGATCCACCAGCCTCTGGTCACCGACGGAACCGCGTTCTTCCAGCTTCAGGAAGAAATGCGCAACGCGTTCGAATCGACCGTCGTCGACCTGCCCCGCCACATGCTGATTCAGTATCCGCACATGGTCCATGACGCGCACGTCGCGGTCGTGGTCTCGGAGCTGACGCTGGCGGCGACCCGCGACACCATCCGGATCCTCGCCTGGCTGAAATCGAACGCCCCGCAGACCAAGGTCATCGTCGTTGCCAACGGCGTGCCCTCGGGCGGAGCGCTGGAGATCAGCCGCAAGGACTTCGAGCAGTCGATCGAGCGGCAAGTCGACATCGTCTTCCCGGCCGACGGCAAGCTGGCGGCGCAGTCCGCGAAGCTCGGCAAGCCGATGGCGGAAGTCGCCGGCGGCAAGATGGCGGTGCCGTTCAACACGCTTGCCAACATGGTTCTGACCCATGCCACCGAGGAAGGCGCCAGCGGCGATTCCAAGGCCATGGTCGGCGCCAAGTCGCTGGTCGACAATCTCAAGTCGATGCTGGCCAAGCCCAAGGCGAAAGCCGCCTAGGCGAACGGCGGCGAGACCGGGGGGCGACCCCCGGCCCTGCCGCACCGAAGGGACTGACGAATGTACTTCATGGGGATCGTCTTCGTTGTGGCCGCGGCGGCTCTGCTGCTGATCGCCAAAGCGTATCGCGGGCCGTCGGCCTCGAAGACGCTCAAGCGGCGCGTCGAGATGATCCGCGAGCGCCACGGCGACGTCATCGCCGGCCACGCCCAGGCGCAGATCCGCAAGCTGTTCGCGGATCGCGCGACGCGCATCGAAGGCCTCGCATCGAGGCTGATCCCGAAGCCGGCCCTGCTTCGCAAGCGGCTGGAGATGACCGGCAAGGACATCACGCTCGCCAAATATGGGCTGATCTCGCTCGGCATCGGAATTTTCGTCGCGGCCGCGCTGATCATGCGCGGCGCGCCGATCCTGCTGGCGTTGTTCGCCGGCCTGTTCTTCGGCCTCGGCGGCCCGTATTTCTTCGTCGGCAAGATGATCAATCGCCGCGTCAACAAGTTCAATTCGAACTTCCCCGACGCGATCGAGCTGATGGTCCGCGGCCTTCGCTCGGGACTGCCGATCACCGAGACTCTCGGCATCGTCGCCGCGGAAATCCAGGGCCCGGTCGGGCTCGAGTTCCGGGCGGTCGCCGACAAGATGAAGATCGGCCGAACCATGGAGGTCGCGCTCCAGGAAGCGGCCGACCGCCTCGGCACGGCCGAGTTCCAGTTCTTCGTCATCACTCTGGCCATCCAGCGCGAGACCGGCGGCAACCTCGCCGAGACCTTGTCCAACCTCGCCGACGTGCTTCGTAAGCGCGCTCAGATGAAACTGAAGATCCGGGCGATGAGCTCGGAATCGAAGGCGTCCGCCTACATCATCGGCTGCCTGCCGTTCGTGGTCTTCACGCTCGTGTGGTTCATCAACCCCAATTACATGGGCGGGTTCTTCACCGACGACCGGCTGATCATCGCGGGTCTCGGCGGCATGGTGTGGATGGGCATCGGCGCCTTCATCATGGCCAAGATGATCAACTTCGAAATCTGATGGGGAAACGATAGCAATGCAGCCTGCAGGCCCCACCCTTCTCGGATTTGACGTGATCTGGATCGCGACGATGCTCAGCGCCGTCGCGGCCTTCGCCGTGCTGATCGCGATTTATGCCGCGACCACCGTCCGCGACCCGATGTCGCGCCGCATCAAGGCGCTCAACGACCGCCGCGAGCAGCTCAAGGCCGGCATCGTCGCCTCGACCAACAAGCGCAAGAAACTGACCAACCGCAACGAGGCCGCGGACCGCGTCCGGTCGATCCTGACCACCTTCAAGATGATCCAGGACGACCAGCTCAAGAAAACTCAGATGAAGCTGATGCAGGCGGGCATCCGCACCAAGGATCTCGCCTTCTTCATCATTTTCGCGCGCTTCGTGCTCCCGGTCATCCTCGGCCTCACCGCGGTGACGATGATCTACTTCCTCGACTATTTCCCGGAATGGTCGTGGTACCGCCGCTACGGGACCGTCGCCGGGACCTTGATCGGAGCGTATAAGGCGCCCGACATCTGGCTGAAGAACAAGGTCACCAAGCGCAGCCACGCAATCCGCAAGGGCCTCCCCGATGCGCTCGACCTGCTGGTCATCTGCGCCGAGGCCGGACTCACCGTCGACGCCGCCTTCGCGCGCGTCGCCAAGGAGCTCGGCAAGGCCTATCCGGAGCTCGGCGACGAGTTCGGGCTGACCGCGATCGAGCTCGGCTTCCTCAACGAGCGCCGAAGCGCGTTCGAGAACCTCGCCAACCGAGTCGACCTCGAGGCCGTCCGGGGCGTGGTCACGACCATGATTCAGACCGAGAAATACGGCACTCCGCTCGCCTCGGCGCTGCGCGTGCTGTCGGCCGAGTTCCGCAACGAGCGCATGATGCGCGCCGAGGAAAAGGCCGCGCGTCTGCCGGCGATCATGACCGTGCCGTTGATCCTGTTCATTCTGCCGGTGCTGTTCATCGTCATCCTCGGCCCGGCGGCCTGCTCGATCAGCGACAATCTGATCAACAGCTGATTTCGCCACCCTTGGAACGCTAGCGCGGCTTTGAGCGCTGTATCCCCGCGTCTTTGCACATGGGGAGCGGATAAGATGGTCGTTTTCACTTCGGACCAATGGGTCATTGTCGCCCTGGTGTTCATCCTCGGTCTGCTGATCGGCGCGTTCCTGACCGCCGGCGGCCGGCGCAAGTGGAAAGCCCGCTACCGCGAGGAATCGGCGCGCCGCGAAGCGCTCGAGCGCGAGGTTCGCGACGACCGCGCGCGCTGGGCAACCCGCGAAAAGGAATGGCGCGAGCAGGATAGCCTGCGCAGCCCCGCGGCCACCCGGGACACCGACGGCGACGGAGTCCGCGACGCAGCCGACCGCCGACCCACCGACGACCGCAAGGCCTAAGACCCTCACCCCAACCCTCTCCCGCGCGCGGGAGAGGGAGGGACCCGCGAAGCGGGAGGGTGAGGGTCTACCCCTCGATTTTCGAGAAGTCGGCGACCCGGTGAACCGCGTCGCGGAAGCGCAGCAGCAGGTTGAGCCGCCGCTCGCGCGCCGCCGGGTCGGGATCGTTGACCGTGACATGTTCGAAAAACTCGTCGATCGGCCCGCGCAGCCGGGCCAGCGCCGCCATGGCGCGCGTGAAATCCTCGGCCTCGACCGCCGCCGTCGCTTCCGGCTCGGCAGCATCCAGCGCCGCGATCAGCGCCTTTTCCTGCGGCAAATCCGCTCCGGCGCTCCCCGAGGCCATCTCCGCGATCGCCTCGGCCATCCCCGGCTCCTCGACCAGCACCAGCGGGTCCTCCTCGCCGGTCTGCGGAATGCCCTGCTCGGCCGGCGAGCTCATGACCTCCGGAGCCGTCCAACTCTCGCGCTTGAGAATATTCGCCGCCCGCTTGTAGGCGACCAGCAAATCAGCGCCCTCACCGGATTGAATGAAGGCCTGCAAGGCCTGAACCCGCTGCACCATCCGAACATTGTCTCCGCCGGTTTCGACGGCCACCACGGCGTCGATCATGTCGTGGCCGATCCCGGCGTCGCGCTGCTGGACCTTGAGCCGTTCGATCAGGAATGTCGCAACTTCGCGCCCCGCGTCCGCCCCGCCATGGTGCGCGGCGGCCGTGATCAGGTCGCGCATCGAAACGCGCAGGCCGTTTTCGATGATCAGGCTGATAATGCCGAGCGCGGCGCGGCGAAGCGCGAACGGATCTTTCGATCCCGTGGGCTTCTCGCCGAACTGGAAGAAGCCGACGAGACTGTCCATCTTGTCCGCCAGCGCGACCGCCACCGTCACCGGGGCCGTCGGCACTTCATCCCCCTGCCCGACCGGCTTGTAATGATCGCGGATTACGTCGGCGACCGCGGCGGGCTCGCCCTGCGCGCGCGCCAGATAGCCGCCGATCACGCCCTGCAGCTCGGGGAACTCGCCGACCATTCCGGTGACCAGGTCGGCCTTGGCGAGCCGCGCCGCGCGCTCGGCCATCGCAGCCATCTCTCCCCTCCCTGGCAGGGAGGGGCCGGGGGTGGGTCGAACGCCCGAACCCTCGCTGCGCTCGGCACCCACCCCTGGCCCCTCCCTTGAAGGGAGGGGAACAATCCCCTCTTCGACCAGCCATCGCGCCAGCTTCGCCACCCGCTCAACCTTGTCGGCGACGGTGCCGAGCTTCTCATGGAACACGATCCCGTCGAGCTTCTTCGCCTGCTCCTCGAGCGGCACCTTCAGATCCTGCTCCCAGAAGAAGCGCGCGTCGGCCAGCCGCGCGGCGAGCACCCGGCGGTTGCCCTCGACGATCGCTTCGCCGCCGTCGTTGGCGTCCAGATTGGCGACGCAGACGAACGCCGGGGCCAATCCTCCCCCATCGGGGGAGGTGGCAGCCTGCAAGGCTGACGGAGGGGGACCGCCGTCGCTGATGCCCCCTCCGGCGCTTCGCGCCCCCTCCCCCTGGGGGGGAGGAATGAGGCAGGCGAAATATTTCTGGTTGGTCCGCATGGTGAGCACAATCACCTCGCGCGGCACGTCGAGGAAATCGGCGTCGAAGCGGCCGATCAGCGGCACCGGCCACTCGGTCAGCCCGGCGTTCTCGACCACCAGCCCCTCGTCCGCATGCAGCTTCAGCCCGGCGTCCGCCGCCGCTTTCTCCGCCCCGTCGCGGATCAGCCGCTCGCGCTCGTCCTGGTCGACGATCACATGGCAGGCGCGCAGTTTCTCGGCATAATCGCCGGCCCCGCCGATGGTGATCGGGCCGGCATGATGGAAGCGGTGCCCGACGGTCGTCGCGCCGCTCGCCACGCCGCCGATCTCGACCGGCACGATCTCCTCGCCGAGCATCGCGACAATGCCGTGCAGCGGCCGAACCCAGCGCGTGTCCCCTTCGCCCCAGCGCATCGACTTGGGCCACGGAAAATCGCCGATTATCCGCGTCAGCGCTTCGCCGATCACCGCCGCGGCCGGACGCCCGGGCCGATCGATGACCGCGAACAGCACTCCGTCGCGCTCCTCGAGCTGCTCGCGCTTGAGCCCGGTCTTGCGCAGGAACCCGTCGAGCGCGGCGTCCGGAGCCGAGGCTTTCGGCCCCTTGATCTCCTCGCGCGCCGCCTCGGTCTCGGCGGCGACCTCGCGCGCGATCAGCACCAGCCGCCGCGGCGTCGAATGCACGTCGATCGCGCCGGTCTCGAGCCCAGCCTTCGCCATCTCCTCGGCGAACAGTCTCGCCAGATCGTTGCGAGCCCGAGCCTGCATCCGCGCCGGGATTTCCTCGGACAATAGCTCGACCAGGAAGTCGGCGCTCATAGCCCCTCTCCCCTTGCGGGAGAGGGCGACTCGCCGCAGGCGAGCGGGGTGAGGGGGTGGGAAGAATTGCGCACTCCCCTCACCCTCCCACCGCTTCGCGGCGGGCCCCTCCCTCTCCCGCAGGGGGAGAGGGGCTGCTTACTTCCAGCCACGCCCCGCAGGCTGCCTTGGCCAGATCCCGCACCCGGCCAATGTAGGCCTGCCGCTCGGCGACCGAAATCACTCCGCGCGCCTGCAGCGTGTTGAACAGATGGCTGGCCTTGATCGCCTGCTCGTAGGCGGGGATCGCGAGCTTCGCGGACAGACAATTCTCGCACTCGGCCGCGGCCTTGCGGAACAGGTCGAACAGGGTCTCGGTGTCGGCAACCTCGAAGTTCCACGCCGACATCTGCTTCTCGTTCTCGAGGAACACGTCGCCGTACGAAACGCCCCACCCCTTGCTCCCCTCCCCCTCGGGGGAGGGGTTGGGGGTGGGGTCGTTGAACTTCAGGTCGAACACATTGTCGACGCCCTGGATGTACATCGCCAGCCGCTCGAGCCCGTAGGTCAGCTCGCCCGCCACCGGCCGGCACTCGAACCCGCCGACCTGCTGAAAATAGGTGAACTGGGTGACCTCCATGCCGTCGCACCAGACTTCCCAGCCGAGTCCCCAGGCGCCCAGCGTCGGGCTTTCCCAATCGTCCTCGACGAAGCGGATGTCGTG
>CAYSHL010000031.1:0-20199 GCA_964430865.1 uncultured Sphingomonas sp.
CGCCGGTCGAGCTGATCGCCATCGGCATCGGCCACGACGTCACGCGCTATTACGAGCGGGCGGTGACGATCATGGACGCCGACCAGCTCGCCGGGGCGATGATCGAGCAGCTCGCAGGCTTATTTGACGCCGGTTGATCCGCCCCCCGCAGACAAAAAAATGGGCCCGGCGCAATTTCTCGCACCGGGCCCCCCTCGTTACGCGACGCGAGGGAACCAAAATCGGGACGGGGAAAGGGGAAAACCCCGTGCCTTGAAGATGTTATGCAAGATCGGGGACCAATGAAGGCTGAACGGGCAGTGCAGCCGAAGTTCAGGAATCGGCAGCTTGCCGCCGGCCTGCTCCTGATCGCCGCGATCGCTTTGTTCGACGAGTGGTTGGGCCGCTTTCCGAACCGCCAGGAACTGGGCTGGCGAGCCGCCCGGATCGAGTTCGAGCCGGTGCGATTGGCCGCCAATGAGCTCGCTCCGCTGCGGCTGGCGGGAGTGTGGCGCTTGACCAGCGCAGACCCGCGCTTCGGCGGCGTCTCGTCCCTGGCGATCGACGGCGGCCGACTGGTCGCCCTGACCGACTCGGGAGCGCTGGTCCGCTTCCGCCCGGGCGACAACGTCGCATCAATTGGCGAACTACCCGACGGTCCCGGTTCCGGCGGCTTCAAGCGCAACCGCGATTCCGAAGCGCTGGTCCGCGATTCGCTCGGCCGCGGCTGGTGGGTGGCGTTCGAGAACCGCCATCAATTGTGGCTGTTCGACCAAAGCTTTGGGCGGGCGCTCCGGCGCATCGACCTCGGCCGCCGCGGCTGGGGCGACAATCGCGGCATCGAGGGCCTGGCGACGGACGGCGACGCCTTGCTCTTGATCCACGAAACCGGCGACCATCTGCTGCGAGTCATCGGCAATATGGCGCGCTCAATTCGCATCGCCGGCGCACGCGGCCGGATTTCGGAGGCCACTGCGATCGGCCCGGGGCGATACCTCGCCGTCGAGCGGCGGCTGACCCCGATGGGCTTCCGCAATGCGCTGGTGTCGCTGGATAAGGCCGGCTCGAGCTACCGTTTCGGCCGCCGGATTCCCCTCCCGCTCGGTCCACTCGACAATGTCGAGGCGCTCGCGGTCGAGCGGCGGCCGGGCGGCGCGCTGCGGCTGTGGCTGATGACCGACGACAATTTCCAGCGGCCGTTCCGCACCCTGCTCATTGCGCTCGACTGGCCGCCGCCGCGCCCATAAAAGCGGCGCGATGTACCGTGTGCTGCCAATCCTGACCGACGCCGAGGTCGAGCAGTGCCGCAAGATCGCGGCCGAGGCGCCGTTCGTCGACGGCCGCATCACCAATCCACACAACACCGCCAAGGCCAACGAGCAGCTGCACGATCCGGCCGGCTACCAGAAGAGCTCCGAGCTCCTGAAGCAGGCGATCGCGCGTAGCGAAGAGTTCCGCGAGTTCGCCTTTCCGGCCGCGATGGCACCCCCGTTGATCACCCGCTACCGGCCCTCGATGCGCTACGGGGCGCACGCCGACGCGGCCTTCCTGCCGCTTCCCGGAGGGATCATCCGGAGCGATCTCAGCTGCACCATCTTCTTGAACGACCCGAAGGATTATGACGGTGGCGAGCTCCACATTCGCCTCGGCGACGCCGACCTCAACTTCAAGCTGCGGCCCGGCGAGGCGATCATCTACCCGTCGGACACGCTGCACGAGGTCGAGCCGGTCACCAGGGGCGAACGGCTGGTCGCGATCACCTTCATCCAGAGCCGAATCCAGGATCCGTTCCGGCGCAATCTCTTGTTCAACCTGAACGAGGTCGCGGCGCTCGAGGGGCTGAAAATGGCGCCGGAGAATTTCACCCGCATGCAGCTCATCCAGAGCCAGCTGCTGCGCTACTGGGGCGACAAGCCCTAGCGAGACTCTAGGCTGCGGCGGTCTCTTTCGCCTTCTTGGCGATCTCGCGCTTGAGCTTGCGGGCCTTGGCGGACAGCTTCTCGTCGCTGGTCTTGGCCAGCCAATTGTCGAGCCCGCCGACATGCTCGACCGAGCGCAGGCCGTGGGTCGAGACCCTGAGCTTGACGCTTTGCCCGAGCGTATCGGAGATCAAGGTCACGTTCTGCAGATTGGGCAGAAAGGTCCGCTTGGTCTTGTTGTTGGCGTGGGAAACATTGTTGCCCACCTGCCGGCCCTTGCCGGTCAGCTCGCATACCCGCGGCATGGCGTTTTGATCCTGATTGAGCGAGCGCCAGGAGGCGCCCGGAAAGAGCGGCCCGTTAGCCGCTTGCATGCCGTGCGTCAACTTGGGGCAGGCGGAAACTCCCCCTTGCTTTTGCGTTGTGAACAGCAGTTAGCGTCCCTGCAAAGTTTGCGTCACAGCAACGGCAGCCCGGAGAAACGTCATGCGAGCCGTCATTCTAGTCCTCATCCTGGTCGTCGTCGCGGCCATCGTCCTGATTGCCACCGGCCTCATCGACATCAACCAAGTCCGCGGCGCCCGGGCTCCCGACATCGATGCCAGCCGCAACGGAGTGACCGCGACGGGCGGCCAGGCGCCGGCGTTCGACGTCGAAACCGGCACGGTCTCGGTCGGCACCCGCGACGCCAACGTCAAAGTCCCGTCGCTGACCGTCAACCCGGCCGGCAACGACGCCGCGCCGGCCCAGAACCAGGTCAACCAGGCGGCGCCCGTCAACGCCATGTAACGCGGCTGACAGGGCGGCCGCCCTGCGCTAGCCGCTGGCCATGAGCTTTCCGCTGCCGCCGCCGATGCGCCGAGCGCTCGACCTCGCGGCCGAGGCCGCCGACGCTGGCGAGGTGCCGGTCGGAGCGGTCGTGACGCTCGGCGACGAGATCATCGCCGAGGCTCGTAACGCGATGCGCGGCTCGGCCGACCCGACGGCCCACGCGGAGATGGTTGCGATCCGCGCCGCCGCCGAGCGGCTCGGCACCTCGCGCCTCGATCAATGCACATTGTGGGTGACGCTGGAGCCGTGCGCGATGTGCGCGGCCGCGATGTCGGTCTCCCGGATCGCCGGGCTGCGCTTCGGCGCCGAGGACCCGAAGGGCGGAGGAGTGATCCACGGCGCCCGGATATTCGCCCAGCCGACGTGCCATCATCGGCCCGACGTGCTCGGCGGAATCGGCGAGGCCGAAGCGGCGGCTTTGCTTCGCGAATTCTTCGCCGCGCGCCGCTAGCGCAGCGGCACCAGCTTGATCTCGACTCGGCGGTTCAGGGCCCGCCCGGTTTCGGTCCCGTTGTCACCGATCGGGTAAGTCGACCCATAGCCCCGGGTGGCGATCCGGGAGGCGGACACGCCCTTGGCGCGAAGCTGCTTGGCGACCGCTTCCGCGCGCTTCTGCGACAGCGCCTGGTTGGCGGCCGCGGTGCCGGTCGAATCGGTGTGGCCGAGCACGTCGACCAGCCCCTGGTTGAACCGCTTGAGAGTCAGTCCGATCTCGCTGACCGTCGACAGCGCCTGCGGCCTGATTTCCGACTTGCCGACATCGAAGGTGCCGCTGGCCGGCAACCTCAGCAGCAGCAGCTCGCCGGAGCGGATGACCTCGACGCCGGTGCCCGCGGTCTGGCGGCGGAGCTCGGCTTCCTGCCGCTGGACATAATCCCAGGCGTCCATGGTGGTCAGCGGCTTGATCCCGGCCGCCCGGGCCTTCTTGATTCGCGCCGCGCGGCCGCCGATCAGCTCGCCGTGCACATAAGCGGGCACCACCGGAGCGATGATCGCCGGTGCGGGCGGCGGTGGCGGCGGGGCGAGGGGGTTGAGGCTGCATCCAGCCGTCGCCAGCAAGGCGCCGCTGACCGCCAGCGCGGCGAAGGTCCGATAACGGCGCATCCTCTATCCCCTTATATGCCCGGAATTGAGCTGAAACCGGCAACCATCGATGGTGGTTCCGTAGGTGAATCGAGCACCCCGCTTGTGATTGTCCCCGGTTGAAGGTTAAACCGCGCTTCCGCTTATGAGCGATCCCCTGCTTCCATTTCCCTGGCTCGACCTGGTCCTCATCCTCGCTTTGATCGCCCTCAACGGCGTTCTGTCGATGAGCGAGCTGGCGATCGTCTCGTCGCGCGAGGCGCGGCTCCGGGCGATGGTCAAGGCCGGCAGCGCCGGCGCCCGGCGCGCGCTCGATCTTGCCGCCGATCCGGGCCGATTCCTGTCGACGGTGCAGATGGGCATCACTTTGGTCGGGATCCTCGCCGGCGCTTATTCGGGAGCGACGCTCGGCGAACCGGTCGCCCAGCGGCTTGCTTTGCTTGGCCTGGAGCCGGAGACCGCGAGCACCGTCGGTTTCACCGCCGTCATCGTCATCGTCACTTATGCGTCGCTGGTGATCGGCGAGATCGTCCCCAAGCAGTTCGCCTTGCGCTCGCCCGAGCCGATCGCCGCGGTCATGTCCCGGCCGCTCGACTGGTTGTCGAAGATCACCGCCCCGTTCGTCTGGCTGCTCGACAAGACCAGCAAGCTGATCTTCAAGATGCTCGGCCTCGACCGCGAATCGCGCAACCAGGTCACCGCCGAGGAATTGCACCTGGTGGTCGCCGAGGCCCAGACCGCCGGCGTGCTCGAGGAAAGCGAGCGCGCCATCATCTCGGGCATCGTCCGCCTTGCCGACCGGCCGGTGCGCGAAGTGATGACCCCGCGGATCGAGGTCGACTGGATCGACGTCGCTTCGACCCCTGACGAAATCCGCGCGGCGCTGCGCGAGATCCCGCACAGCCGGATCCCGGTCGCCGACGGCTCGGTCGACAACATCGTCGGCGTCGTCCAGGCCCGCGACCTGTTGACCCGCGCGCTCGACGGCCAGCCGCTCGAGCTTCAATCGCTGTGCCGCTCGGCGCCGGTGATTCCCGATCTGATGGACGCGATGGACGCGCTGGCGGTGCTTCGGACGGCCGATGTCCCGCTCGCTCTGGTCCACGACGAATACGGTCATTTCGACGGCATCGTCACTCCCGGAAGCATCCTCGCGGCGCTCGCCGGTGCCTTCTCCCACGACCTCGACGACGACGAGCATCCGCCGCTGGTCGAGCGCGACGACGGCAGCTGGCTGGTGTCCGGCGCGGCGAGCGCCGATTTGCTCAGCGACCGGCTCGGGGTGCGCCTGCCCGAGGAGCGTGATTTCTCGACCGTCGCCGGCTTCGCGCTCTCGGTATTGAAGCATCTTCCCGACACCGGCGAGCGGTTCAAGTTCGACGGCTGGTCGTTCGAGGTCGTCGACATGGACGGCCGCAAGATCGACAAATTGCTCGCCTCACGGGCCAAGGCCAAGAAGCGCGAGGCGAAGGCCGAAAGCGTCGGCTGACCTAAAGCTTGCCGAAATGCTGCTCGAAGCCGTCGACGTCGCCGCGCGCCAGATAGCCGGCCTGCTCGACGATCCGGTCGCGGCGGATGCGGCCGGCAAACGGGCCCAATTGCTGGTCGATCATCTCGATTTCCTCGGGCGTCAGATGCGCGAGCTGCTCGAAGCGCATGAAGCCGCGCGCGTGAAGCATGTCGGCAAGCTTCGGGCCGACGCCTTTGATCCGCAGCAAGTCGTCGGGCGCTTGGCCGCCGGACAAATGGCGGTGGACCGAGGCGCCGATGATCTCGCCCGACACGTCGCAGGCGGCCGCCGCGGCTTCGGACGCCACTCCGCCGGTCTCGCTGCGCGAATTGCGATGGGCCATGTGCGGGCGGAGCGGCGCGCTGTCGGTCAGCCGGACCCGCTGGCGCGGGCGGAAAATCAGGAAACCGACGATCAGCCCGATAACCAAGGCGATCAGGATCGCGGGCAGATATTCGCGCAGCAGTTCGGTCATCCCCATCTCCACTCGGCATTCGCGCGGCGGCGAAGCTCGATCAGATAAGCCAGCAGCAGGCCGATCGAGAAGCCGATCAGCGACATCCCGCACGCCTCTACGATCAGCGGGATCATTCGACCGGCTCCGACGGCAGGCCGGGCGGATTGGTCCAGCGAACGCTCGATACGCCGGGGATTTCGTTCATCATCCGCACCAGCTCTTTTTGCTGGAAATCGTCGGCCGGCCCCGACAGCAGCAGCCGCCGGCGAAGCGGCGAGCGCTCGATCCGGGCGGTTACCAGGGGCATCTCATAATGCTCGAGCGTCGTCCGGGCGGTGGTTTCGATCTTGCCCGCCATCCGGTCCCCCGTACCCAGCGGCCCGTGCCACAAAGCCGTCTCGGCAAGAACCGCGGCGACTCCCAGCGCCAGGACGAGGTTGCGGTTCACGACGCCCGCTCCAGCTCGCGCCAGCCGATGTCGCGGCGGTGGAATCCGTCGGCGAAGTCGATCTCATCGACCGCCCGATAGGCGCGCGCGCGGGCATTGGCGAAGGTCTCGGCGACCGCGGTCACCGCCAGCACTCGCCCGCCCTTGGCGATCAGCCCGCCGCCGCTGCTCGCGGTTCCGGCGTGGAATACGGTGACGCCGTCGATCCGCTCGGCGGCCTCGATCGCCCGGATCGCTCCGCCGCTCGCCGGAGTGCCGGGGTAGCCGCGCGCGGCGACGATCACGGTGACCGCGTGGCGCCCCGACAGCCGTGGCGGCTCGATCTCCGCCAGCTTGCCGGTCGCGACGGCGTTCAACAGCTCGGCGAAATCGCCGTCGATCAGCGGCATGATCGCCTCGCACTCGGGGTCGCCGAAGCGGACGTTATATTCGATCAGCTTGGGCCCCTCGCGGGTCAGCATCAGCCCGGCGTAGAGCACTCCCGAAAACGGCGTCCCGGCCGCCGCCAGCGCCCGCGCCGTGGGCCGCACGATCTCGCCCATCGCCCGCGCTTCGAGCTCTGCGGTCAGCACCGGGGCGGGACAATAGGCGCCCATGCCGCCGGTGTTGGGGCCGGTATCGCCCTCGCCGACGCGCTTATGATCCTGCGCCGAGGCGAGCGGCGCGGCGGTCTCGCCGTCGACCAGCGCGAACAGGCTCGCTTCCTCGCCCTCCAGGAACTCCTCGATGACCATCGGCCCGTCGCCGGCCGCGACGACAGCGGCTTCGGCTTCAGCCACGGTCATCGCGACGGTCACTCCTTTGCCGCCGGCCAATCCGTCGGCCTTGATCACCACCGGCGCCCCGAACCGCTCGAGCGCGGCGCGCGCCTCGGCCACCGTCTCAACCCGCTCGTAATCGGCGGTCGGGATTGAGTTCGCCCGGCACAGATCCTTGGTGAAGCCCTTCGAGCCTTCGAGCTGGGCCGCCGCCGCGCTCGGCCCGAACACCGCGAACCCCGCCTCGCGAAGCGCATCCCCGACGCCGGCCACCAGCGGCGCTTCGGGCCCGATCACCACCAGGTCGATCGAACGCGCCCGCGCCAGCTCGGTCACTGCCGCAGCATCCGTCGGGTCCACCGCCACGCAATCGGCCCACCGCGCGATGCCGGGATTGCCGGGCGCCGCGACCAGCTTGCCGCAGCTCGGCGATTGCCTCAGGCGCCAGGCGAGCGCATCTTCGCGGCCGCCCGAACCCAACAGCAGGATATTCATGGACCTCCCCGACGACACTGCGGCCGGACTGTTAGCGAACGTCGCGCCCGGCGACAATTCGCCGCCGCTAACCGTCACCGAGCTGTCCGGGGCGTTGAAGCGGACGATCGAAACGGCGTTCGACCGGGTTCGCGTGCGCGGCGAGATTTCCGGCTTCAAGCGCCACGTCTCGGGCCATTGCTATTTCACCCTCAAGGACGATTCGGCGTGCATCGACGCGGTGATCTGGCGCGGCCAGGCGGCGGCGCTCGCGTTCAAGCCCGAGGACGGCGCCGAGGTCATCGCCAGCGGCCGCCTGACGACCTACGTCGGCCGGTCCAAATATCAGATCGTCATCGACCGGCTCGAGCTAGCCGGGGAGGGCGCGCTGATGGCGCTGCTCGAGCGCCGCCGCAAAGCGCTGGCCGCCGAGGGGCTGTTCGACGCCGCCCGCAAGCGCAAACGGCCGTTCCTGCCGCAGCGGATCGGCGTCGTCACCTCGCCGACCGGGGCGGTGATCCGCGACATCCTCCACCGGCTCGAGGACCGCTGCCCGACCCACGTCATCGTCTGGCCGGTGCCGGTCCAGGGCGAGGGGGCGTCGGCCAAGATCGCGGCCGCGATCCGCGGCTTCGCGGAATATTCTCCCCGCCCGGATCTGCTGATCGTCGCGCGCGGCGGCGGCTCGATCGAGGATCTGTGGGCGTTCAATGAAGAGGAGGTGGTGCGCGCCGCGGCCGAGTCTCCGATCCCGTTGATTTCCGCCGTCGGCCACGAGACCGACACGACGCTGATCGACCACGCCGCCGACCTGCGGGCCCCGACCCCGACCGCCGCGGCCGAGCTCGCGGTGCCGGTCCGGGCCGAGCTGTTCGCCTTGCTCGCCGAACTCGGCCGCCGGGCAGCGGATTGCCTCGGCGCCCGCGCCGGCCGAGCCCGCGAGCGCCTCGAGCTGACCGTGTGCCGCTGGCCGCGCCCCGAGGCCCTGTTCGCGCCCGCCGTTCAGCGCAGCGACGAGCTCGGTGAGCGCCTTCCGCGCGCGCTCGCCGCCCGCGCGGGTCACGCGCGCGCCGATTTGAACGCGGTCGCACCGCGGCTCCGGCCGAACCTGCTCCGGGATCGCATCGCCCGCTCGGGCGAGAAGCTCGCGGCGCTGTGGAAAATGGCCGAGCTGGTCCATCCCGACCGGCCGCTGACGAAAGGCTTCGCCCGAGTTACCAGCCGCTCCGGCAAAACCCTGACCCGCGCCGCCGATGCGCTCGCCGAGCGGCTTCTGACGTTGCACTTCGGCGACGGCCCGGTCGACGCGGTCGCTGGCGGGGCCTCGCCGCAAGCCACTCCGAAGCGGGTTGAGCGCGGCCCGTCGCGCGCCTATCTCCCGCCGCAGCCCGGATTGTTCGACGAGCCGGAGGAGTGAGCCGAATGCTGATGAGGGGCGCCGGGAAAGTGGCGCGGCTGCAATATCTGCCAAGCACCTTCCGGGTGCTGTCCGACGGCGACCATGTGGTCTGCGCGGTGACCGGCGCCGCGATCCCGCTCCACGAGCTGCGCTACTGGAGCGTCGAGCGCCAGGAAGCCTATGCCGACGCGACCGCCAGCCTCGAGGCCGAACGCAAGCACACAACCCCCTAGCCGCAGCGCAAAATTCGCCTTTTCAGGCCGCGGCGGCCGCTGTGGCAATTTTGTTACAACGGTGGGATGAAAACTCGGGCGGGCCGTCGAGCGTATGGCGCGAGGCACCGTTCCTAATGTAGTCCACCTCCAGAGTGCATGGCTTCGCGGCCAGGCATCGCGTTACGCTGGTTTAGTAATCGGCAAGGGGTTGCGGCGGAAAAATCCCGTCGCTTGGAATTATTGAAGGGGAAGACTCGATGACCCGCACCAAGGCATTTACCCGCACCGTCCTTCGCGCAAGCACGGCGATGTCCGCGCTCCTGCTCGTTGAGGCCGGCATCCTCGCAGCGCCAGCGATGGCTCAGGATGTCCCGCCGGAAGAAGGCACGGGTGCCGACGTTAGCCGGCCGAGCGGTCCGGTCGAGGGCCAGCCGACCCCGTCGACGTCGGCGGAAGGCGAGCCGGTCGACAGCGGGCAAGACATCATCGTTACCGGCAGCCGCATCCCGCAGCCGAACCTCGAATCGGCCTCCCCGGTCACGGTCGTCACCAACCAGGACGTCAAGCTGTCGGGCGCAACCCGCGTTGAGGACGTGCTCAACCAGCTGCCGTCGGTCGGCGCCGCCCAGGCTTCCGGCCTTTCCAACGGCGCGACCGGCACCGCCGAAGTCGATCTTCGCTACCTCGGCGCCAAGCGCACCCTGACCCTGGTCAACGGCCGCCGACTGATGCCGGGCGACCCCAACAGCACCACCCAGGCCGCCGACTTGAACACCATCCCGGGCGCGCTGATCAAGCGCGTTGAAGTGCTCACCGGCGGTGCTTCGTCGGTGTACGGCGCCGACGCCGTCGCGGGTGTCGTCAACTTCATTCTCGACACCACCTTCAAGGGCGTTCGCCTCGACGGCAATTACAGCTTCTACCAGCACAACCAGGACAATCCCTTCGTCGCAAATTGCGTCGGAGTTTCGGCCAGCCAGCAGGCTTGCGCCGGTAGGTCTCCGGGCGACCCGATTTTCATCCGCGACATGATCGAGAACCGTCGCGCAGTGGCTGCCGACCAGTTCCCGCTGCCCACGGGCAGCGTCACGGATGGCCGCGCGATCGACGCTACCATCACGGTCGGTGCCGGCTTCGACGACGATCGCGGCCACGCGGTTGCCTATTTCGGCTACCGCAACGTCAAGCCGGTGCTGCAGCGCGACCGCGACTACAGCGCCTGCGTCATCCAGAACACGACCACTGGCAGCCCGCGCTGCGGCGGTTCGGCGACGGCCGCTCCCGGAACGGCGGTGATCTTCGCCGACACGGGCGATGGCAGCATCACCTCGACGGTGGCGGCGCTTGGCCCGGGCACGATCACACCTTTTTCGTCGAACCTCTTCAACTTCGCGCCGCTGAACTATTACCAGCGGCCGGATGAGCGCTACATCGCCGGCGCGTTTGCCGATTACGAAATCGACAGCGCGTTCAAGCCGTACCTCGAGTTCATGTTCATGGACGACCGGACGCTGGCGCAGATCGCGCCGTCGGGCGACTTCGGCAACACGCAGACGATCAACTGCGACAATCCGTTGTTGTCTGCACAGCAGTTCGACGTCATCTGCGGCGAGCCGGCCAATCTGATCAGCGGCTTCCTCGGTTCGTTCCCGCTTGCGGTCGGTGCACCGTACAACCCCGACCCGGCTCCGGTACCGTTCGACTTTACCGATCCGACGACGGGCCTGACGTATAACCGCGCGTTCTTCCAGTTGCTTCGCCGCAACGTCGAAGGCGGCCCGCGTATCTCCGACCTTCGTCACACCAGCTTCCGCGGCGTGGTCGGCATGCGCGGCGACGTCAGCCCGGTCTGGTCGTACGACACTTACTTCCAGTACGGCCGCACCAACTACACGCAGGTCTACAAGAACGAGTTCTCGATCTCGCGGCTGACTCGCGCGCTCGACGTGATCGACGATCCGCGCACGCCTCTGGTGGTCGATCCGATCTGCCGTTCGGTGCTCGACAACAGCGATCCCTCGTGCGTTCCGTACGACCCGTTCGGTGCCGCACCGTCGGCTGCAGCGACCGACTATCTGAACACCTTCGGAGTCATCCAGGGTGTCACGTCGGAGCAGATCGCCAACTTCAACGTCACCGGCCAGCTCGGAGAGGCGGGCTTCCGCACTCCATGGGCGGACGATGGAGTCGCGATCAACGCCGGCGTCGAGTATCGCCGGGAATCGCTGGACCTCAATCCGGACGCGTCGTTCCAGGCCCTCCCGTCGAGCGATCTCGCCGGACAGGGTGCCCCGACGCTCCCGGTCAACGGCAATTTCAAGGTCTGGGAGGTCTTCGCCGAAGCCCAGTTCCCCGTCGTTCGCCAGACGATCTTCGAAGAGCTGACGTTCAACCTCGGCTATCGTAAGTCGTGGTACGAGACGAGCGGCGACCGCAGCTACGATACGGACACCTACAAGATCTCGGCTGAGTTCGCCCCGATCCGCGACGTCCGCTTCCGTGGCGCTCTCAACCGCGCGGTTCGTGCTCCGAACATTCAGGAGCTGTTCGCACCGCAGTTCGTCGGCTTGGGCGGCAGCGTCGACCCGTGCGCCGGCGTCACTGTGACGGCGACGGACTACGGCTGTATCGCTCAGGGTCTGGCCATCGGCCAGAGCACTCCGGCCAACCCGGCTGGTCAGTACAATGCACTGCTGGGCGGCGATGCCAGCCTGACGCCGGAGAAGGCGACGACCAAGACGGTCGGCGTCGTCCTTCAGCCTCGGTTCCTGCCTCGCCTGGCGCTCACCGCCGACTATTGGGACATCACCCTCAAGAACGCGATCCAGGGCTTCGGTGCGGATTCGATCCTCGCGGCTTGTATGGCGCAGACCACCGCGACCAGCGTCTCGCCGGCCTGCGCGCTCGTCAATCGCGACGTCAGCGGTTCGCTCTGGCTAACCGGCGCCGGGTTCACCACCGATCTCCCGAACAATGAGGGGCAGATCGAGACCAACGGCTTCGACTTCACCGCCTCCTACTCGATGCCGCTGTTCAGCTTCGGCAATTTGTCGGCGAGCTTCATCGGCACCAAGCTGCGCAAGTTCAAGGTCGATAACAACCTGTCCGCGCCGTACGATTGCGCCGGATATTACGGACCCGTTTGCAGCGGCGCGGTGGTCGCCGGTGGCGCTCCGATGCCGAAATGGCGCCACAAGCTGCGCACGACCTTGGAAATGCCGTTCGGCCTCGGCCTGTCCGCCCAGTGGCGCCACGTTGGCAAGGTCAAGGCGGAAACACTGCAGGACAACGAGACGGTCGGCGGTGCTTTCAACTACGATCCTGGCCTGCGGATCCACTCGGAGAACTATATCGATTTGTCGGCGACCTACACGCTGATGGATCGCATCAACCTCCGGGCGGGTGTCAACAACGTGTTCGACAACGATCCGCCGCGGGTCACGTCGGGCAACGCGAATCGGGCTGGCTCGAACCTTTGCCCGGCCGGTCCGTGCAACGGCAACACCTACCCGGGCACCTGGGACGCGCTCGGCCGCTACATCTGGATGGGAGCGACGATCGACTTCCTGCCGCCGAAGCGGTTGGCTCTCGCGCCCGAGCCGGTCATCGCACCGCCGCCGCCGCCACCGGCGCCGCCTGCGACGCAGACCTGCCCGGACGGATCGGTGATCCTGGCGACCGACGTCTGCCCGGCGCCGCCGCCGCCGCCGCCGCCGCCGCCGCCGGAGCCGGAGCGCGGTTGACGACTGCTAACAATTGATCGCACTGGGGGCGGTGGACCGGATGGTCCGCCGCCCCTTACTTTGGAACTGCCATCCGATGCTTCCGCTGCGGTACATGTCGTCCCGATGACCGAGGCCGGCACCGTCGACTCCGACACGGCCCAGGTGATCCGGCAGGCGCTCGCCGCCGCCCAGTCGGGCGACCTCGCGAAGGCCTGCGACCTCGCCGAGCAGGGACTCCGCGACGGCGCCGACCCTGCCGCCCTTTACGCGCTGACCGGAATGTTGCGCTGTCGGTCCGGCGATTTGACCGCGGGAGAAAAGGATCTGCGGACCGCGCTCGAGCTACGCCCCGACGATGCGAGGGTCGCTGTCAACCTGACGGCCGCGCTGATCGAACTGAAGCGATACGACGAGGCGATGGACGTCGCGACTGCCGAGCGGGCCGAAGCCGACTCAAGCCTGCAGCTTGCTCGCTTCCGGGGTTTCGCGGCGCAGTCCGCCGAAAATTACAAGGTGGCGGTCGAGGCTTATCGGCAGGTTGTCGATCGCGCCCCCGGCGACTGGGAAGCGTGGAACAATCTGGGCAACGCATTCAGCGCCCTGGGCGATTTCGAAAAGGCGGTTGCCGCGTTGCGCCGCGCCTCCGAACTGAACCCGAACTCGCCGCCGGTCCGATTCAATCTGGCCGCCAATATCGGCCGCGCCGGCGACCTCGCCGAAGCCGAACGGCAGTTGCGCGCGATGGCGGACGAGTTTCCGCAGGACACCAGGGCGCTACGCGAGGTCCACGCCTTGCGGAAGGAACAAGGCCGTGAAGAGGAGGCGCTGGAAGCGATCGAAGCCGCCGCCCAGCGCGATCCGTCCGATGTCGAACTGCTGCTTGCGCTCGCCAGCCACCGCCTGCTGATGCACCAGATGGAGGCTGCCGAAGCCGCCTACCATCAGGCCTTGAAACTCGAACCGGCCAATGCGCTCGCCAACGTCGGCCTCGCCGTCGGGTACGAGCTCGGCAACCAGGATGCCGCGCTTGCCCGCCTCGTTGGCGAAGCCGAGGAGCGGGGGGCATCGGCCGAGACGCTCAACTTCATTCGCGCGTTCGACCATCGCCGGGCGAAGCGCTTTGCCGAGGGGCTCGACGCGCTGGAGCTTGTCCCGGAGGAACTTGAAACGGGCCGCCGCCTGCACCTGCTCGGCCAGCTCCACGAGGGCCTTGGCAACTACGAGCAGGCCTTTGCGGCCTTCTCCCGGATGAACGAAATCCAGCGCGAGGACCCCTCGCGACCGGAAGAGCGCGCGGCCGTGTATCGAAACACGGTCCGGTCGCATTGCGAAGCGGTCACGCCGCAATGGGTGCAGGGCTGGCGTCCGGTCGAGCCCACGGACGACCGGCCGTCGCCGGTGTTCCTGGTCGGCTTCCCCCGGTCAGGAACAACGCTGCTCGACACGATGCTGATGGGTCATCCGCGGATCGAGGTGCTGGAAGAGGAGCCGGCGCTTCGTCACGCCAGCGATCATTTACCAGAATTCGTCGATTTGCCGACCGCCACCAGCGCCCAGGTTCAGGCGGCGCGCGATGCCTATTTCCGCACTGCGCAGGCGATCACTCCGCTCGCTCCCGGCAATCTCCTCCTCGACAAGAATCCGCTGACGATGAACCAATTGCCGATCGCGCTGCGGATCTTCCCGGACATGCGGATCATCCTCGCGCTTCGGCATCCGTGCGATGTGGTGCTCAGTTGCTTCGTCACCAACTTCCGATTGAACGCGGGCATGTCGAGCTTTCTCAGGCTCGACACCGCCGCCGAGCTGTATGACCTCAGCTTCCGCTATTTCGAACAAGCGCAGCAATTGCTCCAGCTGCCCCAGCACATTGTCGCCTACGAGAATGTCGTCGCCGACCGCGAGGGCCAGCTGCGCTCACTGATCGAATTTCTTGGGGTCGAATGGAGCGACGAGGTTCTCGATCATCAATCCACCGCCCGCAGCCGGGGGCGCATAAAGACCGCCAGCTACGCCCAGGTGGGCCAGGCGATCTACAAGCAATCCGCCGGCCGCTGGGAGAATTACCGCCAGCACCTCGAGCCGGTCCTGCCGGTGCTCGAGCCGTGGGTTGGCAAATTCGGCTATAGCCTGTGAGCAATGAGCGCCGGCGCGACCATCGCTGAAGCGGACCGCGCCGCGGCGCGCGGCGACCTGGCGGAAGCTCAACGCCTGCTCGCGCAAGCCGCCACCGATGCGCCGCGCGATCTGCAATTGCTGCTGAAGCTGGCCGCCGTCAGCCGGGCGGCGGGCAAGCCGCGCGAGGCGCTGGCCGCCGTCCACAAGGCGCTTGAACAGTCTCCGCTCGACTTCGTCGCTCTAGTCCTGCGCGCCAGCCTGCTCGATGCGCTCGGCGAGGAATCGGGAGAGGCGTGGGACAATGCCCTGGCCCAGCGGCCGGACGGCGATTTGCCGGCCGCGATCGCCTCGGCGGTGGCCGCCGGCGAGGCGCGGCGCGACTCCTGGCTGGTGGCCCGCGAGGAGCGGATGGCCTCGGCGATGGCCACAGCCGAGCAAGCCGCGAGCGACGAGCAGCGCCAGCGGATGCAGCGCTTCCGAACCAATGCGCTGCGCCGGACGCGCCCGTTTCACAGCGAGCCGACGCATTTTCATTATCCCGGGCTGGTCGAGCGCGAGTTTCATCCGCGCCGCCTGTTCCCGTGGATTGAGCAGCTCGAAGCCGCCACCGGCACCATCGCTTCGGAGCTCGAGGCGGTGATGGCGGCCGAGCGGGCCGAGCTCGTGCCCTACATCCAATATGACGAGCATCAGCCGCTCGCGCAGTGGCGCCCGCTCAACCGCAACCCCGACTGGACCGCGATCCACTTGTGGCGGAATGGGCAGCGGATCGGCGCCAACGCCGACCATTGCCCGCAGACGCTGGCGCTGCTCGAATCCATCGGCCAGCCGCAAATTCGCGGCGCGTGTCCGAACGCGATGTTCTCGTTGCTTGCCCCGCACACCGCCATCCCCGCCCACGTCGGCGTCAACAACACGCGGCTCGTCTGCCATCTGCCGCTGATCGTGCCCGAAGGCTGCTGGTTCCGGGTCGGCGCCGAGACCCGCGAGTGGCGCGTCGGCGAAGCGTTCCTGTTCGACGACACCATCGAGCATGAGGCGCTCAACCCGAGCGACCAGCTGCGCATCGTCTTCATCTTCGATGTCTGGCACCCCGATCTCGACCCGATCGAGCGCGAGGCGGTGACCGCCCTGATCGAGGCCGTCGAGGGGTCGGGCGCCGGGCTGTGACCTTCCTCACGCATTTGCGTCAGGTCCAGGCGGGCAACCGCGACACGGAAACCATCTTCGACCTGGCTTCGGCCGCGCTCGCGGAAGGCCAAGAGGAATCCGCGCTGCCGCTGGTCCGAGCCGCGGCCGAGCGGTCCGGCGAAGCTTCGCTGTGGCAGTGGGCCGGCCTGCTCAACCGCGCGCTCGACGAGCATCAGGAGGCTCTTGAATGTTTCGAGCAGGCGGCTCGCCTCGCGCCCGGCGACCCGAAAATCGCCCACGGCCAGGCGCGAGTCGCCCTCGAAGCCGGCCTCGACTCCGTCGCCTTGTTCGAGCGGGCGCGCGCCCTTGCGCCCCAGGATCCGGCGGTCGTGCTCGGACTGACCGCGGCGCGAACAGCGGCTGGCGACCTGGCCTCGGCGATCGAAGAGCTCGAACGGATCCTCGATCGCTCGCCGGCTTGGATCGAGGGCCATTTCCAGTCCGCCCAATTGCGCGCGCTGGCCGGCGAAGCCTCGTCGGCCGCCGCTGCTCTCGAGCGAGCCATCGCCCGGCAGCCGCGCGACCCGAACCTGTGGCTGGCGCTTTGCGACCTCCACGTTCGGCGTGAGGAGTACCGGCACTTGCGCGAAACCATCGCGCAGGCGGCAGCCGCCGGGATACCGGCCGCCACGCTCCTATTCCATCTCTCGGTGGCGGCGGGCGAGCTCGGCGAGGCTCAAGGCGAAAATCTGCTGTCGGACGAAGCCGTCGCGGCGAATCCTCACCTCGGCCTGTGGCGCGTGCGCCATTTGCTGCGCCAGTCGCGCGCGGCGGAAGCCCTGCCGCTGATCGATCGGGAACTCGAGTCGGACCGGCGGCCGGCGATCTGGCCCTATGCTGCGGCGGCCTGGCGGCTTGCCGGCGATCCGCGCAGCGCTTGGCTCGAGGACCAGCCGGGCCTCGTCTCGATCACCGACATCCGCTCGAGCCTGGGGCCCATCCCACCCCTCGTCGAGCGCCTGCGGACACTGCACGCCCGCTCGGGTCAATACCTCGATCAATCGGTGCGCGGCGGGAGCCAGACCGACGGGCCTTTGCTCAGCCGGATCGAGCCCGAGATCCGCCAGCTGCGAAGCGCAATCGTCACCGCCGTCCAGCGCTACGTCGATCAGCTTCCACAGCCCGACCCGGCCCATCCGCTGCTCGGGCCGAGGCGCGATCGCCGCATTCGCTTTGCCGGCAGCTGGTCGGTGCGCCTGCGCGGCGCGGGCCGCCACTCCAACCACGTCCACCCGCGGGGATGGATCAGCTCGGCGCTCTATTTGGACCTGCCCGATATCGGCGCTGATGAGCCGCCCGACGCCGGTTGGCTGGTCCTCGGGGAGCCGGACGCCGCTCTCGGCCTCGACCTGGCGGCGCATTCGAAGATCGAGCCGCGAGTCGGCCAGCTGGTGCTGTTTCCGTCCTGGATGTGGCATGGAACCCGGCCGTTCGCAGAAGGGGAACGCCTGACCGTCGCATTCGACGTTGCGCCACCGAAGTGAACATGCCTAACTGTCGGCTAAGATGTGATAAAACCGTCGCCGACTGTGAGACTCGGCGAGTCGGCGTGGGAGACGGAACGTGAAGAGCATTCGGACATGGGGACTGGCCGCGGCGGCAGCGGGACTTTTGGTATCGGCTCCGGCGGCTGCGGAAACGGCGGCCGCGGCATCCAGCCAGAAGCCGGCCGACAAATCCAGCGAAGTGGTTTGCGAGCGGCAGGAAATCACCGGCTCGCGCCTCGGGACTCGCCGCATCTGCTTGACTCGCGCCCAATGGGCCGAACGTCGGCTCCAGGATCGGCAGGAAGTCGAGAAAGTGCAGACCAGCCGCGGCATGAAAGGCGAATAGGGGAGGACTGCGACATGATTTGCCGGACAATGGCGGGCTTGGCCGCCGCAATCGCCGGAGCGCTGGTTGCTGCGCCCGTGACCGCTTCCGGCTCTGCCTCGGCCCAGGCCGATGGCTACGATCCCAATGAGCGCGTCTGCGAGAAGATCATCGTCACCGGCAGCCGGCTGGCGTCCAAGAAAGTCTGCATGACGCGCGCCCAGTGGGCCGAACGGCAGCGCGACGACCGTGACGCGGTCGAACGCGCCCAGCGGGCGGCCCACGCTCCCTGCAGCACGGTTCACACGCGATCGTCGGCGCCGAATTGCGGCTAGGCCGCAAATCAGTGGAGGTGAATATGCGAAAATTGGTTGTCGGTGCCGCGATGGTCGCACCCTTGGCCGGTTGCTTGCTGGCCACCGCCGCGCTCGCCCAGACCCAGCCGGCTCAGCCGCAGCCGCAAGCTTCCAGCCGCAATGAAAAGGTCTGCGAAAACATCGTCGTGACCGGCAGCCGGCTGGCAACGAAGAGATTCTGCGGAACCCGCGCCGAGTGGGAAGACCGCAGGCGGCAGGACCGCGAGGCGGTCGAAGCCGCTCAGCGAAGTCCCTGCGTCCTGCAACGCAACGGCATGAACGGAAAGCCGATTTGTTAGGCTTCGATTTGGAGGCGTTAGGATGCGTGTAGTGGGTCGTACGGCTGCGTTGATCGCTTTGGCCAACTATTCCCTGGCCGGGGCCGCCCTCGCACAAAGCGCCGACAAAAGCCCGGCCGCCCGCGGCAACGACAAGGTCTGCGAGACCATCACCGTGACCGGCAGCCGGATCGGCGCGAAGCGGTTCTGCGGGACCCGGGCCGAGTGGGAGGAGCGGCGGCGCCGCGACCGCGAAGCCGTCGAAGCCGCTCAGCGGTCGCCCTGCGTGGTCAACGGCACGACCTGCAAATAGCCGCTCACTCGGCGGCTTCGCGAACCTCCGAAACCACCGTCAGCACCAGCGCCCCGTCGCCTTCGTCGACGCGCACCGTCGATCCGTCCGCGATTTCGCCCGAGAGGATCTTGTCGGCGAGCGAATCCTGCAGATGCTTCTGCACCGCGCGCTTCAGCGGCCGCGCTCCATACACCGGATCGTAGCCGACCCGCCCGAGCCAGGCGCGGGCGCCGTCGGTCAGCTCGATCCGGATCTTGCGGTCGTCGAGCAGCTGCTGGAGCCGGCCGACCTGGATATCGACGATCGGCCCCATGTGGCTTTGCGACAGCCGGTGAAACAGGATGATTTCGTCGAGCCGGTTGAGGAATTCCGGCCGGAAGTGTGACCGCACCACCTCCATCACCTGCGGCTCGACCTTGGCCACGTCCTCGTCCTCGGTCAAAGCGGCGAGATACTGGCTGCCGAGGTTCGAGGTCAGGATGATGATGGTGTTGGTGAAATCGACCGTCCGCCCCTGGCCGTCGGTCAAGCGGCCGTCGTCGAGCACCTGCAACAGCACGTTGAACACGTCGCCGTGCGCCTTCTCGACCTCGTCGAACAGCACCACCTGATAGGGCCGCCGCCGGACCGCCTCGGTCAGCACGCCGCCTTCCTCATAGCCGACATAGCCTGGCGGAGCGCCGATCAGCCGCGCGACCGCGTGCTTCTCCATGAACTCGGACATGTCGATCCGCACCATCGCGCCCGAATCGTCGAACAGAAACTCGGCCAGCGCCTTGGTCAGTTCGGTTTTGCCGACGCCGGTCGGGCCCAGAAACAGGAACGAGCCCAGCGGGCGGTTGGGGTCCTGCAAGCCGGCTCGGGCGCGGCGCACCGCCGACGCGACCGCCTTGACCGCATGCTCCTGGCCGATCACCCGCGCGCCGATCGCGGCTTCCATGCCGAGCAGCTTCTCGCGCTCGCCCTCCATCATCCGCTCGACCGGGATTCCGGTCCAGCGCGCGACCACCGCGGCGATGTCCTGGTCGGTGACTTCCTCGCGAAGCATCGCCCCGTGGGTCGCCGCCTGGGCGTCGGTCAGCTGCTTCTCGAGCTGGGGGATGCGCCCGTATTGAATCTCCCCGGCCTTGGCGAGATCGCCGCTGCGCTGCGCCTGGTCGAGCTCGAGCCGGGCGGCGTCGAGCTGCTCCTTGATCTTCGCCTCGCCGGCGATCTTGTCCTTTTCGGCCTGCCAGCGCTGGGTCAGCTCGGCCGACTGCTGCTCGAGGTTGGCCAGCTCCGACTCGAGCTTGCCCAGCCGGTCCTTGCTCGCCTTGTCGCTTTCCTTCTTCAGCGCCTCGCGCTCGATCTT
>CAYSHL010000032.1:0-19720 GCA_964430865.1 uncultured Sphingomonas sp.
GGGCGACCTCGCGGGCCCGGCGGGCCGACGTCATCTCGGCCTTGCGGATGCGGTAGTGCTCGGCGACCTGGGTCTGGATTTCGTCGATCGAAATCCGCCGCTGGTTGGCGCGAAGGACGTTGGCCAGCACTTCCTCGACGAAGGCGACGTCGATCGCCCGGCCGGTCATCATCGCATAAGCCGCGATGCGGTTGAGCGCGCCTTCGAGCTCGCGGACGCTGGAGGTTACCCGGCGGGCGAGGAAATCGACAACGTTGCGCGGCATCTGGACGCCCGGCAGCGCACCCAATTTGGCTTCGATGATGTTGAAGCGAAGCTCGAAATCGGCCGCGTTGATGTCGGCCACCAGGCCCCACGACAGTCGCGACAAGATGCGCGGAGCGACTCCGTCGAGATCCTGCGGAGCGCGGTCGGAGGTGATCACCAACCGCCGCCCGGCGGTGATGATTTCGTTCATCGTGTGGAAGAATTCCTCCTGCGTGGAATCCTTGCCGGCGATGAACTGGACGTCGTCGATCAGCAGCAGATCGGCGTTGCGAAGCCGGCCCTTGAAGCCGATCGTGTCGTTGGCCTTTAGCGCCCTGATGAACTCGACCATGAACTTTTCGGCCGACATCGAGACGACGCGCTTGCCGGGATTGGTTGCGAGGAAGCCGTGGCCGATCGCGTGCAGCAGATGGGTTTTGCCGCGGCCGGTGCCGCCATGGATGAACAGCGGGTTGAAGCCGACCGCCCCGGTTCCGGCGAGCGTCCGGGCCGCGGTCGCAGCGACCTCATTGGCCTTGCCGACGATGAACGTCTCGAAGCGGTAGCGCGGGTCGAAATTCGGGGTCGACGGGTCGCGCTCGGCTGGTGGAGCCGGAACTTCCTCGAGGATCAGCAGCGGCGAGGGACGCGGAGCGTCAGTGGTGGCGACAACGCGAACTTCGCGCACAATCGGCAGCACCGACTTCCACGCCAGCGCCAGCCGCTCGCCGAAATGGGAGCGGACCCAGTCGGCCATGAACTGGCTCGGCAACAGGATTTCGAGTGCTCCGCTGTCCGGTTCGAACGCGCCGAGGACGGCGGGTTTGAGCCAGCCGTCGAACGTGCGGGCGCCGAGGTCCCGGCGCAGTCCACCGCGAATCGAATCCCAGGCGGCCTCGAGTGGCGCCTCAATCGGTGCGCCGGCGGGCTCCAAAGTCGATTGGGACAGACCGCCTTGCACTCGCCTTTTTCGCCTCCGTCCCAGTCGTGGCGAGAGACAAAAAGGGGCCGCTGCGCCGGATGCGAATCCGCTGGCGCCGATGGCGTTTCTTCTCTCTAGCCCCCTGGCGCAGACTCGGCGCCCGGAAGGCTGTTTCTGGAAGCGTTGGAGCGAGCTTTCAAGGCCTGTTTTTTCGCAAAAGTGAAATAATCAGCCTTGACAGCCAAAACCCAAGGAAACCCGGGTAAAAGGCGGAAAACTGCGGTTTTTTTGTTCGCTTCCATCTTGCCGGGCGCGCGAATCGCGGGAAAAGCTCGGTTTTTTGAAAGGTCCCTAATCGGGACCAAAGCACATCCGTTACGAACCACCGTTCGAGGCCGATTCGAGTGTCCCGATTCAGCTCAAAGAGACGAGCCGCTTGGACAGCCGGGACAGTTTGCGGGCGGCGGTATTCTTGTGAATGACCCCACGGGCGACTCCGCGCGCCAGCTCCGGCTGGGCAGCCTTCAAAGCCTTCGCGGCATCGTCCTTCTTGCCCGATTCGAGCGCCGACTCGGCGGCCTTGATGAAGGTCCGGATGCGGCTCACCCGGGCGCCGTTGATCGCCTCGCGATTCGCGTTGCGGCGGATGCGCTTCTTGGACTGCTTGGTATTGGCCATCTTGGTCTCTTGAATTCCAGCTCAAAGAAAAAAGCGGCGCAAAGAGCCTTCAGCCCGCGCCGACACGGCTGACCCCCTAGCCGGAGGGGCGCGGATGGTCAACCGAGGCGCCGCCGTGAATCGGCGGTCTCAGCGCTGGCAGCGCGGGCAATAGAAGGTCGAGCGGCCGCCCTGGACGATTCGCTTGACCCGCCCGCCGCACGCGCACGCTTTGCCCTCGCGGTCGTAGACGTCGAACCGCGACGAGAAATAGCCAAGCGTCCCATCCGGGCTGACGAAGTCGCGCAGGGAAGAGCCGCCGGCCGCGACCGCCTCCTCGAGCACTTCGGGGATCGCGGCCGCGAGCCGCTCCAGCCGCTCGAGCGAGATCGAGCCCGCGGCGCGCGCCGGGTGGATTTTCGCCCGGTGGAGCGCCTCGCAGGCATAGATATTGCCGAGCCCGGCGATGACCCGCTGATCGAGCAACAGCGCCTTGACCGGCGCCCGGCGGCCGTCGAAGCGGCGCCTGAACCAGCGCGCGTCGAGGTCCGGGCCCAAGGCGTCGGGCCCAAGCGCGACGAACTGCGGCCACTCACCCAGATCATCGGTGGCGACGAGGTCGACCGAGCCGAAGCGCCGGGGGTCGTTGAGCGCCAGCCGCCGGCCGTCGTCCGTCTCCAGCAGCAGATGATCGTGCGCGCCAAGCTCGGCGGGGTCGATCCGCCAGTGGCCGGACATGCCGAGGTGGAAGACCAATGTGTCGCCGCGGTCGGTGTTGATCAGCCCGAATTTGGCCCGCCGGCCGACGCCGGTCACGCGGGCGCCGGTCAGACGCTGCCCGAGATCCTCGGGGAACGCCCGGCGGAGGTCGGCGCGCCGGGCTTCGACGCGCTCCAGCCGGCGCCCATCGAGCACGCGCGCCAGGCCGCGAACCGTGGTCTCGACTTCGGGCAGCTCGGGCATCAGCCGTCCTTGCGAGGAGCGAAGCGACGAAGCAATCCAGCCCGAACAAAGAAACTGGATGGCTTCGCTGCGCTCGCAAAGACGATGAGTGCCCGCTAGAGGCACCGCGATGACATCCAAGGTGAATTTCGGCGACGAGCTGGTCGACCCCGACGAGAAGACCCGCCGCGTCGGGGCGGTCTTCAGCTCGGTTGCCCGCCGCTACGATGTCATGAACGATCTGATGTCGGGCGGTCTTCACCGGTTGTGGAAAGACCGCTTCGTCGCCCGGGTGAAGCCACGGCCCGGCGAGCGCATCCTCGACATGGCGGGAGGCACCGGCGACGTCGCGTTCCGAATGGCCCGCCGCGGCGCGAGGGTCACCGTCGCCGACATCAACTCCGACATGCTCGAAGTGGGCATAGACCGCGCCGAGGGCCGCGGCATCGACGGCCTCGTCTGGCAGGTCGAGGACGCGCAAAGCCTGACCTTCGACGACCGCAGCTTCGACGCCTACACGATCGCCTTCGGGATCCGGAACGTCACCGACATCGCCGCCGCGCTCGGCGAAGCCTATCGGGTGCTAGAGCGCGGCGGGCGTTTCTATTGCCTCGAATTCTCGACCAGCGACTGGCCCGGCTTCGCCACTGCGTACGAGGCCTATGCGAGCAATGTCATCCCGAGCCTCGGCAAGGCGGTCGCGGACGACGAGGACAGTTATCGCTATCTGGTCGAATCGATCCGCCGCTTCCCGCGGCCCGAGGCGTTCCGGCAGATGATCGCCGACGCGGGCTTCGTCCGCACCGCCGTCGAGCCGATGCTCGGCGGCCTGGTCGCGATCCACAGCGGCTGGCGAATATGACCTGCGCTCTTACCCCCCTCCCGCTTGCGGGAGGGGCTAGGGGAGGGCCTGTTTTGGCAGGTGAACAGGCCCTCCCCTTCGCCGCTTCGCGGCTCTTCCCCTCCCGCCAGCGGGAGGGGCGGCGATGACCGCTTCGGTCACCCATCTGTGGCGGCTGCTCAAATGGGGACGGACGCTCGCCCGCCACGGCGCGCTGCGCGGTATCGAGGCCGATCCGATGACCCCGCCGCGGGTCCGCCGGCTGGCTCGGATCGCGCGCTTCGCGGCCAAGGTCCCGCCGACCCCAGATTACGCCAGGGCATTGCAGGAAATCGGGCCGGCCGCGATCAAGCTCGGCCAGGCGCTGTCGACCCGCCCCGACCTGGTCGGCGACCGCGCCGCGGAGAATTTGTCCCAGCTCCAGGATAACCTTCCGCCGGCCCCGTTCGCCGCGATCAAGGCGGCGATCGAAACGGCTTTCCAGACCCCGCTCGACCAGCTCTATTCGCGCTTCGACCCCGAGCCGATCGGCTCGGCGTCGATTGCCCAGGTCCACCGCGCCGTCACCACCGAGGGCCGCGACGTCGCGGTGAAAGTGCTTCGGCCGGGAGTCGAGGAGGATTTCGCCAAGGCGATCGAAACCTACGAATGGGCGGCGGCGCATGTCGAAAGCGGCGGCGGCGAGTACGAGCGGCTTCGCCCGCGGCTGGTCGTCGCCCATTTCAAGCAATGGACGGCGCGCGAGTTGGACCTGCAGCGCGAGGCCGCCTCGGCCTCCGAGCTGCGCGAAAACATGATCGCCGAGCCGGGCTTTTTCGTTCCCGAGATCGACTGGCGGCGCACCGCCCGGCGGGTCCTGACGCTCGAATGGCTCGACGGGGAAAAACTCAACGACCGCGATGCGCTGGTCGCCGCCGGCCACGACTGCAAAGAACTCGCCGCGATCCTCGTTCGCGCCTTCCTTCGCCAGGCGGTGGTCGACGGCTTTTTCCACGCCGACCTCCACCAGGGCAATCTGTTCGCGCTTGCCGACGGGCGGATCGCGGTGATCGATTTCGGCATCATGGGGCGGATCGACCGCCAGGCGCGGATGTGGCTGGCGGAAATCCTCTACGGGCTGATCACCGGCAATTACCGCCGCGTCGCCGAGATCCACTTCGAGGCGCAATACGTTCCGCCGCACCACAATGTCGAAGAGTTCGCGACGGCATTGCGCGCCGCCGGCGAGCCGATCCGCGGACTTCCGGTCAAGGACATTTCGGTCGGCCGGATGCTCGAAAGCCTGTTCGCGATCACCCGCGACTTCGACATGCCGACCCAGCCGCACCTGTTGCTGCTGCAGAAGACGATGGTGATGGAGGAAGGGGTCGCGACGCTGCTCGATCCCGACATCAATATGTGGGAGACCGCCGAGCCGTTCCTTCGCGAATGGCTGCGCTCCGAGCTCGGGCCCGAGGCTTATTACGCCGACCGCATCACCGAGGTCGTCCGGGCGCTCAAGAAGATCCCCGACCTGATCCACCGGATGGACGAATATTATCCGCCGGCCGGCGCCGCGCCCCCGCCTCCGCCGCTGCCCGAAATCGCGGTCATCGAGCGACGCCACTGGTGGAGCTACGCGGCGATCGCCGTGATCTCGGCCGCGCTGAGCGCCGCGGCCGTCGCTCTGCTCTAGTCGAACATCGCCAGGTTGATCGGCTCGCTGGGACCGAACCAGATGACATGGTCGTGATGGTCGGCGCGGTCGTCGCCGGTGCTGGCATGGGCGAAGATGGTCAGGCCGTCGCGGTTGAGGACCGCCCAACGGGCGAAATCGCCGAACTGCTCGGGCAGCACGGTCAGCTGGCAGCTGCCGCGCGGATGCGGGCCGACCGGCGCCAGATGGAAATGCCCGACCGCGACGCCAAAGTTCTTACTGGCCTCGGCGGCAACGGCCTTGGCGCGGTCGACATCGCCCGGGTCGAAATAGAGGTGGGCGTGAAAATCACTGATCTGGCTCATGGCGACCGAGGTCGGGGCACGGGGTCTTGTATTCAAGAGCCGAGCGCGAGGGGAGTCGACTTGAGCGGCGGAGCGGCGCAGATGCTGACCGATGATTTGCGCCATGCTGATCGATGTTTGAGATGATGGGGAAGGTGCCGAGATGCTTCGATTGTTCGCTAGGCTGGCAATGCTGGCGTCGCTCGCCATGATCGCCGCGCCCGCAACCGCAGCCCCCGCCAAGGCCGCCGCCAACGCCGCGGCCGGCCATTCGCAGCTCGTCGAATTGTTCGCCGACTGGCGGGCGTTCAACCATCCGCGGATCGTCCGCGGCAAGCCCGATTATTCGGCCCCGGCAATGGCTGCCAAGGCAGCGCGCCTGCCCGATTTCCGCGCCCGGCTGGCGGCGATCGACACAACCGGCTGGAGCGCGTCGCAGCGCGGCGATCATCGGCTCGTCAAAGCTGAGATGAACGGCCTCGATTTCTTCCTTCGAGTGCTGACTCCCTGGTCGCGCGATCCCGGCTTCTACCAGACCGTGTTCGCCGATTTGAGCGACGTTCCAGCGCATGAGGGGACGTTCGCCGAGCCCAATATCGACCTTTACGAATACAACTATCCCCTGTCGCGCGCCGATGATTCCAGACTCACCAAGTTGTTGGGCGCGGTCCCCGGACTGCTTGCCGATGCAAAGGTCAACCTCGCGCCGAGCCGAGCCCATGACCTATGGGCCTATGGCGACCGCTCGCTGATTGAGCAGGCCGAGGCATTGGCGCAGTTGGAGGCGGGCACGCTCAGCGTGCGAGACCTCGGCGGCCGTCGGACCGCGAGCCTGAAGGGCGCTTCGCCCGGCTTACGCGCCGCGGTTCGCAATGCCCGTCTCGCGACCGAGGAATATGCGCGCTGGATCAAGGCTGAAGCGCCGAAGCGCAAAGGTCCGTCGGGCCTCGGCAAGGACCAGTACAATTGGTACCTTAAGAACGTCCTCCTGAGCCCTTACGATTTCGACCAGCAAGCGGCCTTGCTGCAGCGCGAACTCGACCGCTCGCTCGCGTCGTTGCGGCTCGAGGAGGTGCGCAACCGCGGCCTGCCCCCCACCGCCGAGACCAGCGAAGCCGACTATGCCCGCTTCTCGCAAGCGCGCACCGAAAAGCATTACCGGCTGCTGGTCGATGCCGGGTTCATCGCCGACAAGCCCTATTACCGATCGGCGCTCGCCGCCCAGACGCCGGGCTATGTCGCGCCGGCCGACCGCAATTTCTTTTCCCACGTCACGGCGCTCGATCCGCTCCCGTTGATCAGCCATTTCTATCATTGGATCGAGCTGGCGCGGCTGGTCCACGAGCCGCACCCGAGCCCGATCCGCCAGGCGACGCCGCTATTCAACATGTTCGAGGACCGCTCCGAAGGCTGGGCCACCGCGATGGAGGAAGTCGCCATGCAAGCCGGGCTGTACGACGACGTGCCGCGCGGCCGCGAGCTGGTCTGGGCGATGCTCGCCAACCGCGCCGCGCGCGGGCTCGCCTCGCTGCGCGTCCAGGCCAACGAGATCGGGCTCGACGAAGCCGGCAAGTTCCACGCCGCCTGGACCCCGCGCGGCTGGTCCGACGCCAGCAGCCGCCTGGTCGGGTTCGAGCAATTGCTCTATTTGCGCCAGCCCGGCTACGGCCCCAGCTACATCATCGGCAAGCTCCAGCTCGACCGGCTGCTCGCTCAGGCCGCCTACCGCGCCGAGCAGCAGAAGCGGCCGTTCGTATTCCGCGACACCTTCGCCGCGATCCTCGATTCCGCAATCGTCCCGCCGGCGATCATCGAGGACGAGATGGCGGAATCGGCCGCCGCCCGCTAGATCGAGCCGATGGCCCGGATCCTGCTCATCATCGGCGGCGGCATTGCCGCCTACAAGAGCTGCGAGCTGGTGCGGCTGCTGGCCAAGGCGGGCCATCAGGTGACCCCGGTGCTGACCAAAGGCGGCGAGCATTTCGTCGCTCCGATGACGCTCGGCGCCTTGGCCAAGAGCCCGGTCTACACCAGCCTCTGGGACCTCAAGGACGAGGTCGAGATGGGCCATATCGAATTGAGCCGGGCGGCGGATTTCCTGCTCGTCTGCCCGGCGACCGCCGACCTGCTGGCGAAAATGGCCGGCGGATTGGCCGACGATCTCGCGACGACGCTTCTGCTGGCGACCGACAAGCCGGTAGTCGTCGCTCCGGCGATGAACGTCCGCATGTGGCTGCACCCCGCGACCCAGCGCAACGTCGCCCAGCTCAAGGCCGATGGAGTGCGGGTGATCGAGCCCGACGACGGCGAGATGGCGTGCGGCGAGCACGGCCCCGGCCGGCTGCCCGAACCGGCGGCGATCATGGAGTGGCTCGGCGGCAACCAATTCCTCCCTGCGATTTCGCGGGGAGGGGGACCAGCGTAGCTGGTGGAGGGGTCCTCAGACGTCCCAAGAACCCCTCCACCGCTCTTCGAGCGGTCCCCCTCCCCGGCAAAAGCCGGGGCGGATTTAATGGGCACGCACATTGTCGTTACCGCGGGCCCGACCCACGAGCCGATCGACCCCGTGCGGGTGATCGCCAACCGCTCGTCGGGCCGGCAAGGGTTCGCCATCGCCGCGGCGGCCGCCGAAGCGGGTGCGCGGGTGACCCTGGTCGCCGGGCCCGTCGCGCTGGCGACGCCGGCCGGGGTCGCCCGGGTGGACGTCGGCACGGCCGAGCAGATGGCCGACGCGGTGATGGCCGCGCTGCCGTGCGACGCGGCCGTGCTGGTCGCCGCGGTCGCCGACTGGAAGGTCGAGCCGGCGCCCCACAAGCTCAAGAAATCCAGCGACCGGCTAAGCCTCAATTTTACCCCGACGCGCGACATCCTCGTCGAGCTCGGCAAGAGCCCCACCCGACCGTCGCTGCTCGTCGGTTTTGCCGCCGAGACCGAGAATGTGATCGTCAACGCGACTCGCAAGCGATCCGCCAAGGGCGCCGACTGGATCGTCGCCAACGATGTCTCAGGAGACGTGATGGGGGGCGCCCGCAACCGCGTCCATCTCGTCACCGCCGAGGGAGTCGAGGATTGGCCCGAAGCGAGCAAGGACGAGGTCGCCCGCCGGCTCATCGCGCGCATCGCCGAGGCGCTCACCGCTTAATCGACTCGCGGCCGGCTTTGCGATAAAGTCTTTCCCTCTAGCGAGGAGACCCGAGATGAAGCCTTTGCTTGCCTTGGCATTGCTGTTGGCGCCGGTCCCGGCCGCAGCGACGGTGTCGGTCGAAACCGCCAACGGCGACTGGAGCCAGCTGCCGGCGCTTCACCATCGCGGCTACGATCACCTCGATTCCAAGATGATGCAGAAGCTGTTCGAGATCTCGAGCGAGGGCAAATGCGTGCTGCCCGGCCGGTCCGGACGGATGAAGAAGGAGCTCAATTTGAGCCTGTCGTTCGCCGCCCACTTCCAGCCCGACGGGACGCTGACCCGGCTCGTCCTGCCAAAGCTCAACTGCCCCGACGGCGAGGGCGTGATCGGCGGCGCGCTCCTCGAGATGATGCGCGGCGGCGACTACAAGCCGACGGGCAAGAATCTCGACGGCTGGTACCGCGGCCAATTCTCTTTCAGCTACATCGACTGAGCGCCCCGGCACTTGCGCGGCTCTTTCGCGGCGGTCATCGGGGGGCTCCCCGACCCCGCGAGAGTCGAATGATCGAGATCAAGCTTCACCGGCTGCCGCACGGCGACGACCTGCCGCTGCCGCAATATGCGAGCGAGGATGCGGCCGGGCTCGACATCACGTCGGCCGAAGAGCTGGTGCTCGAGCCGGGCCAACGCCACGCGGTCGCGACCGGCTTCGCGATCGAGATTCCGAACGGCTATGAAGTCCAGGTGCGGCCGCGCTCGGGCCTCGCGATCCGCAACGGCATCACCTGCCTCAACGCGCCTGGGACGATCGACAGCGACTATCGCGGCGAAGTGAAGGTGATCCTCATCAACCTGGGCTCCGAGCCGTTCGAGATCCGCCGCGGCGAGCGGATCGCGCAGCTGGTCCCGGCGCCGGTGCTTCGCGCCCGCTTCACCGAGAGCGCGGAGCTCGCCGAAACGGCGCGCGGCAGCGGAGGGTTCGGAAGCACCGGGCGGTGAGCTTCCCCCTCTCGTCATTCCCGCGAACGCGGGAATCCCGCTGCTGCTCGACAAACAGGCCAGCAAGAAGCGGGACCCCCGCTTTCGCGGGGGTGACGAACTTTGGCTGAACTGTCGGACTCCGAGCTCGAGCGTTACGCGCGGCACATTGTCCTGCGCGAAGTCGGCGGCACCGGGCAGCGCCATTTGAAGGCCGCGAGCGTCGCGCTGGTCGGCGCGGGAGCGATCGGCAGCGCGGCTCTGCCATCGCTAGCGGGCGCCGGAATCGGACGCCTGAGCGTAATCGACGACGATGTGATCGACCTGTCGAACCTCCACCGCCAGTTGATTTTCCGCGAGGACCAGGTCGGGCAGCCCAAGGCCGAAACCGCCGCGGCGTTCGCGCGCTCGCTCAACTCGCACGTAGCGGTCGAGGCGGTCGCGCTGCGGCTCGGCGACGGCAATGCGCATGAGCTGCTCGCCGGCCACGACCTGGTTCTCGACGGAAGCGACAATTTCGTCACCCGGCTGGCGGTCAACCAGGCCTGCGTCGAGCTGGCAATGCCGCTGGTCTCCGCCGCCGCCGCGCAGTTCCAGGCGCAAGTCGCTCTGCTGCGCGGCTGGGAAGCCGGCCAGCCCTGCTACCGCTGCTTCGTCGGCGACGCGTTCGACAGCGACGATTGCGACAATTGTTCGGAGCTCGGGGTGCTTGGCGCCTTGACCGGAACGGCCGGCCATTTCGCCGCGCTGGTCGCTCTCCGAGCGCTGGTCGGCATCGGCGACGATGCCGCGGGCAAGCTGTTCCTGCTCGACGCGGCCGCGCTCAACTGGCGCGAGATGAAGCTTCCCAAGGACCCGGGCTGCAAGACCTGCGGAAAACCCCGCTAGGCTTTCTTCCTTTTCGAACCGCCGCGTCCCCTCTTTTTCGACGGGCCCTTGGCGGCCTTGGCATCGACCCATTCGATCGCCTGCTCGAGAGTCACGGTCTTTGGATCGGTCCCCTTCGGCAGCGTCGCATGCGTCGTTCCGTCACTCACATACGGGCCGTACCGGCCCTCCATCACCTTGAGGTCCTTGCCGCTTTCCGGGTGCGCTCCGAGCACCGCGATCGGCTCGCGTGAGCCCTCACGCTTGCCGCCCCCGGCCGCCGCGTCGGCGAGCTTGGCAACCGCCGCGTTCATGCCGGTCTCGAACACTTCGGCGGTCGAGCCGAGCCGCGCGTATTTGCCGTCGTGCAACAGATACGGCCCGTAGCGGCCGATCGACGCGGTGATCGGCTTGCCGGTCTCGGGGTGCGGGCCGATTTCGCGCGGCAGCGACAGCAATTTCTCGGCCCATTCGGGGGTCAAATCCTCTGCGGGCAGGTCCTTGGGCAGCGACGCGCGCTTGACGTCCTCGCCCTCACCGCGTTCGACATAGGGCCCGAACCGCCCCGTCTTGAGCACCATTCCGTCACCCAGGTCGACCGGCGCGTCGCTGGCCGCTTCGCCGCCGGTCTGGCCGAATTTCTGCGTGAAGCGGCACTCGGGATAGTTGGAGCAGGCGACGAACGCGCCGAACTTGCCGCCGCGCAGCGACAGCCGGCCGTTGCCGCACGCCGGGCACAGCCGCGGATCCGAACCGTCTTCCTTTTCCGGATAGAGCCACGGAGCGAGGAATTCGTCGAGCGCGGCGGTGATTTCCGACGGCTGCTGGTCCATCACTTCGCCCGCCTTGGGCTTGAAGTCCTTCCAGAAGGCGGCGAGCAAATCCTGCCAGCCGGCGCGCCCGCCGGACACGTCGTCGAGTCCCTCTTCGAGCTCGGCGGTGTAATCGTAGCTCACGTAGCGCTCGAAAAAGCGTTCGAGGAAGGCGGTCACCAGCCGGCCGCTCTCCTCGGGGACGAAGCGCGCCTTGTCGACGCGGACATATTCGCGGTCTTTCAAGGTCTGCAGGGTCGCCGCGTAGGTTGACGGGCGGCCGATGCCGAGCTCCTCCAATCGCTTGACCAGGCTGGCTTCCGAATAGCGCGGCGGCGGCTGGGTGAAATGCTGGGTGGACTCAACTCCCGTCTTGGCCGGGGCATCGCCCGTTCGCAGCGCCGGCATCCGGGCGCCGTCTTCGTCGTCGGCTTTTTCGTCGCGGCCTTCTTCGTAAAGCGCCAGGAATCCGGGGAACAGCACCACCTGGCCGCTCGCCCGAAGCACCGCCCTTCCCGCTCCGTCAGTTAAATCGATGGTCGTCCGCTCGAGCCGGGCCGAGGCCATCTGGCTGGCCAGCGCGCGATTATAGACCAGCCCGTACAGGCGCGCATGATCGCCGCTGGCCGCCTCAGAGCGCGAAAAATCGGTCGGGCGAATCGCTTCGTGCGCTTCCTGCGCGTTCTTGACCTTGCTGGTGTACTGGCGCGGCTTGTCGGGCACATAGCCGGCGTCGTAGCGGCTCTGGATCGCCCGGCGAGCGGCGCTGATCGCCTCGGCCGCCATGTCGACCCCGTCGGTCCGCATGTAGGTGATCAGCCCGTCCTCGTAGAGCGACTGGGCGACCCGCATCGTGTGGCTGGCCGAGAAGCCGAGCTTGCGCGCCGCTTCCTGCTGCAGGGTCGAGGTGGTGAACGGCGGCGGCGGATTGCGGCCGAACGGCTTGGTTTCGACCGACGAGACGGTGAAGCGCCCCGCCTCGACCACCGCCTTGGCGGCGTCGGCATCGCCCCGGTTGCCGATCGACAGCCGGTCGAGCTTGTTGCCGTCGAGCTGGTTGAGGCGCGCCGTGAACGGCTGGCCGTCGGCTTCGAAGGTCGCGGTGACGGACCAATATTCCTGCGCCTTGAACAGCTCGATCTCGCGCTCGCGGTCGACGATCAGCCGCAGCGCGACCGACTGCACCCGGCCCGCGGATTTCGCGCCCGGGAGCTTGCGCCACAGGATCGGCGACAGGGTAAAGCCGACCAGATAATCGAGCGCCCGGCGCGCCCGGTAGGCGTCGATCAGATCCTCGTCGAGCCCGCGAGGACGGCTCATCGCCTCGGTCACCGCCGACTTGGTGATGGCGTTGAAGGTCACCCGCTCGACGTTGGCGGGCAGCGCCTTCTTCGACCGAAGCACTTCCTGGACGTGCCAGCTGATCGCCTCGCCCTCGCGGTCCGGGTCGGTGGCGAGGATCAAAGTGTCGGATTTCTTCGCTTCGTCAGTGATTTCCTTCAACTGCCGGGCGCGGTCCGGCGAGGTCGTCCACAGCATCGCGAAGCCGTCGTCCGGATCGACGGAGCCGTCCTTGGCCGGCAAATCGCGGACATGGCCATAGCTCGCCAGCACGCGGTGGCCCGGGCCGAGATATTTCTCGATGGTCTTCGCCTTGGCCGGCGATTCAACGACAACAAGCTTCATTCAAAACCCCTCACGCATACGCGTATAGGGTGCTGACCTATGAAGGAGCCCGTCAAGGGGCGGTAAATGACGGCGGAAGAATCGACCCGGACCGAGCTTCGCACCGACCGGCTGGTGCTCCGGCGGGCGCGTCCCGGCGACCTTGCCGCGATGCATGCGGTGCTCTCCGACGAGCGGGCCATGCGCTACTGGTCGACCGGTCCTCACGCCGAGCTGGCGGAGACCGAGCGCTGGCTTGCGTCGATGATCGAATCGCCGCGCGAGCTCAGTGATGATTTTGTCGTCACCCTCGATGGCGAAGCGATCGGCAAGATGGGGGCGTGGCGGTTGCCCGACTTCGGCTTCATCCTCCGCTCCGACCAGTGGGGCCGCGGCTACGCCTCGGAGGCCATGGCCGCCTTCCTCGATCACATGTTCCGGGTCCGCTGCGTCGACTTCCTGACCGCCGACACCGACCCGCGCAACGCCGGCTCGCTGCGGTTGCTGGCCAATCACGGCTTCGTCGAAACCGGCCGCGCCAGCGGCACCTGGACCACCCACATCGGGCTTTGCGACAGCATCTACCTGCGCCTCGACCGCGCCGCCTGGCTCAGCGCAAACTCATAGCCTTCCCCCTTGATGGGGGAAGGTTGGATGGGGGTGACGGTGGAGAGCCTTGCGCCTTTTTCCGGATGCGCCACCCCACCCCAACCCCTCCCCATCAAGGGGAGGGGCTTTAGCGCAGGCTGACCTTGCCGCCGGCGTGGCGGTCGAGGCGCCCGGCGAGGTCGAGCTCGAGCAGCGCCATCTGCACCGCGCCGCTGGGAATTCCGGACAAGCGGATGATCTCGTCGACCGGCACCGGGCTCGGCCCGAGCAGCTGCTCGACCTCGCGCGCCGCCGACTCGTCGAGCTCGGGCTCTTCGTGCGGCTGGCCCTCGAACGGCGCCGGCGCCGATTCGACGCGCCCTTCGAACGGCCGCACCGCCTCCATCACGTCGGCGGCCGACTGGACCAGCGTCGCCCCGTCGCGGATCAATTGGTTGCAGCCCTGCGCTCGAGCGTCGAGAGGCGAGCCGGGCACCGCCATCACCTCGCGCCCCGCCTCCGCCGCCAGACGTGCCGTGATCAGCGAGCCAGATCGCGGCGCCGCCTCGACCACTACGGTTCCGAGGCTGATCCCGGCGATGATCCGATTACGGTACGGGAAATGGCGCGCCCGGGGCTCGGTCCCGGGCGGCATTTCGGCGAGCACCAGGCCGCGCTCGGACAGCGCCTTCTGCCGCTCCTCGTTCTCAGGCGGATAGAAGATGTCGATGCCACCGGCGACGATGCCGATGGTGCCGCTGTCGAGCGCTCCGTCGTGGGCGGCGCTGTCGATTCCGCGCGCGAGGCCCGAGACGACGACCGCACCGTGCTGGCCGAGACCGTGCGCGAGGCCACGGGCGAAGCGGCACGCGGCCGCCGATGCGTTGCGGGCGCCGACGATCGCGACTGCGGTGCGCTCGAGCAAGCTCAGCTGCCCTTTCGCCATCAGCAGCGGCGGAGCGTCGTCCATCTCGGCGAGCAGCCGCGGGTAGAGGCCCTGCCCCAGCGTGATGTAGCGCGCGCCGAATGCTTCGACCGTCCCGATTTCACGCTCGGCGTCGGTCCGACCGAACAGGCTCGGCGCCCTTCCGCCGCCGCGGCGCGCCAGGTCCGGCACCGCCGCCAGCGCCGCCCCCGCATCCCCGAATCGCGCGATCAGCTGCCGGAAGGTGATCGGGCCGATCCCCGGCGAGCGGACCAGCCGCAGGCGATCGATCAGGTCGCCGGTCAAGCTCGATTCTTTCCGATGCGGGGCTCGGTCCCGGCCGCCAGCCGGGCGATGTTCACGCGGTGCTTCCACACCACGAGCAAGGCGAAACCGAGCAGCATCGGAAAGAGATAGTCGGGGCCAATGACGGCCCCGCTGATGGGCGCGCTGACCGCGGCGGCGATACCCGCGACGGATGAGATTCGGAGGGTCGCCAGCAAGCCGAGCCAGACGAGGGCGTATACCATCGCCGCGATCGGCAGCAGCGCGGCTAAGATACCAAGCAGGGTCGCGACCCCCTTGCCGCCCTTGAACCGGAGCCAGACCGGATAGAGGTGGCCGAGCAACGCCCCGGTCGCCGCGAACATCTCGCCGCCGGGGAACAATTGGCGGGCGATCAGCACCGCGGCGGCGCCTTTCAGCGCGTCGAGCAGCAGAGTCGCCGCGGCCAGTCCCTTGCCGCCGGCGCGGAGCACGTTGGTCGCGCCGATATTGCCCGAGCCGACATCGCGCACATCGCCCTTGCCCGCCATCCGGGTCAGCAGCAGCCCGAACGGGATCGACCCCAGCAGATAGCCTAGCAGCCAGGCCCAGAGCAGTTCGGCGGTCATAAAACGGTGGTAGCAAACGCGGCCGCATCCGCACATCCCGCGATCATCCTCCCACGATTGCGCGGGCGAGCGGCGCGCCATAAGCACAGCCTCCCCGCGATTTCGCGGGGAGGGGGACCAGCGCAGCTGGTGGAGGGGTTCTCGTTGTCCGTCACCCAAGCCCGCAAGCTTCGCAAACGAATGAGCCCTACGGAGATCAGGCTTTGGCGAGTTCTTCGACTTCGTCCCGGAGGTCTGCAGTTTCGGCGTCAGCACCCCTTCGGGCCGTTCGTTTTCGACTTTTTCTGCAAGGGAGCTGGAGTGGCCATTGAAGTCGATGGGCTGGGGCACGATTTCGAGGCCTCGGCACAGCGCGACCGGAACCGCGACAGATGGGTGCGCGAGCAAGGCATCGAGACGTTGCGGATTGCGGCCGAAGATGTCCGGACGAACCTCGAAGGCTCTGTGGCCCAAATCGTCAACATCTGCCTCGAAAGAACCCCTCTACCGCACTCCGCGCAGTCCCCCTCCCCGCCAAATAGCGGGGAGGATGAAACCAGATGAACCCATCCTCGCCCATTTTGTTCTTCGACTCGGGGGTCGGCGGGCTGTCGGTGCTCGGTCCGGCGCGCGCGCTGCTTCCGAGCGCTCCGATCATCTATGTCGCCGACAACGCCGGCTTTCCCTACGGCGAGCGGACCGAGGCCGACATCGCGGCGCGGATTCCGGCGCTGCTTGGACGAGTCGTCGAACGCTTCCACCCGCGGCTGGTGGTGATCGCCTGCAACACCGCCTCGACCATCGCCCTCGACACCGTCCGATCCGCGCTCGAGCTACCGGTGGTCGGCACGGTCCCGGCGATCAAGCCGGCGTCCGAAATGTCGAAATCCCGCGTCATCGGCGTGCTCGGCACCCAGGCGACCGTCCGCCAGCCCTATGTCGACGATCTCGCGGCTCGGTTCGCCGCCGACTGCACCGTCATCCGCCACGGCTCGCCCCAGCTGGTCGAACTGGCCGAGGCCAAGCTCGCCGGCAAGCCCGTCACCGTCGAAGCCGTCCGCGCCGCCGCGCAACCGATGTTTGACGCCGAGCGCGGCTCGGACATCGACGTCGTCGTGCTCGCCTGCACGCATTTCAGGTTGCTGGACCAGGAGCTGCGGGCCGCTTTCCCCGGCGTTGCCCTGGTCGACGGCGGCCCCGGAATCGCCCGCCGGATCGCTTTTCTGACCCGCGGGCAGCCGTGGCCGGCAGAGCCTTCGCCCGGCATCGCGCTGTTCACCGGCGATCCGCCAAACGGGCCGTTGCTCGAAGCGCTGGCGCGCCATGGCCTCCAGGACATCCGCACCCTGTGACCAGTTGCGAGTCGTTCGCTATGGAAAAGCCGCTCCTGCGGAGCTAAAGGGCGCGGCGAGAGCAGGGAAGCTTCACCGACTTGGATTACGACGGCATCTTCCGGTCCGCGATCGAGCGCCTTCACGACGAAGGCCGCTACCGCGTGTTCATCGACATCCTGCGGACCAAGGGCTCGTTCCCCGACGCGCGCTGCTTTGCCGGCCACAACGGCCCCAAGCCGATCACCGTCTGGTGCTCGAACGACTATCTCGGGATGGGCCAGCATCCGGCGGTCGTCGAGGCGATGGAGACCGCGCTCCACGACGTCGGCGCGGGCTCCGGCGGCACCCGCAACATCGGCGGCAACACCCATTATCACGTCGACCTCGAAGCCGAGCTCGCCGCGCTTCACGGCAAGCAAGCGGCGCTGCTGTTCACCTCGGGCTATGTGTCGAACGAGGCGGCGCTGTCGACGCTCGGCAAATTGCTCCCCGGTTGCGTGATCTTCTCCGACGATTTGAACCACGCGTCGATGATCGCCGGGATCAGGAGCAGCGGCTGCGAGAAGCGCGTTTTCCGCCACAACGACCTCGATCATCTCGAGGAACTGCTCGCCGCCGAAGAGGCCGACACACCCAAGCTGATCGCCTTCGAAAGCGTCTATTCGATGGACGGCGACATCGCCCCGATCGCCAGCATCTGCGACCTCGCCGACCGCTACGGCGCCCTCACCTATCTCGACGAGGTCCATGCGGTCGGCATGTACGGGACACATGGCGGCGGCATTTCCGAGCGCGATGGCGTCGCCGGCCGGATCACCTTGATCGAAGGCACGCTCGGCAAGGCATTCGGGGTGATGGGCGGCTACATCGCCGCCGACCGCAACATCGTCGACTGCATCCGCAGCTATGCGCCGGGCTTCATCTTCACGACGTCGCTGTCACCGGTGCTGGTCGCCGGGGCGCTGGCCAGCGTGCGCCACCTGAAGCAGTCGTCGGTTGAACGCCACACGCAGCAGCTGATGGCCGCGGCGCTCAAGGAGAAGTTCGCCGCCGCCAGCCTGCCGCTGATGCCCAGCGTCACCCACATCGTCCCATTGCTCGTCGGCTGCCCGGTCAAGGCCAAGCGCATCAGCGACATCCTGCTCGCCGAGTACGGGCTCTACGTCCAGCCGATCAACTACCCGACCGTCCCGCGCGGCACCGAGCGCCTGCGCTTCACCCCCGGCCCGTGCCACACCGCCGAGATGATGGACGAGCTGACGAGCGCGCTGGTCGAGATCTGGGACCGGCTGGAGCTCAAGCTCGCCGCTTAGGCTCCGCGGCCACTGGCGAATCCGGGGCTGTTGGCCTAGGCATTGGCGATGCGCATCGCCCTTGCTTCCGACCATGCCGGCTTCGCACTGAAGCGCGAGCTTGCCGCCTGGCTGAGCGAGCTCGGTTACGAGGTCGCGGACCTCGGCACCAACGGCACTGAGAGCGTCGATTATCCGGATTTCGGGGCGAAGCTGGCCAACGCGGTCGCGACCGGCTCGGCCGAGCGCGGAATTGCCGTCTGCGGCTCCGGGATCGGCATCTCAATCGCCGTCAACCGCAACCCCAAATGCCGCTGCGCCCGGGTCGACGAGCCGGTTTCGGCGGCGCTCGCCCGCGAGCACAACGACGCCAACGTACTGGCGCTGGGCGGGCGGCTGGTCGGCAGCGACATGGCCAAGGCGTGCGTCGCCGCCTTCCTCGGCACCGATTTCGCCGGCGGCCGCCACCAGCGGCGCGTCGACCAGCTTTCAACCCTCTTGCAGGACAGCGACTGATGGCCACCGCCGCGAACTTGAACGACGTCCAGCCCGAAGGCTTCTTCACCCGCCGCCTCAGCGACGCCGATCCTTCGGTGGCGGACGCAATCCGCGCCGAGCTGGAGCGCGAGCAGACCCAGATCGAGCTGATTGCGTCGGAGAATATCGTCAGCCGGGCAGTGCTCGAGGCGCAGGGCTCGGTGCTGACCAACAAATATGCCGAAGGCTATCCGGGGCGGCGCTATTACCAGGGCTGCGCGCCGTCCGACGCAGTCGAGACTTTGGCCATCGAGCGCGCCAAGCAGCTCTTCAACTGCGGCTTCGCCAACGTCCAGCCGCACTCCGGCGCGCAGGCCAATGGCGCGGTGATGATGGCGCTGCTCAAGCCCGGCGACACGATTTTGGGGATGAGCCTGGCGGCCGGCGGCCATCTGACGCACGGCGCGCCACCGGCCCAGTCGGGAAAATGGTTCAACGCCATCCAGTACGGAGTTCGCCCTGATGACCATCTGGTCGATCATGACGAACTTGAGCGGCTGGCCAAGGAGCATCGGCCCAAGCTGATCATCGCCGGCGGCTCGGCCTATCCGCGCCATTTCGATTTCGCCCGCTTCCGCGCCGTCGCCGACGAGGTCGGGGCGTTGCTGCTGGTCGACATGGCGCATTTCGCCGGGCTCGTGGCCGCTGGGGAACATCCGACCCCGTTCGGCCACGCACATGTCGTCACCACCACGACCCACAAGACCCTGCGCGGGCCGCGCGGCGGCATGGTCCTGACCGACGACGAGGCGATCGCCAAGAAGATCAATTCGGCGGTTTTCCCGGGCCTTCAGGGCGGGCCGCTGATGCACGTCATCGCCGCCAAGGCGGTGGCGTTCGGCGAAGCGCTCGAGCCCGGCTTCAAGACCTACGCCAAAGCGGTGATCGCCAACGCCAAGATGCTTGCCGGAAGGCTCAAGGAGCGCGGCGCGGACCTCGTCGCGGGTGGCACCGACACGCACTTGGCGCTGGTCGACCTCCGCCCGCTCAGGCTCACCGGCCGCGATGCCGACGAAAGCCTCGAGCGCGCCGGCATTACCTGCAACAAGAACGGCGTCCCGTTCGATCCGCTGCCGCCGATGCAGACCAGCGGCATCCGCGTCGGCTCGCCGGCCGGCACCACCCGCGGCTTCGG
>CAYSHL010000033.1:0-19480 GCA_964430865.1 uncultured Sphingomonas sp.
CGCGCGACATAGCCGTCGGCGGTGCGCTGCTGGAGGATTTCGATCATCCGCCGGGCGATCCGCACCGCCGCTTCGCCGGCGTCGTCGCGTGTCCGCCGCGGCAGCCGCGCCGGGTCGAACAGCAGCAGCAGATCGACGTCCGACGAGTAATTGAGCTCGCCACTGCCGAGCTTGCCGAGGGCGATGACCGCGATGCCCAGCGGCTCCGCGCCGGCGACCCGGTCGCCGACCGCCGCCGCCAGCGCCCGGCCGATCGCCTGGTCGGCGAAATCCGACAAATGCCGGGTCACCTCCTCGAGCTCGAGCTCGCCCGCCAGGTCGCCGAGCGCGATCGCCAGGGCCAGCCCCAGGCGTGCCCGCCGAAGCTCGACCTCGACCGGTCCGTCGGCCTCGACCCGCGCCGCGGAAATCGCCGCCCGGCTGCCGCGCTCAAGGAACGATTCGGCGACCTCCGGCCGCGCTTCCAGCGCCTCGCGGAGGAACGGCGAAAAGCGCCGCGCGCGCTCTGTCGCGTCCTGCCGAGCCTCGCTTCCGGTGGGCTTGTTCATTAACCTTTTTGTCCCGTTCCCGGTCTGAAACGGAGGAAACTTCCGGGCCGCGTCGTCGTTACTCTCATGTGAACTCAGAAGGTGAACAGATTGAGGCGGTGAACATGGATCGGAGAATCATCCGAGTGGACATCCCGCCCGCCCACGCCGGCATTACCGCCGCGCTCCGCCGAGCTTTCGAAGCGGCGGCGGCGGAGCCGTGCGACCGCGATTTCGACGAGCTCCTGCGCCGGCTCAATTGACCGCGTGCGAGTCATCCCGGCGAGGGGCTCTCCCATCAAAGTAATACTTTGATGGGGCCCGATGGCCGGGATCCAGGCAAACCATTTCGCCACGGCCCCTCCACCATCCCCGCTTTCGCGGGGACGGTCCCCCTCCCCGATCCGGGGAGGAATTACCGGTCGCGGCTGAGCTCGTCGACCTGGCCCATGATCGTTTGCAGGGCGGACTTGTTGGGGTCGGACTTGTGCTGGCGCCGCGACGGCATCTTGCCGCTCGACAGCAAAGTCTCCAGCGCGACGCGTCCGCGCGCCACGCGGCTCTTGATCGTGCCGACCGCGCAGCCGCAGATTTCCGCCGCTTCCTCATAGGCAAAGCCGCCGGCGCCGACCAGGATGAGCGCCTCGCGCTGCGGCTGCGGCAAGTGCATCAGCGCGCGCTGCATGTCGCCCAGCTCGATGTGCCGGTCCTGGCTCGCCGGAGCGGCGAGAATGCGGGCGGCGGTGATCTCGTCCCATTCGCCCTTGAAGCGCGCTCGGCGCATCTGGCTCAAAAACAGGTTGCGCAGGATGATGAAGGTCCAGGCGCGCATGTTGGTGCCGGCCTGGAAGCGCTTGCGGGCGGCCCAGGCCTTGAGCAGCGTCTCCTGGACCAGGTCGTCGGCGAGGTCGCGGCTTCCGGACAGCGAGCGGCCGAACGCGCGCAGATGGGGGATCACCGCCCCCAGCTGGTCCTTGAAATCCTCGTCGGACAGCGGGACGGGCTCGAATGCCGGAGCATCCAATAGCGCTTCCTCGTCCAGCGGTTCTTCGGCCACTATTTCCCCACCCGTTCGACGCGCGCCGCGGCGCGGCTGTCAGTCCCTAGCATGATCGGACATTGCGCTAGAATGTATGGCTCAAGCGGCGGCGAACAAGATGATCGCGAAGATCAGGATCACCAGCGCCATCCCGACGACCAGCACGTAGCGGGTCATGTGCGGGGTCGCTCCGGCCCGCGCTTCGGTCGTCGTCACATGCTCTTGGTCGTCGGCCATTATGCTCTCGTCACGAATGGAACTTGCTCAGGCCAACGCGCCCCGCAAGGCCGTGTTCCTTGGGCCTGGAAAACTAGGCCGCGGGAACCGTGGCGGCGTCGAAGAACAGCGCCTGGGCAATCGCCGCCTTGACCGTCGAGCGCTGGAACGGCTTGGTGATCAGGAAGGTCGGCTCGGGCCGGGTCCCGGTCAGCAGCCGCTCGGGGAAGGCGGTGATGAAGATCACCGGCACCGAGAATTCGGCGAGGATGTCCTTGACCGCGTCGATGCCGGAGGAATCGTCGGCGAGCTGGATGTCGGCGAGCACCAGCCCCGGCGGGTTTTGCCGCGCCTGCGCGACGGCTTCGTCGCGGGTCACGGCGACTCCGGTGACGTTGTGGCCGAGGTCGCGGACGATGGTCTCGATGTCCATCGCGATGATCGGCTCGTCCTCGATGATCAGCACGTCGGCGAGCGTCTGCCGCTCGATTTCGGCCAGTGCCTCGCTGACCAGCGAATCGACGTCGGCCGGGGTCGCACCAATCAGATAAGCGGTGTCCTCGGACGAAAAGCCCTCGAGCGAGGTCAGCAGCAGCGCCTGGCGCGACAAGGGCGTGATCCGCGACAGCCGGGCCTGGGCGATGCCTTCGCTCCCGGCGAAGCTGCGCGACGGCTCCTCGCCTTCCTCGATATTGGCGGTCGACCAGATGGCGTGGAACGTCCGGTAAAGGCCGAGCCGGGGGTCGACGTCGCGGGGGAATTCGTCGGGCTCGGCAACAATCGCCTCGAGCGTCGCGCGGACGAAGGCGTCACCATGGGCCTGGCTCCCGGTCAGGGCCCGCGCATAGCGGCGGAGGAAGGGCAGATGCGGAGCAAGTTCCTGGCCAAGCGACATAAGTGAGGGCTCTCCGTAATCTTTGGACGTTTTGCGGCTCTTTGAGCGCGCCACCCGATTGTTGCAACCCTGGAAGGACGCCCCCGTTGCCGCCGTGCACTAGTCCACAGAGAAGTGACGCGCCTCTGGAACAAAGCACCGGCGATTTGGTTTCCTTGGCGGCTCGGCACCGTCATCGGCAGTGTCGATGTGCGGCCGTATGGGCTCGGGGCGGGTCAGTTCGCTGCGCAGTTGAACCTGTCGGTTCGGGCCTGGTGCGCGACGTTTGCGTTTGAAGCGCGCGCTTGCACCCGCGTGAGGGGGGACGAGAGGTTGAGTGGCAAGCAGCAAGGCGAGTCGGATAAAATCGGCAGAGGCAAGTCCAGCAAGGCGCGAACCGGCACCCCCGCGCCGCGCGACAAAGGCGTGCGCAAGCAGCGCGCGTCGGAGCTCGGCCGCGCCCTGCGCTCGATCTACGACGACACCTTGCGCGAATCCGTTCCCGACGATTTCACGGACCTGCTGGGTAAGCTTCGCTGAGCCCGGTCCGCGGGCCGCGGCCGCATGACCAGCGCCGCCGCCCGGCGCTTCGCGACGCTGCCGACGGCGGCCAAATTGCTGCTGATCCTGACCGCCGCGCTGCTGCCCATCGGAATCGCTTTGGTGTGGGTCGCCGAATCCGGCATTCGCGACGCGAACCTGTCGTCGCGCGAGATCACCAGGGACCAGGCCCGAACCGCGGCGCGCGCCGTCGAAAGCCTGATCGCGCGCAATGCGCTGGCCCTCCGGATTGCCGCCAATGGAGCGCTGTCCGGAGGCGCGGCGGGCGCCTGCGACCGGGCGCGCAGCTCGCTCGCGGTTGCGCCGGGAGTCACTCACGAGTTCGAGCTCCGGCGCGCCGACGGGACCCCCTTATGCTCGGTCGGAAGGCTGGCCCCCGCCGCTGACTCGACGCTTGTCGCTCCCGGCGACATTAGCCTGCGGGTCGCGCCCGCCGGCGATGCGCTGGACCTGCGCGTCGGAGTGATCGGCGGGATGGCGATGACGTCGCTGCCGGCCGCCGAGCTGCGCGCCGCGGCGATCGAGCAGAACCGCGGCATCGAATCGCTGGTCGTCCGTGATCGCGAGCGGCAGCTGCCGCTGATCGAGGAGTCGACCAGCGACGGCAGTTCGCGCGCTTCTTCCTTCAGCGAATGGCCGCTGGGCAACGGCCAGCTGGTCGCCCGGATCGGCGCCAAGGTGCCGCGAGTCACGACTCTCGAGCGGCTGTTGCTGTCGCTGCCGCTGCTGATGTGGGTGATGGCGGCGCTGATCACCTGGCTGCTCGTCACGCGGCTGCTGATCCGCCCGTTGCGGCGCCTCGAGCGGGCGGTCACCGGGCTCGAGCCGGGCGAAAGCGCCAACGTCCTGCCGGACGGGCTCGGCCCCGCGACCGAGATCCAGGAGCTGCGCGACGCCTTCGCTCGCGCCGTGATGCGGATCGAGAAGTCGGAGCATGAGATGGCCGAGGCGCTCGACGGGCAGCGGCGGCTGGTCCGCGAGGTCCACCACCGGGTGAAGAACAACCTCCAGGTGGTCGCCTCGCTGCTCAACATCCACGGCCGGACCGCCGAGACGCCGGAGGCGCGCGCCGCCTACGAGGCCATCGGCCGCCGGGTCGGGGCGCTGTCGATCGTCCACCGCAACCATTTCGCCGAGATGGAGGAGAATCGCGGGATCGCGCTTCGCCCGCTGCTGTCCGAGCTCGCCGCCGAGCTTCGCGGCGGAGCGCCGCAGGCCGCCCGGGCGCTGACCGTCGACCTCGACGTCGAGACCGTCCACACCACCCAGGACGTCGCGGTGTCGGTCGCCTTCCTGATCACCGAGATCATCGAATATGCGATGCTCCACCGCCCGGACGACCCGGTCGAGGTGTCGCTTCGCCGAACCAGCGAGCTCACCGCGCGGCTGATGCTGAGCAGCCCGGTGCTGGTCCCGGACGACGAGGAAACCCCCGGAAAGCAGCAATTCGAGCGGGTGGTCGGCGGTCTCGCCAAGCAGCTGCGGTCCGACCTCGATCGCAAGTTCGGCCGCTACAGCGTGGATTTGCCCGTTTTTCCAGATAGTTGAGCAAATCCGGCTGTTGTTGCGGGTCCGACGAAAAAAAGTTGGTCGGGCTCGGAACCCCGGCCGGGACCGTCCGTTATTGACTTCGGATAGTGACCTTTTGCCCCCCCGCTCTCGCTATCCGATTAAATGGGCCCGGAACCGCCAACCCTCCCCCCCCCCGGTGGCGCTTCCGGGCCCTCACTTTGTCCGCTGTCCCCCAAATCATCGGCACCCCTGGCCGCTGACGCGGCTTTCCGAGCCGCGCGCCAATGAGTCAGCCGGATCGCCAGGATCGCGAATTCGTAGAGCGCGTAGAGCGGCACCAGCAGCATCAATTGCGACACCACATCGGGCGGAGTCAGCACCGCCGAGGCGACCGCGGCGCCGACGATCGCGTAGCGCCGCGAGCGCGTCAGCTGCTCGCGGGTGACCAGCCCGGCCCGCTCGAGGATCATCAGCAGGATCGGCAGCAGGAAGGCGACTCCAAAGCCGAACAGGAAGCGGGTGGAGAAGCTCAGATAATTGCCGACGCCCGGCAGGGCTTCCTGCTGGATGCCGCCGACGTCGCCCTGATAGCTGAGCAGGAAATGCAGCGCCCAGGGCATCGCGACGTAATAAGCGAAGGCCGCTCCGCCGAGGAAAAACACCGGGGTCAGCAGCAGGAAGGGAAGCAGCGCCTTCTTCTCCTTCACGTAGAGCCCCGGAGCGACGAACTTCCACATCTGCGTGGCGAAAAACGGGAAGCCGAGCATCAGCGCCGCGAACAGGCCGACCTTCACTTCGACGAAGAACGCCTCGAAAATGTCGGTGAAGATGATCTTGCCCTGCCCGGCCGCGAGCAACGGCTGGACCAGGAAAGCGAAAATCGGAGTCGCGAAATAGAAGCAGGCAAAGAACAGGATCGCGAGCACGACCACCGACCACAGCAGCCGCCGGCGGAGCTCGATCAGATGGTCGAGCAAGGGCGCCTTGCTATCGTCGATGTCGTCGATCACGGCAGCGGCCGTTCGGCCGGCGGAGTCGGGTCATCGTCGGGAGCGGCGGGCGCCTCGAGCGGAAGCATCGGCTCGTCGGGCCGCTGGAGATAGGCCTGCGCCTCCGCTGCGGGGCTCAACTCGCCGATCACGTCCGGCATCGGATGCTCGCGCATGATGCGCTCGTTCTCCTCACGCCATTTGCGGTCCATTTCCTCGAGCTCCGCCTCGCGGATGACGGCTTCGAACCCGGAGCTGAAATGGCGCGCCATGCCGCGGATCTTGCCGACCCAGCGGCCGACGGCGCGCATCGCTCCCGGCAAGTCCTTGGGCCCGATGAACAGCAGTGCGACCACCGCGATCAGCAGCAGCTCGGACGTGTCGACGCCGAACATCGGCGCTCCTCAGCCGGTCAGGAGCGCGGCGTGGAATCGCCGGGCGGCGGCGGCTCGGTCGAATCGGCCGTCGGCCGCGGTTGCGGGGTCACGTCGATCGGCTGGTCGGCCGGAATCCGCCGCTGCTCGACCGGCTTGTCGGCGGGCGTATCGTCTTCAGCGATCCCTTGCTTGAAGCTTTTCAGGCCCTTGCCGATGTCGCCCATCATCTCGGAAATGCGGCCGCGGCCAAACAGCAGCAGCACGAGGATGATGACGACAAGCCAATGCCAAAGGCTAAAACTGCCCATATTCTTACTCCGAAGTCAGGCTTGGCGCCCTCTTAGTCGTCCTCGCCTTCGCTTTCCAGTTGCAGTTGGAAGCTGCCCTCGTCGATCGGGTCGAGCAGGCCCGCGGCCTTAAGGTCGTCGATCCCCGGCAGGTCGCGCCTCGAGCCCAACCCGAAGTGCGACAGGAACTCGGCGGTGGTCGCGTAGAGCAGCGGCCGCCCCGGCCCTTCGCGCCGGCCGGCGGGGCGCACCCAGCCGGCGTCCATCAGCACGTCGAGCGTGCCCTTGGAAATCTGGACCCCGCGGATCGCCTCGATCTCGGCCCGGCTGACCGGCTCGTGATAGGCGATGATCGCCAGCGTCTCGGTCGCCGCCCGCGACAGCCGCCGCGGCTCCTCGCGGGTGCGGCGGAGCAGATGCGCGAGGTCGGGCGCGGTCTGGAAATGCCAGCGGCCGCCGCGCTCGACCAGCTCGATCCCGCGGCCGCCATAATGATCGGCGAGGCTGGCCAGCGCCGCCGCGACATCCCCGTCGCCCGTATAGTCTCCGATCTCCTCGGCGGTCAGCGGAGTGGCGGACGCGAACAACGTCGCTTCGACCGCTCGGGTGAACTCGTCCATCATGCGGTGCGGACCAGCAGTGGACCGAAGGCTTCGTCCTGGGCGATGTCGACGCGCCCGCGCCGCGCCAGCTCGAGCGCCGCGAGGAAGCTCGAGGCCAGCGCCGAGCGGCGGAACTGCGGGTCCTCGGTCGCCGGCAGGAACGCTTCGAGCAAGGTCCAGTCGAGCTTGACCCCGAGCATCCGGCTGACCCGGTCGAGCGCTTCCTCGAGCGTCATCACCGAACGCGGATGGACGACGTGCAGCGGCGGAGTCGAGCGCGCCTTGACCGTGCCGTAGGCGGCGAACAGGTCGAACGGCCGCGCCTGCCAGGCCGACTTGCGGACCAGCCGCAGGCCCTCGGGGGCGCCGCGGACGAAGACGTCGCGGCCGATTCGGTCGCGGCCCATCAGCCGGGCGCCGGCCTCGCGCATCGCGTCGAGGCGCTGGAGCCGCATCTGCAGCCGGAGCGCGATTTCCTCGGCGCTCGGGTCGGCCTCGGGGTCCTTGGGCAGCAGCAGGCAGGATTTGAGGTAGGCGAGCCACGCCGCCATCACCAGGTAATCCGCGGCGATCTCGAGCTTCAGCGCGCGCGCCTCGGTGATGTAGGCGATATATTGGTCGACCAGTTCGAGGATCGAGATCGCCGCGAGGTCGACCTTCTGCGCCCGCGCAAGCGTCAGCAGCAGGTCGAGCGGCCCCTCCCAGCCGTCGATGACGAGCGTCAGCTCGTCCTCGTCGCGGACGGCAAGGTCGAAGGTGTCGGATTCCATCGGGGGAGAGTAGCGGAACTACTCGTCAATTGAACCCGTCTTTGCGAGCGAAGCGAAGCAATCCAGTTTCTTGTTTTCGCTGGGTTGCCGCGTCGCTGCGCTCCTCGCAATGACGGCTAAACCAAAGCCAGCAGCGCGTCCCGCTTGGCGACCGCGTCGGCGAAATCCACGCCGTCGTCCTCGACCAGCACCGTCGCCATCGCCCGCGCCAGCCGCGCCTCGCCTTCGGCGCTCATCGCCGGCACCGCACCAGCGACGGCGACCATTTCCTCCATCTTGCCCGAGCAGTGCAAAGCGACATCGCAGCCGGCCGCGACGACGCCCGCGGCGCGGGTTCCGAAATCGCCCGACAGCGCCTCCATCCCGATGTCGTCGCTCATCAGCCAGCCTTCGAAGCCGATCCGGCCGCGGATGATGTCGCCGATCACCGTCTGCGACAGGCTGGCCGGGAAATCCGGGTCCCAGGCGGTATAGACGACGTGCGAGGTCATCCCCATCGGCGCCGCGCGAAGCCGCTCGAACGGCTCGAGGTCGCTTTCCAGCTCCTCGGCGCTGGCGGTGACCAAAGGCAGCTCCTTGTGGCTGTCGACTAGCGCCCGGCCGTGCCCGGGCATATGCTTGACCACCCCGACCACGCCCGCCGACGCCATGCCGTCGAGCACCGCCCGGCCGAGCGCCGCGACCTGCATCGGCTCCGACCCCAAGGCGCGATCGCCGATGATGTCGTGCGCTCCCTCCTGGCGGACGTCGAGCAGCGGCAGGCAATTGACATTGATGCCGCACGAGCGGAGCGTCAGAGCGATCGCCCGGGCGTTCGAGCGCGCCGCCTCGATCGCCGACGACGGCGCCGCCTGGTACAGCCGCGCGAACGCGTCGGCGGCGGGGAATGACGGCCAGTTCGGCGGCCGCATCCGCACCACCCGGCCGCCTTCCTGGTCGATCAGCACCGGCACGTCCGGCCGCCCCGAAATGTCGCGGAATGCGTCGGTCAGGCGGAGCAGCTGTTGCTGGTCGACGCAATTGCGCCGGAAGACGATGTAGCCGGCGGCGTCGGAGTCGCGGAAGAACGCGCGCTCGTCGGCCGTCAGCTCGGGCCCCGCCGGAGCGTAGATCGCCGCCTGCATCAGCCCGCCCGCATCAATTGGCCACGAAGCAGCTTTCGCCGGCGACTCGCAGCGCCTGGCACGCCTGCCTGGCTTCGGCCGGCGAAGCGGCGCCGGCGCGCAGCCGATAGCCGCCGGAGAAAGGCACGATCAGCTTGGTCATCGCCTTGACGCTCGGGAAGCGCGACGACAGCGCCGTCCACGCGCGCTCGGCCTGGGCGGCGTTATTGTAGGCGCCCAACTGGATGACGCTGCCCGATCCGCCCGTCGGCTTGTCCGGCGGCACCGGCTTGTCGACGACCGGCTCCTTCGTTTCGCCCGGCGGGACCGGCTTCGGCTCTTCCTTGGGCGGGCGAGCGACCGGCTGCTCGGCAAGCGCGTTCAAATCGAGCTGGGCGTCGCTGTCCTGGCCGGCGCTGGTCTCGAACGCGGTGCCGCTTTCGCCGGCGACGTCGAGCCCGCCCGGGTCGGTCGGCTTGACCTTGTACGGCCCGGGCTCGGCGCGGATCAGCTCGGGCGCTCCGATCCCGACCGGGTCCTGCCGGCCGAGCCAGAAGAAGGTGCCGGCAACGATCGCCGCGGCGACCAGCACGACCAGCAGCGCGGCGAGCATCTTGCGCCCCGAAACTCCGCGCGGCTCGTCCTCGTCGTCGACGGGCGCGAGCCACGGCAGCTCGCCGTCCTCATAGCCCGACCGGCTGTCGGTCATCGCGGCGCTCCTGGCTGGCTCGCCGGCAAGCCGACGACGACGCAGCTCTGGCCGACGACCCGCATGCGCTGGCAGAGGACCGTAGAGTGCGCCTGCGAAGTCGTCCCGAACTGAAGCCGGTAAAAGGTCCGGCCGTTGCGCAGCGACGGGCTCGGAGCGACGACGGCCTTCAAGGTGCGCATGCCCGGATACACACGCACAATCCGCGCCCAGCCCTGCTTCGCCTGACGCCGGCTGTAGAAGGTGCCGACGCGGACCATTCGGCCAGAGGCTCCGGCCGACTGAATGGCGGGCCAGGCCTGGAGCCGCGCGGGAGCTGGCGCGACGGCCTCTTTCTTCACCGGCGCGGGACGGGCGCGCGGCTTGCGCGCCGCGGGCGGTGCCTTTGCCTTGGCCGCGGCGCGGCGGCGAGGCTCGGGCTTCGCCACGCGCACCGGGGCCGGCTTGGCAACCGCGACCGGAGCGGGCTCGGCGACCGGCTTGACTTCGGGCACCGGAACCGGCCGCACCTCCTGGACGGGCGGTGCGACGACCGCCGGCTCGGGCAGCCGGACCGTCGCGGCCGGGGGCGACGGCACTCCCAAATCGAACGCGTCGGGCTCGGTGACGCTCTTCACGCCCATCCAGTAGGAGACAGCGGCGATCAGCAGGGTCGCGAACAAAGCCCAGGCGAGCAGCGAGGCCGAGGTGCCGCCGCCGCCGCGCCGCGGCTTGCGCGTGTCGGCGAGCCAGGGCAGGCGGTCCGGGTCAAGGGCCGCGTGGCCGTCGGCCATCAGCGCATCTCCTCCGCCGCCTCGACTCCCATCAGCGCGAGGCCGCCCTTGATGATTTGCCCGATGCCGAGCGCCAATTCCAGCCGCGCCCGAGATAGTTGTGGATTGTTTTCAAGCAGGAAGCGCCGCTCCGGGTCGTCGTTGCCGCGGTTCCACAAGGCGTGGAACTGGGCCGCCAGCTCGTAGAGGAAAAAGGCGATGCGGTGCGGCTCATGGGCGAGCGCCGCCGCCTCGACGACGCGCGAATATTGCGCGGCCTGCTTGACCAGCCCGAGCTCCTCCTCGTCGAGAAGGCTGAGATCGGCCGCCGCGCCGAGGTCGATCCCGGCGTCCGCCGACTTGCGCTTCAGCGAGCAGATCCGGGCGTGCGCATATTGGACGTAGAACACCGGATTGTCCTTCGACGCCTCGACCACCTTGGCGAAGTCGAAGTCGAGCGGAGCGTCGGCGCGGCGGGTCAGCATCATGAACCGGACGACGTCGCGGCCGACCTCTTCGACGACTTCGGCAAGGGTGACGAAATCGCCGGCGCGCTTGGACATCTTGACCGGCTCGCCGGCGCGGAACAGCCGGACCAGTTGCACCAGCTTGACGTCGAGGTCGACGCGGTTGTCTGTGAGTGCCGAAACGGCGGCCTGGACGCGCTTGACGGTGCCGGCATGGTCGGCGCCCCAGATGTTGACCAGATGGTCGGCGCTTTCCGCCTTGTGGAGATGATAGGCCGCGTCGGAACCGAAATAGGTCCAGCTGCCGTCGGCTTTCTTCAACGGCCGGTCCTGGTCGTCGCCGAACTGGGTCGAGCGGAACAGGGTCAGCTCGACCGGCTCCCATTCGTCGTCCGGACCGAGGCTCTTGGGCCGCTCGAGCGTGCCCTCGTAGACCAGGCCCTTGGAGCGCAGCACCTCGAGCGCGCGGTCGACCGCTCCCGAAGCCTGGAGCTCGGCTTCGGACGCGAACTTGTCGTGGTGGACGCCGAGCAAGGCGAGGTCGTGGCGGATCAGCTCGAGCATCGCCTCGACCGCGCGGGTGCGGAACAGGTCGAGCCATTCGGTTTCGGGGGCCGCGGCATAACGGTCGCCAAATTCGGCGGCGAGCGCGGCGCCGACCGGGACCAGATATTCGCCCGGGTACATGCCTTCGGGGATCGCCGCGGCGGGCTGGCCGAGCGCCTCGCGGTAGCGCAGGTGAACCGAGCGGGCGAGCGTGTCGACCTGCGCGCCGGCGTCATTGACATAATATTCCTTGGTCACCCGGAAGCCGGCGAATTCGAGCAGCCGGGCGAGGCTGTCGGCGACCACCGCGCCGCGGCAATGACCCATGTGCAGCGGCCCCGTCGGGTTGGCCGAGACATATTCGACATTGACCCGCTCGTTGGCGCCGATCGTCGAGGCGCCGTAGCTTTCGCCCTCGATGAGGATCGTCTTCAGCTCGTCGCGCCAGGCATCGGGCGCCAGCTTCAGGTTGATGAATCCGGGCCCGGCGATCTCGACCCCCGTGACCGGCGGCAGCGCCTCCAGCTTTGGCGCGATCAGCCCGGCCAGCGCTCGCGGGTTGGTGCCCGCGGCCTTGGCGAGGACCATCGCCGCATTGGTCGCGAGGTCGCCGTGCGACGCATCGCGCGGCGGCTCGACCGCCACTCCGCGCCGCTCGAGGCCGGCGGGCAGGGCGCCGTCGGCGACAAGCTCGTCGAGCACCCCGTCGAGGAGCGCCGCATATTGCGCGTAAATGGACATCGGCTGCGCCTCCTAGCGCACGAAATCCGCATGGTCACCCGAACATGGGAAGGAACGCGGACGGGCACTGGTCCGTTGCCGCCGGGCGGCACCCAGCCGTCAACAGGAGGAAGCCAATGTCGAAGCTTTGCATCACCCGGGCGTGCGCGGCCGCCGCCTTGTTTGCGATGAGCTCCACCGCATTTGCTCAGGACAACACGGCCAACGCGGTCAACACCGTCGACCCCGCCGTTACCACCACCGCCGACCCGGCGGCGAACGACACACTCGACGTGAACGTCACCGACCCGCTGGCCAACGATCCGCTGGCAACGGCCCCGGCGACCGATCCGCTGGCGACCGATCCGATGCTCAACGCGACCGACGATGGCGATGATGACCGCGGCGGTTTCCCGTGGGGGCTGCTGGGCCTGCTCGGGCTTGCCGGCCTGCTTGGAACGCGACGGCGCGACGACGACGTCCGCGTCGACCGGACCCGCGACACCCGCTGATTCTTGAGGCGAGGCGCACGCCCGTCCCCGACGGGCGTGCGCACCTTGCGCCTATCGGCTCACGACTTTTTTCTGAACGGCAGCCGGAAGCGCAGCCGGCGGAGCAGGCCGCGGCTCGCGAGCGGCTCGAAATATTCGCCCGCGCGCTCGGGGTCGAGCGCCTCGCGCTCGGCGATCGCCGCCTCGACCGCGTTGGGTTCCTCGATGTGCAGCGGGACCAGGGTGCGGCCGTGGCCGCGCAATTCCTCGATCGCTTGAATTAGAGACCCATTCGATTCGATACGGCCTTTCACGTCGTCCGCGCCGACACCCAGATGCTCGGCGAGCAGGTCGTACAGGATCGCCTCGATCGGGCTCTGCGCTCCGGCGTTCGCCGGGCGGCCGCCGTCGATCAGCAGGTCGCATTCGCTGTCGAGGCCCATCGAGCGGTTGTTCAAGTTCGCCGAGCCGACGCGCAGCAGCTCGCCGTCGACGATGCCGATCTTCGAGTGGACGTAGATGTCGCAGCCGCCGGCGGTCACCGGAGTGTAGACCCGCAGCCGGCCGTGGCGGTCGGCCTTCCACAGCTCGCGAAGAAGGGTCGCCCGCGCCGGGTCCATGACTTCCTCTTCGATCCAGCCTTCGGCGCTGATCGGGTTGACGATCACGAACTCCGGGCCGTCGGCCTCCTGGAGCCGCTCGCAGATCGCTTCGGCGGCCACCCGCGAGGCGAAGAACTGGTTCTCGAAATAAGCGTAGCGCCGGGCTCGGCCGATCATGTCGACGTAGAGCGCCTCGATCTCGCGAATTTCAGCGACGCCCTCGTGCTTGGCGCGGGTGCGGGCGATCGCCACCTCGACGTCCCGGAACTGCGGTTCGAGCTCCTCCGGCCACGGGTCGCTGCCGGCGCTGGGCGCCGCGATCGGCTTACCGCCCGCCGTCTTCCAGCGCTCGCGGGCGAGGTCGCCGAGCGCTTTGGCCGCTGCTCCGTCGATGGCCATGGTGGCATCGTGCCAGGGGCGATATTGCCGCCCAGTGGTCGGGCGCTTGCGCCGCTGATCGTCGTCGCGATGCTCGCGCGTGTCCCAGCGCGTCGCGGTCATGTCGATGCCGCCGCAAAACGCCAGCCGGTCGTCGATGACGACGATCTTCTGGTGGTGGCTGGCGCCGGCGGGATGGGCGCCGTCGAGCTTGAACTTGATCTGCGGAGTCCGCGCCCAGTTGATCAGCCGGAACACCGTCGTTCCGCGCGCCAGCAGCTTGGTCGCGCCCCAGTCCCAGCGCAGGATGTGGACCTTGACCTGCGGCCGGTGCCGGGCGAGCCAGGAAATGAAGGCCCCCAGTTCCGCCGGAGCTCCATCGCCGTCGTCATGGTCGAGCCTGATTCGGGTGTCGAAATCCCAGCCGATCAGCAGGATCTGCTCCTCAGCCGCCATCATCGCATGCCGGGCGTGATGGAAATAATCGCAGGCATCGACGACCAGCGCGGCTCGATCGGCGCGCTCGATCCGCCAGCAATTGCGGCCCGGATCAAGCACCGCGGGTCAAAGTCGAAACGCTCACTCGAGCGGCCATAGCTTGGTCGGAAGCGAAGGCCAATTTCCGGAACAGACGGGCTTGCATTACCGTTCGCCACCAATGGCCCCCACCGAGCCCAACGCAGCCGCTCCGCCGGCGATCGCCGCCTGGCTGGTCCACGCCTTCACCGCCAGCGGAGTGGTGCTAGCCATGCTCGCCTTGCTGGCGGTCGAGCAGGAGCAGTGGACGCTGGCGCTGGCGTGGCTGGCGCTGTCGGGGATCGTCGACGGGGTCGACGGCTCGCTGGCGCGCTGGGCGCGGGTCAAGCAGCGGCTGCCGCGGATCGACGGCGACACGCTCGACCTGGTGATCGATTATCTGACCTACGTATTCGTGCCGGCACTGTTCATCTGGCGCGCCGGGCTGGTCCCGCCGGGCCTCGCGCCGTGGCTCGCGGCGGCGATTCTGGTGTCGTCGCTGTACGTGTTCGCGCGCACCGACATGAAGAGTGACGACGGCTATTTCCGCGGCTTCCCGGCGCTGTGGAGCGTGGTCGCTTTCTATCTCTTCGTGCTGCAGGTCAGCCCCGCGGCCGGCGCCGCGGTGGTCGTCCTGCTGGTGATCATGACCTTCGCTCCGATCCACTTCGTCCACCCGTTCCGGGTCCGCGACTATGGCGTCTGGCTGCCGGGAATCGCGATCCTGTGGATCGCCGCCACCTGTGCCTTGTTGTGGCCCGGCTGGAGCGAAGGCGTCCGGTTCGCCATCGCGGCGGTATCGGTCGCGACCGCCGCGGCGCTCCTTGGCATGGGCCTGGTTCGCAGTTTTCGGGGCCGGAAGGGATCCTAGCCGCGCCGGGCGCGCTTTGCCGGAGTAGAAGAAACGATTAGAAGCGCCCGCAAGAGGAGACATTGATCGTGCTCGACAGTCTGATTTTGGCAACCGCTTTCCTGGCCAGCCAGGGCGGCTACGGCATGCCTTCCGCCGCTCCGGTGCCGCGTTCCGAGCGCCGGGCCACCCAAGCTCCGGCCGCGCCCGCGGCGGCCCCGCAGCCGGCCGTTGCGGCGGTACCCGGCAAGGCCCTGAGCGACCTGCCCAACGTGACGATTCGCTATTACGATGTGTCGGGCAAGAATTTGAAAGCCATCAACAAGGCGATCGAACAGGGCCAGCAGCCGGATGCGAGCGGCAAGGTGCCTCTTGCCCCGACCGGCTATGCGGTCGACGCGACGTTCAACAAGTTGACCAGCAACGGCCAATGCAAGGTGACCGGCGCGAAAGCGACCTTCTCAGCCACCGTGACCCTGCCGAGGCTCGCTCCCAGCCCGTCCCACACGCCCGAGCTGCTGGATACCTGGCGCGCCTACATCGCCGGCGTCGAGAACAGCCACGCCGCCGACTTGTGGTTCGTCTACGATCGCCTGCGCACCGTCGAGAGCGCGATCCTGGCGAGCAGCTGCGAGACCGCGCAAAGCGCGGGAGCGGCGGCCGTCGACCGCCTCAAGGCGGAGGCTGCCGAGCACCAGCGCGCGCGAATGGCGGCTGCCCCAGCCGCCAAATAGGCGCGATTTTCTTAAGCTAGAAGCGGTCGGGCAACTCGACCGGGCCGGCCAGCTCCTCGTGGCGGGCGATGGCGAAGCGGTCGGTCATTCCGGCGATGAAGTCGCCGATCCGGCGCAGTTGCGCGGTTTCGCTGTCGCCGGTCCGCCACGCCTCCGGCAGTCTGTTCGGCTCGGAACGATAGGCGGCGGCGAGGTTGGCGACGACCCGCTGCGCCTCCTTGCGCACCGGCACCAGCTCGGGCGAATTGTACAGCCGGCCGGAGAGGAACGCCTTGAGCGCACGCTCCTCCTCGGCGAGCTCGGCCGAGAAGCCGACCAGTGGACGGCCCGCGGCGCGGACGTCGTCGACCGTCTCCAAGCCCGCTTCCGCGATCCGCCGTCGGGTCTCGTCGAGCACGTCGCCGACCATCGTCCCGATCTGGTCGCGGACCAGCGCCCGCTGCCGGCGGTCGGGCGCGATGTCGGGATGGCGCTCGCCGATCGCCCGCCAGTGCCGCGCCGCCAGCGGCAGCTCGACCAGCTCGTCGAGCGCGATGATCCCCGCCCGAAGCCCGTCGTCGATGTCGTGATTGTCGTAGGCGATGTCGTCGGCGATCGCCGCGACCTGCGCCTCGAGGCCGGGCCAGCTGCCGAGCTCGAGGTCGAAGTCGGCATTGGCCTCGCTCATCGCCCAATTGGGGTCGGTCACCGGGCCGTTGTGCTTGGCGAGGCCCTCGAGCGCTTCCCAGCTCAGATTGAGCCCGTCGAAGTCGGCGTAAGGCGTCTCGAGCCGAGTGACGATGCGGATCGTGTGGGCGTTGTGGTCGAAGCCGCCGGCGTCGGCCAGAGCGGCGGTCAACGCATCCTCGCCGCCGTGGCCGAACGGCGGGTGGCCGAGGTCGTGGGCGAGGCACAGGGCCTCGGTCAGATCCTCGTTGAGGCCGAGCGCGCGGGCGATCGTCCGGCCGATCTGCGCGACCTCGAGGCTGTGCGTCAGCCGGACCCGGAAATGGTCGCCGTCGGGGGCGATGAACACCTGCGTCTTGTGCCTCAGGCGGCGGAAGCCGACCGAGTGGATGATGCGATCGCGATCTCTCTGGAAGATGTCGCGCGGGCCGCGGGGGCCCTGGTCAGGCTCCGGACGGGCCCGGCCGCGCGATCGCTCTGGGTGCGCGGCCAAAGCTTCCGGGAGCGTCATTCGGTCGGCAATTTCCTGACTAATTGGCCGGGCGGGCTGGTCCAGCTAAACGCGTTGACGCGGACGCTTTCAAGGTCCTCGACGAAAATATTGGCGTCGGCGGCGTTCTTGAACGGACCGATCAGCAAGCGCGCGCGCTCGGCGGTTTCGGCGACATAACCGCTGATCCCGTTGAACAGCTCGCGGTTGCGGCTTTTCATTCGCCGGAACTGCTCGGGTAAGGCGTCGGCGTTGGGGCCGCTGGCGAGCTGCACCCAGATCCGCGGCCGCGTCGCCGGCGACGCCGACGAATTGACCGGCTGGCGTGAGGGCTGCGGCGGGATGCTCGCGACCTCGACCGGGCGCGACGGCTCGGCGGACGCATTGGGGCGGAGCAGCTCGTCGATCGAGGCGAGACGGTCGCCCGACATCGGCATCACGCCTTGCGAGCTCGATGCCGGCGGCGGCTTGGTCGCCGGTGCGGACACTCGCGGCGGAGCGACATAGGCGTAGCTCGGCTGGCCGCTGTTGGGGAAAATCCCGAGATTGACCGCCGCCGCCTTCTGGTCCGAGCGCAGCGACGGCAGCTTGGCGAAAAACGGCGCCATCTGGGCCGACGACCCGGGCATCATCGAATCCAGCGACCGGCGAGCGCCTTCGAGGTCGCCGCTTAGCGCCAATACCAAAGCCCGTCCCCGGTAAGCGCCGCGGTCAGCGCGCGCGACGAGCGGAGCGAGAGTCTCGAGCGCCGCAGCCTTGTTGCCGGTGATCGCCAGGCTGAGCGCCAGCCGTCGCCGCGCTTCGTCGCCGTCGCGCCCGGCCAGCGCCGCGCGATAGTCGGCCTGCGCGTCCGAATGCCGCCCCATCAAATCGTAGGCGAGCCCGCGGTCGGCGCCGATCATCGCCGCGGTGGCTCCGAGCTGGGTTGCCCGGTCGAAATAGCGCATTGCTCCATAGGCATCGCCGTCGGAGACCGCCGCCGCGCCCATGCCGGCCTGCGGCAGCGGGCTCGACGGGAAGACTTCGTCGGCGCGCCCGAAGAACCCGACCGCCGCGTGGGTGTCGCCGAGCTCGAGCGCCGCCTTGCCGGCGCCGACGAGCGCGAGGAAGTCCTTGGGCGACCTTGCAAGCACCCGGATATGCCGGTCGAGCGCCGCGCCCGGGGGCTCGCGATAACCGACCTGCGCGGAAACGGGCACGGAGGCGGCGGCCAGCGTCAACCCGACTATGCCCAGGATCAGCGCTGCGACGCGAACGCGACGGGAGGATTGATCGGCCATCGCGAATGCCATTGCCGAGAGGAGCTTGCGTAATGCTTTCTGGCTAGCTCGCGAGCGACGAACCGTGCAGCCCCGGCGACGGGACGGGGCTGCCGGCAAGGCAGAGCGTTACTGGTTGTTCTGCCGGTTGAGGAAGCGCGGGATGTCGATCGGCTCGGGGCGGTACTCGCCGGGCTCCTCATCGTCGCCCTGCGCCTTGGCGGCGCCGCGGGCGATGTTCGACATGCGCTCAAACAAGGTGCCGCTTTCGCGCGCCGCCTTGGGCGCTTCGGCTTGATCGATGGTCTCGTCGTCCGCGGCGAAATCATCGTCGGCGGGCGGGGCGATCGGAGCGCCCGAGACCGGGGGGGTCAGGATGTCGTCCTGGTCGAGCAGCAGCTCGTCCCCGTCCTCCTCGGCCCCGGTCAGCTCGAGCGGAATGGAATCCTCGTCGTCGGCCGCGAGGATCGGCAGCTCGGGAGCCGTCGCGGTCGCGGTCGACGTGGTGGTGCGCGATGCAGGGAAGGTGAACACCTTGCCGGGCTGAGCCTGGGCGACGGTCTCGGCCTCGATGCCGGTGGCGACGACCGAGACGCGGAGCTTGCCGCCGAGGTCATTGTTGAACGCCGAGCCCCAGATGATGTTGGCGTCGGGATCGACCAGCTCCTTGATGTGGCTCGCGGCCTCGTCGACTTCCATCAGCCGCATGTCGTCGCCGCCGGTGATCGAGATGATGACGCCCTTGGCGCCCTTCATGCTGACGCCGTCGAGCAGCGGGTTGGAAATGGCTTTTTCGGCCGCCTCGATGGCGCGGTTGTCGCCGACCGCCTCGCCGGTGCCCATCATCGCCTTGCCCATCTCGCCCATCACCGAGCGGACGTCGGCGAAGTCGAGGTTGATGAGGCCGGGCATGACCATCAAATCGGTGATTCCGCGGACGCCCTGCTGGAGAACCTCGTCGGCCATTTCGAACGCTTCCTTGAAGGTGGTGTCCGAATTGGCGAGGCGGAACAGATTCTGGTTGGGGATGACAATCAAAGTGTCGACATGCTGCTGGAGCTCGTCGATGCCGGCCTCCGCCGCGCGGCCGCGGCGGGCGCCCTCGAACGCGAACGGCTTGGTGACCACGCCGACGGTCAGGATGCCCTTGTCGCGAGCGGTCTTGGCGATGACCGGAGCGGCGCCGGTGCCGGTGCCGCCGCCCATGCCAGCGGCGATGAAGCACATGTGCGTGCCTTCGAGAGCGCGCTCGATTTCGTCCAGCGTCTCTTCGGCGGCCGCACGGCCGATTTCGGGCCGCGAACCGGCGCCGAGCCCCTGGGTGATTTTGAGCCCGAGCTGGATGCGGCGGTCGGCGATCGAGGTGTTAAGCGCCTGCGCGTCGGTGTTGGCGACGATGAAGTCGACCCCCTGGACATCCGCGCCGATCATGTTGGCGACCGC
>CAYSHL010000034.1:0-18737 GCA_964430865.1 uncultured Sphingomonas sp.
TGTCCTGCCACGGCACCATCACGCCGAGATCGATGATCTCGAAGCCGTTGCACTGGAGGACGACTCCGACGATGTTCTTGCCGATGTCGTGAACGTCGCCCTTGACGGTCGCCATCACCACCTTGCCCTTGCCCTGAGTGGCGCCGGTGATCGCCTTTTCGGCCTCGATGAACGGCAGCAGATGCGCGACCGCTTTCTTCATCACGCGCGCCGACTTGACGACCTGCGGCAGGAACATCTTGCCCGACCCGAACAGGTCGCCGACGACGTTCATCCCGTCCATCAGCGGGCCTTCGATGACCTCGATCGGCCGCGCGAACAATTGCCGCGCTTCCTCGGTGTCGTCGACGATGTGGCTGTCGATGCCCTTGACCAACGCGTGGCTCAGCCGCTCGCCGACCGGCATCGAGCGCCACTCGGCCTCGATCTTCTCCTGGGCCGCGTCGGTACCGCGATAGCTTTCGGCGAGGTCGACCAGCCGCTCGGTCGCGTCGTCGCGCCGGTCGAGGATCACGTCCTCGCAGGCTTCGCGAAGCACCGGGTCGATCAGATCGTAGACGTCGAGCTGACCGGCGTTGACGATCGCCATGTCGAGGCCGGCCGGGATCGCGTGGTAGAGGAACACGCTGTGCATCGCCCGGCGGACCGGCTCGTTGCCGCGGAACGAGAAGCTGAGGTTCGACAGGCCGCCGGAGATGTGGACTCCGGGGCAGCGGGCGCGGATTTCGCGCGCCGCCTCGATGAAGTCGAGCGCGTAGCGGCGGTGCTCGTCGATGCCGGTCGCGACCGCGAAAATGTTTGGGTCGAAGATAATGTCCTGCGGCTCGGTGCCGTCGGCGACGAGCAATTGGTAGGCGCGCTCGCAGATCGACACCTTGCGCTCGACGGTGTCCGCCTGGCCGGCCTCGTCGAACGCCATGACGACGGCTGCGGCGCCGTAGTCGCGGACCTTGCGGGCCAGTTCGAGGAACGGCCCCTCGCCTTCCTTGAGGCTGATCGAATTGACGATCGGCTTGCCCGACACGCATTTGAGGCCGGCCTCGATGACGCTCCATTTGGAGCTGTCGATCATCACCGGCACCCGGGCGATGTCGGGCTCGGCGGCGATCCGTTTGAGGAAAATCGTCATCGCCGCCTCGCTGTCGAGCAGCGCCTCGTCCATGTTGACGTCGATGATCTGGGCGCCGTTCTCGACCTGGTCGCGGGCGACTTCGACGGCCGTATCGAAATCACCAGACAGGATCAATTTCTTGAATTTGGCCGAACCGGTAACGTTCGTCCGCTCGCCGATATTGACAAACGTCGCGCCCGCGGCGGCCTGGTCGATGCTCGAGGCTTCCATGGTCAGGCGGCGAGGATCATGGGCTCGAGCCCGGCGAGCAATGTGTGGCGGTCGGCCGCCGGCACCTTGCGCGGGGCGCCCTTGCCCGCCGCGCCCGCAATCGCGGCGATGTGCGCGGCGGTCGTGCCGCAGCAGCCGCCGACGATGTTGACCAACCCGCCGGCGATCCATTGCGAGACCTGCGCGGCAGTCTCCGAAGCGGCCTCGTCATATTCGCCGAGCTCGTTGGGCAGGCCGGCGTTCGGGTAGGCCATCACCAGCGTGTCGGCGCGGGCCGCGAGCGCCGCCAGATGCGGCCGCAGCTGCGCCGCACCGAACGAGCAGTTGAGCCCGACGGTGACCGGCTTGGCATGCCGCACCGACGCCCAGAACGCCTCGACCGTGTGGCCGGACAGGTTACGGCCGGAGAGGTCGGTCAACGTCATCGAGATCATCAGCGGCAGCGCGCGCCCAAGCGCCTCGCCGGCTTCGAGCGCCGCCTTGATGCCGGCCTTGGCGTTCAGAGTGTCGAAGATCGTCTCGATCAGGATGAAGTCGACGCCGCCCTCGACCAAAGCGTCGATCTGCTCGCGGTACACGGCCTTCATCGCGTCGAAGTCGACCTCGCGGTAGCCGGGGTCGTTGACGTCCGGCGACAGCGACAGCGTCTTGTTGGTCGGGCCGAGCGCTCCCGCGACCCAGCGCGGCCTGCCGTCGCGTGCCGAATATCGGTCCGCGACGCCGCGGATGATGCGCGCCGCCGCGCGGTTGATGTCTCCGACATGGGCTTCGGCGCCGTAATCCGCCTGGCTGATCGCGTTGGCGTTGAAGGTGTTGGTGGCGAGGATATCGGCGCCGGCCTCGGCGAACTCGGTCGCGATTTCCTCGACCACCTCGGGCCGGGTCAAATTGAGCAGATCGTTGTTGCCGCGCTGGTCCTTGGCCAGATCGAGCTCGCCGCGATAATCGTCGCTCTTGAGCTTCCGATCCTGGATCGACGTGCCGTAGGCGCCGTCCTTGACCAGGATGCGCTTGCCCGCTTCGGCGCGAAGGGCGTCGGCGACGCTCATGCTTTGGCCCTCACTCCGAGCAAATGGCAGATCGCGTAGCTGAGCTCGGCCCGGTTGAGCGTGTAGAAATGGAAGTGGCGGACGCCGCCCGCGTAAAGCTGCGCGCACAGCTCCGCCGCGATCGTCGCCGCGACCAGCTGGCGGGCCGAGGGCAAGTCGTCCAGTCCTTCGAACAGCCGGCCGACCCAGTCGGGGACCGCGGTGCCGTTCATCGCCGCCATCCGGCTGATCGCGGCGAAGTTGGTGACCGGCATGATGCCCGGCAGGATCTCGACGTCGATCCCGGCCGCCGCGACCTGGTCCTGGTAGCGGAAGAAGCACTCCGGATCGAAGAAGAACTGGGTCGTCGCCCGGTTCGCCCCGGCGTCGACCTTGCGCTTGAGGTTGTCGAGGTCGGCCTCGATGCTCGGCGAATCCGGATGGCATTCGGGAAAGGCGGCGACCGAAATCTCGAACGGAGCGACCTGCTTGAGGCCGGCGACCAGCTCGGCGGCATTGGCGTAGCCGCCCGGGTGCGGAGTGAATTTCGCGCCCTGCTCGGGCGGATCGCCGCGGATGGCGACGATATGGCGCACCCCGACCTCCCAATAAGCGCGGGCGATGGCGTCGACCTCGTCGCGCGTGGCGTTGACGCAGGTCAGATGCGCGGCGGCCGGGATCGAGGTTTCGCGGACAATTCGAGCCACGGTGGCGTGCGTGCGCTCGCGGGTCGAGCCGCCGGCGCCATAGGTGACCGAGACGAAGCGCGGGGCCAGCGGCTCGAGCGTCTTGACCGACTCCCACAGCGTCTCTTCCATCTTCTCGGTCTTGGGCGGGAAGAATTCGAAGCTGACGTGGATGTCGCCGCGCGTCTCGGCGAACAGAGGCTCATGCGCCGCGAGGCTCTCGAGGCGGTTCATGCCGCCCGCCGCTGGCGTTGCGGCACACCGGATTTGGCGGCCCGCCACAGGGTCACCGTCAGCTCGCCGCCCTCGAGATGCTCGACATGGTCGGGCGTGAGCCCGGCGGCCGCGAACCAGCCGGCCATCACCTCATCGTCGAAGCCGAGGCGGATGTGCGCGTCGCTGGTCCGCAATTCCTCGCGCTCATGGGCGGCGAAGTCGACGATCAGCAGCGTCCCGCCGGTGCTCAGCACCCGCGCCGCCTCGGCAATCGCGGCGGCCGGCGAATGCGCGTAATGGAGCACCTGGTGGATGATGACGCTGTCGGCGCTGCCGTCGGCCAGCGGCAGCGCGTACATGTCGCCCTGGCGGAGGCTCGAGGCGATTCCGGCGGCCTCGAGCTTGACCCGCGCCAGCCGGAGCATCTCCGACGAGCGGTCGATGCCGATCGCCTGGCGCGCGCGCGGCCCGAACAGCTCGATCATCCGCCCGGTGCCGGTGCCGATGTCGACCAGCCGGCCCAGCTCTTTCTCCTCGAGCGCGCGCTCGATCGCCTGCTCGACCTCGCTTTCGGCGACGTGCAGCGAGCGGATCGAATCCCAGACTCCGGCCTGGGCGGAGAAATAGCGCGACGCGGCTTCGGCGCGATCGGCGCGCACCGCCTCGAGCCGCGCCGAATCGGCCGCGAACAGGGCTTGGGTCGGAGCGTCCGCCCAGCAGTCGAGGAGCGCGAACATCGGCCCGGTCCGTTCCGGATCGGCCAGCGTCAGGAACACCCAGCTGCCTTCCTTGCGCCGCTCGACGACACCGGCATCGGCGAGGATCTTCAGGTGCCGAGAGACCCGCGGCTGGCTCTGGCCGAGGACCAGCGCAAGCTCCCCGACCGACAGCTCCATGAGCCTGAGAAGCGCCAGGATTCGCACCCGGGTCGGGTCGGCCAAAGCCTGGAACAGGTCGGCGAGCGGTAGCTGGGGCGTCACCAGATAAGGATATAAAGATATCTTTATATGGGTCAAATCGCGGCGAGCCCTGAGCGCTCCGACAATGCGACGAACCGAGGCCCGGACCGAATTATGGCAATTGCGTGGCAGTTGGGTCGCCTGTATGGGCCCGCGCTGGCCTGTGCGAATCGTGCGACAGGCTGAGCCCGTGCCCGGTACTGGGGGCATTTGAAGGAGTGGAACGATCATGAAGAAGATTGCTTTGACCGTTGCGGTCCTCGCGCTCGGCCTCGCCGCGTGCGAAAGTCGGACCGAGGAAGCCGTCGAGAACGACACCAACGTCGAGAACGCCGTGGAAGCGGACACCAACGCTGCGACCAATGACGCAGCCAATGCCGCCGACAATGCGCTCGATTCGGCCGGCAATGCCATCGAGAACGCCGGCGAAGCCGTCGAGAACGCTGGCGAAGCCGTCGCGAACGCGGCCGACAACGCCGCCGACTAAGACCTCGGCTATAACTGAACTGGAGGGCCGTCCGCACCCGCGGGCGGCCCTTTTTTTATTTTCGGTCGTCGTTGCGAGGAGCCGAAGGCGACGCGGCAATCCAGTCAGATTCAAAAAAACTGGATTGCTTCCCCCGACTTTCGCCGGGGTCGCAATGACGATTAAGGAGCGATCATGCGATCGGCTGTCTTGCTTACGTCGTTGCTTCTCGCCGCGTGCGGCGACGACCGGCCGCCGGCGCCGACCGCCGAAGAGGCCGAACAGCTCAACGAGGTCGAGGAGCTGCTCAACCAGGAAGCGGCAAAAGAAGAAGGGCCGGAGGATTGCTCCCCCGGCCCGTGTTCAACCTTGCAGAGGCCGTCACGGGAGTAAATCCCGTGACGTCGGTCCTGCCGGGCTCCGCCCGCAGGCCGTCCGACCTTCGCCGAGTCCGCAGCCAGCTAACGGTTCTTCGAACCGCTTCGCTGCCCGCGGCTGTCTCGGTTAGAAGTCCATTCCGCCCATGCCGCCCATGCCGCCGCCGCCCATCGGCATCGCCGGCTTGTCTTCCGGAAGCTCGCTGACCGCCGCTTCGGTGGTGATCAGCAGTCCGGCGACCGAGGCCGCGTCCTGGAGGGCGGTGCGAACGACCTTGGTCGGGTCGATCACGCCGGCGTTGACGAGGTTTTCGTAGACCTCGGTCTGGGCGTTGAAGCCCATCGCCTGGTCCTTGCCCTCGAGCAGCTTGCCCGAGATCACCGCGCCGTCGTGGCCGGCGTTCTGGGCGATCTGGCGGACCGGCGAGTAGAGCGCCTTGCGGACGATATCGACGCCGCGCGTCTGGTCGTCGTTGGCGCCCTTGAGGCCGTCGAGCGCCTTGGTCGCGTACAGCAAGGCGGTGCCGCCGCCGGGGACGATGCCTTCCTCGACCGCGGCGCGGGTCGCGTGGAGCGCGTCGTCGACGCGGTCCTTGCGCTCCTTGACCTCGACCTCGGACGCGCCGCCGACCTTGATCACGGCAACGCCGCCGGCCAGCTTGGCCAGCCGCTCCTGCAGCTTCTCGCGGTCATAGTCGGACGTCGTGGTCTCGATCTGCTGGCGGATCGCCTCGGTCCGGCCCTTGATCTGTTCGCCGCTGCCGGCGCCATCGACGATCGTCGTATTGTCCTTGTCGATGGTGACCCGCTTGGCGGTTCCGAGCATCGCCGTGGTGACGTTCTCGAGCTTGATCCCGAGATCCTCGCTGATCATCTCGCCGCCGGTCAGGATGGCGATGTCCTCGAGCATCGCCTTGCGGCGATCGCCGAAGCCCGGCGCCTTGACCGCCGCGACCTTGAGGCCGCCGCGCAGCTTGTTGACCACTAGCGTGGCCAGCGCCTCGCCTTCGATGTCCTCGGCGATGATCAGCAGCGGACGGCCCGACTGCACCACCGATTCGAGGATCGGCAGCATCGCCTGGAGGTTCGACAGCTTCTTCTCGTGGATGAGGATGTACGGGTCCTGCAGCTCGACCGACATCTTCTCGGGGTTGGTGATGAAGTAGGGCGACAGATAGCCGCGGTCGAACTGCATGCCTTCGACGACATCGAGCTCGAACTCGAGGCCCTTGGCCTCTTCGACGGTGATGACGCCTTCCTTGCCAACCTTCTCCATCGCCTCGGCGATCTTCTCGCCGACGATGGTGTCGCCGTTGGCGGCGATGCTTCCGACCTGGCTGATCTCGTTCGATCCGGAAACCGGCTTCGAGCGCTTCTGAAGGTCCTCGACGACCTTGGAGACGGCGATGTCGATGCCGCGCTTGAGGTCCATCGGGTTCATGCCCGCAGCGACCGACTTCATACCCTCGCGGACGATCGCCTGGGCGAGCACGGTCGCAGTGGTGGTGCCGTCGCCCGCCACGTCATTGGTCTTCGAGGCGACCTCGCGGACCATCTGCGCGCCCATGTTCTCGAACTTGTCCTTGAGCTCGATTTCCTTGGCGACGGTGACTCCGTCCTTGGTGATGCGCGGTGCGCCGTAGCTCTTGTCGAGAACGACGTTGCGGCCCTTGGGCCCCAGCGTCACCTTGACCGCATCGGCGAGGATGTCGACGCCCCTCAGAATGCGCTCGCGCGCGTCGCGCGAGAATTTAACGTCCTTGGCTGCCATGTTTGGCTCCCTTTAGTTCCCCGGCGCAGGCCGGGGTCCAGTTGAACAAAAAAGACCTGGGCCCCGGCCTTCGCCGGGGAACAGTCCTTTGAAAATCAGGCGACCACCCCGAGGATGTCGCTTTCCTTCATGATGATCAGGTCTTCGCCGGCGATCTTGACCTCGGTGCCCGACCATTTGCCGAACAGGATGCGGTCGCCCTGCTTGACGTCGAGCGGCGTCACCTTGCCGTCGTCGGCGCGAGCGCCCGAGCCGACGGAAATGACTTCGCCTTCCTGCGGCTTTTCCTGCGCCGTGTCGGGAATGATGATCCCGCCGGCGGTCTTCTCCTCGGCCTCGACGCGACGGACGAGAACGCGATCGTGAAGCGGCCTGAAACCCTTAGCCATACTAGCCCCTTGAATGTTGTTGCACGAATCAGCTTGGCACTCTGCCCATGAGAGTGCCAGCGATGCCCCGCATATGGGAGCGGCCGTCCGGCCCGTCAAGCATCGGGCCCGGCTGTCCAGCCGGGCCGCCGCGCTTCCGCCGCTAGGGGATAGGCCCGCCGATCTGGTTGTTGGCGGTGACCAGCGAGTGGCCGGTGGCGCGAGCGTAGACGTCGACGAAATTGTCGGGCGACAAGGTATAGCCGCTGCCGGTTCGGGCGGTGCCCACTCCGACCAGCGAACAGCGATAGGCCCGTGCGTCAGTGCTCGGGGTCAAACTCCGGTTGGTGACCTCGACCGTCACCGTGCCTTCGTACCGCCCGCCCGATACGGTCACCGGGCCCGATCGGGCGACCTCGATGATCCGGCCGCCGGGATAGGCGGTGTAGACCGCGCACTGCACGGCGATCGACGTCAGGCTCGGAAGATTGTCGACCCTGACCGGGACGTCGAACGTGAAGTCCGCCGCGCCAGCGGGTGCGGCGCAAGCGGCGGCCGTCAGCGCGGCGAGCAAGCGAATGGCGGTGCGATTCATCGGATCACTCCTTTGCGCCCACGACCTCGATCGTGGGCGTCGTCAATCGGACGGGACGGAATTCGGGAAGAGGTTCGGGCACGGAGTCGCTGCCGACGACTTGGATCGGCGGAGTGGTCAGCCGGACGGGGCTGAATTCGGGCAGCGGCTCGGGCAATGCCTTGCTTCCAACGACGTGGATCGGCGGCGTCGTAGTTCGGTACGGCAGCGTCAGCGGTGCCGACTCCGCGGGCGGCTCCGGCTTTTTCGCCGGCGGCATCGGAATCGGCTTGGGCAGCGGCAGCGGGCGGATCACCTTGGGCAAGGGAGTGGGGAGCGGCTTGGGCAGCGGCTGCTGGGCGAGGACCGGCACGGCTGCAGCCGCCAGCGCCACTCCGGTCATGCAGTGGATGAACCTCCGCAGCCGCATCGCCCTCCTCGTCGGGCCGGAGCTTATACCCGCGCCGTTGCGCCAGCAAGCCGGTCAGGACCGGATTGGGACGACCCCCAGGCGGTCGCGCAGCCGCCACCGCCAGATCAGCAGCACCGCGACCAAAGCGAGCCCGCTTGCAAGGCCGGTCCAGACGCCGACTCCGCCCCAGCCCGCGCCGAACGCCAGGCCGATGCCGACGCCGATCCCGACCGCCCAATAGCCGAACACCGCTATCAGCATGGGGACGCGGGTGTCGTGAAGCCCGCGCAGCATTCCCGCCGCGACGACCTGCGCGCCGTCGAAAATCTGGAACGCCGCGGCGACGGTCACGAACGAGACCGCGAGGGCGATCACGCGCTGATTGCCGTCGTCGTCGAGGAACAGCAGGATGAGCTCCCGCGGGAAGATCCACATCGCCAGCGCCATGACGGTCATGAACGCCACCCCGAGGGTGAACGCGGTCCAGCCCGCGCGGGCGATCGCTTCCGCATCCCGGGCCCCCAGCGCCCGGCCGACGCGGACCGTGGCCGCCTGGCTGAGGCCCAGCGGGACCATGAAGGTCAACACCGCGATCTGCAGCGCGATCGCATGGGCGGCGACGCTGTCGGCGTCGATCAGCCCCATCAGATAGACCGCGGCGGCGAACACCGTCACTTCGAAGGTGAAGGCGAGGCCGATCGGCAGCCCGAGCCGGACCAGCTGCCCAAGCCGCGGCCAGTCGGGGCGCCAAACGCGCCCAAACACATGGAAGCGGCGGAACTGACGATCGCTGAGAACGACGGCGATCAGGACCAGCGCCATCAGCGACCAGACGATCGAGCTCGCCAGCCCGCCGCCGAACAGGCCAAGCGCGGGCAGGCCCAGCCGGCCGAAGATCAGCGCCCAGCCGAGCACCGCGTTGAGCAATACTCCAAGCGCGCTGACGGCGAGGATCCAGTCCGGCCGCTCGAGCGCCGCGAGAAAGTTGCGCAGCGTCTGGAAGACCAGCCAGGGCAGGATCACCCACATATAGCCCTTGAGGAACAGCGCCGCGTCGCGGGCCAGCGCGGGGTCCTGGCCAAGCGCGACGATGACGCTTTCGGCGTTCCACAGCAGCACCCAGGCCGGCACGGTGGCCGCACCCGCCAGCCACAGCGACTGGCGGAAGGTTCGGCGCACTTCACGAACCGAGCCGGTCTTGGCGCCGAGCGCGGTGGCCATCATCGGCGACGCGGCGGTCAGCACTCCGAAGGCGAGGAAGATCGGCGGCCAGGTGAGGTTGATCGCCAGCGCTGAAGCCGCCAGCGCCTGCGGCCCGAGCCAGCCCATCAGCACCACGTCGGTCGCCTGGATCAGCGCCATGGTCAGATTCGACAGGATCAGCGGCCCGGCCAGCGCCAGGGTGGCACGCAGTTCTTCGCGCCACCTGGCCCCGGTCGTCGATTGATGCGGTGCTTCCATAGAACCGTCATTGCGAGGAGCGCAGCGACGAAGCAATCCAGTTGCGGCTAGGGAACTGGATTGCTTCGCTTCACTCGCAATGACGGCCCAGCTGGGCTAACCAGCGCTCAAATTTGATCTGAGGGAACTGATCCGATGAAATTCGTCCGCGCGATCTGGAAGCTGCTGGTCGGCATCAAGGATGCCCTGGTGCTGTTGCTGATGCTGCTGTTCTTCGCCTTGCTCTATGCGGGGCTGTCGGCGCGGCCGGATCCGGTCACCGATGGAGTCCTCGCGCTCGACCTCGACGGAGCGGTTGTCGAGCAGCCGGCCCGGGCGGAATTGTCGGCGCTCGCCAGCGGCAGCGGGCCCAGGCAATTCCGGCTACGCGACCTGATCGCGGCGCTCGACGAAGCCCGCGAGGACGATCGCGTCAAAGCCGTCGCGCTCGACCTCGAAGGTTTCCTCGGCGGCGGCCAGACGGCGATGTCGGACCTCGCCGACGCGCTCCGCCGGGTGCGCTCGGCGGGCAAGCCGGTGATCGCTTATTCAGTCGGTTACGGCGACGATGCCTACCAGCTCGCGGCCGCGTCGTCCGAGGTCTGGCTCAACCCGCTCGGAATCGTCGCCATCGCCGGCCCCGGCGGCTCGAACCCCTATTTCAAGGGGTTGCTCGACAAGCTCGGAGTGACCGCCAACGTCTATCGCGTCGGCACCTACAAGTCGGCGGTCGAGCCGTTCATCCGCAACGACATGTCGCCCGAATCGCGGGAGAATTACCAGTCGTTCGGCAGCGCTTTGCTGGAAAGCTGGCGCGAGACGGTCCAGCGCGCCCGGCCGAAAGCCAAGGTCGACGCCTATCTGCGCAACCTGCCGGCAATCGTCGACGCGGCCGGCGGCGACCTCGCGAAGGCCGCCCTCTCCGCCGGAATGGTCGACAAGATCGCCGACCGACGGGCGTTCGAGGAGCGTCTCGCCGAACTGGGCGGCGAGGACGAGGATTCGTTCGGCGGCTACAACCGCATCAAGCTCGACGCCTACATCGCCGACCGGGTCGAGCACGACGACAAGGGGCCGATCGGAGTGGTCACCGTCGCCGGCATGATCGTCGACGGCAAGGCGCCCGAAGGCACGGCGGGCGGCGACAGCATCGCCAGGGCGATCGAAAAGGGCCTCAGCGACGGCGGCCTCAAGGCGCTCGTCGTGCGCGTCGACAGCCCGGGCGGCTCGGCGCTGGCCTCGGAGCGAATCCGCCAGGCGATGCTCGCGGCGAAGGCGAAGAAGCTGCCGGTCGTCGTGTCGATGGGCAATGTCGCCGCGTCGGGCGGTTATTGGGTCGCGACCGGCGCCGACTATATTTTCGCCGAGCCGTCGACGATCACCGGATCGATCGGGGTGTTCGGAATCCTGCCCAGCTTCCAGGGGTCGCTCGAGAAGCTCGGGATGGGCGCCGACGGGATCAAGACGACGCCGCTTTCGGGCGAGCCGGACCTGCTCAAGGGCCCGTCGCCGGAGGTCAACCGGCTGATCCAGTCGTCGGTCGAATCCATCTACCGGCACTTCCTCGGCCTCGTCTCGCGGTCGCGCGGCAAGCCGGCGGCCGAGGTCCACCGAATCGCCCAGGGCCGGGTGTGGGACGGCGGCGCCGCGCGCCAGCTCGGGCTGGTCGACGGCTTCGGCGGAATGGAGGAGGCGATCGCCAAGGCGGCCGAGCTCGCCAAGCTCGGCAAGGACCAGCGCGGGGTGCGCTACCTCGAGCGGCCACAGAGCTTCACCGACAGCCTGCTCGACATGCTGGCCAACAAGGAGCTCGAGGACGGCAGCGCTCCAAGCGACGCCTTCGCGACGCTCGGCGGCTCGCCCGAGCAGGAGCTGGCGGCGGCGATGGCCGACCTGCGCTCGATCCTGGCGGGACCGCGGATCCAGGCGCGCTGCCTCGAATGCGGCCCGGTCGCTCCGGTCGCGATCAGCCGAAGCGACAAGGGCTTGCTGGCCCAGCTCGCGGAATGGTTCTGATCCGACTTGCGAACGAGCAAGACGCAGCCGGCATAGCCGAGGTCTACCGGCCGTACGTCGAAGGCAGCCGGATCAGCTTCGAGGAGCGCGCGCCCGACGCGGCCGAGATGGCGCGGCGCATCGCTGGCGAGCGTCCGGGCTTTTTCCCGTGGCTGGTCGCCGACGACGGCGGGCGAATCCTCGGCTTCGCCAGCAGCTCGCCGTTCCGGACCCGGCGTGCCTACCGCTGGAGCGTCGAGACCGGCATCTATCTCGCGCCCGACGCTTGCGGCCGCGGGCTCGGCAAAGGCTTGCTGGCGGCACTGACCGGCCTGCTCGAGCGCCAGGGCTATGTCGCCGCGATCGGCGCGATTGCGCTTCCCAATGACGCCAGCGTGCGCCTGCACGAAGCGCTGGGCTTCACGCCCGCCGGCACTTACCGCGGCACCGGCTTCAAGCTGGGGACATGGATCGACGTCGGCCTGTGGCAGAAAGACCTCGCGCCGCGCCCTCCGCAGCCCGCCGAGCCGCTGCCGTTCGACGGCCTGTTCAGCTCGGGCGCTTAGGCTTTCGCCGCTTCCAGCGCGTCGATAGCGGGAGCAGCACCAGCGCCAGCAAGGCCATCGCCAGCGCCGCGATTGCGAAGCCGATGGTCAGCGGGTTGTGGGCGTCCTCGCGGGTCTTGAGATCCATGATGTGGAGGCCCCACATCCAGTCGTAGAACCGCCACCAGCGGGTGCGGCGCGCGACCACCTCGCCCGAGCTCGCGTCGACGTAGAAGTTGGTGCCGTCGTCCATCGCCACCCGCCACGCGGCGACCGGACGGCGAAACTCGATCGGCGGCTTGGCGGGATCGGTGCGGGTCGCGGACTCGACCTTCGCCGTTCCCGTGTAGCGCGCGGTCACCTCGCGCACCGCGTCGGCCGCTGACAGTGGCGGCAACAGCGCCCCGCTGTTCGGGTCGGCCAGCCGCGTCGGTCCACGCTCCATGACGATCACCCAGCGCGGCCCGCCGGCGCGCTGCTCGAGCTTCAGCGACTTGAGCGGCACCCCGCCGACCGCCGGCGGGACCGGCGGCAGCGCCATCCGCACCGGCGCCGGCTCGGTCAGCAAATGCTCGCCGCGCACTTCCTCGATCGGCCTGGCGACCATCGCCAGCCCCGACACGACCCACAACAGGATCGGCAGCCCGACCAGCCAGCCGAGCCACACGTGCCAGCGGCGCAAACGCGATCGGATAGCCCCCATTCCGCTAGCGTTTCAGTACGTCAGGAATCGAACAATTACGACGTAGGGCGCTGCCACAACGTTGTCGTTAGAATCACGAGCCGGCTGGAAGCGCGCCCGCTTCTTCATCGCATAGCAGATGGTGTCCCTGAATCCGCTGTAGAGGTCGGGATTGAGCGGCCGGCAGTCCCTGACGGCGCCGTCCGACCCCACGTCGAGACGGGCGACAACCCATCCTTGCAGCCCATACGCGAGTGCCCTTCGAGGATAGTCTTCGGGTTTCAACCAGGAGACGAGCGGCTTGACTGGAATGGGGTGTGCTTTCAGTCGTCGCCACGCAACGGGGTCGATCCCCCATTTTTGCATCTTGCTGTCTTCGCAATTTCGCAGGCCATAAGCGGCTGTGCTGGCCGATCGGATCGGCACTCGAACGGTTCCGATCCGACCGTGCGCGATCTCGACGGCCGAAGCCGCTGAGAATTTGCTCATGAAAGCTGGATCGTCGCTGCCCACGCTGAGATACAGCCGGCTTCTGGCGTCCTTCGAAACCCACACTTGCGAGTTTGTCGGCCCGCCCGGGTCAAACTTGACGCTCGCGCCGGGTAAGGCTTCGGCACGAGCGTTCTGCGACGGAGAAACGGCGTCAGACCATTCAATGGAAATGATGGTTCCATTGGTACCTGGCGTCCGGGACGCCGATAGCCTCTGACCGTCGGCCGAAACGGATTGAAAGACAGAACAGGCCGGTGTGTCGCGATGCCACAACCACTCGGCCGGGGCACTCGCAGCCGGCTGACCCACCGCTGTCACAAGCCAAATCGCCGACGCCAATTGCAGCATGCACATCTCCCGACGGCCGCTGCCGACACTAGACCGGCTCTGTACCGAAACAAGTTCGGAGTTACTAAATATGGATCGGCTTGCCGGTCACCGCCATCGCCGCTTCCTTGAGCGCTTCGCTGTGCGTCGGGTGGGCGTGGCAGGTGTAGGCGATGTCTTCGCTGGTCGCGCCGAACTCCATCGCCTGGGCGGCCTGGGCGATCATCGTCCCGGCGAGCGAGCCGATCATCCACACGCCGAGCACCCGGTCGGTCTTGGCGTCGGCGATCACCTTGACGAAGCCGTCGGTGTCGCGGTTGGTCTTGGCGCGGCTGTTGGCGAGGAACGGGAATTTTCCAACCTTCACCTCGCCGGCCTGCTTCGCTTCCTCTTCGGTCAGGCCGACTCCGGCGATCTCGGGATGGGTGTAGACGACGCTCGGGATCACCGCGTGGTTCACAATGCCGGTCTGGCCGGCGATGTTCTCGGCGACCGCGATGCCCTCGTCCTCGGCCTTGTGGGCGAGCATCGGCCCGGGGATGACGTCGCCGATCGCCCACACGCCCGGAACCGAGGTGCGGAACTCGTGGTCGGTCTCGATCTGGCCGCGGTCGTTGGTCTTGAGCCTGATCGCCTCGAGCCCGAGCCCGTCGGTGTTCGGGCGGCGGCCGATCGAGACCAGCACCGCGTCGGCCTCGATGGTTTCCGAAGCGCCGCCCTTGGCCGGTTCGACGGTCACAGCAACGGTTTCCTTGGCGGCCTTGGCGCTCGTCACCTTGGTCGAGGTGCGGATGTCAAAACCCTGCTTTTTGAACAGCTTATGCGATTCCTTGCGGACTTCGCCGTCCATTCCGGGCAGGATCTCTTCGAGGAATTCGACGACGATCACTTCGCTTCCGAGGCGGCGCCAAACCGAGCCCAACTCCAGCCCGATCACGCCGCCGCCGATCACCACCAGCCGCTTGGGCACCCGCGGCAGGGCCAGCGCGCCGGTCGAATCGACGATCCGCCCGCCGTCGTTGTCGATTTCGACGCCCGGGAGCGGAGTCACCGACGAGCCGGTGGCGATGACGATGTTCTTGGCGCTGACAATGCGGTCGCCGACCTTGACCTGATTGGGCCCCTCGAATGCCGCCGCGCCCTTGAGCCACTCGATCTTGTTTTTCTTGAACAGGAACTCGATGCCGCCGGTCAGTTCGTTGACCGCCTTGGTCTTCTCGCCGTGCATCGCCTCGAGATCGAGGGCGACATCGCCGACCTTCACCCCGAACTTGGCCAGCGCCCCGCCCTTGGCTTCCGCGTACAGCTCGGACGCGTGGAGCATCGCCTTGGACGGGATGCAGCCGACGTTGAGGCAGGTGCCGCCGAGCGTCGCCCGGCTTTCGGCGCAAGCGGTCTTGAGCCCGAGCTGAGCGGCGCGGATCGCCGCGACGTAGCCGCCTGGCCCGGCGCCGATCACCAGAACATCGAAGTCGTAGGTCTCTGCCATAATCTCAGCTCTTCTTATCTAAACGGTGCGGAAGAAACTCTGATTTCCAACACCGTGGAACCTTCAGCATCGGTCCTACAGAAAACGGGCCCACCAGAATCTTCGATGACCTCTTTGTCCCAACTAAACGTAATTGCCGCATCGGTCCTCTGAACTTTCGGGTCGGGCAAATCTAAATCGTTGAGAGGCAGATCGAATTCGGCATTGCAAAGCTTAAAAGCCCTCTTTTCGGCATCGGTCAGAGTCTCTTCGAATGACCTCGCTTCGGTGCAAGACACTAAGCCAAGCAGAAGGATCGCAACCGCTGCCCGCACCGCTAAAGGTCGATCAGCAGCCGCGTCGGGTCCTCGATCGCTTCCTTGACCCGGACCAGGAACGTCACCGCCTCGCGGCCGTCGACCAGGCGGTGGTCGTAGCTCAGCGCGAGGTACATCATCGGCCGGATGACCACCTGGCCGTCCTTGGCCACCGGCCGCTCCTCGATCCGGTGCATGCCGAGCACGGCGGATTGCGGCGGGTTGATGATCGGCGTCGACAGCAGGCTTCCGAACACGCCGCCGTTGGAGATGGTGAAGGTGCCGCCCTGCATCTCCTCGATGCCGAGCGTGCCGTCCTTGGCGCGCTTGCCGTAGTCGGCGATGGTGGTCTCGATCTCGGCGAAGCTCATGGCCTGGGCGTTGCGGACCACCGGCACGACCAGCCCCTTGGGCGCCGACACCGCGACCGAGACGTCGAGATAATCGTGATAGACGATCTCGTCGCCGTCGATGCGCGCGTTGACCGACGGCACGTCGCGCGTCGCCAGCGCCACCGCTTTGACGAAAAAGCCCATGAAGCCGAGGCGGATGCCGTGCTTCTTCTCGAACAGATCCTTGTAGCGGCTGCGCGCGTCGATCACCGCCGTCATGTCGACGTCGTTGAAGGTGGTCAGCAGCGCGGCGCTGTTCTGCGCTTCCTTGAGGCGCTTCGCGATCGTCTGGCGGAGGCGCGACATGCGGACGCGTTCTTCGGTTCTGTTCCCCGGCGCAGGCCGGGGCCCAGGGGCGGCGGGAGCCGCCTGAGCGGATGAGTTTGCTGTTTTCGCCTGCGGCGCCTGGGCCCCGGCCTTCGCCGGGGAACTCTTAGCGGCCTCCGCGGCCGCAATCACGTCGTCCTTGGTCAGTCGGCCGTCCTTGCCGCTGCCCTTGATCTTCGACGGGTCGACGTGATGCTCGAGCACCGCCCGGCGAACCGCGGGCGACAGCGTCATCACCGTGTCGCCGGGCGCTTCCTCCGCCTCGGCGGGCGCGTCGGCGGCGCTCGCCTGCCGGGCGGGCTCGGGAGCGTGATCGTCGCCGCGCAACGCCGGGTTCTCGCCGGCTCCGGACGGATTGGTGGTCGCGGCGGCGGCGTCCACGGCGGGCGAAGCCGCCGCCGCCCCGCCTTGGTCGATGCGCGCGATCACCGCTCCGACCGCGACCGTCTCGCCTTCGTCGGCGACCTGCTCGGCGAGCACTCCGGCGACCGGCGAGGGCACCTCGACCGTCACCTTGTCGGTCTCGAGGCTGGCGATCGGCTCGTCGGCGGCGACCGGGTCGCCGACCTTCTTGAGCCATTGGGCGAGAGTCCCCTCGGTGATCGACTCGCCGAGCGCCGGGACCTGAACGTCAGTCGCCATGATGATCCTTCACTGAGCCTTCCACGGGGGCGCCCGCCGGGCTGCTATGCCCCAGCGCCCCGGCGATCAAGGCTGCTTGCTCGGCCGCGTGCCGCTTGGCGAGGCCGGTGGCGGGCGAGGCGGCCGAATCCCGGCCCGCGTACAGCGGCCGCATGCCCTTGAACCCGGCGTCGCCCAGGCAGCATTCGAGCAGCGGCTCGGCAAACAGCCAGGCGCCGTTGTTCTTCGGCTCTTCCTGCGCCCAGATCAGCCGCTCGAGCTTGGGCATCGCCTTGAGGCGCTTGACCAAAGGCTCCGACGGGAACGGGTAGAGCTGCTCGATGCGGATAATCTCGACGTCCGTGTCGCCGGCGGCATCGCGAGCCTCCATCAACTCATAGGCGAGCTTGCCGCTGCACAGCACGAGGCGCCGCGTCTGGCCTTCCGCGGGCGGGTTCAGATCGCTGACAATGCGGCGGAAGTGGCTCTCGCCGGTGAACTCGCCGATGTCCGAGACCGCGAGCTTGTGGCGGAGCAGCGACTTGGGGGTCATCATGATCAGCGGCTTGCGGAAGTCGCGCAGCAGCTGGCGGCGAAGGATGTGGAAATAATTGGCCGGGGTGGTGCAATTGGCGACCTGGATATTGTCCTCGGCGCACAATTGCAGATAGCGCTCGAGCCGCGCCGAGCTGTGCTCGGGCCCCTGCCCTTCGAAGCCGTGCGGAAGCAGCATCACCAGCCCGCTGGCGCGCAGCCATTTGGCTTCGCCGGCGGCGATGAACTGGTCGACGATGGTCTGGGCGCCGTTGGCGAAATCGCCGAACTGCGCCTCCCATAGAACGAGCGTCTTCGGGTCGGCGATCGAATAGCCATATTCGAACCCGAGCACTCCGAACTCGCTCAATGGTGAATCGCGGACCTCGAAGCGGCCGCCCTCGATCGAGCACAGCGGGATGTATTTCTCGCCGTTCGACTGGTCGTGCCACACCGCGTGGCGCTGGCTGAAGGTGCCGCGGCCGCTGTCCTGGCCCGACAGCCGGACGTTGTGCCCTTCGAGCAGCAGACTGCCGAACGCCATCGCCTCGGCCGTCGCCCAGTCGAAGCCGGCGCCGCCCTCGAACATCGCCTGCTTGGCGTCGATGATGCGCTGCAGGGTCTTGTGGATCTGGACCTTGTCGGGAACCCGGGTCAGCGCCTCGCCGAGCTTGCGGACCAGATCGTCGCCGATCGCGGTCGTCGTGTTGCGCCGGCCGAGCACCGGCTCGTCGGGCCGGCCGAGCCCCGCCCAGCGGCCTTCGAACCAGTCGGCCTTGTCGGGCAGATACCCGGTCGCCGCCTGGAATTCCGCCTCGAGGTGGTCGGTGTAGGCCTTGCTGTGCGCCGCGATCCATTGCGCGTCGACGACGCCCTCGTCGATCAGCCGCTGGCCGTAGACCTTGCTGATCGGCGGGTGCTTGCGGATCGCCGCGTACATCAACGGCTGGGTGAAGCTGGGCTCGTCGCCTTCGTTGTGGCCGAAGCGGCGGTAGCACCACATGTCGATGACGATGTCGCGGCCGAACTGGTGACGGAACTCGATCGCCAGCTTGCAGCAGAAGGTCACCGCTTCCGGGTCGTCGGCGTTGACGTGGAGGATTGGCGCCTGGATCGATTTGGCGATGTCCGACGGGTAGGGCGACGAGCGCGCGAACTGCGGGCTGGTGGTGAAGCCGACCTGGTTGTTGATGATGAAGTGGATGGTGCCGCCGGTCCCGTAGCCGGGTAGGCCCGAGAAACCGAGGCATTCGGCGACCACGCCTTGCCCGGCGAATGCCGCGTCGCCGTGGAGCAGGATCGGAAGCACCGTCTTGCCGTGCTTGTCGCCCTTGGCGGTCATTACCGCGCGCGCCTTGCCGAGCACCACCGGGTCGACCGCCTCGAGGTGCGACGGGT
>CAYSHL010000035.1:0-18310 GCA_964430865.1 uncultured Sphingomonas sp.
CGGACCGTGAAGCTCGATCCGACGCCCTTGTTCGAGCGGGCGATGCAGACGCCCTCGAAATTCTGGACGCGGGCGCGGTCGCCCTCGACCACCTTGACCCCGACCCGCAGCGTGTCGCCGGGGCGGAATTCGGGGATGGGACGCATTTCGGTCAGCGCGTCGATGGCCTCGCGCTCGAGCGTCTCGATCAAATTCATTGGTCTAGCCTTCGTCTTCGTGCCGCGCGCCAGAGGGCGGTGCCTGCGATGCGCCCCCGTGGCGCTCGATCAGGTCCGGCCGCCTTAGCCGTGTGTCTTCGGATGCGCGTTCGTGTCGCCACGCCGCGATCCTCGCATGATCCCCCGACCGCAGCACCTCGGGGATCGTGCGCCCTTCCCATGTCACAGGCCGGGTATAATGCGGATATTCGAGAAGCCCCTCGTTGAAGCTCTCTTCCTCTCCGCTGGAGGCGGCGCCCATTACCCCGGGGAGCAGCCGAACGCAAGCATCGAGCAAGACCATGGCGCCGAGCTCGCCGCCCGACAGCACATAGTCGCCGATGCTGATGGGCTCGAGGTCGCGGGCCTCGAAGATGCGCTCGTCGAAGCCCTCGAAGCGGCCGCACAGCGCGATTACGCCCGGCCCTGTCGCGAGCTCACGCACGCGGACCTGACTCAGCGGCTTGCCGCGCGGCGTTAGTGCCAGCATCGGGCGACCGTCCGCCACGCTGTCCAGTGCCGCGGCCAGCACATCAGGCCGAAGCACCATCCCCGCCCCGCCGCCCGCCGGCGTATCGTCGACGCTGCGATGCTTGTCCGTCGCGAAATCGCGGATGTTGCGCGCGTCCAGCGACCACAGGCCCTCGACCAGCGCGCGGCCAGCGAGCGAAATGCCAAGCGGGCCAGGGAACATCTCCGGGTAAAGCGTCAAAATGGTGGCGGCGAAGGTCAATGGGTCCAATTCTCGACGCGGAGGCCGGGCACGTCCGCGAAGTCGCGGCGGTTCGCTGTCACCAACGTCACACCAAGCGATAGCGCGTGGGCAGCAATCAGCCGATCGAAGCGATGGCGGCGGAACGGCAGCCGGGCGTAGATTTGCGCCGCCGCCTGATCGAATGGCACGACAGGTATCGCCGCGACCGCTGCATCCAATAGTTGCTGCGGCGGCGCCTTGCCGGCGACGGCGCCGCGCGCCACTTCGGCATAAGCGACGGCCGACACGCATAGATCGCCCTCAAAACATTGGCTTGCCTGAAGAACCACTGGCTCATTCAGATCGAGCAGCAGGATCAAAATATTGGCGTCGAGCATGAACCTCATCGATCAGGTTTGGCCCAGTTCGCCTTGCGCAGCAGCTCCTCCAAGCCCGGAGAGGGGTCGATCTCGCGATCCTTGGCTGTGAGCAGCTTGAGGCCCAGCGGCTTGCGCCCGTGGAGAAAGCTCAGGTCGATCTTTTTCCGCTCAATCGCGACTGGCTCGACGACGTAGCGGCCCTGCTCTTCGCGGACGAGCATCTCAACACCTTCCTTGATGCCGAGCGCCTTGGGCAGGCGCAGCGCGACCGAATTGCCCGACTTGAAGGTCTTGGCGCGGACTTCCTTGGTCATGTGCATATATATACGGACCGTATATACATCGTGCAAGCATCAACGGCGGAACCGCCCCCGCCGCCGCGCGCTGTGGAGCGATGGACGAACCCCTCGACTGTCTGATCGTCGGCGGCGGCCCGGCCGGGCTGACCGCTGCCATTTATCTCGCGCGATTCCACCTCGACATCCTCGTCGTCGATGCCGGCAAGAGCCGCGCCGGCTGGATCCCCTGCACGCACAACCACGCCGGCTTCCCGGACGGCATCAGCGGCAAGGAATTGCTCGAGCGGATGCGCACCCAGGCCCAGAAATATGGCGCCAAGATCGTCACCGACCGGGTGACCAAGGTCGAGCGCGACGAGGGCAGCGGACATTTCGTCGGCACCTGGGGCTCGGGCAAAGAGCAGGCGCGCACCGTCCTGTTGGCGACCGGAGTCACCAACCGGCGGCCGCCGATGGACGAGGATCTGCACGACGACGCGCTCGCCCGCGGCCTGATCCGCTATTGCCCGATCTGCGACGGCTATGAGGTGACCGACAAGAAGGTCGGCGTCATCGGCAGCGACAGCCACGGTGTCGCCGAGGCGGTGTTCCTGCGCGGCTACACCGCCGACGTCACCCTGATCGCTCCGCATGACACGCTGAAGCTGACGGCTGAGGATCGCGAGAAACTGAAGATGGCGCAAATCGATTGCGTCGACGGGCCGGCGGAGGCCGTGGCAGCCCTGGACAAATGCATCGTCGTCGACACCGCCGAGGGCCATTACACGTTCGACACCGTCTACCCGGCGCTCGGCTCCGACACCCACACCCAGCTCGCCGAGATGCTCGGCGCGCGGCTCAACGAGCAGGGCTGCATCGGCGTCGACATGCGTCAGCGGACCAGCGTCGAAGGAGTCTATGCGGCCGGCGACGTGGTCGTCGGGCTCGACCAGATCAGCCATGCAATGGGCGAAGGCGGGGTCGCCGCGACCGCCATCCGCAACGACCTCGCCAAGGATAAGCCGTTCCTGCGCGGAAGCTAGGCGAGGAATTCCGGGTCGAGCACAATTCGGCCGTCGGTGAGGTCGGCGATGCCCGGCTTGAACGGGATCAGTGAGCGCTGTCCGCTTTCGTCCTCGACCTCGAGCAGGTCGCCGGCGCCGAAATTCTCGACCGCGACGACCGAGCCGAGTGGGCGACCCTCGCGGTCCACGCACGGGATACCGATGAGGTCGGCATGGTAATATTCGCCCTCCTCGAGCGGCGGCAAATCCGTGCGGTCGATCTCGACCAGCGATCCCCGCAGGCCTTCCGCGGCGGTGCGGTCCGCGACCCCGTCGAAGCGGGCGATCGCGAACTTGCCGCCATCGCGGACGTTGAGCAGCCGCCGGGCCGCTCCTCCCACGAACAGTTTGGAATGGCGGGCGAGGCTGACGCTGCTGTCGCTGAACAGCTTCAACCGCACCTCGCCCTTGATGCCATGGGCCCCGGCGACGGCGGCGAGCGGGATTTTCTTTTCGGCCCTCCCCCTCGATGGGGGAGGGTTGGGTGGGGGTGGCTTCGTCATCGAATCTCCGCGGACTCCACCCCACCCCTACCCCTCCCCATCAAGGGGAGGGGAAATTGTTGCTACACCTTCGCGGCGTCGTCGGTCGTTGCCGCGTCGGCCGAAGCCTCCTCGGCGACGACGTCCGCATCGCTGGTCTCGCCAGTCGCTTCTTCCACCCGAGCTTCCCCAGGGGCGACTTCAGCGGGCTCCTCGGCGGCTGGCGTGTCCTCGACGGCACCTTCAGCCGGCTCATCCGCGGCGGGCGCTTCCTCGGCGACGGCCTCGGCCGGTTCCGGGGAATCCTCGGTCGCCGGAGCGTCCTCGACCGCGCCTTCGGCCGGTTCAGGCGAGGATTCGCCCTGATTTTCCGCTTCCTCGGCAGCGGGAGCTTCGGCGGTTTCCTCAGCCGCAGAGGCTTGCTCGGCCACCGGAGTCTCGGCACCGGCTTCCTCGGCCACGACTTCCTCGGTCACCGGCTCTTCCGCGGGCGCGTTGGCGGCGGCTTCCGCGGCCTCGGCGGCGGCGACGGCCTTGCCTTCGCGCTCCTCGATGCGGGCCAGGGCCTTCTCGCCCGGCTTGCCCTTGTTGGGGTTGTTGCGCGCCGCGCGCTCGCGGATGCCGGCGGCGTCGAGGAAGCGCAGCACGCGGTCCGACGGCTGGGCGCCGACCGACAGCCAATGCGAAATGCGCTCGGCGTCGAGCTTCACCCGCTCGGGCGAATCCTTGGCCAGCAGCGGATTGTAGCTGCCGAGCTTCTCAATGAAGCGGCCGTCGCGCGGGGCGCGGCTGTCGGCGACGACGATCCGGTAATAGGGCCGCTTCTTGGCGCCGCCGCGGGTCAGACGAATGGAAAGTGACATTTTCTATTTCCTTTTAGTGATTTGCGTTATTTCTTTGTGAACTTGTCGAAACCGGGTGGGAGGTTAAAGGGTGAGCCGCCGAGCCCCGGCAAACCGGGTGGAGCTCCACCGCCCGCGCCGGGCGGGAGCATCCCGGGAGCCATTCCCCCGAGCGCGCCTTCCATCCCGCCCTTCCCGAACATCGCCGCCAGCTTCCCGAGCCCGCCCATCTTCTTCAGGCGCTTCATCACGCTCGCCATTTCCTGGTGCATCTTGAGCAATTTGTTGACCTCCTGGACGGTGGTCCCGCTGCCCTTGGCGATGCGGATCTTGCGCTTGGCGTTGATCAGCTCGGGCCGGCTGCGCTCCCTGGCGGTCATCGACGACATCATCGCCTCGAGATGGATCAGCGCCTTGCCGTCGGCGGCCTTTTCAGCGGCGCCCTTCATCTTGTTGAGCCCCGGCATCATCGACGCGAGCGCGCCGAGGCCGCCCATGCGCTGCATCTGGCCGATCTGGGCGCGCAGATCGTCGAGGTCGAACTTGCCCTTGAGCATCTTGCCGGCGAGCTTTTCGGCTTCCTCGACCTCGATGGTTTCCGCGGCGCGCTCGACCAGGCTGACGACGTCGCCCATGCCGAGGATTCGGCCGGCGACCCGCTGCGGATGAAAGGTCTCGAGCTTGTCGATCGCCTCGCCGACGCCGGCGAACTTGATCGGCTTGCCGGTCACCGCGCGCATCGACAGCGCCGCGCCGCCGCGGGCGTCGCCGTCGAGCCGGGTGAGGATGACGCCGGTCAATTCGACCTCGCCGGCAAAGCCCTTGGCGACATTGACGGCGTCCTGGCCGGTCAAGGCGTCGACCACCAGCAAGGTTTCGGTCGGGCTGGAGGCGGCCGCGACCGCCTTCATTTCGGCCATCAGCGCGTCGTCGACGTGCAAACGGCCGGCGGTGTCGAGCAGCACGACGTCATAGGCCTGCAGCTTCGCGGCCTGGATCGCGCGCTTGGCGATATCGACCGGCTGCTGGCCGGCGACGACCGGCAAGGTCTCGACGTTGGCCTGGCGGCCGAGCACCGCGAGCTGCTCCTGCGCCGCCGGGCGGGCGACGTCGAGCGACGCCATCAGCACCTTCTTGCGCTCGCGCTCGGTCAGCCGCTTGCCGAGCTTGGCGGTGGTCGTCGTCTTGCCCGAGCCCTGCAGCCCGACTACCATGATCACGGCGGGCGGATTGACGTCGAGCCTGAGCTCGGTCGCTTCCGAGCCGAGCATTTCGACCAGGGCGTCGTGGACGATCTTGACGACCATCTGGCCGGGCGTGACCGAACGCAGCACTTCCTGGCCGACGGCTTTCTCGGTGACCTGGTCGACGAAGTCGCGGGCGACCGGCAGAGCGACGTCGGCTTCGAGCAGCGCGACGCGCACCTCGCGCATCGCCGAGCGCACGTCGGCCTCGCCGAGCGCACCGCGCCCGCGAAGCTTGTCGAAAACGCTGCCGAGCCGGTCGCTCAGACTGTCGAACATCCACTTCTCCCATTCCTCCCCGAGATTTCTCGGGGAGGGGGACCATTCACCGCAGAGTGAATGGTGGAGGGGTACTTCGGCTCCATCCAGAACCCCTCCACCAGCTTCGCTGGTCCCCCTCCCCACGAAATCGTGGGGAGGATAAAACAAAAACGCGCCGGCGGGCGAAACCTCGCCGGCCAGCGTGCACCCTTGGGCGCTGCTCATCGATTTGTGTCGAAAACGACGCCGGGCAAGTAGCCGCAAACGCCGGCTAGTTCAACCGCGCGGTTTGCCGCCAGGCCTGGGTCCGCGGCCGGGCCCCTGCCCCGGACCGCCGCGCCTCGGCCCACGCGAGCCTCGCCGGTCGTCGGCCCGCGGCGGCCGGTCGCGCCGCTCGCGCTCGGGCACCCGGTCGATCGGCCGCGAGCCGTGCCCCTGCGACGGCGCGACCGCATAGCCTTCCTTCAGCAGCTGGGTGAAGGCGGCCCGCACGCTGGCGTTGATCGCCTCCTGCAGCTCCCGGGGAAGATCGGCGAAGGTGGCGTTGCGGTGCACCGACTGGATATCGCGCAGCATGGTGTTGGGAACGCCCTTCGACGCGGCCTTCAGCGCATCGAAAGCGTCCGCGACGGCGGAGAAGATGATCAATTGCATGACGTCGGTGGCGGCTTTGGGCATGCGTGTTCAACTCGCGCTGGTGGACTTGGCTTCGGTCGCTCCCTAAGTCGCCGCCACGAATGATGCGCACCTTCCACAAGATGCATGGGCTCGGCAACGACTTTGCGATCTTCGATGCTCGCGAGGCGCCGCTGGCGATGTCCGAGCCGCTCGCCCGGGCGCTGGCCGACCGCCACAACGGCATCGGCTGCGACCAGCTGATCGTGCTGGAGCCGTCGGACGTCGCCGACATCCGGATGCGAATCTGGAACAAGGACGGCGGCGAGGTCGAAAGCTGCGGCAATGCGTCGCGCTGCGTGGTCGCGCTGACCGGGGTGAAGAGCATCGAGACCGGTGGCGGAGTGGTCGACGGAGCGGTTGACGGCAGCGAGGTCGAGGTGGCGATCGGCGAGCCGCGGTTCGGCTGGGACGACGTGCCCCTCGCCTATCCGATGGACACCGCGGCGCTGCCGATGGCGTGGGGCGAGCTCGCCAAGCCGATGGCGCTCAACGTCGGCAACCCGCATCTGGTGTTCTTCGTCGAGGATGCGGAAAGCATCCCGCTCGACGGGCTTGGGCCGCTGATCGAGCATGACCCGGCGTTTCCCGACCGGATCAACGTCAACGTCGCGCAGGTCGCGGGCGGCGGCATCCGGCTGCGGACCTGGGAGCGCGGCGCCGGGCTGACGCTCGCCTGCGGCACCGGCGCCTGCGCGGCGGGCGTCGCCGCGATCGTCTCGAAGCGCGCTCAGTCGCCGGTCACGGTGACGATGGCGGGCGGGTCGTTGAGCATCGCCTGGGAGCCGGGCGAACCGGTCCGGATGCGCGGCTCGGCGACCTATGCCTTCAAGGGCGAGATCGAGCTGGAGCAGTTCGGGTGAGCGTCGAGACGATCACGCTCGGCTGCCGGCTGAATTTCGCCGAGAGCGCGGCGATGGCCCGGCAAATGCCTGCCGATCAGGATTGGGTGATCGTCAACAGCTGCGCGGTGACGTCCGAAGCGGTGCGCCAGACGCGCCAGGCGATCCGGCGGGCGCGGCGCGAACGGCCACATGCCCGGATTCTCGCCACCGGCTGTGCGGTGCAGCTCGAGCCGGAGCGCTTCGCCGCCATGCCCGAGGTCGACGAGGTGCGGACGCGCGACTTCTCGGCGCCGCTGACCGTTCCGGCCGGAGTGCAGCGGGTGCGCAGCTTCGTCGGCATCCAGACCGGCTGCGACCACCGCTGCACCTTTTGCAGCATCTGGACCGCGCGGGGTCCCAGTCGATCCTTTCCCTTCGAAGCGATCCGTGACGCTGTCGCCCGCGAGATCGACCGCGGCGCCAGGGAAATCGTTCTCACCGGTGTCGACATCACCGATTACCAAGGCGGACTTGGGCGGCTATGCCGCCGGCTGCTCGATGCCGAGCCGCGGCTTCAGCGCCTTCGGCTGTCGTCGCTGGACAGCATCGAGATCGACGATGAATTGTTCGCGCTGATCGCCGGCGAGCCGCGGCTGATGCCGCATTTCCATCTGTCGCTCCAGGCCGGCGACGACCTCATTCTCAAGCGGATGAAGCGCCGCCATTCGCGCGCTGACGCGGTGCGGGCCGTGGAGCGCATCAAGGCCGCCCGCCCCGACGCGACCATCGGCGCCGATTTGATCGCCGGCTTCCCGACCGAAACCGAGGAAATGGCGCTGAACAGCCTTCACCTCCTGGATGATTGCGACGTCGTCGCCGCGCACATCTTCCCGTTTTCGCCGCGGCCCGGCACTCCGGCGGCGCGGATGCCGCAGGTCGAGCGCGAGATCGTCAAGGCCCGCGCGGCACGGTTGCGCGAAGCGGCCTCCACTCGGCGGACAGCCTGGCTCGACCGGCTGGTCGGAAGCCGGCAGATCGTGCTGATCGAAAACTCCAGCAAAGGTCACAGCGGGGGTTTTGCTCCGGTAGTGGTCGAGGGCGCCAAGCGCGGCGAAATCCTCGACGCGACGATCGTCGGACGCGACGGTGATCGCCTCCTGGGCACCGCAGCATGAGTTGGCTCGACCGCCTGCGCGGCGGGTTCACCAAGACGGCGGCCCGGCTCGGCGAAAATCTCACCGGGCTGACCACCACCGCGGCGCTCGACACCGCGACCCTCGACGACATCGAGGAGGCGCTGATCGCCTCCGACCTCGGGCCCGAGGCGTCGCGCCGGATCCGCGAGGCGATCGCCAAGCAGCGCTTCGAGCAATTGGACGAGCGCGGACTCCGCACCATCCTCGCCGAGGAAATCGAGAAAATCCTCGTGCCGGTCGCCAAGCCGCTCGAGATCTGGGGCTTCCCGCGGCCGCATGTCGTGCTGGTGATCGGCGTCAACGGCTCGGGCAAGACGACCACCATCGGCAAGCTCGGCCACTGGCTGCAGGAGCAGGATTACGGCGTCCTGCTCGCCGCCGGCGACACCTTCCGCGCGGCGGCAATCGAGCAATTGCAGATCTGGGGCCAGCGCATCGGCGCTCCGGTGATCGCCGGCAAGGAAGGCGGCGACGCGGCCGGAATCGTGTTCGACGGAGTTCGCCAGGCGACCCAGACCGGCATCGACGTGCTGGTCGTCGACACCGCCGGGCGCTTGCAGAACAAGACCCATTTGATCGACGAATTATCGAAGATTCGCCGCGTCCTCGGCCGCATCAATCCCGAGGCTCCGCATGATGTCTTGCTGGTCCTCGACGCGACCACCGGACAGAACGCGCTTGCGCAAGTCGAGGTGTTCAGGGACAGCGCGGGCGTGACCGGCCTCATCATGACCAAGCTCGACGGCACCGCGCGCGGCGGCATCCTCGTCGCCGCGGCCGAGAAGTTCGGGCTTCCGATCCACGCCATCGGGGTCGGCGAAGGCGCCGACGATTTGCGCCCGTTCGATCCGCGGGCGGTGGCTCGGGCGATCGCCGGACTAGCCCCCGAATGACCGCCAAGGAGGAACCCGCCGCCGGCGCCCGGCTGCTGATTGACCTGGGACCGTTGCTGGTCTTTTTCCTGGTCAACTTTCTCGCGCCCGTCCCGGCGGCGGCGAAGATTTTCGTCGCCACCGGCGCGTTCATGGTCGCGATGATTGCCGCGATGCTGTTCTCGGCAATCCGCTACCGCCGAATCTCGCCGCTGCTGTGGTTCTCGGGCGTGATGGTGGTGGTGATGGGCGGGCTGACCATCTGGCTCCACAACGAGACCTTCATCAAGATGAAGCCGACGCTCTATTATGCCCTGGTCGGGGCGATCCTCGCGTTCGGACTGGCGACCGGCAAGCCGCTTCTCAAGGCTGTGCTCGGAAGCACCTATCCCGGGCTCGACGACAAGGGCTGGGCCAAGCTGACGCGCAACTGGGCGTTGTTCTTCGCCGGCATGGCGGTGCTCAACGAGAGCGTCTGGCGCAACAGCTCGACCGAGTTCTGGATCGGCTTCAAGCTGTGGGGCGCGATCCCCCTCACCTTCCTGTTCGCCGCAGCCAACGTGCCGATGCTGCTGCGCCACGGCCTCGCCCGCGACGAAGCGGTGCCGGCCGAACCGGGGCCGGTGGAATGAGCCAGCCCATCCTCTCGATCCGCGGGCTTCGCAAATGCTATGCAAGCGGCACCGAAGCGTTGAAGCCGATCGACCTCGACATCCGCCGCGGGGAGATTTTCGCTCTGCTCGGCCCCAACGGCGCCGGCAAGACGACGCTGATCAACATCGTCTGCGGGACCGTCACTCCGACCAGTGGCGAAGTGCTGGTCGACGGCAAGAACTGGCTCCGCAATTATCGCGAGGCGCGGACCCGCATCGGCCTCGTCCCGCAAGAGCTGACGATGGACGTGTTCGAGCCGCTGATCAGCACCGTCAGCTTCAGCCGCGAACTGTTCGGCCGCGCCCCGGACCGGGCCAAGATCGAGCGCATCCTCCGCGACCTGTCGCTGTGGGACAAGCGCAACCAGATCCTCAAGGATTTGTCGGGCGGGATGAAGCGCCGGGTGATGATCGCCAAGGCGCTGGCGCATGAGCCCGACATCTTGTTCCTCGACGAGCCCACGGCGGGCGTCGATGTCGAGCTTCGCCGCGACATGTGGGAGCTGGTCCGCCGCCTGCGCGAGGGCGGCACGACGATCATCCTCACCACCCATTACATCGAGGAGGCCGAGGAGATGGCCGACCGAGTCGGGGTGATCAACAAGGGCGAGCTGATCCTGGTCGAGGAAAAGCATGCGCTGATGGAGAAGCTCGGGCGCAAAGTGCTGCACCTGCAGCTCGCCGAGCCGCTCGCCGCGGTCCCGCCCGAGCTCGCCGAGTGGCGGCCGCAATTGAGCGACGGCGGCAACACCCTGGTCTACGAATTTGACGCCAAGGCGGAGCGCACCGGCATCCCGTCGCTGCTGTCGGCGATGCGCGACGCCGGCATCGCCTTCAAGGACCTCGACACCAAGCAATCCTCCCTCGAGGACATTTTCGTCGGCCTGATCCACGAGCAAAGGGGCGCGGTGCAATGAGCCTCCTCCCCGTCATTCCCGCGAAAGCGGGAATCCCGCTTCCTGTCGGAAGCAAAAAGGCTAGCGGGACCCCCGCTTTCGCGAGGGCGACGGAGTTGCCGTCGTGAACTGGCGCGGGGTCTGGGCGATCTACAAGTTCGAGATGCACCGCTTCCGGCGCACCTTGTGGACCGGGCTCGCGGTGCCGGTGATCACGACGTCGCTCTATTTCATCGTCTTCGGAGCCGCGATCGGCAGCCGGATGAGCGAGATCAACGGCATCGACTATGGCAGCTTCATCGTCCCCGGGCTGATGATGCTGTCGCTGTTCACCGAGAGCATCTTCAACGCCAGCTTCGGCATCCACATGCCGCGCTTCACCGGCACCATCTACGAAATCCTGTCGGCGCCGCTGTCGGCAGTCGAAACCGTGCTCGGCTACGTCGGGGCGGCGGCGACCAAGGCGATGACCGTCGCGCTGGTCATCCTGCTGACCGCCAATCTGTTCGTCGACGTCCGCATCGAGCATCCGCTGCTGATGCTGCTGTTCCTGCTGCTGGTCGCCGTCACCTTCTGCCTGTTCGGCTTCATCGTCGGCATCTGGGCCAAGGGCTTCGAGCAGCTGCAGGTGATCCCGCTCTTGATCGTCACTCCGCTGACCTTCCTCGGCGGCGCCTTTTACTCGATCGACATGCTGGCCGAGCCGTGGCGCAGCATCACCTTGTTCAACCCGGTGGTCTATCTGATCAACGGCTTCAGGTGGACCTTCTTCGGCACCGCCGACGTGCCGGTCGCGACTAGCCTGACCGCCACCGCCGCCTTCCTGGTCGCCTGCATGGCCGGGATCTGGTGGATCTTCCGCACCGGCTACCGCCTCAAGCAGTAGACGGATGCTTGCGGTGCGGAGGCGTCTCGCCGTAGAAGCCACCGCTCGTCAACACGGTCAAACAGGGGACTGAAATGGGCAAGCTGTTCGACAATCTGCACCTGGTGCTGGGGATCGGAGTCGGCCTGGCCATCGTCCTGATGGCGGTGTTCCACCTCGACGAGATCAACCTGTCCGCGATCCTGCAATGGCTGCACGTGTTCTTCGGAATCACCTGGATCGGGCTGCTTTATTATTTCAACTTCGTGCAGATCCCGGTGATGCCGACGGTGCCCGCGGAATTGAAACCGGGTGTTGCCAAATTCATCGCTCCCAAGGCGCTGTTCTTCTTCCGCTGGGCCGCGGTCTTCACGGTGCTGACCGGCGCGACTCTGGCGTGGGAGCAGGGCTATATCGCCGAGGCGCTGACGCTGCGCGAGCCGTACGGGCTCATCGGCACCGGCATGTGGCTGGCGCTGATCATGGCCGCCAACGTGTGGTTCGTGATCTGGCCGAACCAGCAGCGGGCGCTCGGGCTGGTCGAGGCGGACGATGCCCGCAAGGCGACATCGGCGCGGACGGCGATGGTTGCCTCGCGGATCAACACCATGCTGTCGATCCCGATGCTCTACGCGATGACCGCCTTCCGCTATTAGTCGGCGGCTCGGCCTGAGCTAGCGGGACCGCACCTGGTAGCGGGCGAGCTCGATCGCCGGCTCCTCCCACTTGGGAGCCAGAGCTCGAGCCCGGCTGAGATCTTCGTAGGCGGCTTGCAGATTGCCCGTCTGCTCGTGGGCCAGGCCGCGTATGTAGTAAGCGATCGCCGGCTTGCGGGTTCGAAGCTGGATCGACCGGGCGGCAAGGTCGAGCGCGGCGCGGCCGTTGCCGGCCTTCATCTGCGCGATGCCCTTGTTCAGCCAGGCTTCCGACAGGCGCGAGTCGATCGCCAAGGCCCGGTCGAAGTCGACGTTGGCTCGCTCGAGATGCCCCATGTGCATGAACAATATGCCGCGGTTGACATAGGTTCCGGCGCGGTCGTGCGCGCTGATCGCTCCATCGGCCGACAGCGCCCGGTCGCAGGCCTCCCTGGCGCTGAGGCTCATGTCGCGCCCCTCGGCGGCCCGGAAACAGGCCTCGGCGAAGCTCGAGCCGATGGAGAAATTGCCGGCCTGGGCCGGCCCGGTGCCGAGCATCAACATGCAGCAGCCGGCGGAAAGGAGTAATGCTTTCATCGAAGCCTCCTTTGTCTGAGGGCGTCAGATATACTCCTCTGGAGCCGCCATATCACGCGCATTTCGACCAACGGGCGCGGATTGCATCCCGGCGGTCAGGCGGCGGTGTCCTGGAGCCGGTGGCGCTTGAGAGCATGGCGGAGCTGGTCATAGCTGAGCCCGAGCGCGGCGGCGGTGGCGCGCTGGTTGAAGCGGTTGCGGGCCAGCGCCTCCTCGAGCAATGCCCGCTCATAGGCCGTCACCGCCGAGCGGAAGTCGTTGCCCGCGGTGCCTGGCGGCACGACCGCGAGCTGCGCCTGCGACCCCTCCTCCGCCGCTTCGCCGACGGGCTGGGGCGCCCGCGCCGGGGCCCTCGATTCGGTCCACGGCGATTCGAACGGATCGAATTGAACCTCGGCGACGGGCCGCTCGGGATCCTCGGCGCGATAGACAGCGCGCTCGACGACATTGCGCAGCTCGCGGACATTGCCCGGCCATGGATAGGCCTCGAGCTGGGCCATGACATGCGACGAATAGCCGGGCCAATTGGGCCAATCGAGCTCGACCGCCATCCGCCGTCCGAAATGGTCGGCGAGCAACGGGATGTCGCCCTGACGCGCCCGCAGCGGCGGCAGCGTCACGACCTCGAACGAGAGCCGGTCGAGCAAATCGGCGCGGAACCGGCTTTCCTCGACCAGCCGCGGCAGATGCTCGTTGGTCGCGGCGACGATGCGCACGTCGACGCTGATCGGCTTGGAGGCGCCGATCCGCGTGACTTCGCCATATTCGACCGCGCGCAGCAGCCGGTCCTGCGCCGGCGACGACAGGGTGGCCAGCTCGTCGAGAAACAAGGTGCCGCCGTCGGCCTCCTCGAAGCGGCCGTGGCGGGTCTTGGACGCCCCGGTGAAGCTCCCCGCTTCATGGCCGAACAGCTCGGCTTCGATCAGATTTTCCGGCAGAGCGGCGCAGTTCATCGTCACCAGCGGCCCCGACCAGCGCGGCGACAAATGGTGCAGGCGCTCGGCGATCAGCTCCTTGCCAGTGCCCCGCTCGCCGATGACCAGAACGGGGCGATTGAGCGGCGCGGCGCGGCTGGCGCGCTCGACCGCGTCGAGAAACGCGAGGCTCTGCCCGACCAGTTGACTGACCCGCTCCATATGCCGACTGTTGGTGGTAAACCCCATCTCTTGGCAAGATATTTCAATGGATTTTCGGCGGAAATTTGCGGATTTTTGCAGCTTTCCGAGATTTTCCGGAGGCTGGCACGCCTCTTGAATAGGAAAAGGCGTACAGGGCCCTGAATTCGGAGTGCTAAATGGGTATCTTCTCCCGCACGCGGGACATTTTCGCGGCGAACATGACCGAGCTGTTGGACCGTTCGGAGGATCCGGCGCGGATGATCCGGATGATCATCCTCGAGATGGAAGAGACATTGGTCGAGGTCCGCGCCTCGGCCGCGCGGGCGATCGCCGACGGCAAGGAAATGCGCCGGGCGTGGAAGCGCCTCGACGAGCTCCAGTCGAGCTGGACCGAGAAGGCCGAGCTCGCGCTCTCCAAGGACCGCGAGGACCTCGCCAAGGCGGCGCTGATCGAGCGCCAAAAGGCGGCCGACATGGCCGAGGGCCTGAAGGCCGAGATCACGGTCATCGACGACACGCTGAAGGGCTATGAGGCGGACATCGCCAAGCTCCAGGCCAAGCTCAGGGAAGCCCGCGCCCGCCAGAATGCCATCGCGGCGCGCTTCGAAAGCGCGGTGACGAGGGCCAAGGCGCGCGAGGTCATGAGCGGCAGCCGCACCGAGGACGCGTTCTCGCGCTTCGAATTGCTCGAGCGCCGCGCCGACTTCGCCGAAGGGCGCGCCGACGCACTCGGGATGACCGGCCCGAAAAGCCTCGAGGAAGAGATCGCCGAATTGAAGGCGGCCGAAAAGGTCGACGCCGAACTGGAAGCCATGAAAGCCGCTCGGAACGCCCAAGCCGGCAAGGGGGAATAAGGAATGGAAGTAGAAATCATGGGGTATGTGATCGGCGGCCTCGCCATCATCACTCTGTTCATCGGGTTGCCGTGGCTGATCTTCCATTACGTCACCAAGTGGAAGCAGTCGGCGACGCTCACCCAGTCCGACGAGAAACTGCTCGACGAGCTTCACGACGCCGCCCGCCGGCTCGACGACCGGCTGTGCAGCATCGAGCGGATCATGACCGCCGAGGACCCCAACTGGCGGCAGAATTGCGTCACCGACGCTACCGAGAGCCGGCGCCTGCTGGCGGACGGAGAGTAGTATGGCCAGGAATCCAGTCACCCGCGACGACGACCGCTCCCGGTCGGCCGGGCAACCGCCGAGCCACACCCGCTTCTACCGCGACAAGCGCAACGGCCGGTTCCTCGGCGTGTGCTCGGGGATCGCCGACTACACCGGCTTCGACGTGACCCTGATCCGGATCTGTTTCGTCGCCGCGATCATCATGGGCAGCGGCGCCCCGCTCCTGCTCTACTTCATCGCCGCGATGATGACCCCCGACAAGCCGAGCGAGTTGGCCGTCGCCGACATCGAGGAGCGCCAGTTCTGGCAGGGCGTGCGGGCCTCGCCGACCCGGACCGCCCGCGACATCCGTTCGCGGTTCAAGGACATCGACCGCCGGCTCGCCGATATCGAGAGCTATGTGACGACCGAAAACCGCTCGCTCGCCCGCGAGATCGACCAACTCCGTTAAGAAGGACATTCGATGGACAAATTGCAATTCATTCTGGACGGGCTTCCCTGGATCGCGGCAGCGGTCATCGTGGGCGTCAGCGGCTGGGTGTTCACCACCTGGCTAAGGATCAAAAACGGCTATCCCCTGGAAACCTCGTGGGGCGTGCCGCTGCTTCCGACGACCGACCGCGACACGGCCGAGCGGATCAAGCTCCTGACCACCGAAAATGCGCAGCTCCGGGCCGAGATGGGCGCGCTCAAGGACCGCCTCGAGAACATCGAGCGGATCGTCACCGACCAGCCGCATCGGCTGTCCCGCGAGATCGACGCGCTGTCGCTGGTCGACGGGGGGAAGAAATGATGGACGGCCCGACCAACGTCCTGATCGCCTTCATCGTCGTCGGCATTCCGATCATCGTCGTCGGGCTGTTGTTCGCGCGCTGGTTCCGGCTCAAGGAAAAGAAGCTGGACGTCGAAGCCGGCCTCGCGGTCGAAAAAGCGGCGCAATATGCGGCCAGCAACGCCGAGCTCGAGGCGCGGGTGCGCATTCTCGAGAAGATCGTCACCGACGGCGGCGTTCATACCGCCGCGCAGATCGAGGCGCTGCGGGAAATGCCCGAACCGGCCAGGGTGAGTGCAAAGGCCGCGCGGGAGCCGAGCGATGGGTGACATTTCCAGCTGGATCTGGGTCCTCATTCCGCTCGCGGCGATCGGCATCGCGCCGTTCAAAATGTGGCTGAGGGTCAAGGAAAAGCAGATCGAAGCGCAGAGCAACCTCGCCGCCGAGAAGAGCGCGCAATATGCGGCCCATGTCGAACGAATCGAGGCGCGCCTGCGCGTCGTCGAGCAAATCGTCACCGACGGCGGAGCGCAAACCGCGGCTCAGATCGAGGCGCTGCGAGACAAGCCGCAAACGCACAAGCAGTTTGAGACGGATCGGAGCTCTTGATGAGCCGCTATGAATTCATCATTGCGATCGTCGCGATCGTGATGATCGCCAGCGTCCTCAAGGCTCGCTACGGGTGGCAGCGCCGCCGCCGTCAAAATGACGGCGAAATTGAGACTGCGGACCAGGGCGAAGCGGCCCGTCTGCGCGAGGAAGTCAAAAAGCTCCAGGAGCGGATCCACGTGCTCGAGCGCATCACCACGGAGCGCGAGAACAGCCTGTCGCGCGAGATCGACGAGCTTCGCGACCGCTAGTCGCGGATGACGGCGGGCCGCGGCGCTGCTAGTCCGGAGCGATGGCCGCTTTGCCCGCCCTCAACGACATATTCGACGAATATGAGCTGCTCGACGGCGAGGACCGCTATCGGCTGCTGATCGACCTCGGCCGCAAGCTCGAGCCGATGCCCGACGTCCTCAAGACCGACGCGACCAAGGTGCGCGGCTGCGCGGCTTCGGTCTGGGTCTATCCGCAGCGCGGTGCCGACGGCCGGCTGCATTTCCTTGCCGACAGCAACGCCGCGATCACCAAGGGCATCGTCGCTTTGGTCCTCGCCGCGGTCCAGGACCGGCCCGCCGAGGAGGTCGCCCGGATGGACGTTGCGGCCGCCCTCGCCCCGTTCGACCTGTCGCGGCAGCTGAGCGCCAATCGCACCCAGGGCATTCCGAGCATGATCGCGCTGGTCCGCGACACCGCCCAGCGGCTCGCCGCATGAACGATACGCCGGCGCCCGCAGACGGCGAGCGCTTCGACCCCGCCCGCTTCTTCGAGCTCGCTCGGCGGGTTGGCCACGGCCGCGCCCTGGGCATGGAATTCGGCTCGGCGGGCGACAATTGGACCGAGCTGCGTCTGCCGTGGCGCGACGAGCTGGTCGGAGTGCCCGACAGCGGCATCCTCGCCTCGGGAGCGATCGTCAGCCTGATCGACACCGCCAGCGGGACCGCCGTGTGGTCGACGATCGGCAAGTTCGTGCCGCTGGCGACGCTCGACCTCAGGATCGACTATCTACGGTCGGCATTCCGCGGCGAGAGCGTCGTCGCGCGCTGCGAATGCACCAAGCTGACGCCGCGCATCGCCTTCACCCGCGGAACGGCGTTCGTCGGCGACAAGCCGATCGCCTACAGCTCCGGCACGTTTATGATCGGCGCCTAGAAGGTATGATCGGCGCCTAGCGCGGTTTGGCTTCGCGGCGCTCCTCGGACCGGCGCAGCACATCGTAGGCCGCCTTGACCTGCTGGAAGCGCTTCGCAGCCTCCTGGTCGCCCGGCTTGAGGTCCGGATGATTCTCCTTGGCGAGCCGGCGGTAGGCGGCCTTGACCGAGTTGAAATCGGCGTCGACCTCGAGCTCGAGCGCGTCGAGCGCCCGCATCTCGTCGCGGCTTCGGCTGCCGTCGCCCGGCCCGCCCCATTGCCAATGCTGGGCCTGGCGAAAGGCCGAGGCTTCGGCGCTTTCGTCGGCTTCCCGGGCCGCGGCGGACTCGGCGTCGAGCCCTTCGAAATAATCCCAGTTGCGGTTGTACTCGGCGGCATGGGCCTCGCAGAAATACCAGCGCTCGGGACTGTTGGGCGACTTCGGCGCGGGCCGGTCGCCGGGCGCGCTGCAGCCGTCGCGGTCGCAAATGCGGACGCGCGTTGCTTCCCGCGACGAGCCGTACGGCCGCCAGCGCGGAAATCCCCAACTGTCCGATCTCTTCGTGCCTGCCATCGGGCCTCAACTAGCTGCTACGCGCCGTCTTTGCGAGCGCAGCGAAGCAATCCAGAAGGTCCGGTGGATTGCCGCGTCGCTGCGCTCCTCGCAATGACGAAGGAAAATTTGCCAGAGGGCCTGTAAGCCGGGTTCTGTCCATCCGCCTTCGCCCGGAGGCTTTGGCGGACTGGGCGACCATTCCTCTAGCCCCGGACTTGCGTCCGGGGTCCAGCGACCAACCCGGGCGACGAGCCGAAACCGCTCATATGCCGCCCCTATTCGGTCTTGCACCCGGTGGGGTTTACCGTGCCGGAGACGTTGCCGCCGCCGCGGTGCGCTCTTGCCGCACCC
>CAYSHL010000036.1:0-18301 GCA_964430865.1 uncultured Sphingomonas sp.
ATCGAACCACCGACACCGTGATTTTCAGTCACGTGCTCTACCAACTGAGCTACCTGGGCCCAACCACCATCGAACAAGGCCTGTGGGCCCGCCCGGCCCGCTGAAGCGAGCGGTCCCTAACCCTCGCGGTCTTCGCTGTCCACCCTCTCGGGCTCCGCGGCGGGCCCCGGAATCCGATAGCCTTCGCCGAGCCATTTCAAGAGGTCGCGGTCCTTGCAGCCGCGGCTGCAGAAGGGCGCGTGCGGGTCGGCGGCCGGCTTGCCGCACAGCGGGCAGGGCTTGGTTTTAGGCAGGCTCGGCATCGCCGGCCGAAATGGGGCGCGAAGGGTCGGCGCGCAAGCCGACGGCGCCGCCAACCTGGCGGGCGAGCGCTTCGATCCAGGCCGGGTTGCGTTCGAGAACCGCGATCACCGCGGGGTGGGCGACCAGGGTTTTGGCGCCCGGCGTCGCGAACGCGGCCCGCCGCAGCAACACCCGGGCCTCGAATGCGGCGCGGTCGCTCGCGTGCTCGAACAGCGAGGCATGCCGGCGCGGGCGAACCACCTGCAGGAAGCCAAAGCCGTTGACGGCGGTGCGCTCGAACGGCTGCGGAAGTTTCGCGTCGAACGCCTCGCCGAGTTGCTGGCGCTGCGCTTTGCCCGCGATCGTCGGCAGATCGATTCCGATCGAACCGCCGATGCCGTGCCGGCGGATTGCTCGAGCGGCCGCGCGCACCCCGGCAAGCGCCAAATCGTTGGGCAACAGGCTGCCGTCGACGTCGATCAACGTCATCGCGGGCGTGACGGAAACGCGCAGCTCGCCGCCGGCGAAAGGAACGACGCCGGTCCGGGCCTCATCGAGCAGGTCCCACCAGCCGGCGGCGGCCAGGACGTCGGCCGCGGCGGGAAAGGAGACGGGATCGCCCTCAACCAGCGGAGTATTGATGTTGTCCGCCAGGCGCGCGAGCGGACGCTTCCAGGGTTCGGCTCCGGGGATTGTCTCGCGCGTGACCTCGATCGTGATCGTCGCGCCTTCAGTGGCACCTTCGGCTCCTTTGGGAAGGACGAATTCGTGGGTTCCGTCGGAAGCGACGGCGGGCGGCCCGACCGTCTTGAGTATCGCCTGGCGGCCGGTTCCGGCGCGTGGCGCGCCGTCCAGGTGAATGCGCGCCTCGACGATTTCGCCATTCTCGATCAGCGCCGAGCGGGTCTCGCCGATGCCGCGCTCGATCAGCCATTCAGGCAATGGGATAGCCCGCGGCCTTGAGCAGCAGCCTTGTCTCGGCGAGCGGCAATCCGACGACGTTGGAATAGCTGCCGGCGATGTGGCGGACGTAGACTTCGCCATAGCCTTGCAGCGCGTAACCGCCGGCCTTGCCACGCCACTCGCCGTGGCTCGCGTAATAGTCGATCTCCTCGACCGACAGGCGCTTGATCGCGATCATCGTCTCGACGAGCCGAGTGCGAACGGCGCCGGAAACGACGACCGCAACCCCGGTCATCACGCGGTGGCGGCGCCCGGACAGCAAGGCCATGCAGGCGCGCAGCGTCGCCTCGTCCTCGGCCTTGGGCAGGATCCGCCGCCCGACCGCAACCACGGTATCGGCGGCGAGCACCAGCGCGTCGGGCTCGGTGGCGGCCACCGCCTGCGCCTTTTCGAGCGCCAGGCGCAGCGCGTGATCGCGCGGCAGCTCGCCTTTGGGCACGCTTTCGTCGACGTCGGCGGGGACGACCGCGTCGGGGACCACTCCGATGCGGGCGAGCAGGTCAAGGCGGCGCGGACTCGCCGAAGCGAGAATCAGCCGCATTCAGGGTCCTTAGGGATATCCGGGCGGTCCGGCGCGGCCCGGCATGAAGCGATAGGTGATGCGGCCCTTGGTCAGGTCGTACGGCGTCAGCTCGACCAGCACTTCATCGCCGGTCAGCACCCGGATGCGGTTCTTGCGCATCTTGCCGGCGGTATGGCCGAGGATTTCATGGCCGTTCTCGAGCTCGACGCGGAACATCGCATTGGGCAGCAGCTCGACCACCTTTCCGCGCATCTCGAGAAGTTCTTCCTTGGCCATTCAACCTCGCTGCAGTGGTTCGAAAAAATGAGGCGGAGCCTTACTCTGGCAGGTGCGAAAAGGGAAGGCGGCGGCGAAACGATGCCCGCTAGACGGTCAGGACCGTCGATCCGCTCGTTACTCGCGCTTCCAGTGCCCGGTGCGCTTCCGCCGCGTCGGCGAGCGGAAAGCGCTGCTTGACCTCGATCCGGACTCCGCCCGAGCCGACGATTTCGAACAGCTCGGCGGCCGAAGCCTCGAGCTCGGCCCGGCTGGCAATGTAGTGGAACAGGGTCGGCCGGGTCAGGAACAGCGAACCCTTCTGCTGCAGCAGGCTGGGCGAGAACGGCTCGATCGCGCCCGACGACTGGCCGAAGCTGACCATCAGCCCACGCGGCCGAAGGCAGTCGATCGACCGCAAAAAGGTGTCGCGGCCGACCGAATCATAGACCACGGGTAGCCCGGCGCCCGACGTGATCTTTTCGACCTCGGCGACGAAATCCTGGCGGGTGGTGACGATCGGGTGCTGGCAGCCGTGCGCCCGCGCCAGCTCGGCTTTGTCGTCGGTCGACACGGTGCCGATGACGATCGCTCCCAGCGCCGCGGCCCATTGGCACAGGATCAGCCCGACCCCGCCGGCCGCCGCGTGGACCAGAATCATGTCGCCGGCCGCCACCGGATAGACCGAGCGCAGCAGCATCCGCGCGGTCATCCCCTGCAGCATCATCGCCGCGGCGAGGTCGAAGCCGAAGTCGTCGGGGAGTTTCACCAAGCGGTCGGCGTCGATCAGCCGCACCTCGGCATAACCGCCGATCGGCCCCGCATAAGCGACCCGGTCGCCCGCCTTCACATGCTCGACTCCGTCCCCGACGCTCTCGACCACCCCCGCGCCCTCGACGCCCGGAGTGAACGGCAGCGGCTGTGGATAGAGGCCGGTGCGGTGATAGACGTCGATGAAGTTCAGCCCCGCCGCGTGCTGGCGCAACCGCACCTGGCCCGGCCCCGGATCGCCGACCTCGACCGGCTCCCAGCGCATCACCTCGGGCCCGCCCGGTTGATGGATTCGGATCGCGTTCGGCATACTAATAGCCGTGCCGCTTATTCGTTCGGGACGCAATCGACCGCCGTCGCTATCAACGCGCGATGGACCTTTCCGAATTCTCGACGCCGCCGGCGCGCATCCTGATCCATGACCCGGCCGACGGCGGCGCGTTGCACGGCATGGGCGACCATCGGCTCGACGAATGCAACTTCCTCGATCTGCCGGCGGCCGAGCGGCTGATCGCCGAGTACCGCGATTTTCGCACTGCGCTCGCCGAGCAGGTCCAGGTCGTCACCCTGCGCGATCTGCTCGGCGACGATGCCGACTATCGCCGCGAGGCGGACTCCAATCCCAATTTGATGTTCATGCGCGACAGCAGCATCACCTTGCCCTGGGCGCCCGATCTCTACATTCCCGGCCGCCTCGCCCTGCCGAGCCGGGCGAAGGAGTCGGAGATCGCCGGCCGAGCGCTCGAGCGCCTCGGGCTCCGCCCCGCGTTCCACTTTGCCGACGATGAATATGCGGAAGGCGGCGACGTCCTGCCGGCGATGGACGAGGGCAAAAGGATCCTGATGCTCGGCTTTGGGGTGCGGACCACCAAGGCGGCCGCGATCCGTCTCGCGCTCGAGCTGATCCCCGACCATCTCGACCAGATCATCGGCCTGTCGCACGATCCGAACCTGCTCCACCTCGACACCGGCTTCACGGTCCTGCCCAACCGGGTGATGATGGCCGCGGCGGGCATGTTCCACGCCGGCTTCTTGATCGACGAAAGCCGCAGCCTGCGCTCGATCGACCCGATCGCCCATGCCGAGGCGATGGGCTTCACGATCGTCCGCTGCGACAAGGCCGACGCGATCGCCCACGAGCGCTGCAATCTGCTGCCGCTCGGCGAAGGCCGCTACTTCGCGTTCGACATGCCCGCGGCGCTCGAGGCCGAGCTCGAGGAGAAAGCCGGAGTGACCATCACCTGCTTGCCGGGGACCGAGATCGCCAAGGCCGCGGGCGGAGTCCACTGCCTGACCCGCCCCGTCTACCGCTAACTCACCCATCCCCCATGGGGGGACGGCCTAATTCAGCTTGTCGTACTGGATATCCGTCGAGACATATTCGTTCTTGAGCTTCTTCTGGCCGCCGGCGAACGGCCCGGAGCCGAACGGGTGCAGGCTGAAGCGCGGCCGGTTGCTCTCGGGCGCGGTGTGGTTGAGCGCGTTGTAGAAATCGCCGTTGATCTTCGCGAGCCGCTCGAACAGCTCGTCGCCGATCGCGTCGGCGTCGGGCGGAAACGACGCTCCCTCCGTCAGCTCGCAGGCGACTTCCATGCGCTTGTTGGCCTGCTCGTCCTCGAACGACAGCAACCGGTAGGTGTTGACGATCGGGGCCAGTCGCTCGACCGCGTAGACGACCTCGCGGATGCTGTCGGGAGTGACGTTGGCGCCGCAATAATCGATCGACATGTCGGACCGGCCGTAGAGGAACAGCAACGGCAGATCGACGCCCGCTCCCTCCTTGCGAAGCAACTCCGACCGCCCCGCCTTGCGGAGGATTCTCTCCAGCTCCGGGAAGCGCATCACATGCCCGCGGTCGTGGATGTTGTACCGGATCTTCGGGGCGATATGGTACGGCCGCGACATCGTGACGACCAGCTCGCCGGCCGCGTTGGTCTCCACGTAATAAGCCATCGGATTGTATTGGAAGATCATCGGCGTGACGCCGTAGTCGGTGCGGATCAGCGCCTGGCGTAGCTCGGCATCGTGGCCGATCGCCTGCCGTAGGGCGATCGTCAGCTCGGTCTCGATCGCCATGTTCACTTCAAGGTCCGACGCCCCGTAGCTTCCGACCACCCGCTTGAAGCGCTTGCCGAGATAGGCGCGAAGGCCTTCCGAAATCCCCTCGCCGCCGTAGCCGGCGTCGACGACGAACTGGTCCCAGTCGATCCTCTTGTCGTCCGCCAGCTCCTTGAGGAACGGCGGGTAGCCCATCACCACGTAGCGGTAGCGCGGGCCGAACTCGAGCATCGTGCTGACGATCTTGTCGAGATTGGGCCCGGTCGACTTGACGATTGAGCTCGGGGTCAGCGACATCGAGACGTTCATTCCGGTCGCCCAGGCGCCGAGCGCGAACGCGTTGAGGATGAACACCGGGCGTTCGCGGTCGACCGATTCGGCGTAGCTCAGCCGCATCATCTGGCTGACGATCTGCCGCTCGACCCGGCCCCGCACCCAGCTCGTCGGCTGGCCGCTGGAGCCCGAGCTTTCGTCGACCATGACGCCCTTGCGCGGCAGCTTGCCGCCCTTGATCCGCTCGTGGATCGGATAGGCTTTCACATAGCTCGCCTTGTCCATCTCCGGGATCGCCGCGAGGTCCGGGAACAGCCCGGGAGCCAAATGAATGTCGGGCATTCCGCCATTGCGCGCGATGAAGTCGCGGTACGCCGGCACGCTGCCATGGGCGATATAGAAGCCGCGCCACGCTCGCCAGATGCCGAGATTCCATCGAGTGGCCTCCAGGCCGGGGAAGAACCACAGCCGGTACAATCCACCAAAGGATGCGAACAACCGTTCGGCGGTGTCGATCAGTGCGATGACGGTGAAGGCTGGAAGCCGGAGCAGCGCCTTTACGGCGCGCAAAGGATGATATCCTCGAGCGGCAGGCGATGGCTGAGCGGCGGCTCCTTGCTCCGGCCCAGTCTCAACAACAGCCATACCATGTCCTCCCCGCCCGCTTCCTCGGGCAAATCGAGGTAGCGGATCATGTTCTGCCGCGCATCCTCGCTGGTGATCACCGATCCGTAGGGATGCCAGTAGATACCGTGCCGGGTGAGCATCAGCCACAGCCGGATCATGCACTGCCCGGCGGCGACCCATTCGCGGCTGTCGCGGTACGGGCCGCGCAGCCAGCCGATCGTGCCAATGCCCTTCATGGTCGCGCCGTAAACCGTGCCGACGATGTTGCGGATGATCGGCAGGGTCCAGAATCGGTGGTTGGTGAAGAAGCTTCGGAACAGCCGCGGCGAGAAGGTCAGGCAGCGCGCCGACAGCCCGTCGCGCATCAGATCCTCTTCGCGCCCGTCGAAGCGCAGCCACTTCGTCAGCTCGGTTCGCAGCGGCTCGTTGTCGAGATCGTGGAACAGCGCCTGGCGGTTCAATTCGACGACCCAGCGGATCGCCTCGCGGTCGCAGCGGGTCTCGAAGCGATGACCGAGCCGTTCCGCCTCAGCGCGGAGCTCGTCGATCACTTCGGGCGGGCAGGGCGTTCCGTCATAAGGCAGCCGCGACGTGTGCCGGTCGACAATCAGTCGCGGGTCGAGGTCGGGCACGGCCTTGCCGGCATCGGTCAGAGTCACCCGAGCCAGTACCTGCGGCGTGTCGGTGTCGCCCCCCGGGTACATCGGGCTGAAATCCCATTTCGCCTCGATCTCGTAGCCGAGCGAATGCGCGGCGATACTGCAGATTTCCGCGAAGATGCCGGCGGTCAACCAGGTGAAACGGCCGAGCGGGTCCGCCGTCGGAAGCCCGCGCCGAGGCAGGAACAGGAGCTCGGCCGTCGTCTCGTCCCGGATGCGCAACCGGAACGGCTGGGTGTTGTGCGGGCTCGGGCAGCGCTGCGCGAACGGGGCGATGCGATGCCAAAGCGTCGGCATGGAACCGGCTCTAGGCGGCCCCGCCGGCAAGCGCCGCGAGCAGCAGCAGAGCGACGATGTTGGTGATCTTGATCATCGGATTGACCGCCGGGCCCGCGGTGTCCTTGTAGGGGTCGCCGACCGTGTCGCCGGTCACCGCCGCCTTGTGGGCTTCCGATCCCTTGCCGCCGTAATGGCCGTCCTCGATATATTTCTTGGCATTGTCCCACGCGCCGCCGCCGCTGGTCATCGAGATGGCGACGAACAGGCCGGAGACGATCACTCCGAGCAGAAGCGCTCCGAGCGCCGCGAAGCCCTGGTCGCGCCCGGCGATCGCCGCGATGGCGAAGAAGACGACGATCGGGCTCAGCACCGGCAGCAGCGACGGGACGATCATTTCCTTGATCGCCGCCTTGGTCACGAGGTCGACCGTTCGCGCGTAATTGGGCCGCGAGGTGCCGTCCATGATCCCGGGGTTGGAGGCGAACTGCTCGCGCACGTCGAGCACGACGTTGCCGGCGGCGCGGCCGACCGCGGTCATGCCGAGTGCGCCGAACAGATAGGGCAGCAGAGCGCCGAGCAGCAGGCCGACGACGACGTATGGGTTGGACAAAGAGAAATCGATTCCGCCCGCGCCGACTCCGAGCTCGCTTGCATAATGCTCGAGGTCGGTCGTGTAGGCGCCGAACAGCACCAGCGCACCAAGCGCCGCCGAACCGATCGCATAGCCCTTGGTCACCGCCTTGGTGGTGTTGCCGACCGCGTCGAGCGCATCGGTACGGGTGCGGACCTCGTCCTCCATGCCCGACATTTCGGCGATCCCGCCGGCATTGTCGGTGACCGGCCCGTAGGCGTCGAGGGCGACGACCATGCCGGCCAGCGCCAGCATGGCGGTCGCCGCGAAGGCGATTCCGATCAGGCCGGCGAGCTGGTAGGAGATGATGATTCCGACGCAGATGACGAGCGTCGGCGCGGCGGTCGATTCCAGGCTGATCGCCAGGCCCTGGATGACGTTGGTGCCGTGGCCGGTCTGCGAGGCTTTGGCGATCGACTGCACCGGGCGATAATTGGTCCCGGTGTAATATTCGGTGATCCAGACGATCAGGCCGGTGACGGCGAGGCCGACCAGCGAGCAATAGAACAGGTCCCAGCCGTTGAAGCCGCCTTCGACGGCTTCGCGGGCGACCGCCAGATCGACGTCGGCGCCGGCCGCTTCGCGAGCACTGCCGATGACCGCGTCGAGATCGCCCAGCGTCAGCGACATGACGGCGAAAATCGCGGCGACCGAGAGTGCCGCCGTGACCCAGAAGCCCTTGTAGAGCGCGCCCATGATCGACTGCTTGGCGCCGAGGCGGACGAAATAAGTGCCGGCGATCGAGGTCAGGATGCAGACTCCGCCGATGATTAGAGGTAGCGTCATCAAGGCGAGGATCTGCGCGGGCGGGGCGCTGACCAGCAGGGCGATCAGCACCATCGTCGCGCCGACGGTGACGACATAGGTCTCGAACAAATCGGCGGCCATGCCGGCACAGTCGCCGACATTGTCGCCGACGTTATCGGCGATCACGGCCGGGTTGCGGGGATCGTCCTCGGGGATTCCGGCTTCGACCTTGCCGACCAGATCGGCGCCGACATCGGCGGCCTTGGTAAAGATGCCGCCGCCGAGACGGGCGAAGATCGAAACCAGGCTCGCGCCCAATGCCAAAGCGGTCAGCGCGGTGACCACCGCTCGGTCGTTGGGCTCATAGCCGCCCGGGCCGGTGAGGAACCAGAACAGCACCGAGATGGCGAGCAAGGCGAGGCCGGCGACGAGCAGGCCGGTGACCGCGCCGGCGCGGAAGGCGACCGTCAGTCCGCGTTGCAGGCTCGTTCGGGCGGCCTCGGCGGTGCGAACGTTGGCGCGCACCGAGATGTTCATGCCGATGAAGCCGGTGACGCCGGAGAGAAAGGCGCCGATGACGAAGGCGACGGCGCTGAGGGTGCCGAGGAATGCGAAGACAATCGCGGCGACGACCAGCCCGACGACGGTGATCGCGGTGTACTGGCGCCGCAGGTAGGCCGACGCGCCCTCCTGGATGGCCTCGGCGACGTGGACCATCTTCTGGTTGCCCGGCGATGAAGCAAGCACCTGTCGGCTGGTCAGGATGCCGTACAACACAGCGACGACGCCACAGGCGATCGCGATCAAAAGCAGGTCCATTGATATTCCCCGTTAGGCGGCAAATCGGAAAAGCCGGCGCGGATGCGGCCGGCGATTGGCGCCCCTTTATGTGGGGAAATGGCGGGTTGCAACCTGCCCGGCGGGCGGGTCGGGCGCGCCGGGCGTCAGTTGATCAGCAGCGCGACGGCCATGCCCGAGGCGAGGCCGCTAAGCGCGACCAGCCACTGGCGAAACCGAATTTCCGCGATGTTCATGACCAAGCACCTCCGGCAGTGCGACGGGCTCGCCCGCGCTGACGATGCGAATGATTTCGTCGCCAGCCTCGAGAGTCCCGATGGCCCGGATGCTGGTCTCGGGAGGTAAAGAAAGCGTTAAGGGAGCGAAATCCGCGGGCAGCGCGGCGAGCAACGCGTAGTCGTCGCCGCCCGTCGCCGCGAACAGCCGCGCGCCGCGCCCGCCGCCGCGTTCGGCGACGAAAGAATCCGATAGCGGCAAAGCGTCGAGGTCGATGACGGCGCTGCAGCCGCTCGCCTGGGCCAACCGCCGAGCGTCGAGCAGCAGGCCGTCGGAAACATCCATCATCGCGCTCGCGTGCGGCGCCAGCGCCCGCCCGGCGACGAGCTGCGGGATCGGCTGGCGGTAGCTGTCGACCAGCAGCCCGATCGCCCTCCGGTCGGACAGCAGTTGCGCCAGCCCGGCGGCCGAATCGCCGACCGTCCCGACCAGCCACAGCCGGTCGCCGGGACTGGCGCCGCCGCGCGACGGAGTCCTCGCCCCGGCGCGCCCGATGGCCGTCAGACCGAACACGCGCGGCGCTCCATCGGGCAGAGCGATGGTGTCGCCGCCGATCAGCGGCAGGCCGTAGCTGGTGCACGCGGCTTCCACGCCCGTCAAAAAGGCTTCGTCCCAGATGCTGTCGCTGCCGATGGTCAGCGACAGCACGGCGGCGGCCGGGGTCGCGCCTTTGCCGGCGAGGTCGGACAGGTTGACCGCGACGAGCTTCCAGCCGACGCTTCCGGCCGGATCGCTGGGCAGGAAATGCACGCCCTCGGCGATGCTGTCGTGGGTGATCACCAACCCCTCGAACAATGCCGCGTCGTCGGCCAGCCCGCGCGCCGCGGGATCGGTCGCGAACTTGCGCAGCCGCTCGATCGCCTCGGCTTCGTTCATTGCTTGAACCCTCCCCCTTGATGGGGGAGGGCAGGGTGGGGGTGACGGTCGATCAACGCGGCGGCGATCGTCGCATAAACCCCGTCCGGATTAGCTAACACGTCGTGATTCCAGAACCTGATTAAACGATAGCCTTCTCGTTCGATGAGCGCCGTCCGTCCGGCGTCCTTGTCTTCGCAATGTTGCCCACCGTCGACCTCGATGACCAGTCGGACCCGGTGACTTGCGAAGTCGGCGATGAAGCTCCGGATTGGCACCTGTCGGCCGAAGCGGGCCTCTGGAAACGCTTCCCGAAGCAGCCGCCACATGGCCTTCTCGGCGTCGGTCGGCAGGCCGCGCAGGGCGCGGGCGTGGGGAGTGGATCCGATTGCCGGGCGGTACCTCATCGGCCCAGCCCTTACGACCAACGCCACCCCCACCCAACCCTCCCCCATCGAGGGGGAGGGCGAAAAGTGGCAGCGGCGACAAACTGCTCCTCCCCCTTGATGGGGGAGGGCAGGGTGGGGGTGACGGCTGCGCAGCACCCGCGCAGGTGATCAGCCCGCCGGGGCGGCCCGCGCTTCTTTGGCGAGGGCGTCGAGCAATCCGTTGACGAAGCCGCTCTCGCGCTTGTCGTAAAAGGCGTGGGCGACGTCGACATATTCGGAGATCACCGAGCCGACCGGGACGTCGCGGCGGGCGAGCAGCTCGTAGGCGCCGGCGCGCAGGATCGCGCGCATCGGCCGGTCGAGGCGCTCGAGGCTCCAGCCGTCGGCGAGCCGCTCCGAAATCGCCGCGTCGATCTCCGCGCAGCGCTCCGCGACACCCGTCACCAGGTCGTCGAAAAACTCGCGCTCAGCCTCGACATATTGCTCGTCCTCGATCAACGCGCCGAGGCGGTGGTCGTGGAATTCCTTGAGCAATCGAGCGACCGGCGTCCCTTCCATTTCCTGCTGGTACAGCGCCTGGACCGCGGCGAGGCGGGCGGCGGATCTCGAGCGGGATTTGGCGGGCTTGTTCATCGGACCGGGGCTGTAGCGGCGGGCTGGCGTGCGAGGAAGTGCCCGAGCGCCTCGGCCACCGGCTCCGGCGCTTCCCACGGCGCGAAATGGCCCGCGTCGGGCAGTCGGACAATGGTCAAATCCTCGACCAGCCGCTCGAGCCCATCGAGCTGGATTGGAAGCAGCGCCCGGTCGCGCATCCCCCACAGGACGAGCGTCGGGATCCGCACCTTCGGGAATGCGCCAAGCAACCAATCGGGGATCGGCACGGTGACCAGCGGCGGCGGTACGACGAGGTGCGACGCCCGGTACCAGTTGAGCATCGCCGTCAGAGCTCCCGGCTGCGACCATTCGGCGATATACTGGCGCTTCTCGGCTTCGGGGATGATCGCCAGGTCGACGTGGGCGCCGAAGCTTTTCTCGAAGAATTTTTCGAAGCCCATCGCCTCGACCGCCTGCTCGAAGCCCGACGTGCGAAAGGCCGTGATATATTGCGAGGCGGCGCGTTGCTCCGCGTTTTCGATCAGGCTTTTCTGGAAAATCACCGGGTGCGGCGAATTGACGATCGCCAGCCGCTGCACGCGCGGATTGCCGCCGATCGCCGCCGCCCAGGCCGCCGCGCCGCCCCAGTCGTGACCGACCAAGGCGAAGCCGTCGATGCCCAGCGCGTCGGCGAGCGCGAACAGGTCATCGACGATGACATTGGCGCGATAGGCTTCGACCTCCTGCGGCCGGTCCGATCCGGCAAAGCCGCGCTGGTCGGGCATCACCAGCCGGAAGCGGTCGTCGAGGAGCGGCGCGACACCGCGCCACGTCCGGTGCGATTCGGGAAAGCCGTGGAGCAGGATCACCGGCGGCGCATCCGCAGGCCCAGCCAGAGCGACGTTGAGCGTGACCCCGGTCGCGAGCGGGACCCGGCGGAATTCGACTCCCCTCCCGCTCGCGGGAGGGGCCGGGGGAGGGGATGTCGTTTTCATGCTGGCCGCCCTTGTGACACCGGACAGTCCCTCCCCCAACCCCCTCCCGCGAGCGGGAGGGGGCTTTTCACGGATAACTAACCGTCGTCGGCACCGCCGGCAGCGGGATGAACTCTTCGTCGTCACCCGGGATCAGCGGGAAGCGCATCGCCTGCCAATCCTCCTTGGCCTGGTTGATGCGGTCGCGCGACGAGGAAACGAAATTCCAGAACACATGGCGCGGAGTGGCGAAGGCGCCGCCGCCCATCAGCATCGCCCGCGCTTCGTTCGAGGAGGACAGCCGCGGCGAATGGCCGGGCGCCAGCACGTAGAGCGCGAACGGCTCGAGCGGCACTCCGTCGAGCTCGGCCTCACCGCCGACCAGCATTACCGCGCGCTCGTCGGCGTCGCTGTCGATCGGGATGCTGGCGCCCGCGGCTAGGATGATGTCGGCGTAAATCGTCGGCGAATGGCATCGCGTCGCCGCGGTCGCTCCCCACAATGTCCCCATCAGCACCCGCGCCGAAGCGCCGCCTTCTTCGACCAGCGGCAGCCCATCGCCGGGCACATGGTCGAACGCCGGCTCGACCTCCTCCTTGCCATCCGGAAGCGCGAGCCAGGTCTGCATTCCGTAGAAGCTCGGCCCGGCGGCTCGGCTGTCGGCGGGCGAGCGTTCGGAATGGACGATCCCCTTGCCGGCGGTCATCAAATTGATCGAGCCGGGCTCGATCACCTTGCGCGAGCCCAGCGAGTCGCGGTGCTCGATCGCTCCGTCGAACAAATAGGTGACGGTGGCGAGGTCGATGTGCGGGTGCGGCCGGACGTCCATCCCCTGTCCGGGCGGCAGGCTGGCCGGCCCGAACTGGTCGACGAAGATGAACGGGCCGACCATCGTCCGCTCCCGCGCCGGAAGCGCGCGCCGGACCTTGAAGTCGCCGAGGTCGTGGGTGACGGGCGTGATGGTCTGGATGATCGGGCTATCGGTCATGCTTCCTCCGGTGCGGTGGCTCGGATCGACAAGGCGTGGACCCGCTCGTCGAGCAGGTCGCCGAGCGCTTTGTGGACCATTCGCTGCCGCTCGACCCGCGACTTGCCGGCGAAGGCGGGGCTTTCGATGCGCAGGCTGAAATGGCTTTCGCCGGACGGGTTGTAGCCGCCGTGGCCGCGGTGTTGCTCGCTGTCGTCGACCAGCTCGATCTGGCTCGGCGAGAGCGCCGAGTTGAGCCGGCGCAGCATTTCGGTAGCGACCGGCCCTTTGGGAGATGCGCTGGAAGGAGCGTTCATCCACGCTATATAGGGCGGTTCGAGAAGCGAGAAAGCCGTCGGAGCAACGAGAAGGCAAGTGGCGTCGCGTAATCAGAAATTCCACGGCCGGGTCGAGGGTGCGCGCGATCGGTGCGCGGTCCCCGGCTGCGGCGAGCCCGGCGAGTATAAGGCGCCGCTCGAGCCGGCCAATTTCAACGGGCCGGGCAGCTGGCGCTTCCTGTGCCTCGACCATGTCCGCGAGCACAATTCCGCCTACAATTATTTCGACGGCATGAGCTCCGACGAAATCTCGGCGGCGCAGACGGTTTACGGCGGCTGGGAGCGCTCGGTGCGCGCCTTTTCGCCGACCGCCGGAGCGACTCCGGCGTGGAGCGATTTCGCCGACCCGCTCGATGCCATCGCGGCGCGCTTCCGCCCGGCCCGCGAAGGCGCGCAGTCGCGCTTCTCGAAGCCCGAGCGGCGCGCTCTGTCCGTGCTCGGGCTCGGCGAGGATTGCGACCGCCACGCGCTGCGCAGCCGCTATTCCAAGCTGGTCCGGCGCTACCACCCCGACAAGAACGGCGGCGACCGAAGCCACGAAACCCGGCTCGGCGAAGTCATCGACGCCTATCAGTTGCTCAGGATAGCGAGCGCCTTCGCCTGATCACTTGCCGGCGAGCGCGAAATCGACCCGCACCTGGACTTCGGTCGTGTTGACGCCGGGACTGAACGGCGCCGCCTCCTGAGGCGGTGGCGGAGCGGCAGTCTGGGCGACCGCGTCCGTGCTGCCGCCGTAGCGCGCATAAGGCGGCGGCACATTTCTCTCGCCGCCGTCGTAGATGGCCAGCACCCGCGAAATCTTGAGATCGGCCGCGGTCGCATAGGCCTCCGCCCGAGCCCGCGCCGCCTTGTAGGCTTCGGCATAGGCCGACCGGTTGGCGGCCTCGCGGTTCGAAACCCGCAGGTCCGGCCCCGACAGCACGTTGGCGCCCGCCTCGGTGACCGCGGTCACCGCGTCACCAACCTTGGCCATGTCGCGGAGCGTGACTTCGACCATGTTGTAAGCTCGAAACTGGCCGCGCTCCTTGCCGTAGTCGATCCGGCTGAGGCTGAGGTTGCGGGTCTGGATCGAGTCCGGCTTGACGCCAAGGCGGGCAAGCTCGGCTGTCACCTCGTCCATCTTTTTACGGTTGAGTCGGCTCGCCTCGCCGGCGCTGCCGGCCTGCGACTGGACTCCGAGCTGCAGCCGGGCCTCGTCGGGCCTGGTGTCGGCGCGGCCGCTGGCGCTGACCGTCAGCAGGGTCTCGTCACGCTCGACCCCGCGCGGGTCGGCGGGCGCGCGCTCGCAGGCGGCGAGGCTGGCGGCAATCAGGGGAAGAGCGATCCAACGCATGACAAGTTCCTGAAAAAGCTTGCATGATATAGTGTATCACCAGACCGTCAAGCCGACGGCGATCAATCGCGGTCGGGCGCCCCGAGCGGGAAATAATGGCGATAGGGCCGCGCTTCCTCGACCGCGCGCGCCACCGCCGGGTGGGCCAGCAAGCGCTGGCGATAAGCCGCGAGGCGCGGCCGCCGGTCGCCGATCGGCTCGATCCAGTCGGCATAGAATAGGGCCGGCGCGGCGGCGCAGTCGGCGAGGGTGAAGGCGCCGCCGACCGCCCACCCGTCCTCGGGCAAATTGACCTCGAGCCAGTCATAGACAATGCGCAAAGCCTCGCGCCCGCGGGCCGCGGCCAGTCCCTCGCCGTCGGGCCAGATGGCGTGGTTGACTGTCGGCTGCATGTTGCCCTGGACATGCAGGTCGAAAATCCGGTCGAGCAGGCGCACCCGCTCGCCGTCCGCGCCGTCGGGGATCCAGACATTGGGGCCCGGGTGGTGGTTCTGCAGATGCTCGATGATGCAGGTCGCTTCGGGGATGACCGCATCGCCATCGAACAGCACCGGGAATTTGCCAAGTGGCCAATGGGCCTTCAGCTCGTCCATCGCGCCGGGCTCGGACGGGTCGACGTTGCGATAGATGAACGGCGTGCCGTCGGCCCACAGCGGGATCAACGCCTTCCAGCTAAAGCTGCTGAAGGGATGGACATAAAGGGTCAGCGTCACCAGGCGCCCGCCGCCATCTTCTCGCGGCGATCGCGCTCCTGCTCGCTCGGCTCCTTGGTCTCGAAGGTCCCGGTCTTGACCTCGCCGTCCGGCTCGTAAGTGGCGACGACCACCCCCGTCTTCGACACGAAGCTGTCGGTCAGCTTCAGGCCGCTGGGCTCGATCGGCCCGTCGAAGATGCTCTTGCCCTTGCCGAGCAGCACCGGGAAGCTGATCAGCACCAGCCGGTCGATCAGGCGGGCGGAGAGCAAAGGCGGGTACAAGGTGCTGCTGCCCTGGATCAGCAGGTCGCGGCCGTCGCTTTGCTTAAGCTCCGCCACGGCATCCGCCGCGGTCGCGCCCGACAGCTTGTGGCTATTGTCCCACTCCAGCGGCTCGGCGCTATGGGTCAGCACATATTTGTTGATCGCCTGGAATTTGGCGCCGATCGGATTGTCCTGGTTGTGCGGCCAATAGCCCGAGAAGATGTCGTAGGTCCGCTTGCCCAGCAGCAAATCATAGTCGCCCATGATCAGCTTCTCGAACGGCCCCATGTCCTCGGCCCAATAGGGTTGGACCCAGCCGCCGAGGCGGAAGTCGCTGGTGACATCCTCCTCGGGCCCGCCGGGCGCCTGCATCACCCCGTCGAGCGAGACGAAAACGGCGCCGGTCAGCTTACGCATCGACCGATTGTCCGGCGGCCGCGGCCTCGATCCTGGCGACGTCGATCTTCTTCATCGTCATCATCGCGTCGAACGCGCGTTTGGCCTTGGCCGTGTCCGAACTGTTCGTCAGCTCGAGCAGCGCGCGCGGCGTGATCTGCCACGAAAAGCCCCAGCGGTCCTTGCACCAGCCGCACTCGCTTTCTTGCCCGCCGTTCTGGGTGATGGCATTCCAGTAACGGTCGGTCTCCGCCTGGTCCTCGGTCACGACCATGAAGCTGACCGCCTCATTGGGCTTGAAGGCGGGGCCGCCGTTGAGGCCGACGAAGCGCCGGCCGAGGACCGTGAACTCGACCGTCAGCTCGTCGCCCGGCTGCCCGTCCGGATATTCGCTCGGCGCGATCATCGCCTCGCCGACGCTGCTGTCGGGAAAGGTCGCGGCGTAGAACTCCGCCGCCTTGCGCGCCTCGCCCTTGTCGAACCACAGGCAGGTTTGCAGCTTGTCCGACATGTTTTCCTCCGTCACTTGCGCAGGCCGACCAGCCCGAACGACGCGCCCTGGGGGTCGAGCGCGTTGAGGGCGAACTCGCCGCCCGGGATTTCCATCGGTCCATTGAGGATCTTGCCGCCGCCCGACTCGATGGCGGACGCTGCCCGGTCGATGTCGTCGACGCCGATGTAATAGGTCCACAGGCTGACCGGCATTTCGGGCATTTTCGGCATCACCGCGCCGATCGCGACGCCGTTTTGGTGGAGGAAGCGGTATTTGCCCATTTCCCCCATGTCCATGTCGCCTTCCTGGACCCAGCCGAAATGTCCGCTGTAGAAGGCGATCGCGGCGTCGGGGTCGGTGGTCGACAGCTCGTTCCACCTTATGTGCTGCGGCCGGTCGACCGAAAAGGCCGTGCTGGCTTCGTCGGTCGCTCCGCGCATTACATAGAAAGGCGCGCCCTGCGGGTCGGCGATCAGTGCGATCCGCCCGACATTGGGGATGTCGAACGCCGGCATCAGCACCTTGCCGCCGGCCTGCTCGATCGCCGCGACCGACTGGTCGACATCGTCGACGCCGATATAGCCGAGCCACGCCGGCCGTGCGCCGTGCGACTGCATTTCGTCGGTCAGCCGCATGACTCCGCCGGCCTGGCCGTCGGCCGAGCCGATCATCCGGTAATCCATCTCGCCCGATGGCTGCGCTTCGATAGTCCAGCCGACGACCGCGTCGTAGAACGCCTTGGCGGCGTCGGGGTCGGGCGTGATCAGCTCGTACCAGATGAAGTCGCCATGCGGGTTCTTGGTCGCTCCCTCGCTCGACGCCGAACGCGCCAAAGTGTCCGTCGAATCGGTCATGATTGTCTCCTGCGGTTGTAATCGGGTCCCAGTGTTTAAGCGTTGAGCCATTCCGTCATTGCGAGCGCAGCGCGGCAATCCAGTTCCTTCGTTCGGGCTGGGTTGCTTCGTCGCTGCGCTCCTCGCATGACGGTTTTTCGTCAGGCGTCGGCCAGTTCGGCCTTGGCGGTGTCGACGATCGGCTCGAAGCCGCCCCAGAACATGCGCTGGCCGTTGAACGGCATGTCGCCCTCGGGCTTCATGCTCTCGTCGGCCATGATCTTCTTCCACGCCTCGTCGCGGGTCGCCTTGTCGGGCCATTCGATGAACGAGAAGACCACCGTCTCGCCGTCCTCGGCCTTCACCGCGCGGTAATAATCGGTGACCTTGCCGTGGCTGATGTCGTCGGCGATCGCCTCGATCACTCGAGTCGCGCCATGCTGGCGGAAGACCGGCGCCATTTTCGCGGCGAGCGCGCGATAATCCTCGCGCTTGCCGTCGGGGACGGGGACGACGAAGCCGTCGGTGTAGCCGCCACCCGGGGTGCCTTCCTCGACGATGGCGTTAAACCCGCCCATGATCATCCGCTTGCCGTCGAACGGCATCGACGCGCCCATTTCCTGCATCCGCGGGTCGGCCATCATCTTCTGGTTGGCCGCGTCGCGCGCCGCTCGGTCGGGATATTCGAACCACGAGAAGACGACGTTTTCGCCGTCCTCGGCGGCGACCGCTTTCTTGAAGTCGGTGACCTTGCCGTCGGCGATGTCGTCGCCCCAGGTTTCGACCATGCGGGTCACGCCGAACTCCTTGAACAGCGGCGCAGCGTCGCTGGCATGCTGGCGATAGGCGTCCTTATTGGCTTGCGGGACGGGGACGATGAATCCTTCGAAATAGGTCATGCTGGCCTCCTTCGGGCTGGTGCTGTTCAATCGTTTCGAGCTGCAACGCGGTGATTTCGACGGCGGCGTCCTGGCGGATTCGATTCGCTTGCCTTTTGCCGCATTCGATCCTAACTCGCAACCGTGCAGT
>CAYSHL010000037.1:0-17318 GCA_964430865.1 uncultured Sphingomonas sp.
CGCGTCGGAAGTCACCCGCGTCGCCCGCGAGGTCGGCACGGAAGGCAAATTGGGCGGCCAAGCCCGGGTCGAGGGCGTCGGCGGCACGTGGAAGGATTTGACCGACAACGTCAACCTGATGGCCGAGAACCTCACCGGCCAGGTCCGCAACATCGCCGAGGTGACGACCGCGGTCGCCAGCGGCGACCTGTCGAAGAAGATCACCGTCGACGTGAAGGGCGAGATCCTCGAGCTCAAGAACACCATCAACGTGATGGTCGATCAGCTGAATGCGTTCGCTTCCGAAGTCACCCGCGTGGCGCGCGAGGTCGGCACCGAGGGCAAGCTGGGCGGCCAGGCGCAGGTGCCCGGAGTCGGCGGGACGTGGAAGGATCTGACCGACAACGTCAATTTGATGGCCGACAATTTGACCGGCCAGGTGCGCAACATCGCCGAAGTGACGACCGCCGTTGCCCGGGGCGACCTTTCCAAGAAGATCACCGTCGACGTGAAAGGCGAAATCCTCGAGCTCAAGGACACCATCAACGTGATGGTCGACCAGCTCAATTCGTTCGCATCCGAAGTGACCCGCGTCGCCCGCGAGGTCGGCACCGAGGGCAAGCTCGGCGGCCAGGCCGAAGTCCCCGGAGTCGCCGGCACCTGGGCCGACTTGACCGACAATGTGAACCTCATGGCCGCGAACCTGACCGGCCAGGTCCGCAACATCGCCGAGGTCACCACCGCGGTGGCCCGCGGCGACTTGTCGAAGAAGATCACCGTCGACGTGAAGGGTGAAATTCTTGAGCTCAAGGACACCATCAACGTCATGGTGGACCAGCTGAACGCCTTCGCCTCGGAGGTGACGCGCGTTGCCCGCGAGGTCGGCACCGAAGGCAAGCTGGGCGGACAGGCTCAGGTCGAGGGCGTTGGCGGCACCTGGAAGGACCTCACCGACAACGTCAACCTGATGGCCGACAATTTGACCGGCCAGGTCCGCAACATCGCCGAGGTGACGACTGCGGTCGCGCGCGGCGACTTGTCGAAGAAGATCACCGTCGACGTGAAGGGCGAAATCCTCGCCCTCAAGAACACCATCAACGTCATGGTCGATCAGCTCAATTCGTTCGCCTCGGAAGTCACCCGCGTTGCCCGCGAGGTCGGCACCGAGGGCCGCCTCGGCGGCCAGGCGCAGGTCGAGGGCGTCGGCGGCACCTGGAAGGATTTGACCGAGAACGTCAACGCGATGGCCGCCAACCTGACCGGCCAGGTGCGCAACATTGCCGAGGTGACCACCGCGGTCGCGCTCGGCGATCTGTCGAAGAAGATCACGGTCGACGTGAAGGGCGAAATTCTCGAGCTGAAGAACACCATCAACACGATGGTCGATCAGTTGAACTCGTTCGCCTCGGAGGTGACTCGCGTCGCCCGCGAGGTCGGCACGGAAGGCAAGCTCGGCGGCCAGGCACAGGTCCGCGGAGTCGCCGGAACGTGGAAGGATTTGACCGAGAACGTCAACCTGATGGCCGACAATCTCACCGGCCAGGTGCGCAACATCGCCGACGTGACGACCGCGGTCGCGCGCGGCGATCTGTCGAAAAAGATCACCGTCGACGTCAAGGGCGAGATTCTGGCGCTCAAGAACACCATCAACACCATGGTCGATCAGCTCAACGGCTTCGCGTCCGAAGTGACCCGCGTCGCCCGCGAGGTCGGCACCGAGGGCAAGCTCGGCGGCCAGGCCAAGGTGCCCGGCGTCGGCGGCACGTGGAAAGATCTGACCGACAATGTCAATTTGATGGCGACCAATTTGACCAACCAGGTGCGCGGCATCGCCGAGGTCGTGACCGCGGTCGCCCAGGGCAACCTCAAGCGCAAGCTGACGGTCGACGCCAAGGGCGAGATCGCGGCGCTCGCCGAGACCATCAACTTTATGATCGAGACGCTGTCGACGTTCGGCGATCAGGTGACCAACATGGCGCGCGAGGTCGGCATCGAGGGCCGGCTCGGCGGCCAGGCGCGGGTGCCGGGCGCCGCCGGCCTGTGGCGCGACCTGACCGACAACGTCAACCAGCTCGCCGCCAATTTGACCAACCAGGTGCGCTCGATCGCCGAAGTCGCGACCGCGGTGACCAAGGGCGACCTGACCCGCTCGATCGCGGTCGAAGCCTCGGGCGAAATGGCGGCGCTCAAGGACAATATCAACGAGATGATCCGCAATCTGAAGGATCAGACGCTCAAGAACGCCGAGCAGGACTGGCTCAAGACCAACCTCGCCCGCTTCAGCCGGATGCTCCAGGGCGAGCGCGACCTGGCGACCGTGTCGAACCTCATCATGTCCGAGCTCGCGCCGCTGGTGAACGCGCAATATGGCGTGTTCTACGTCTCCAACCGGGAGGAAGAGGAAACCAAGCTCGAGCTGGTCGCCAGCTACGGCGCCGAGAGCCCCGACGAGCTCAAGCGCGAGTTCGCGCTGCGTGAGGGGCTGATCGGCCAGGCGGCGGCCGACAAGCGCGCGGTGGTTTTGAAGGACGTCCCGCCCGACTTCCTCCAGGTCCGCTCCGGGCTCGGCAAATCGACTCCGGCCAACGTCAACATCCTCCCCGCTTTGTTCGAGGACGAGGTCAAGGCGGTGATCGAGCTGGCCTCGTTCAGCGAGTTCAACGAGACCCACCAGAGCTTCCTCGACCAGCTGATGGAATCGGTCGGAATCGTTCTCAACACGATCGCCGCGACGATGCGCACCGAGGGGCTGCTCAAGCAGTCGCAATTGCTCACCCAGGAGCTGCAGGCGCGCCAGACCGAGCTCACCACCAAGCAGGAGGAGCTGCACGCGACCAACGAGGAGCTGCAGGAGAAGGCGCAGCTGCTCGAGAACGAGAAGAAGCAGGTCGAGGCCAAGAACCTCGAGATCGACATGGCCCGCCGAGCGGTCGAGGAAAAGGCCGAGCAGCTCGCGTTGACGTCGAAGTACAAGTCCGAGTTCCTCGCCAACATGAGCCACGAATTGCGCACTCCGCTCAATTCGCTGCTGATCCTGTCGAAGCTGCTGGCGGACAATCCGCAGGGCAATCTCAACGACAAGCAGACCGAGTTCGCCCGGACCATCCACTCGGCCGGATCGGACCTGCTCAACCTCATCAACGACATCCTCGATTTGTCGAAGATCGAGTCCGGCACCGTGTCGATCGACCTCGGCGACATGTCGATGTCGGGCATGAAGCTGCACATGGAGCGCACCTTCCGCCAGCTCGCCGCCGACAAGGGGATCGAGTTCGACGTTCGCTTCGATCCGAAGCTGCCGGCCGAAATCCGGACCGACGAGAAGCGCCTCCAGCAGGTCGTCCTCAACCTGCTGTCCAACGCCTTCAAGTTCACCGCCCAGGGCCGCGTGACGCTGTCGGTCCGCTCCGCCGAAAGCGGCTGGAGCCCGAGCCACCCGGTGCTTCGCAATGTCGACCAGGCGATCGAAATCTCGGTCAGCGATACAGGCATCGGCATCCCGCCCGAAAAGCAGAAGCTGATCTTCGAAGCCTTCCAGCAGGCCGACGGGACGACCAGCCGCAAGTATGGCGGCACCGGACTCGGGCTGTCGATCAGCCGCGAGATCGCGCGCCTGCTCGGCGGCGAGATCCAAGTGCGTTCGGAGCCGGGCGAGGGCTCGACCTTTACCCTCTACATCCCGCTCGAAGCCGCCGCGGTCGCGGCCCCGGCGCAGTTCCCCGCGACGGGGCGCGATGCGCCGGCGACCAACACCGTCAACTGGCTGCCGGCCGCGCTCGAGGTCACCGACGACCGCGACAGTCTCGGCAAGAGCCCGTTCGTCCTGATCGTCGAGGACGACGTGACCTTCGCCTCGATCCTCCTCGATCTCGCCCGCGAGGCCGGGCTCAAGGGAGTCGTCTCGACGACCGGCTCGGGGACCGTCGCCTTGGCCCGCAAGCTCCAGCCGGACGCGATCACGCTCGACCTCGCGCTCGACGACATCAACGGCTTCGTTCTGCTCGATTTGCTGCAGCACGACGTCGCCACCAAGGAGATTCCGGTGCACGTCATCAGCGGCGCCGACGAGGCATCCGACGTGACGGCGATGGGCGCCCGCGGATTTACCGGCAAACCCGTCGACCATGACAAGCTCGCGGCGCTGTTCCAGTCGATCCGCGAGGCCGCCAAGTCCAACAAGCGTCGCCGCCGTCCGAAGGTCGGCGACGAAGCGCCGCCGCCGCCGCGCAGCCTGCCCGAGCTCGCCGGCACCAAGATGCTGATCGTCGACGACGACATCCGCAACATCTACTCGCTGACCAGCGTCCTCGAGAGCTATTCGGTCGAAGTGCTCCACGCCGAGCGCGGTCGCGACGGCATCATCATCCTCGAGGAAACGCCGGGCGTCGACCTCGCTTTGATCGACATCATGATGCCCGAGATGGATGGCTATGAGACCATGCAGCACATCCGCTCGAACCCCGCGACCGCCGCCATCCCGCTGATCGCGGTCACCGCCAAGGCGATGAAGGGCGACCGCCAGAAATGCCTCGCGGCCGGAGCTTCGGACTATATCGCCAAGCCGGTTGACATCGACCTGCTGCTGGCGCTGCTTCGGGTGTGGGTGACGAAGGCGCGCAACCGGGCGGGCGAGCAGATGCCGCTCACCCAGACGGCCGCCGAATGAAGGTGACGACCGCACAACCGCTCGAACCCGCGCCGGTCGAGACGCTGGAAGGCGAAGCGCTCGCGCCCGACCGGCAGGCGCGCGTGCTGATCGTCGACGACGACGAGCGCAACCTGCTCGCCATCCGCACGGTGATCGAGGATCTCGCCCAGGTCGAGACGGCGTCGTCCGGCGAGGAGGCGCTGCGCCATCTCCTCAAAGGTGAGTTCGCTGTCATCCTGCTCGACGTCTTCATGCCCGGCATGGACGGCTACGAAACCGCCCAGATCATCCGCCAGCGCGAGCAGACCAAGCGCATTCCGATCGTGTTCCTGTCCGCCGTCAACAAGGAAAAGGAACATCTGATGCGCGGCTACGCGATGGGCGCCGTGGATTATGTGTTCAAGCCAGTCGAGCCGGTCGTCCTGCGGTCCAAGGTCGCGGTGTTCGTCGACCTGTACGAGATGACCCGCGAAATCCAGCGCAAGGCGGAGCAGGAGCAGCGGCTGCTCGACGACAATCTGCGCGCCAATGCCGAGCGGCTGCGCGCCGAGAAGGAGCTTCGCCAGGCTGAGCAGCGGCAGGCGGCGATCATCCAGTCGCTGCCGATCATCCTCTACCTCGAGTCGATCGATTGCGAGCCGCGCTGCCCGAATTTCGTCAGCGGCGACCTGGCCGCGATCACCGGCTTCACGTTCGACCAGGTCCGCGAGAATCCGTCGCTGTGGATCGAGCGGCTGCACGAGGAGGACCGCGAGCAGGCGCTGGCCGCCTTCGCCGCGAGCCGCAAGACCGGTCGCTTCTCGGTCGAATATCGCTGGCAATGCGCCGACGGCACCTACCGCCACTTCCACGACCAGGCGGTGCTGCTCAAGGATTCGAAGGGCCGCGCGATCGAATTCGCCGGCACCCTGACCGACGTCAGCGAGCGGCGGGCGCTCCAGACGCAGCTGATCCAGGCGCAGAAAATGGACGCGATCGGCAAACTGACCGGCGGCATCGCGCACGATTTCAACAACCTCCTCGCCGCGGTGCTCGGCGGCCTCGGGCTGATCGAGCGCCGCGCCGACCTCGGCGACGAGGAGAAGCGGATCCTGGCGATGACCAAGCGCGCCGCCGACCAGGGCTCCGAGCTGATCGGCCGGCTGCTCGCCTTCGCCCGCCGCCAGCAGCTGCGCCCCGCCTGCATCGAGGTCCAGTCGCTGGCCAGGGCGGTCACCGATCTGCTCGCGCCGATGCTCGGCGGGCTGGTCACCCTGCAGTGGAAGTTCGAGGCCGAGCCGTGGTGCGCATTCGCCGACCAGTCGCAGCTCGAGCTCGCGCTGATCAACCTGATCATCAACGCCCGCGATTCGATGCCGAGCGGCGGCACCATCGTCATCTCGGTCGAGAACCGCGCGATCGCCGCCGACGGCGCCGGCGAGCTCGATCCCGGCGACTATCTGGTGCTGGCGGTGGTCGACAACGGCTGCGGCATCGAGCCCGACCATATCGAAAAGGTGATGGAGCCGTTCTTCACCACCAAGGACGTCGGCAAGGGCACCGGCCTCGGGCTCAGCATGGTCTATGGGTTCGCCAAGCAATCGGACGGCTCGTTCCGGCTGCAGAGCGAGCTCGGCAAGGGCACCAGAGCGGAGATCTGGCTGCCGCGCGCGACCGACAGCGCGCTCGCGGCCAAAATCACGCAAGCCGCCGAGGCCGAGCCGACCCCGACTCCGTCGCTCAAGATCCTGCTGGTCGACGACCATGAAGAGGTTCGCGGAACGACCGCGGCGCTGCTTCAGGAACTCGGCCACAGCGTCACCGAAGCGGCGAGCGGGACGGCGGCGATCGCGGCGCTCAAGAAAAACGGTTCGTGCGACCTGCTAATCAGCGACTATGCGATGCCGGCGCTGTCCGGCACCGACCTGGTCCGCAAGCTCCGCAAGCTCAAACCCGAGCTGCCGTGCATCATCATCACCGGCTATGCCGACGGCGAAGCGGTCGAAGGCCGGCCGGACGACGTGATGGTGCTGCCCAAGCCGTTCACGCCCGCCAAGCTGTCCGAAGCGATCCTCAAGGCCGTCTGATCAGGCTCCGGTCCGGTCCAAGGGCTCGCCTTCCGGGGCGCCGCGGCCGAGCTTGTCGGGCAGCGGCTCGCCTTCGGGCGTGAACTCGAGCGACACCGAGTTGATGCAATAGCGCTCGCCGGTCGGCGGCGGGCCGTCGGGGAACACATGGCCCTGATGGCCGCCGCAGCGCGCGCAGACGATCTCGGTCCGGACCATTCCGTAGCTGGTGTCGCGGATGGTCTCGAGATGGCCCTCGGCGAACGGCGAGGTGAAGCTCGGCCAGCCGGTGCCGCTCTCGAACTTGCTGCCGCCGTTGAACAGCGGCAGGCCGCACAGCCGGCAAGTGTAGACGCCGTCGCGCTTCTCATCGAGGAACAGGCCGCAGAAAGGCGCCTCGGTGCCATGCTCGAGCAGCACCCGCCGCTCGTCCGAGCTGAGATCGGCGGCGAGCTCGCGGAGATCGTCGTCGGTCGGCGGGGTCAGGTCGAAGCGGGTGGCGAGGGTGGCGGTCGGGTCGGTCATGTCGGGCCTCCTGAAGCGGCGAACGGATATGCAGCCGCCGCTTTACCGCCGGCGAATGCCCCGGCAACCGCAGCGGAAGTTGACTAGGTTGACCCCTATACGCGCTCGGCGAGAGGGGGCGAAGGCCACGCATGGCCGGCGCGGCAATGAGTGGATTCGGGGGGTCGTTAAGTTCGTTAAGTTCGTCACCTTTGGCGGGCTGCTGCGAGGAAGGGGCCGTCACGGGCGGCCGTGACGTCGATCGATCCGCCTGCGGCGATCGTCGGCCGGCTATCGCGCTCTCTCGACGCTGCTCCGGCGGTGCTGGGCACCGGCGTCGCTGCGCTCGGGCGCTCATAGCACAAGCGAATCCGGGGGTCATTCGGTTGACCTCGCGGTCGACTGCGTCCCCACGAGTTTCGTTACCTTTGGTGCTCGAAAAAACGGGGCCTGTCTTCCCTCGACAGGCTCGGAAAGGGTCTTGCCTGTTGCGTGAACCTTGACTGACAAGCGAGAACGCGGCGCGGCGGCCGGTACGGTGTGGCGCGGGGGCGCGAGCAGACGAGTGAAAGAGCCTGGCGGCGCGACGCGGGGAGCATGACGGCATGCTCTTTTCCGAGTCGGTTGCACTATTTCATGGATTGGGGGCTGTAGGACAGTTGTTTCTTTTGGCGAGCGCAGGTGAGCGCTTTGCGAAGCAAACGGGAGCCAGCGCGCATAGAGTCAGAAAGCCCGGACGGCGGGGCGCTCGGCCTCAGGCGAGCGAACCCGTCCGACGTCACGATTTACTTCCTGACGGCTCTTCTGCCGAAATCCCGAGCGCAGCACCGCCGACGCGAAGAGTCGCCGAAGCAGGGCGTAGAGTCGTTTTATGCTCGGACGGCGCGCGAGCGAGGAATTGGTCTAGCGGAACAACCAGGAGAAGATTCCGTGCCGCGCTGGCTTGTCCAGCTCGCTCTCCGCTTCAAGCCGTTCAATCGAGGCCATCGCACGTTCTACGTATTGATCCCTCTGCCGCGCTCGTGCGAGTTCTACGCGGGCGGCCTCGGCGCGAAAAATTGTACGGTAGAGAGCGTGCGCGGTCGTATGCGTTTTCGACTCGCCCCACGTGGCGCGCATAAGCTTGCGATCGGTTGCATTGAGCAGACTCAGCTCATCGCAGCCGACACGGCTCCAGGATAGATCGAGCGCGGCCAGCTTCGCATAGGGCGTCATCTCAATCACGCCGTAGCCTGAGCCAGCTCGGCCGCTGGGAGCGGGTGCGCTGAAACTCCAGATCGCCGCCAGCCGATGAAGCTCCCGGAGCTGGGGCTCGAAATCGGCTCCGGCCTTCCGAGCTTGTCTGATCACCGCCCGGAGGGCGATCGCCATTTCGCGCCACGCGGCCGGGAGGGGAAGGTGGCGACGGGCGATTTCGTATCGGCGGGCCGGATCATCCTTTTCCCGCTGGAGCGCCTCATACCAAAATTCACCGCCCGCCTCGACCGGCCCCGGCGATCGTCCCAACATCGAGCCGTCCGGCTGCATCGAGAATACTGGATCCCAGATCGACGCCCAAATCTCTTCCGCCTCCTTGTCGGTTTTCGTGTCGATCCAGAGCATTGGCGATCCCGCTTACCTTAATCCTGATGGCCGTGCGGCGGTCACTCACGCACGAGCGGCCGAGTAGCGGCCCGTTGGGCCATCGGCGCAATGCCTCGGCTCAGTGGCCATCGTAGCAAATCCGTCTAAAACGGGAAGATAGACGGACTTACCCATGCCGCTCGTAATGGGCCGAGATAATCCAATCTGGGTAGCCGGAGGTTTTGAGGTTGCCACAACCAAGCAGGCTCAGGAAGAGCTTCTCAAATAGGGCTCGGGCTCGGAGCAGCTCCGCATAGACGGTATTCGCATCGTGAATCAGCCGACCGTGCACGATCGCATTGCGAGCTCCGATCATCTTGTCCGCCCCATCAAGTAGACCTTTGGCGCGCACGTCCCGCCAAAGATTGAGCGAGGCCGCCATGCGTTGAATGCGCTCCAGAAGGGTAAGCCTCAAAGGCAGCGACAGGGCGCGCCTGATCAGGACCCGCTCCTCGCTCGTAATGTCCGCCCCGGCGAGCTGGGGCTTCACTCGCTTCGCGATCTTCTTCCATTGCGCCTGATCGATCAGATCGCCGCTCAGCCCCCGCGCCTGCTCGAAAGCCGACAAGAGCCGCTCCATCCCCTCAACGCAGCTCGTCAGCCCGGCTTCGATCCCGCCGACGGTAAATGAGTGCGCGTAGCCATAGGCCGCCGCGTGGAGCAGCTCGCGGTGTGCCTCCAGCGCGACAAGCTGTTTCGTCGCCCGGGCGAAGAAGCGGTCGGCGGCCTCGTAGAACGGCGGATCATCGCGGTCCCGCGTTCGCATTCTCGGCTCGAGCTCGATTGAATGCCATGTTGAGACGATAGCGCTCCGCTTGCTGATGAACTCGGCCAGGGTGGAGGTGTATTGGCGATAGCGAAACGTGATCAGGATTCTCAGGTGAAACCATAGGCGCTCCGCTGCCTCGCAGAATTGCGCTTCCTCCATCGAACTATCCAATGGGTAAATCTCTACGGCCGGAATTTGGACGCGCTCCATCTCTTGGGAGACCCGTTCGTCGTCGCGAATGTAGGCAATCGATAATAGCCGGAACTTGAGCCCGAGCGCGGTGACCCGCTGCCACGATCCAGCCTGCTTAGCGTCATGCCGGGCGCTCCAAGCGCGCGAATGAACGTGCCAATCATAGGGACGCTGGAGGAACCTAAATTCGGCGGAGAGCGGAAAACCCTCGGAGCTGGTTTGCGTCCCTACCGATTCGAAGATTTCGATTTCTGCAATCGGCTGAACGCTATCGTCGGCAATGGCGACGCCCGACGCCATTCCTACCGATCGAAACGATCCTGTTCCGGCTCTCACGTATGTGTAGGCGGGATCATCGCTCAGCGGCCAATCAGGCCGATTGTGCAGTTCCCACTTGATGAAGCCATCGCCCTGGAGCCCCATCGCTTCGATCATCTGGGAGTGTGTGCCGATCAGGAAAATCCGGTTCCAGTGAAGAAAGCGAGGCTCTTGGCGAAGGATCGCCGATGCCGTCATTTCATTCCCAGCGTCGCTGGTAATCTTGATGGTTACTGTTTCTTCAAATGAGCAGCGGGGCATGTCATTAGCCTGGGACATGCGTCGATCTCACTCAACTCCTGTTGCGAGGCGATCGAAGCGCCGCCGTATGTGGTTGATCGAAGGTCGCGAAGGAGCCGGGCCCATTAGTTGGAGCGTGGGCGGGACTTTCGCGCCCAGTGCTTAACGGCGTAGCCGTTCACGAGCGTCCGCCGCACGTCTATTCCGATTCCAGCTAGCCGAGAAGTGATGCGTTTTCGAAGGTCAGCTGCCATTCTGACTCCCAGATAGACACAGAAAACCGCATCATCACCCCGGGGGGTCAGGCCGCTAGTCGGTGCAAAGAGGCGCCATTCGCGCTCATAAGACCACTTCAGATTTTTTGTTGAGAGGATGGCGCGAGCGCGGTCAGCTTCATTCTTCATGGCCCGCAGGTTTAGATAATAGGGTTTGTCGCCATAAGCGATCCTTGCGAGCGCACAATCATCCGAAAGACCGGCCAGCAGCTTTGAAACTGAATAGCCGACACAGATACCTTGAAACTCTCCGCCGTAGTGCGCCCACATCAGTTCATTGTTCCAAGTTTCAGAAAATGAAGCAATTCCCAGTCGCAGTTTCTGGCTTCGGACTTGTTCGGTGAAGGCGTCATAGTCTGACCGAGAGGCCACCCGCTCACTTGCTCTGTACAGCCCCTCCATGGGGTCGTTCATCTTCGTATAAGTGGAGCAGTGAATTTGACGAGTCTCCAAGGCGGACATTTCCCGGCATGATGGCATCATCAGTTACCCATTCGCCATCAGGTGAGCGGTGGCCCAGGGGTCGATAGTGATAAAGCCATGTAGGAATCGCGTATGTCTTGATCTCTGCCATCGTCCCATTCTCCGGCTATGACCGTTCACGGTACAACAAAAAGGCCCCGCATTGCTGCGGGGCCTTTGTTGTTTTTGAGGTGAGGCGCGGGGCAGAAGCAATCAGTCCCCTCACCCTGCCGCCGCGTTGCGCCGGCTGTCCCTCTCCCGCGGGGGGAGAGGGGCGTTCGGAACTACCCCTCCACCAGCCGTCGCCTTCGGCTATGGCTGGTCCCCCTCCCCATCGCTTCGCGATAGGGAGGAGCTAAATGCCTAGTCTTCCTTGTTGAGGAAGGCGGGTGCGAATTCCGGCGCGGGGCCTTCTTCGCGCTGGCCGCCTTCGCGGTCGCGGCGGGGGCCTCGGTCGCCGCGATCCGAGCCTTCGCCCCTCGGGCCACGATCACGGCCGCCGCCGCCGCCTTCGCGGCGGGGTCCACGATCGCCACGGCCGCCGCCGTCACGGCGAGGTCCACGATCACGGTCGCCCCTCGGCCCACGGTCACCGCCTTCGCGCGGCTCCCTCGGCGGGCGGGTGTCCTCGAGCTCGGCGCCGGTTTCCTGGTCGACGACCCGCATCGACAGGCGGACCTTGCCGCGCTGGTCGACCTCGAGCAGCTTGACCTTGACCTCCTGGCCTTCGGTCAAAACGTCGCGGACGTTCTCGACCCGCTCGTTCTTGATCTCCGACACGTGGACCAGCCCGTCCTTGCCGGGCATGAAGGTGACGAACGCTCCGAAGTCGACGATGTTGGCGACCTTGCCGGTGTAGATCGTGCCGGGCTCGGGCTCGGCGACGATGCCGTGGATCCACTGGCGCGCGGCCTCGATCTGCGACACGTCGGACGAGCTGATCTTGATCACGCCCTCGTCGTCGATGTCGACCTTGGCGCCGGTCGTCGCGACGATCTCGCGGATGACCTTGCCGCCGGTGCCGATGACTTCGCGGATCTTGTCCTTGGGGATCGACATCGTCTCGATCCGCGGCGCGTGGGCCGACAGCTCGGTGCGGGTGTGGTCGAGCGCCTTGGCCATTTCACCGAGGATATGGGCGCGGCCGTCCTTGGCCTGGGCCAGCGCGTCCTTCATGATCGCCTCGGTGATGCCGGCGACCTTGATGTCCATCTGCAGGCTGGTGATGCCCTCGGACGTGCCGGCGACCTTGAAGTCCATGTCGCCGAGATGATCCTCGTCGCCGAGGATGTCGCTGATCACCGCATAGTCCTGACCTTCGAGGATCAGGCCCATGGCGATGCCGGCGACCGGGCGCTTGAGGGGGACGCCGGCGTCCATCATCGCGAGTGAGCCGCCGCACACCGTCGCCATCGACGACGAGCCGTTGGACTCGGTGATGTCGGAGAGGACCCGGATGGTGTACGGAAACTCCTCGTTCGACGGCAGCATCGGGTGCAAAGCGCGCCAGGCGAGCTTGCCGTGGCCGGTCTCGCGCCGCGACGGGGCGCCGAAGCGGCCGACTTCGCCGACCGAATAAGGCGGGAAGTTGTAGTGCAGCATGAAGCGCGAGTAGCTGAGGCCCTCGAGCCCATCGATCATCTGCTCGGCGTCCTTGGTGCCGAGCGTCGTGGTGACGATCGCCTGAGTCTCGCCGCGGGTGAACAAAGCCGAGCCGTGGGCGCGCGGCAGGAAGCCGACCGAGGATTCGATCGGGCGGACGGTCCTGGTGTCGCGGCCGTCGATCCGGCGGCCTTCCTTGAGGATGGCGCCGCGGACGACTTCGGCCTCGAGCTTCTTCACCAGCTTCAGCGAAGCGAGATATTGCTCGGGGTCGGACTCTTCGAGGTCGGCGAAGGCTTCGCGCGCCTTGGTACGGGCTTCGGCGATCGCGGTCTGGCGGGCCTGCTTGTCGGTGATCTTGTAAGCCTCGGCGAGATCCTTGCCGATGACTTCCTTGAGGCGGGCCTTGGTCGCCGCGGTGTCGACCGCCGGGGCGAGCTCCCACGGGTCCTTGGCGGCCTGCTCGGCCAGATCGATGATCGCCTCGATCACCTTCTGGCTGGCGCGATGGGCGAACATCACGGCGCCGAGCATCTGGTCTTCCGACAGCTCCCTGGCTTCGGATTCGACCATCATCACCGCGTCGCGAGTGCCGGCGACGACCAGGTCGAGGTCACCCTCGGCAATCTCGGCGCTCGACGGGTTGAGGATATATTCGCCATTGGCCATGCCGACGCGGGCGGCGCCGATCGGACCCATGAAGGGGACACCGGAGATGGTGAGCGCGGCCGAGGCGGCGATCATCGCGACGATGTCGGGCTCGTTCTGGCCGTCGTAGGACAGGACCTGGGCGATGACGAGCACTTCATTGTTGAAGCCCTCGGGGAACAGCGGCCGGATCGGCCGGTCGATCAGGCGCGACGTCAGGGTTTCCTTTTCGGTCGCCCCGCGCTCGCGCTTGAAGAAGCCGCCGGGAATGCGGCCGGCAGCCGAGAATTTCTCCTGATAGTGGACAGTCAGCGGGAAGAAGTCCTGCCCCGGCTTGACGGTCTTGGCGGCGGTGACCGCGCAGAGGACCACGGTTTCGCCGAGGGTCGCGAGAACCGCGCCGTCGGCCTGGCGGGCAACGCGGCCCGTTTCGAGCTTCAGCATCTCATTGCCCAGCTCGATTTCGACTGTTTTCATATTGAACATGTGTTTTCCTTCAAGCCCGCGGGCCGGATGCCGGCGGGTTCATCTGTCGCGAGCATGCCGGCCCGCAGCGGTTCGGGGCGCGATGCGGCCCCGTCAGCGCCCCGCCGAATTGCGGGACTGGTTTTTCCATCCGTCATGCTGAACTTGTTTCAGCATCCATTCCGGAGACGTCCGGGGCGGATGACAAGATGGATCCTGAATCAAGTTCAGGATGACTCGGCGCGGCCCTGCGGCCGCTCGGTCACTTACGCAGACCCAGCTTGGCGATGAGATCGGTGTACCGTTTCTCGTCCTCGCGTCGCAGATAATCGAGCAGCGACCGCCGCTTGTTGACCATCATCAGCAATCCGCGGCGCGAATGATTGTCCTTCGCGTGCGTCTTGAAATGCTCGGTCAGGGTGTTGATGCGGTCGGTGATGATCGCGATCTGGACTTCGGGCGAGCCCGTGTCGTCCGATCCGCGGCCATGTTCCTTGACCAGTTCAGCCTTGCGCTCGGTGGTAATCGACATCGTCAAACTCCTTCAAAGGTTGAAGCCGCGAACGACCCGGAGGCCGTCTGCCGAACCTTCCACCAGCGCCACCGGAGTTCCCTCCTCTGTCGCGAGCTGAAGCCCCGGCGCCGCGGGGAAACCGGCAAGCTTCTGTCCGTGACGGAGCAGCTGGGCCTGGCCGGGGGTGACGGGGAGGGCCGGGATGTCGTCCAGCGCCGCGGTTAGCGGAAGTACCGCCCCATCGAGTTGCCGGGCCTTAGCGGCTTGCTCGAGAAAGTCCAGCGATATCGCCCTTTCCAGGCCGAACGGCCCGGCCCGGGTGCGCCGCAACATGGTCACCTGGCCGACCGTTCCGAGCGCCCGAGCAATGTCGCGGGCGAGGGAGCGGATGTAGGTGCCTTTGGAGACGGTGGCGGCGAGGGTGACAGAGGCAAGACCCTCACCCAACCCTCTCCCGGGCGCGGGAGAGGGCTTCAAGGGCGCCGCCACACCTCCTTCTCCCGCGAGCGGGAGAAGGTTGGGATGAGGGTCTTCTGCCAACAGCAGCTCGTAAACAGTCACGGTGCGCGGCACCATCTCGACCCGCTCACCCGCCCGTGCCCGCGCGTACGCGGCTTTGCCGTCGATCTTGAGCGCCGAATATGCGGGCGGGACCTGCTCGATCGCGCCGGTGAAGCGCCGGAGCACCGCTTCCGCTTGCTCGCGCGTCGGACGAACATTGCTGGTCTCGACGACCTCGCCCTCGCTATCGAGCGTGTCGGTCTCCTCGCCGAAGCGGATCGTGAACTCATATTGCTTGGTCGCGTCGAGCATCCGGCCGGCGAGCTTGGTCGCTTCGCCGAGCGCGATCGGCAGCACCCCGCTGGCCAGCGGGTCGAGTGTTCCGCCGTGGCCGACCTTGGTATTCGGCTCGCCGGCTTCGCGAAGGATCCGCTTGACCGCCCCGACCGCCTGGGTCGAGCCGAGCCCGACCGGCTTGTCGAGGATGATCCAGCCGTGGAGCATCAAGGGCGAGCGAGATTGAGGCTCAGCTGGCGCGCTTCGCTCTCCCGCAACCGCTCGTAGAAATGGCGGCGGCACAAGGCGACATAGCGGTCGTTGCCGCCGATTTCGGTCTGCTCGCCCGACGCGACCGCGTGGCCTTCCGAGTCGACGCGCAGGTTCATCGTCGCCTTGCGCCCGCATTCGCACACCGCCTTGAGCTCGACGAGCGCGTCGGCGAGCGCGAGCAGCGCCGCGCTGCCTTCGAACAATTGGCCGAGGAAGTCGGTGCGCAGGCCGTAGCAGAGCACCGGCAAATGGACCTCGTCGCACAGCCGGCACAGCTGCAGCACCTGGTCGCGGGTCAGGAACTGGGCCTCGTCGACCAGCACGCAGTGGAGATCGCGGCGCTTCAATTCCTCCCCAACCGCGTCGAACAAATCGACTTCCGGCGAGTAAGCATGCGCTTCGATCGAGAGGCCCAGCCGCGAGCCGATCACCCCCGACCCCGAGCGGTCGTCGTGAGCGGCGGTCCACAGCATCGTCTGCATGCCGCGCTCGCGATAATTGAAGTCCGCCTGCAGCAGCGTCGTCGACTTCCCGGCGTTCATCGCCGCGTAGTAGAAATAGAGCTTGGCCATAGAGTGAGGTCTAGCCTCACTCGTTACCCTCGCGAAAGCGGGGGTTCCGCTTTTCTCCCAAATTAGACGAAGCGGGATTCCCGCCTGCGCGGGAATGACGAAGGAAGAGTCAGACCGGCCACTCGTCCTTGAGGATCGCGAACAGCACGGTGTCGCGGACGTGGCCGTTCCAGGTGATGCGGTCGGCGCGCATGACGCCTTCGCGGACCGCGCCCAATTTCTTCATCGCCGCCTGGCTGCGCGCGTTGCGGCCGTCGACCCGGAACTCGACCCGCCGGTAGCCGCGGTCGAACGCGTGGCCCAGCATCATGTCCTTGCAACGGCGGTTGAAACCGGTGCCGCGCCGCGACGGCCGGTAATAAGTGCTGCCGATCTCGAGCGTCTGGCGGCTGTCGTCGATGTTGAGGTAGCAGCTCATGCCGACGAACCCGTCGCCGTCGTAGAGCGCGAACGGCACCCACGGCCGCTTCAATAATGCATCGAAGCTCGCGTCGAACTGTTCGGGCGCGTAGCTGACGTAGTAGATCTCCCAGATATCGAGGTCCTCGGCGCAGGCTTCCCGCAACAGGTCGTGATGCGCTTCGGTCAGCGGCTCGGCGCGGCAGTTGTCGCCCGTCATGGGCTCGGCGAGCGGCTTCATTCGCTCTCGATATCCTGGGCGACTTTGGGAGCGCGCAGGAGTGCGTCGATCTTGCCGCCCTCGTCGAAGCTTTGGTCGGCGAGGAATTTGATCTTGGCCGCATATTTGGTCGTCATCCGCCGCGCCACTTCCTTCTGGAAGAAGGCGGTGTGGGTCTTCAGCGCCTTGAGGACGAGGTCTTCGTCCTGGCCGAGCAGCGGCTTCACGAACACCGTTGCGTGCCGCAGGTCGGGCGACATGCGCACTTCGGTGACGCTGACGAGGTGCGACGCCAGCGTTTCGTCATGGACGTCGCCGCGCATGAGAATCGCCGACAAGGCGTGGCGGACCTGCTCGCCGACTCGCAGCAGCCGGACCGAGCGCCCTTCGGGGGTTTCGACCTTGCGCATTCTTACTCCCCTCCCGCCTGCGGGAGGGGCTGGGGGAGGGCCTGTTGCGGCCCCCTTCGACATGCCCTCCCCTTACCCCTCCCGCTCGCGGGAGGGGGATAGCGCTACAGCGTCCGGGCCCGTTCCTCGGTCTCGAACACTTCGAGATGGTCGCCCGGCTTGATGTCGTTGGTGTCGGCGAGGAGCACGCCGCATTCCATGCCGGCGTTGACCTCTTTCACGTCGTCCTTGAAGCGGCGCAGCGAGGTGATCGTCGTCTTGCTGACGATCACGTCCTCGCGCGTCAGACGCGCGTGCAGCCCCTTGCGGATATTGCCTTCGAGGACCAGCAGGCCGGCCGCCTTGTCCTTCTTGCCGGCCGGGAAGACTTCCTTGACCTCGGC
>CAYSHL010000038.1:0-16953 GCA_964430865.1 uncultured Sphingomonas sp.
ATCGAGCAATTGCTCGAGGCGTGCGCGGCCTATCCCGGCGCCAACAACGCGCGCCGGATCACGTTCGAATATGTGATGCTCAGGGACAAGAACGACAGCGACGCCGACGCCCACGAACTGGTCCGGCTGATCCGCAAGTACAAGCTGCCGGCCAAGGTCAATCTGATCCCGTTCAACCCGTGGCCGGGCGCCGCGTACGAATGCTCGGAGCCCGACCGCATCCGCTCGTTCTCGAACATCATCTTCGAAGCCGGAATCTCGGCCCCGGTGCGCACCCCGCGCGGCCGCGACATCGACGCCGCCTGCGGCCAGCTGAAGACCGCCTCGGAGCGCAAGCGGAAGACGGCGTAAGGGGCTCGCGCATGATGCTCGGCCGGTTCCTCGACAAGCTCATCCGCAACGGACGGCTGACCGTCGTCACCGCCGACGGCCAGCGCGCAACCTATGGCGGCGGCGGCGAGGCCTCGGTGACCATCCGCTTGACTGACCGCAGGGTGCCGTTCGAGCTGGCTCGAAACCCGCGCCTGGCGGTCGGCGAGGCCTATATGGACGGGCGGCTGCTGATCGAGGACGGCACCATGCTCGACCTGCTGCAGCTGGTCACCGGATCCAACCGCTGGGAAGATCGTGGCCGCGGCCGCAAGCTGATCGGCAAGAGCAGGCTCAGCAGCCTGGCGGCCGTCTGGCGGCGCAACCGGCCGGATCGCTCGCGGCGCAACGTCGCCCACCATTACGACCTGCGCGACGAGCTCTACGAGACATTCCTCGACGCCGACCGGCAGTACAGCTGCGCTTATTACACCAGCCCCGGCAACAGCCTCGAGGCGGCGCAGGACGACAAGAAAGCGCACATCGCCGCCAAGCTCGGGCTCAAGGCCGGGCACCGGGTGCTCGACATCGGCTGCGGCTGGGGCGGGATGGCGCTCTATTTGCACGAGGTTGCGAAGGTCGACGTGCTCGGCATCACCTTGTCGGAGGAGCAGCTCAAGGTCGCCCGCCGCCGCGCCAAGGAAGCCGGCGTATCCGACCATGTCCGGTTCGAGCTGATCGACTATCGCGACCTCACTGGCCAGTTCGACCGGATCGTCTCGGTCGGCATGTTCGAGCATGTCGGCCTCGCGCATTACGACGAGTTCTTCGCCACGTGCCGCAACCTGTTGAAGCCCGACGGGGTGATGCTGCTGCACACCATCGGCAAGCTCGGCTCGTCCAACGCGGCGCCCGACCCGTTCACCGACAAATATATCTTCCCCGGCTACCATGTGCCGTCGCTGTCGCAGATCGTTGCGGCGAGCGAAAAGGCGCGGCTGATCGCCAGCGACGTCGAAACTCTGCGCCTGCATTATGCCTACACGCTGCGCGAATGGCTGCGGAGGTTCACCGCGGCCCGGGCCAAGGTCGAGGCGATGTACGACGCGCGCTTTTTCCGCATGTGGGAATATTATCTGTCGGGCGGAATCGTGATGTTCGAGAACGGCACCGGCTGCAATTTCCAGGTCCAGTATATCCGCGACCGCGAGGCGGTGCCGATCACTCGCGACTATCTCGCCAAGGCCGAATCCCGCTACCGCAAAGCCGGTAAATAAAAGGCCCGGCGGTTCCCCGCCGAGCCTTCTTGATGATCGCTGACCGTTGACCTAGCCGCGGCGGCGCTCGGTGCGCATCCGCTGGTGCATCTGAATCCGCTCGTCGCGCGTGATCTGGCCGTCGCGGTTGACGTCCGCCATGTCGAAATGCCGGTACGCGGCGGCGGTCGCCTCCTGCAGGGTCACGCGGCCGTCGCGGTTGGCGTCGGCCATGTCGAACATGCGTCCGCCGAGCCCCATATGCATGCCGCGCATGCCGCGCATCGCATGGGCGCCGCCGTGTCCCGGAACCTGCAAGTTCCGCTCCTGGCCCTGGTGGTCGCGGATGACGACGCGCCGCTGCTCGCGGTTCGGAGCGCGCGCGAACTCGTCGCGGCTGATGCTGCCGTCGCGGTTGGAGTCGAGCTTGTCGAACATCGCCGCGCGGTGGGCGGTACGATCGCCGGTCGCTCCGTGCCGCTCGGCGCGCTTCGCCCGGCGGTCGCCCTTCCGGGCCTCGATTTCCGCCTTGGTGATGAAGCCGTCGCGATTGCTGTCGAGCCGCTGGAACATCTTCTGCACGTGTGCCCCGACCTCGGCGCGCGTATGCGCCCTCATCGGCGCGTGGTGAATCTGCGCGTGCGGCGCCGGTGCGGCCGTCTGCGCGATTGCCGGCGACAACGCCACGGCGACCGCGGCCGCTGCCGCGCCCAAAAGACACTTGCTCATTCGATCCCTCCTGTGTGGAATTCCGTAAGCGGGCGTAAGCGCGGCAAGCTGTATCCTGCTTGAATGGCGTGGGTCGCGCGGGCATTGCCGCAGCCATGACCAAGCCCGCCAAGCGCGTCGTCCTCGCTTTTTCGGGCGGGCTCGACACCAGCGTTATCCTCAAGTGGCTGCAGCAAACATACGCGTGCGAAGTGGTGACCTTCACCGCCGACCTCGGCCAGGGCGAGGAGCTCGAGCCGGCGCGGTCCAAGGCCGAGCTGCTCGGAGTCAAGCCCGAGCACATTTTCATCGAGGATCTGCGCGAGGAGTTCGTCCGCGATTTCGTCTTCCCGATGATGCGCGCTAATGCGCTTTACGAAGGCGCCTATTTGCTCGGCACCGCGATCGCCCGGCCGCTGATCGCCAAGCGCCAAATCGAGATTGCGCGCGAAGTCGGCGCCGACGCCGTTGCGCACGGAGCGACCGGCAAGGGCAACGACCAGTTGCGATTCGAGCTCGGCTATTACGCGCTCGCGCCCGACATCAAGGTGATTGCGCCGTGGCGCGAATGGGACCTGACCAGCCGCGCGGCGCTGGTCGAGTTCGCGGAGCGGCACCAGATCCCGGTTGCGAAGGACAAGCGCGGCGAAAGTCCGTTCTCGACCGACGCCAATCTCCTGCACACGTCGAGCGAGGGCAAGGTGCTCGAGGACCCGTGGGCCGAGGTCCCGGATTACGTTTTCTCTCGCACCGATGACCCGCTGGGGGCGCCCGACACGCCCGAGGAAATCACGCTCGAGTTCAAGCGCGGCGACGCCGTCGCGGTCAACGGCGAGGCGCTGTCCCCGGCGGCGCTGCTGACGCGGCTCAACGCGCTCGGCAAGACTCACGGCATCGGCCGCCTCGACCTGGTCGAGAACCGGCTTGTCGGAATGAAAAGCCGCGGCATGTACGAAACGCCCGGCGGCACCATCCTTCACGCGGCGCACCGCGCCATCGAGCAACTGACCCTCGACCGCGGCGCCGCGCATTTGAAGGACGAGCTGATGCCGCGCTACGCCGAGCTCATCTACAACGGCCTGTGGCTCTCACCCGAGCGCGAAATGCTCCAGGCGCTGGTCGACCGCAGCCAGGAACGCGTCGAGGGCGAGGTCCGGCTCAAGCTCTACAAGGGCGCGGCGCACGTCACCGGCCGCCGCTCGCCCGAAAGCCTCTACGACGCCAACGTCGCGACTTTCGAGGACGACAGCGGCGCCTACGACCAGCAGGACGCGGAGGGCTTCATCAAATTGAACGCGCTCCGGCTTCGACTGCTGGCTCGGCGCGAGCAGAAGCGGAAGTCCTGAGCGCTCGGCTGAACTGCCCGGCGAACATCGCCGCCAGCATCAGCGGCATCGCCGGCATGCCGACCGACGCGAGCAGCATGCCGATCTGCGGGCTGAGGAATCCCGTGACCGCGAGCCAGCGCTCGGCGCGTGTCGCCTGCGGGTCGGCCCACAGCCGCACCGCGGCGATCATCACCACCGTCAGATCGTAGTTGAAGCCGTAGGGCAGGACGAGGAAGGTCGCGGTCGCGGCCAGCATCGCCAGGTCGAACGTCGGCATTGGACGCCGCGCCGCGATCGCGACCATTGCCACCGCCGCCGCTCCGAGCAGCATTTGCGCCCCGAACGCCAGCGTCCAGTCGGCCAACAGCCGCAGCATCGCCGTCGCCAGCGAGGTCGACATGAAGCCGTAGAACGAGCGGCCGGCGTCGATCAGCCCGGCCTGGACCTGCCCGGCGCCGAACAGGAACTGCTCCCAGACGGTCCAGCCGTAGATCGCCGAAGTCGCGGCGACCAAAGCCGCCACCGTCAGAGCTCCGGACAGCAACGCGGTCCACTGCGCGCGCAGCAGCAGGACCAGCGGCACGAGGATCGCGAGATGCGGCTTGATCAGCAGCAGTCCGAACAACAGGCCCGCCTGCCACGGCTTGTCGTCGAGCTTCTCCCAGCCGAGCAGGAACAAGGCCCCGATCAGGAAGCCGTAATGGCCCGCCCAGATGTTCATCAGCGCCGCCGGGGTCAGCACCGCCAGCCACACCGGCGACATATGCCTGGGCCACCAGCGCCGCGCCGCCCACACGAACAGCGCCCCCGTCGAGCCGAGCCACAGCGGCAGCGCCAGCCAGTAAGGCAGCAGGCTGAACAATTGCGCGATCGGGAAGGTGACCGGCGGGTAGGAATAATTGTGGCCGCCCAAGGGGCCGAACAGGCCGGCGAGGTGCTCGCGGTAGCGGGCGACGTCGTAGATCGCGTCGGCGCGGCCGTCCCACAGCAGATGTCCGCCGGCCCACAAATTGACGAAGTCGCGGCCCCAGAACGCCTTGCCGTCGAGGCTGCCGCCTTCCGAATGGGTGAAATCGACCCAGAACAGCAGCAGCGACAGCGCCGAGCCGATCACCCACGGGCTCCAGCGCGCCAGCGCCGCGGTCAAGCTTTCCGATCCGCTTCGAGTTGCCAAATCCACCCCCGTCCGCGGGGATACGAAAGTGCGCGCCGCGGCGCCAGCACCCGATGGACAAAGCCGCCCGATGGACAAAGCTACCGCGTCGGCTAGGGAAGTCGCGACACGGGGACCGTCAGCACCGCATGCCGCAACCAGCGCCGAGCCAATCCGGGACCATGAACCGGCCCTGGTGGGAGACCCGGCCGTACGTCGCCGCGCTGATCGTCCTGTCGGCGGTGCCTTTGCTCTATCCGTCGGTCCCGCCGCTGGTCGACCTGCTCGGCCACATGGGCCGCTACCGGGTCGAGCTCGATCTCGACACGTCGCCGTGGCTCGGCCGCTATTACGGCTTCGAATGGCACGCGATCGGCAACCTTGGGGTCGACCTTTTGATCATCCCCTTGAGCAAGCTGTTCGGGCTCGAACTGGCGGTCAAGCTGATCGTTCTGGCGATCCCGCCGATGACCGTCGCGGGCTTCCTCTGGGTCGCTCGCGAGGTCCATCACCGCTTGCCCCCAACCGCCGCCTTCGCGCTGCCGTTCGCCTACAGCCACCCGTTCATGTTCGGGTTCGTCAATTACGTGCTGTCGATCGCGCTCGCCTTCCTCGCCTTCGGCCTGTGGCTGCGCCTGGCGCGGCTTGACCGCCTGAAGCTGCGCGCGATCCTGTTCGTGCCGATTTCGTTCGTCGTCTTCTTCGCGCACACCTTCGGCTGGGGGATGTTGGGGCTGATGGCCTTTTCGGCCGAGGCGGTCCGCCAGCACGACCGCGGCATCGGCTGGGTCAAAGCGGGCTTCAAAGCGGCCGCTCACGCAATCGTCATGGCGCTCCCGGTGCTGATCATCGTCAACTGGCGCGGCGAGGTGAAGGGCCCGCTGTACCACGACTGGTTCAAGCTTCAGACCAAGCTCGAAGCCTTTGTCTCGGTGTTTCGCGACCGCTGGCTGGCGTTCGATTTCGCCTCATTGGTGGTGATCGTCGCGCTCCTCGTCTACGCGCTCGCCAGCCGCCGGCTGACCCTGTCGCGCAACCTCGCCTTCTCGGCGCTGGTGCTGCTCGCCGTCTATGTGCTGCTTCCAAGCATGGTGTTCGGCTCGGCCTTCGCCGACATGCGCCTGGCGCCTTACATGTTCGCGGTCGCGGTCCTCGCCATCCGCTTTCGCGGCGCCACCGAAATGCGGCTCGCCCGGACTCTCGCCATCCTCGGCCTGTCGTTCCTGCTGGTCAGGACCGCCGCGACCACGGCCAGCCTGGCGATCGCGGCCAACGACCAGAACGCCAAGCTCGAGGCGCTCGACCATGTGCCGATGGGCGCCCGCGTCGCCTCCGTCGCGGGCCGCGGCTGCGGCATCCAGTGGGCGCTCCAGCGCAACGCCCATCTCGGCGCGCTGGTGATCACCCGCCGCCACGGTTTTTCCAACGACCAGTGGGTGATCGAGGGCACCAATTTGCTGACGCTTCGCTACCGCAAGCCCGGAATTTTCGCCGCCGACCCGTCGCAGATCGTCCGGCCGAACGGTTGCCGCTCGCGCAGCTGGTGGATTGACCGGGCGCTGACCCGCTTTCCGCGCGAGCATTTCGACTATCTGTGGCTGATCGACCCGCCGCCGTTCGACCCCAACCTGGTCGAGGGCTTGCATCCGGTCTGGCGCGGGCCCGACTCCGTCCTGTATCAGGTCCGCCCATGACCGCTTTGTCGATCGTCGTTCCCTGCTTCAACGAGGAGCCGTGCCTCGGCGCGCTTCACCAGCGCCTGAGCGACGCGGCGCGCGTTTCGGCCGGCGACGATTACGAGATCGTGCTGGTCAACGACGGCTCGAGCGACGGCAGCTGGGCGATCATGCAGCGGCTCGCCGCCGCCGATCCCCGGCTCGTCGCCGTCAATCTGTCGCGCAACCACGGCCACCAGCTGGCGCTCACCGCCGGGCTCGATTTGTGCCGCGGCGACATCGTGCTGATCATCGACGCCGACCTCCAGGATCCGCCCGAATTGCTCGCCGACATGCTGGTGAAGATGCGCGACGAGCAGGCCGACGTCGTCTACGGGGTGCGCCGCAGCCGGGCGGGTGAGACTGCGTTCAAGCGCGCCAGCGCCCACGGCTTCTACCGCTTGCTGTCGCGCGCGACCGAGGTCGACATCCCGGTCGACGCCGGCGACTTCCGGCTGATGAGCCGCCGTGCTCTCGACGCGCTGATGGCGATGCCCGAGCAGGCGCGCTTCATCCGCGGCATGGTCGCGTGGATCGGCTTCAAGCAGGTGCCGTTGCCCTACAACCGCGACCAACGCTTCGCCGGCGACACCAAATATCCGTTCCGCAAGATGGTCCGCTTCGCGTTCGACGCGATCACCGGCTTCTCGTCGGCGCCGCTCAAGCTCGCCAGCCACGCCGGGCTGTGGCTGTCCTTGGGCTCGCTGCTGATCATCGCCTACATCACCTACGCCTGGCTCGCCGGTCAGAGCATTCAGGGCTGGACCTCGCTGATGCTGGTCGTCGTCGTGCTCGGCGCGGTCCAGATGTTCGTGCTGGCTTTGATGGGCGAATATATCGGCCGGCTCTACAACCAGGCCAAGCAGCGGCCGCTGTACATCGTCCAGGAGATCGCCGGTGGTGACGCCAACCGCGACCGGACGGCGAAGCTTGGCTACGTCGCCGAAGCGACCGCGAACAACGACACCCCGGGCGGCAAGGGCAAGCGCCCGACCAGAGCCCGCTCGGCCGCGAAGGTCCGCTCGAGCAAGTAATTCACCGGCGCCGGCGGCAGCTTGAGGTCGCTGTCCTCCGATCCCGACGCGCGCGACATCAGCCGCTTGGCGACCGCGACCGGGAACAGCAGGCTGTTGAAATAGCCGATCGCCTCGAGCTTCAGCGGCGATTGCTCGATCAGCCGCTTCAGCGCGCGCTTCGAATAGCGCCTCTTGTGGTGATTGACCTCGTCGTGCGCCGACCACATCCATTGGTGCGCCGGAACGGTGACGACCAGCCGGCCGCCCGGCTTGAGCCGTCTGGCAATCGAAGCCAGCGCCGCCCGGTCGTCGTCGATATGCTCGATGACATCGAACGACCCGATCAGATCGTAATGGTGTTCCGGAACGCCGCGAAGCTCGGGCAGCGGCGAGTCCATCACCGGCCGCCCGAGCCGTCTCTCGGCAACTGCGCGCGCGGTGTCGTCCAGCTCGAGCGCATCGACTTCGCCGAACTCGCTTAGCATCGCGAGGTTGTGGCCCGTGCCGCAGCCGATCTCGAGCAGCCGCGCTCCCTTCGGCGGCCGCGCCTTGCGGCGGATCAAAGCGGCGATCACCTCGCGCCGCGCCCGGTACCACCAGTGGCGGTCGTCGAGCTCCGCCATCGTGTCGTAGACGATGCGCTCCATCAGCCGAACACCCAGTAGCGGTTGAGCGTGAACGTCACGGCAGGGGTCACGAACAGCATCGGCAGGATCGGCCACGCCGGGCCAAGGCCGAGGGGCCCGGTGATCAACGCGACCCACAAGCTGTTGAGCCCGAGGCTGATCAGCGACACGATGACGAACTTGACCGCGGTGCTTTTGGTCCGCTCGCCATGGTCGCGGAAGCTCCACCGGCTGTGCATCACATAGCCGGTCGCCATCGCCACCAGATAAGCGAGCAGATTGCCGAGCTGCGGGTGCCAGCCGAGCACCAAGGCGACGACCGCGTAGACCGCGACGCCGAGCAAAGTGACCAGCGCGCCGCTGATCAGGAAGCGGACCAACTGCGACAGGATCGCGCGGCGTTCGGGGGAAATGGTCGAGAGCATCGCACCTTCGGTTTGTTCGGCTCAGGCGGCCGCTGCTTGCCCTTTGAGGTCGAGCGGCTAGAGCGCGAAACGTGAGCGAGCGCAAGGATCAGCTGGACGACAGCCGTTTACGGTCGCTGCTCGAACGCCACTGGAAATGGGTGACGCTCGCCGCCTGGGTGATCCTGTGCGCCTGGTTCACCTACAACCGCTGGGCCCAGATCCAGGCGTTCACGCTGGTCGACACCGACGACAATATGCGCATCAGCCAGGTCCGCGCCTTGCTCGCCGGGCAGGACTGGTTCGACCTTCGCCAGTACCGGCTCAATCCGCCGTTCGGCGCCGACATGCACTGGTCGCGGCTGGTCGATTTGCCGCTCGCCGGATTGATCCTCCTGCTTCGGCCATTGGTCGGCGGCGCCGATGCCGAGCGCATCGCGGTCGCCGTCGCTCCGCTGCTGCCATACCTGCTCCTACTGTTCGGGCTCGCGCTGACCGCCCGCCGGCTGGTCCACCCGGCCGCTTACGCTCTGTGCTTCGTCGCTCTGTTCAGCGCCGGCTCGGCCAACGGCATGTTCATGCCGACCCGCATCGATCACCACGGCTGGCAGCTCGCCTTGCTGTCGATCGCCGTCGCCGGGCTCGCCGACCCGAAGCGGGCGCGCGGCGGAGCGACGCTCGGAATCGCGAGCGCCTTATCGCTGGCGATCGGCCTCGAGCTTCTGATCTACCTCGCGCTCGCGGGCGCGGCGACGGTGCTGTTCTGGGTCGACGACCGGGACGAAAAGCGCCGCCTCGCGGCTTACTCGGCAACCCTGGCCGGCGGGACCGCGCTCGGCTTCCTGCTGTTCGCGTCGAACGCCAACCGCGCCGCGCTGTGCGACGCTTTGTCGCCGGTGTGGCTGTCGGACGCCTTGCTCGGCGGCGCCTTGCTGTTCGCGATGGCCTATCTTTCGCCCGCCGACTGGAAGCGCCGCTTCGCGCTCGCGGCCGGCGCCGGGATCGTCATCGCCGTTTTCCACGCGTTGCAGTGGCCGCATTGCCTGTCGCGGCTCGAGGGCGTGTCGCCCGAAGTCCAGGAGCTGTGGCTGAACAATGTCCGCGAGGCCAAGCCGCTGTACGGCCACGGCTGGCGGACGGCGGTCGTCATCGCCGCTTTCCCGGTCACCGGACTGATCGGCTGGGCGCTGCTGGCGATCCGCAACCGCGTCGACCGCTCGCTGTTCCGGCGGACCCTGGCGGCGGGCGCGCCGGCGCTGGCTGCGGCGGCGCTACTGCTGTGGCAGACCCGCACCGGACCCGCCGCGCAGACCCTGAGCATCGTCGGAGCGATCGCCATCCTGTGGGTTCTCGGCCCGTTCGCGCGCTCGCTGCGCCGGCCGTTTTTCCAGTCCGCGGCGTTCATCCTGCTGGCGATGATCGGATTGGGTGTGATGGTGCCGACGGCGATGCAGTTCGCTCCGGCCAAGAAGCAGACCGCGCGGGACATCGCGATCACGCGCGCCAACCGGCAATGCAATTCGCTCGCCGGGATGCGCCCGATCGCCCAGCAGCCCAAAGGGATGGTGTTCAGCTTCGTCGACCTCGGGCCGCGGATCATCACCGTCACCCATCACAATGCGGTCATCGGCCCGTATCACCGCAACGGCGAGCAGATCGCCGACGTCATGAAGACGTTCCGCGGCGACGAGTCGAACGCGCGCGCGACGCTGGCCAAGTACCGCGCCGATTACCTGCTGATCTGCCCGAACAGCTCGACCACGACGCTGTTCATGTCGGCGGCTCCGAAGGGCTTCTACGGGCAGCTCAATCGCGGCCAGGTGCCGGGCTGGCTGCAGCCGGTCGAGCTGCCGAAGGATTCGCCGTTCAAGATGTGGCGGGTCGCGAGCTAAGCCGTATCCCTGCGAAAGCAGGGATCCAGTACTGGGCTCCTCCTTCCGCAGGAGCACGTGCCGCTAGAGGCTCGGGAAGCTCTGCTTGAGCCCGTCGACGATGAACTGCGCGGCGAGCGCCGCCAGAATCACCCCGAGAATCCGGGTGATCATCGCCTCGATCCGATCGCCGAGCAGGCGCATCAGCGGCCCGGCGGCGAGTAGCGTCACCAGCGTCAGCAGGATCACAACCGTGATCGCGGCCAGCACCGTCGCGATCTCGAAAGTGTCATCGGCGCGCGACACCCACAGCATCGCGCTGGCGATCGATCCGGGGCCGGCGATCATCGGGATCGCCATCGGGAACACCGAAATGTCCTCGGCCTGCGGGGTGCCCTCGATCGACTGGGCGCGGACTTCGCGGCGCTGGGTCCGCCGTTCGAACACCATGTCCAAGGCGATCATGAACAGCATCACTCCGCCGGCGATCCGGAAGCTCGCAAGCTCGATTCCGAGCGCGGTGAGCATCGGCTTGCCGAGCAAGGCGAAGAACATCAACACGCCCCAGGCGATCAGCGACGACCGCACCGCCATCGCCCGGCGATGCGCGGCCGGGGTGCCGCGGGTCAGGCTGGCGAAGATCGGCGCGCAGCCGGGCGGGTCGATGATCACCAGGAAGGTGACCAGCGCCGACCCGAACAGCTCGATCATTGCGGCCCGATCATTCGGGCTTCGTTTCGTTGTAGACGACTTGCTCGTAGAGCCGGCCGTTCCACAGGAAGGTGCGGAACTTGCGCGCGCCCTTCGAATCCACCTTCCAGTCCCACGCCAGGGTCGCGTCCGCCGACCGGCCGATACCGTAATCGTCGGGCGGTGCCTTGCCGCGGCGCTTCGACGGCGGGGTCAGTGACAGCAGCGGCGGAGCGGTCGGCTTGCCGCGGCATGATGCGCGGCGAACAAACGGCTTTTTCGGCACCGGCCGAGCAACCTTGAGTTCGTCGCCGGCGTCATAGACCCACTTCCACTGGCGTTTCTCGCGCTGCCAGATGGTGGTGAAATAGCCGACGCTCTTGCCGCCGTCGCGAACCCACGGCCCGGTGTTGACCGCGATCCGCCCGTCGCACGACACGTAGCTTTGCGCCGGCCACCAGCGGACCGGAACCGGCGGGTCCTTCTTCCCCGCCAGGAATTCATGCGCCCACACCACCTGCGGGTTGAACATCACTGCGTCCTGGTCGGCGTATTTGCGGAACGCCGTCCACTGGCCGAGCCGTTGCGCGTCGCGGGCGAAGGCTCGCTCGGCATCGATCGCGGTCGGAAGAGCGGCGGCGGCGAGCAGCAGTGCGAGCATCTCAAAAACCTTCCGGGTCGGGCAGGCCGGCGCGGCGGTGGGCCGCGACCAGCGTGTTCCTGAGTAGCATAGCGATGGTCATCGGCCCAACGCCGCCCGGAACCGGGGTGATCGCGCCCGCGACCTCGGCCGCTTCGTCGAACGCGACGTCGCCGACCAGCCGGCCTTTCCCGTCATCCGTCGGGATGCGGTTGATGCCGACGTCGATCACCGTCGCGCCTGGCTTGATCCAATCGCCGCGGACCATTTCCGGACGCCCGACCGCGGCGACGACGACATCGGCTCGGCGGACGATGCCCGGCAGGTCGCGGCTCTTAGAATGGGCGACGGTGACCGTCGCGCTTTCGGCGACCAGCAGCGCCGCCATCGGCTTGCCGACGATGTTCGAGCGCCCGATCACCACCGCGTCGAGCCCGGCAAGGCTGCCGAGCTCGGCCTTGAGCAGATACAGGCAGCCGAGCGGCGTGCACGGCACCAGCGCGTCGAGCCCCGCCGCCAGCCTGCCGACATTGGTCGGGTGGAAGCCGTCGACATCCTTGGCCGGGTCGAGCGCGGCGAGAACCCGAGCGCTGTCGACCTGCTTCGGGAGCGGCAGCTGGACGAGGATTCCGTCGACGCGGTCGTCGCGGTTGAGCTTGTCCACCAGCTCGAGCAGCTCGGCTTCTGAAACGCTGTCGGCCAAATGGTGCGCGAAGCCGGCCATCCCCGCCTCGGCGGTCGCCTTGCCCTTCATCCGCACATAGACGGCGCTGGCCGGGTCCTCGCCGACCAGCACGGTCGCCAGCCCGGGCGGCCGCCCCGCTTGGCGGTGGAATTCGGCGGCGGCGCCCGCGACCCGCTTGCGAAGCTCGGCGGCGGCGGCTTTTCCGTCGATCCGCCGTGCGCTCATACGGTCGAGTAAGCGAGGCTGCTCTGCGCCCCGTCGAGCAGCATGCGCAGGATCTGGATCAGGATCAGCACCACCAATGGCGAGAAGTCGATGCCGCCGAAATCGGGCAGCAGCTTGCGGATCGGCCGGTACATCGGCTCAGTGATCCGGTCGAGCGCCTCGACCAACCGGCGCAGCCCCTGCGAGCTGGTGTTGAGCACCCCGAACGCGAATAGCCAGCTGAGGATCACCTGGCCGATGATGATCCAGCCGAGGATGGCGAGCAGGAAATCGGCGATATCGAACAGTGCGTTGACCATGAGAGCGCGCTTAGCCGCGCCGGGCGCCCGGAGCAATCAGCGCCAAAACGAGCCGGCAATCAGGGTGCGGACCGGTTCGGCTGGGCCTCGGCGAGCACCATCGCCCAATCCCCCGCCGAGTCGCTCCACTCGGCAATCGGCGTCCAGCCGCCGGCGAGCAGCAGCAGGCGGGCCCCGCGGCGGCCGTATTTGTGGCTGTTCTCGCTGTGGATCGACGATCCTTCGTTGAACGCGAACGCCTGCCCGCTGACCGTGAACTCGACGTCCCGGACCGCCACCAGATGCATCTCGATCCGCGACAAGATGTCATTCCACCGAGCCTCGTGGCGGAAGGCATCGATTGGGATCGTGCCGTCGAGCTCGCGGTTGATCCGCTCGAGCAGATTGAGGTTGAACCGCGCGGTCACCCCGTCGGCATCGTCGTAGGCGGCGATCAGGCGCTCGACCGGCTTGACCCGGTCCATGCCGATCAACAGCAGCGCACCGGTGCCAAGCAGCTCGCGGAAATGGCGCAGCAAATCGGTCGCGCTCCGCGGCACGAAATTGCCGATCGTCGACCCGGGGAAGAAACCCAGCCGGGGCATGCCGTCGATCAGGTCCGGGAGATCGAACGGGCGGGTGAAGTCGGCGGTCACCGGGACCACCGGCAAAGCGGCGAAGTCGGAGCTCAGCTGGGCGGCGCTCTGCTCGAGATAGTCGCCGGAAATGTCGACGGGGACGTAGGCGGCGGGGCGAATCGCATCGAGCAGCAGCGGCGTCTTGGTCGCCGATCCGGCGCCGAATTCGACCACCGCCGCGCCCTTGGGGATTTGCGCCGCGACCTCGGGCATGATCGACTGCAGCAGCGCGGTCTCGGTTCGCGTCGGATAATATTCCGGCAAGCGCGTGATCTGGTCGAACAGCTCGGACCCCTGCTGGTCGTACAGCCAGCGCGCCGGGACCGCCGGGATCGGCGCAGCGAGGCCGGCGAGGACGTCGTCGCGGAACGCTTGCAGCTGGTCGTCAGCCATCGCGGGCAAGGCGGAGGCCGGTGAATTGCCAGCGAGCGTCCGGCGGGAAGAAATTGCGGTACGACGCCCGGCTGTGGCCGCGCGGGGTCGCGCAGCTCGCGCCCTTGAGGACCAGCTGGCCGCTCATGAACTTGGCGTTGTACTCGCCGACCGCGCCCGCCGCCGGAGCGAACCCGGGGTAGGACGCGAAGCTGCTCTGCGTCCATTCCCAGACGTCGCCGAAAATGTCGCCCGGGGGCTTGGGGACAACGGCGCCCGCGCGGTCGAGCTGGTTGCCGAGGTAGGAGTCGGCGGACGCCGCGAAGCTCTCCCACTCGGCCTCGGTCGGCAATCGCCTGCCGGCCCAGCGCGCGAACGCGTCGGCCTCGAAGAAGCTGACATGCGCGACCGGCGCGGCGGCATCGATCTCTCGTCGTCCGGCAAGCGTGAACGCGCTTCCGTCGCCGCGCCAGTAGAGTGGGGCGGTGATGCCCTCGCGCCGGACCCACTCCCAGCCGTCCGACAGCCACAGCGTCGGCGTCGAATAGCCGCCGTCGGCGATGAACTCGGCCCATTCGCCGTTGGTCACCAGCCGGCTGGCGATCGCGTGCGGGTGCAGCAGCACCGGGTGGCGCGGGCGCTCGCTATCGAACGCGAAGCCGTCGGCGCCGGCGCCGATCTCGACGATCCCGGTGCGCCCGGGGAGGAAGCTCAGCGGCTCGGCCGCGTGACAGCTTGCCTTCTCCAGCTCGCCATAGGCCGGCTCGAGCGGGTTCTCGGCGAACCCCGCGAGGATGTCGGTCAGCAGCAATTCCTGGTGCTGCTGCTCGTGGTTGATCCCCAGTTCGACCAGCTCCAGCGCGTCCGGCGAAAGCCCCGGCAGCGCCCGCTCCAAGGCCTCGTCGACCTGCGACCGCCAGTCGCGGACCTCGTCCAGCGACGGCCGGCTGAGCATCCCGCGCTTGGGCCGCGGATGCCGCTCTCCCTCGCCCTCGTAATAGCTGTTGAACAAATAATGATAGCGCTCGTCGAACCGCTCGTAACCGGGCACATGGTCGCGCAGGACGAAGGTCTCGAAGAACCAGTTGGTGTGGGCCAGGTGCCACTTGGCCGGCGACGCGTCGGGGAACGGCTGGACGGTCGCGTCGGCGTCCGACAGCGGCTCGGCGAGATCGAGGGTCAGCGCCCGCGTCGCCCGAAGGCGCTCCGCGAGCAAGTCGCCGATTATCGGGTTGCGCCGGGTTGCCACAATATGTCGCCGCCTTCGTCCTTGGCGAGGAGCCGCCCAAGCACGAACAGATGGTCGGACAGTCGGTTCAGATAAATGCGCGCCAGCGGGTTCAGCGGCACTTCGCGCGCGGCGGTTACCACCGAGCGCTCGGCGCGCCGCGCGATCGTCCGCGCCACATGGACGTGCGCCGCGCCCTTGCCGCCGCCGGGCAGGATGAAGCTCCGCAGCGGCTCAAGCTCCTCGTTCATCGCGTCGATCTCGCGTTCGAGCCGGTCGACCTGCGCCTGGACGACCCGCAGCACCATCTCCGACGGCTCGAACTCCTCTCCGGGAGTCGCGAGATCGGCGCCGAGGTCGAACAGCTCGTTCTGCACCCGGCCGAGCATCGCGCGAGCCTCGCCCTCGATGTGCAGCAAGGCGATGCCGATGGCGCTGTTCAGCTCGTCGACCTCGCCGATCGCCTGCGCCCGCGGATGGTCCTTCAAAATCCGCGAGCCGTCGACCAGCCCGGTTTCGCCTCCGTCACCGGTGCGCGTGTAGATTTTGTTGAGCCGGACCAGAGTCAGCCCTTCGAGGCGCTGGCCAGGATCAGGATCAGCGCGACCAGCACGATCGCAACCGCCTGGAACAGCACCCGCTTGCGCATCCACGCCTGCTGCTGCTCGCCGGTAACGTCCTTGCCCGACGCCATGGCGATGACTCCGCGGACCAGCACATATGCCGTCGCCGCCATCGCCGCGACCAGCAGGATAATCATTATCGTCGACATGCTGGCCTATTTAGTCCTGCTGCAGCCGAAAGCCAGACGGCAGAAAGCCGGTAACGAGATCGCGGGCGAGCATCGGCCCGTCGACGCCCGCCTCGCGCATTGCCGCCAGCGTCGGCGCCAGGTCGCGCTTGGCAAGGCGCCGGCCGTCGGCGTGGGCAACCAGCGGATGGTGGAGATAGGCCGGCTCGGGCAGCCCGAGCAGCATCTGCAGGAGGCGCTGGATCGGGGTCGAGGGCCTGAGGTTGGCGCCGCGAACGACCAGCGTCACCCCGCTCGCAGCATCGTCCGTAACGCAGGCCAGGTGATAGCTCGCCGGAGCGTCCTTGCGGGCGAGGATCGCGTCGCCGATGTCGCCCGGATCGGCGGTGAAGCGGCGGCCGCCCTCCTCGGTCCAGCTTGGCATTCCGGCCTCGTCCAGCGCTCTGGCGGAGTCGAGCCGCCAGCTGTGCGGAGTGCTCGCCCGGCGCTCCGGGTCGTCGGGCAGCCCGCGGCAGGTGCCGGGATAAGAGGAGTCGGCATCGCCGTGCGGAGCGGTTAGCGACGCGGCGATGTCGGCGCGGGTGCAGAAGCATGGATAGACCAGGCCGCGCTCCTTCAACTGCTCGAGCGCAGTCGCGTAGAATCGCGTCCGCCGCGACTGGACCAGCGGCTCGCCGTCCCACTCGAGCCCCAGCCAGCGCAAATCATCCTCGATCCCGGCAACGAATTCCGGCCGGCTCCGCGTCGCGTCGAGGTCCTCGATCCGAAGCCGGAACTCGCCGCCGCCGTCCCGCGACCGGGCGTGGCCGATCGCGGCGCTATAGGCATGGCCGAGGTGCAGCCGGCCGCTCGGCGACGGCGCGAAGCGGGTCACAACCACGGCAAGTGTGACCTAATCGACTCTTGACCCGGGGCGGTTGAAAATGCTGTCATGATCATGTCACGCCGGGATGGCATCCGGCTGGTCACAAGGGAAGACGGGCTGGGGCCCTCTCCACCTTGCGTGCGACGGGGCCGGGGAGCTGCAGTTCGGACCACCGAACGAAAGGCTCGACGCGCC
>CAYSHL010000039.1:0-16251 GCA_964430865.1 uncultured Sphingomonas sp.
TCGGCTTCATCATCGGCCTGGCCGGCTGCTTCCAGGGCATGCTGGTCCAGGGCAACAGCGAAGAGGTCGGGATGCGCACGACGACCGCCGTCGTCCAGTCGATCTTCCTGGTCATCGTCCTCGACGCGATGTTCGCGGTGTTCTTCAGCTCGATCGGCTGGAAATGAGCGACCCGCCGATCATTACCGTCCGCGGCCTGCGCAACTGCTTCGGCGACCAGGTCATCCACGAGGGGCTCGACCTCGACGTCCGCCGCGGCGAGATCCTCGGCGTGGTCGGCGGCTCGGGCACCGGCAAGTCGGTGCTGATGCGATCGATCATCGGCCTTCAGACGCCCGAGGAGGGCGAGATCGAGGTGCTCGGCGAGAACATGATCGGCCGCGATGAGGATGAAGCGAAGAATATCCGCCGGCGGTGGGGAATCCTGTTCCAGAACGGAGCTTTGTTTTCGACTCTGACCGTCGCGGAAAACGTCCAGGTGCCGATCCACGAATATTTTCCGTTCCTGAAGCCGCCGCTGCTCGATGAGATCGCTTCGTACAAGATCGCGATGAGCGGTCTCGAGCCCTCGGCCGGGCCGAAATTTCCGTCCGAGCTGTCCGGCGGGATGCGCAAGCGTGCCGGACTTGCGAGGGCGTTGGCGCTCGACCCCGAGCTGCTGTTTCTCGACGAGCCGACCGCCGGCCTCGACCCGATCGGCGCGGCAACGTTTGACGAGCTGATCCGCTCGCTGCAGCAACGGCTCGAGCTGACGGTGTTCCTGATCACCCACGATCTCGACACGCTGCACACCATCTGCGACCGGGTCGCGGTGCTCGCCGACAAGAAAGTAGTGGCGGTCGGGACGATTCCGGAATTAATGTCATTGGAACACCCCTGGATTCAGGAATATTTTAACGGCCCCCGCGGGCGCGCCGCGGCGGGAAGCTACAAGGAACAAGTCGAGGCCTGATGGAAACCCGGTCCAATCATGTGCTCGTCGGTGCAGTCGTCCTCGCGATGCTCGCGGGGCTGTTGCTGTTCACCGTCTGGCTGGCGGGACTGTCGACCAAGACCACGCGCTGCTTCGACATTTACTTCGCGCAGGCGGTTGGCGGCCTCAACAAGGGCTCGTCGGTCAGCTTCTCCGGCGTTCCGGTCGGGACGATCGAGAGCATCTCGCTGCTTCCCGACCGTCCCGAATTCGTCTGGGTTCGAATCAACGTCGACGACGAGACTCCGGTCCTCCAGGGCACCACCGCCGAGATCAAGGGTGTCGGCTTCACCGGCGTCAGCGAGATTCAGCTGACTGGAGCGGTCAAGGGCGGCCGCCCACTCAGCCAGCCGGGGCCGCAGGGCTGCCCGGTCATCCCCTCGAGCTCGGGCGGGCTCGGCGCGTTGCTCAACAGCGCTCCCGAGCTGATCGACCGAATCCAGCGGCTGACCGAGCGGCTGACCGAACTGCTCAGCGACGAGAACCAGAATTCGATCGCCGACATCCTCGACAATGTCGAGAAGACGACCGACGTGCTTGCCGCGCGGGCTCCTGACCTGGCGGACGCGATCGGCGACGCGCGCATCGCGGCGCGCAACGCCGGCGTTGCCGCGCAGCGCGTCGGAGTGCTCGCCGACAGCACCAACCGGCTGGTCAACGAGCAGGGCAAGCCGGCCGCCGAGGACATGCGGCGGGCGATCGCCGGGGTCGAGCGGGCGACGGCGAACCTCGACGCGATGATCGCCGATGCTCGTCCCGGCGTGCAGAATTTGACCAAGTCGACGCTTCCGGAAGCCAACCGGCTGGTCCGCGACATGCGCGAGCTGACGACAACCCTGCGCGGCTTTTCCGAGCGGCTCGAGCAGGAGGGCATCGGCGGCGCGCTCGGACCGCAGAAACTGCCCGACTACAAGCCGAGGAAACGTTGATGAAGCTGTCGCGCAATTCCCTGCCCATCGTCGTGGCGATCGCGCTCGGCGGCTGCTCGCTGGGCGGGCTGCTCGGTGGCGGCAAAACCCCGCCGACGCTTCTGACGCTCACCCCGCAGGCCGCGCTGCAGGGCGACTTCACGCGCAGCGCCAGCGCCGGCGAGGCGGTGACGATCGCGATCCCGGTCGTCGGCAAGGAGCTGCGCACGGTCCGCGTTCCGGCGCAGGTCAGCCACATGGAAGTCAGCTACATCAAGGATTTGCAGTGGGTCGATACGCCCGACCGATTGTTCCAGGAGCTGCTTGCGGAAACGGTCCGGCGGACCACCGGGCGGGTGGTGCTGGATCCGAAGCAGGCGAACCTCGACCCGGGGATCTCGGTTTCCGGACAGCTGTACAAGATGGGTTATGACGCGGCCGAGCAGGCGGTGATCGTGCGCTACGACGCGGCCAGGTCGACCGCCGGCGGGACGCGCGTCGAAACGCGCCGGTTCGAGGCCAAGGTACCGACGAGCGACGATGCGCCCAACGTCGGAGCGGCGCTCAACCAGGCGGCTAATCAGGTGGCGCTGGAAGCCGCGACCTGGATCGGGCGCTAACCTAAGCTCTTCGAGGCCTGCTCGTAGACATCCTTCGATAGTCCGGTCGCGGCGACGATCCGCTCGAGCTCGGCGCGCATGCGTGCGGATCGGGTCTCGTCGAAGCGCTTCCAACGGCCGAACACCGGGACCAGCCGAGCGGCGACCTGCGGGTTCAATTTGTCGGCCGCGAGAATCATGTCGGCGAGGAAGCGGTAGCCGCGTCCCGAGCCGTGGTGGAACGCCCACTGGTTGGCGCTGAACGTGCCGGCAAGCGCGCGGAGCCGATTGGGATTGGCGATGGTGAAAGCCGGGTGCTGGGCGAGGCGCTCGACCTCATCGACGGCGTCGCGGCGCTGAGCCGTCGCCTGAAGCGCGAACCATTTGTCGACGACCAGCGGGTCGTCCTTGAACCGGCCGTAGAAAGCTTCGAGCGCGGCTTCACGCTCCGGCTGGTCGAGCGAGACGAGGATTGCGAGTGCGCCTTGGCGGTCGGTCATGTTCGCCGCCGAGTCGAACTGCGCCTTGGCCAGCGATGCGCCCTCGCGCGGGTCGCCCGCGGCGATCAGCCCCAGCACGACGCTGTTGAGCCGGCGGGCGCCCTTCGAGTCCGGGCTCAGGTCATTGGGGACCGAGCTCGTGCGGACGGCGATCAGGTCGTCGCGAAGCTTCGAGCCGATGGTGGCGCGCAACCGCTCGCGCGATTCGTGGATGGCGTCGGGGTCGACGCGGTCCATGCGGTCGCCGATCTGGCTTTCCGACGGCGGCAGGATGACCTCCGCCTTGAACGCCGAATCGAGCGCGTCGGACCGGAGCGTGTTCGAAACCGCGCGGATCAGCGGCTCGGTGTCGACCGGCTGGCCGAGAGTCCCGGCGACCAGTGCCCGCAGCATCAGCTCCTGCATCGCCTCCCAGCGCGCGAACGGGTCGCTGTCGTGTTGCGCGAGCCGTTCGAGATCTTCAGGCGGGCGCTCCACCTCGACGATCACCGGAGCGGAAAAGCCCCGGTTGATCGACAGCATCGGTCGCTCTTCAACATCGTTGAAAACCACCGTCTGCGAGTCCCTCTCGAGCAGGATCAATTGCTCGGGGCCGTTGCCGCCGATCAGCGCGGTCTTCAGCGGGATCGGCATCGGCTGCTTGTCCGGCTGGCCCGGGGTCGGGTCGACGCGCTGCGCCAGGTGCAGCGTCGCGGTGCGCGCGGCGGCGTCATGGTCAAGCCGCGCGCGAACCTTCGGAGTGCCAGCCTGCGAGTACCAGATCTTGAACCGCTCGAGGTCGACTCCGCTCGCATCCTGAAGCGCCTGGACGAAATCGTCGCAGGTCGCCGCCTGGCCGTCGTGGCGGTCGAAATAGAGGTCGGTGCCGGCGCGGAATTTCTCCGGCCCGAGCACGGTGTGGAACATGCGGATCAGCTCGGCGCCCTTGTTGTAGACGGTCGCGGTGTAGAAGTTCGAAATCTCGATGTAGCTGTCGGGCCGGACCGGGTGGGCGAGCGGGCCGTCGTCTTCGGGGAACTGGACCGCGCGAAGCAGCCGGACATCCTCGATGCGCTTGACCGCGGCGCTGCCGATGTCGGCCGAGAAGCACTGGTCGCGGAAGACGGTGAAGCCTTCCTTCAGAGATAGCTGGAACCAGTCGCGGCAGGTGACCCGATTGCCCGACCAATTGTGGAAATATTCGTGACCGACAACGCCGGCGATGGCGTCGAAATCGGAGTCTGTAGCGGTTTCCTTGTCGGCGAGAATATACCGCGAATTGAAGATGTTAAGTCCCTTGTTCTCCATCGCTCCCATGTTGAAATCGCTGACCGCGACGATGTTGAACAAATCGAGGTCATATTCGCGGCCGTAGACGCGCTCGTCCCACGCCATCGCCGCCTTCAAGCTATCCATCGCGTGCGCGGTCTTGGGCAGGTCCGCCTCGCGCACCCAGATCGCGAGGTCGACCTTGCGGTCCGACATGGTGGTGAAAGTGGCGCGGTTGGGCGCGAGGTCGCCGGCGACCAAAGCGAACAGATAGCAGGGCTTGGGGAATGGATCCTCCCATTGCGCCCAGTGGCGGCCGCCCTCCCCCGTGCCGGAATCGACGCAATTGCCGTTGGTCAGGAGTACCGGGAAAGCGGCCGCGTCGGCTTCCATCCGCACCCGGTAGCGGCTCAGCACGTCGGGGCGGTCGGGGAAGAAGGTGATTCGCCGGAAGCCTTCGGCCTCGCACTGGGTGTAGAGCCCGCCGCCCGACGCGTAGAGGCCGGTGAGCTTGGTGTTCCGGTCGGGAGCGATGTCGACGGCGGTCTCGACCGTGGCGCTATCGCCGTCGATGTCGACGACCAGAGCCGGCCCGTCCATCGACCAGCGCGCTTCGCCGCCGTTCACCGTTACCGACCGCGGCGACAGCTCGTCGCCGTCGAGCCGCAACGGGCGATTGTGCCCGCCGTTGCGCTGGACGGTCAGCCTCGCGCTGACCAGGGTGCCCTCCGGCTGGAGGGCAAAGGACAGCTCGACCTCCGGCACCAGCCAGTCGGGCGGGCGGTAATCCTCGCGGCGGATGGTGGCGTGGGCCGGCGCGCGCGGCTCTTCGGGGATTGTTCTGGCGTCCATGTAAAGCGCGGGCTTAGGCGGCGTCGGGAGCCGGCACAACCGAGCGCGAGCGGCTGAGCGCGCCGAGCATTCCGCCAAGCGCGAGCACCGCCCCGGCGGCAGCCGTCGGGGTCCAGCGATAGCCTTCGAGCGCGGTCGAGAAGCCCATCGCGATGATCGGGACGAGGACGCTCGAATAAGCCGCCTTCCCGGGCCCGATTTTGCGGACCACCGGCAGATAAAGGCTGAACGCGAGCGCCGAGGCGAAGATCGCCAGGTAGAGCAGCCCGAGCCAATAGCCGAGCCGCCACTCGATCGCCGGCGGTCCGGTGAAGACGATCGCGATGGCGCCGTCCATCAGCGCTCCGAACAGCATCGCCCAGGTCAGCAGCGTGAACAGCGGAAAGCGCTTCACTTGTTCGAGCGCCTGGTAGACGTTGGCCGCCGAAGCCCCGAGCACTCCGACCAGAGTCAGCGCGATGCCGAGCAGGATCTGGTCGGCGCGCGCGGGATGCTCGCCGAGCTCGTGCGCGAACAGCAATGCGACGCCGGTCACCGCGAACAAAGAGCTGACGACGAAGCGCGTGCCGGGCTTCTGCCCGAGGAAAGCCCAGGCGAGCAGGCTGTTGGGGATCAGCAGCAGCGCGAAGACCGTCGCCACCAGCCCCGACGTGATGTGCTGCTCGGCGAGATAGACGGCGGTGAAGTTGATGACGAACTGCAGGAAGCCGAGGACCGCCGCGGCGGCGATTCCGGCCCGGGGAAGCCGCAGCGATTCGCCTTTCCACCGGGTCACCGCCGCCATCGCGGCGGCGGCGATCAGGAAGCGGTAGGTGATCGACCATTGCGCCGGGACTTCGCCCAGCTGGTCGCGGATGACGATCCAGGTCGTGCCCCAGATGCTGGTGAAGACGATGAACGGGATGACGATCGACAGATCGGGCCGGGCGCGAGGATTCACAGGGCGCGGATCGCCGCCGCGAGCTGGGCGACCGCCTCGCTGGTCGAGTCCCAGCTGGTGACGAAGCGAATTTCGCCCTCGCCCCAGTCGTAGAAGTCGAAACCTTGCGAACGCAGCTGCGCGGCCTCCTCGGCAGTGGCTCGGAGGAACAGCTCATTGGCCTCGACCGGGTAGAGCAGGCGGTCGCCCGCGGCCTCGGCGAGACCTTGCGCCGCGGAATTGGCGGCGCGCGCATTGGCCAGCCACAGGTCGTCCTTGAGCAGCGCGAGGATCTGAGCGGCCAGCGTCCGCCCTTTCGACAGCAGATGGCCGGCGCGCTTGCGGCGGACGAGGATTTCGTCGGCGAGCTCAGTCCTGAACAGGATCAGCGCCTCGGCGTTGAGGCCGCCGTTCTTGACGAATCCGAACGACAAAGCGTCGACCCCGGCGCGCCAGGTCAGGTCGGCCGGGCTGGCTCCGGTCGAAGCGATGGCGTTGGCGAAGCGCGCTCCATCCATGTGGAAGCCGAGCTTGTGCGCCCGCGCCAGCTCGCCGAGCGCCGCGACTTCGCCGGCGGAGAAGGTCAGCCCATATTCGGTCGCGTTGGTGATCGACAGAGCGTGCGCCTGGACCTGGTGGACGTCTTTTCTGATGCGGTCGATCGCTGCGCTCACCGCCTCGGGCGTTAGCTTGGCGCCCGGCCCGTCGACCAGGATCAGCTTGGCGCCCCCGGTGAAAAAGCCCGGAGCGCCAGCTTCATCGACCTCGATATGAGCATCCTCGGAGCAGACGATGCCGCCAAAAGGCGGGCACAAAGCGGCGAGCGCGAGGCAGTTCGCGGCGGTCCCTGTGGTCACCCAAAGCGCCCGCACCTGGGTCTCGAACAGGTCGGAGAAAGCGGCGTCGAGCTTGAGGCTCCATTCGTCGCCGTCGTAGGCGGTGTCGATCCGGTTGGAGGCGGCGATGGCGTCGATCACCGCCGGGTGCGCGGCCGCCGCATTGTCCGAGAAAAATCGCATCGCCTGCGGTTCCCAAGCTGATCGCCGCTCGCATGGCAAGCCAAAGGTGATATCTTCGACGCCGCCAATGAAGGAGGCGCGGGTGGCGCAGGACTACGACGTCGCGGCGATCATGGGCGGCCTCTACGGCGACGGCATCATCGGCCTGAAAGGAGCCTTCACGCCCGAGTGGGCGGACGCGATGCACGAAGACATCATGACCCTGTTCGAGGAGGCCAAAGCGGTCCCAGGCGGCGCGCTGCCGCGCGGGCCGCAGCGCTGGTACGTGGAGGTCCAGCCGGAGCGGGTCCGCGGCTTCGTCGACATCGCCACCCACCCGTGGTTCGTCGCGGTGTGCGAGGCGGTGCTCGGCCCCAACTACAAGATTGTCGAGATCGGCTTCGACATCCCGTTCCCGGGCGCGGCCGACCAGCCGTGGCACCGGGATTTCCCCTCGCCCGAAGCGACACTTAAGGGGCGGCGGCTGAACTCACTCGCGTTCAACCTGCCGGCGATCGATTGCAAGCTCGAGCATGGCGCGTTCGAGATCGCGCTCGGAACGCAGTGGGACGACATCAGCGGAGCGAAGGACGACATGTTCCCCGACAAGAGCCTGTGGGACCGGTACATCGCCCGCTCGGTGCAGAAATTGCCGCAGCGCGGCGACATCTCCGCAAGGTCGGCGCTGACCATCCACCGCGGCACCGCGAACCGGTCGGACGAGCGGCGGCCGGTGCTGGTCGTCGCCGCCGATGCTCCGGACGGGACCAACGCCAACCACCACGATCTGCAGGTCACGCAAGCCTATCTCGACAGCCTGCCGCCGCGAGTCCGCGATCATCTCACCTACCGCGTCACGGACGAGCTGCAGCAGGTGATCCAGCACCATGTGATCGATGGACTGCTCGAGCCGAGCTACGATTAGCGGCGCTTTCCGGCGATAGTGACGGTTTTTGAACCATTGCGGACATAAGGTGCGTCGGGTCAGTAATACGTACGCCCAACCTCTTCAGTTGCGTGAGGATGACGAAATGGCTGGTTCTGAATCTGGGTTGATCTTCATCTTCTTTCCCGAGCCGCTCGGACCGATCGATCGCGGAGACAAATATGAAGACCCGATCATTGACGAATTGGAGCGATTGGGACTCGGCGAAGTAACTGGCGGCGGGACGGGCATGGGGGATGAGGGCGCTGACGGCAGGCGCGAGGTCCAGTCCTGCGGGATCGATGTTGAGACCAATGACGTGGAGGCGACGCGGACAGCATTGCGCGAATTGCTTCCCAAGCTTGGCTGCCAGCCAGGAACGCAATTGCAGTACAGTGTAGCCGACAAGGATCTGCAGGACGAATATGACGGCGCCAGCTGGCAGGTCGAGCAGGAGCGTAGCCCACCGGCGGTTGGCTTCTATATCGGCCGATCCGCTCAGCTCTAGCTCAGGTAACCGCGGCCGCTGGGGAGAATCCTCATGCTCGCTGGTCCCCGGATCAGCTCGGCTCGAACCGCCTGCTTCGCCATGCCCCGGCATGGCCGCTGAGGACTTTCGTCCTCGGATGTCCCCCGGCAATCCGGCGGATTTCCGGGCTCGCCGGTCCCCCGGACCGGCTGTGCGCGGAAATGGTGCTGCCGGTGAGGATTGAACTCACGACCTCAGCCTTACCAAGGATGCGCTCTACCACTGAGCTACGGCAGCACTGTCAGGAAGCCGCGCCTTTGACCGGGAGGGCGCGCATGTGTCAACCCGGCTTGCCGACGTGCTAGGTGGGGGCGTGGCCGACAGGAAAAAAGAGCGCGAGGAGCGGCTCGCCAAAGCGCTGCGGGAGAATCTGAAGCGGCGGAAGGCGGCGGCGCGGGATGCGAAGGGCCCCCTCCACCAGCCATCGCCTTCGGCTAAGGCTGGTCCCCCTCCCCGTTCCGGGGAGGATTAGAGGGGCGCGCAGGCGGCTTCCAGCCAGGCTCGGTCTTCGGCCTCGAGTCGGGGCCCGATCCTGGCGAGGACGTCGGCGTGGTAGGCGTTGAGCCAGGCCAGCTCGGACTCGCCGAGCATCTCGCGGACGATCAGGCGGCGCTCGATCGGCGCGTGGGTCAGGGTCTCGAAGCCGAGCATTGCCTTTTCCGCGCCGGCGACCTGCTTGTCGACGACCAGCACGAGATTTTCGATGCGGATGCCGTATTCGCCGCTCTTGTAATAGCCGGGCTCGTTGCTGAGGATCATGCCCGGCTGGAGCGGCTCGTCGCCGCCCGATTGCGAGCTGCCGGCGGGGGCGATGCGCTGCGGGCCTTCGTGGACCGAGAGGAAGCTGCCGACTCCGTGGCCGGTGCCGTGGGCGTAATCTAGGCCCGCTTCCCACAGCGGGCGGCGGGCGAAGCTGTCGAGCTGGCTGCCGCGCGTGCCCTTGGGGAACAGCGCGGTGGCGACGGCGATGTGGCCCTTGAGGACTCGCGTGAAGCGGTCGCGCATCTCGTCGGTCGGCTCGCCGATCGGGACGGTGCGGGTGATGTCCGTGGTGCCGTCGACATATTGGCCGCCCGAATCGACGAGGTAGAGCGTGCCCGGCTCGAGCTTGCGGTTGGTCTTCTCCGACGAGCGGTAGTGGACGATGGCGCCGTTGGGGCCGGCGCCGGAGATGGTGTCGAACGACAGGTCGCGGAGCTCGGGGTTTTCCTTGCGCAGCGCTTCGAGGCGGTCGGACGCGGTAAGCTCGTCGACCTCGCCGTTGGGGGCCTCGGCCTCGACCCATTTGAGGAAGCGGCTGATCGCGGCGCCGTCGCGGGCCTGGGCGGCCTGGTGGCCGGCGATTTCGGCGGGGTTCTTGATCGCTTTCGGCAGCACCGTTGGGTCGCGCACCGCGATCACCTTGGCGCCGGCTTTCTCGAGCGCCTCGAAGATCGCGGCGACCGCGCGCTCGGGGTCGACGGCGACGGTCTTGCCGGCGAGCTGCGCCAGCGCCGGCTCGAACTCCGAGCGTTCGTGGAGGCGGACTCCGTTGCCGAGGTGCTGACGGACGTCGGGGCCGATCTTCTCGCCGGCGACGAACAAATCGGCGGTGCCGTCGGCGTTGACGAGCGCGTAGGCCAGCGCGACCGGGGTGCGGGCGACGTCGGCGCCGCGGACGTTGAACGCCCAGGCGATCGAATCGAGCGCGGACAGCACCGCCGCGTCGGCTTTCTGCTTGGTCAGCCAGTCGGCAATCTCGGTGCGCTTCTCGGCCGCGCTCTGGCCCGCATATTGGTCGGGGTGGACGATCAGATGGGCTTTGGAGGCTTCGGGCCGGTCGTCCCACACCGCGTCGATTGGGTTGCGCTTGACGGCGACCAGCTCGGCGCCGCGAGTGCTCAGAGTCTCGCCGGCTTTCTTGACCCAGTCGCGGCTGTGGAGCCACGGGTCGTAACCGATGCGGGCGCCTTCCGGAGCGTGCTCCTTGAGCCAGTCGGTGATGCTGGTCTCAGGCACCGACTGGTAGCTCCACTGGTCGGCGCTGACCTGTGCACGGACCTGGAGCGTGTAGCGGCCGTCGACGAAGATCGCGGCCTCCTCGGGAAGCACGACCGCCGAGCCGGCCGAGCCCTCGAAGCCGGTCAGCCACTGCAGCCGCTGCGCGTAGGAGCCGACATATTCGCTCATATGCTCGTCGGTCAGCGGCACGACGAAGCCGTCGAGGCGGTCGGCCTTCAATTGCTCGCGAAGGGCGGCGAGGCGGTCGGCGTAGCTGGACATAAGCGGCGGGTCTCCGGGACCCGGTCTAAGCGCGCCCGGTGGCGACGGCAATTGCGGGCGTCTCACGAGTCCGGGGAGAGCCGGGCCTTTCGCATCGCGACATAATGGTGGGGCGTGCAGCCGAACGTGCGGCGGAAGCTGCGGTGAAAGTGGAACGGGCTCAGCGCCGCGACGTCGGCGAGCGCGTCCAGGCTAATCTTGCCGTGCGGGTGCGCGTCGATATAGTCGGCCACGCGGGCCGTGCGGCGCGGATCGAGGCCGCCATTGCCCTTGGCCTTAACCTTGCCGCCGAACTTGAGCTCCAGAATTCGCGCGTAGAAGCGCCTGACCAAAGTCTCGACCTCCAGCGGCGAAGGCGGATTCGCGCTTCGGGCGAGAAGGCGCAGCCGGGCCGCCAATGCCCAGGTAATGGGATCCTCGGGCGCCACTAGATCGCCGAGATCGGCGCTGTCCGGAACCGAGTATTCGGCCGCCACCGAGGTCCGCAACGCCGCGTCGGCGCTGACTTCGACGAGGTTGCTGGGCTGAGCGACCCGAAGCCAGGAGGGCGCCTCACCGTCGGTGACTACATTGCTTCCCGCCCCGACTTCACGCGACAGCCCGCGGCCGCCGATCTCGACCTCGCACAGCTGGGCGGAAAACGAGACTCCGACCGAGAAGGGAGCGGAGCGCGAGACATATTCCCCCACCTCCCAGGGCGGCAGCATGCAGTGAACGACGGAAAGGCCGGGAAGCGAAATCCGAGCGATGTCCGGTTGCAACGTCATTGCAGCTTCACGCCCTTCCAAGTCAGCAAGATTCAGCGGCTCCAAACGCCCGAGCGTCCGTTTATTGCCTCCATACTCAAAATGGGAGCCTGACATGGAAAATTCCCGCGGACTGAGCCGCCGCAATCTTCTGGGAGCTGGCGGGCTGGCCGCGGCCCTGCCGTTGCTCGGCGGAATTTGGCCCGCCGCGGCCCAACCCGGACCGCTTGAGAGGCTCGCCCCCCAATCGCCCGAGCCCGCACGGCTTGCCGGCCGCCGCCGGCTGGGCGCGCTCGAGGTGTCGGCTATCGGGCTTGGCGTTCAGAACATGAGCCGAACCTTCCAGACGACGATTCCAAGCCGCTCAGAGATGATCAGAATCATCCGCGCGGCCTACGATCGCGGCCTGACCTTCTACGATGCGGCGGAAGTCTATGGGCCGCACGAGGTCGAGCGGATCCTCGGCGAAGGGATCGCGCCGTTTCGCAACAACATCGTCATTGCGACCAAGTTCGGCTTCAATGTCGACCTTCAGACCGGCAAGCAGGGTGACGGGCTGATCAGCCGGCCCGCGCACATCAAACGTGCGGTCGAGGGCTCGCTGAAGCGCCTGCGAACCGACCGCATCGACCTGCTCTACCAGCACCGAGTCGACCCCACGGTGCCGATCGAGGATGTCGCGGGCGCAATCAAGGACCTGCGGGCACAGGGCAAGGTGCTCCACTGGGGCTTGTCGGAAATGGGACCCAGGACATTGCGGCGGGCGCATGCCGAGCTGCCGGTCAGCGCGGTTCAGAACGAATATTCGATGCTGTGGCGCGGACCGGAGCAGTCGATCCTGCCGTTGTGCGAGGAGTTGGGAATCGGCTTCGTGCCATTCGCTCCCCTGGGCTATGGATTCCTCACCGGAGCGATCGACGCGACGACGACCTTCGCCAAGGGCGACTTCCGGAGCGGCACGACGCGCATGTCGCCGGCCAATCTGCCGCATAATCTCAAGCTCGTGGAGTTGCTGCGGTCGTGGGCGGCGCGCAAGCAAACGACGCCCGCGCGGATCGCACTCGCCTGGCTGCTGGCGCGAAAGGCGTGGATCGTTCCAATTCCCGGAACGACGCAAATGCCGCACCTGCTCGAGAACATCGGCGCCACGTCGGTCGTGTTCGGCGCGAGCGAGCTGTCTGAGCTCAACCGGTCGGTGGCCGCGTTCAAGCCGAAGGGCGCGCGGATGCCGCCGCAAGTCCAGGCCTGGTCCGGAGTGGAAGCGCCGCCGAAGGCGTAGTCAGCCGCAAGGGCGGCGAGGCGGTCGGCGCGGCCGGGCATCGCCGGCTTCTTACGCTAGCGGGAGCCGGCACAAGCGGCGGGCCCGGTGCGGCCCTAGCCACCGCCGAGACTCCGGGCGAGGTCATAGAGGTGCTCGATCCCGTCGTAGAAGCTCTTGACCGGGATGCGCTCGTCCAGGCCGTGGGCGAACATCTCGTCGGGCTTGATGAACACTCCGGACGAGGCCCAGGTGGGGATGCCGACGCTTCGGTAGACGAGGCCGTCGGTGCCGCCGGACTCCAGATAGGGCGTCAGGGGCACGCCCGGGTAGCGCTTGCGGATGGAGGCGGCGATGGCTTGCTCGACGTCGGGCCGAAGCTCGGAAACCGGGCTGGCGACGGGCGCGCCGACGACCGTGATCGCCACCTTGGGGTCGGCGACCAGCTTGCCGAGTTGCTGCTGGACGTCCTCGACCGAGACGCCCGGGAAGATCCGGCAATTGACGGTCGCGACGGCCTTTTGCGGCAAAGCGTTCTCGGCATGTCCGGCGTTCAGCATCGTCGCGACGCAGGTCGTGCGCGTCGTGCCGACGAACTCGGCGTCGGTGGCGATGGCATCGGCGGCGGCCGCGTCCTGCGGGTTGGCCGCGAAGCGCCGCAGCGCCTCGCCCGCCACGCCGGGAGTGACCTTGCCGACCGCTCCAAGATAGGCGCGGGTGAGCGGGTTCGCCATCACCGGGAAGCGGTATTCGCCGATCCGAGTGACGGCCTTGGCGAGGTCATAGATCGCATTGTCGGAGCGCGGGCGAGAACTGTGGCCGCCTTTGTTGGTGACCGTCAGCTCGAAGGTCGCGTAGGTCTTCTCGGCCCCCTGAACGAGGTAGATGATCGGCTTGCCGTCGGGATCGAGAAGGCCGCCGCCGGCATCGGTGTTGATCGCATATTCGGCGGTCTTCACCCACGGGTGGGCGGCGATCTGGCGGGTCGTTCCGTCGGGCTCGTCGAGACTGGTCTCTTCATCGCCGACAAAGGCGAAGACCAGCGTCCGCCGCGGCTTCACGCGTTCCTTTTGAAAGCGCAGGATGGTCGTCACGAGCGCGACGACGCCGGCCTTATTGTCGATCGAGCCGCGGCCGTAGAAATCGCCGTTCTCCTCGATCAGCTTGTACGGATCGCGCTTCCAGTCCTCGGGGCGCGCATCGACGACGTCCATGTGGGCCGAAAACAGCAGCGGCCTGGCCGCTCTGTCGCTGCCCGGGATGCGGATCAGCATGGCGACCGTCTCGCCCTTCGGCAGCTTGGCGATGTCGGCGGCCGCCACTCCGCCGTCGCGAAGCACGCCTTCGAGGTAGCGGACCATGGCCGGCACCTGGCCCTGGCCCTGCGAGGTCCGGAAGGTGATGATCTTCTCGAAGATCTGCCGCGCCTGCGCATGGTCCGGGCTCTGTTGCGCCGCCGCCGGCCCGGCCATCGCCAGAACAGCGATGCCGAGCGCAATCCGAAAAGCTGTCATTCCCGCCTCCATTCCCTGGGCCGCACGGTAGCGCTTGCGGGGGACTTGTCGAATCCCGCGCTCGCCTTTGCGCTTCCTGTCGGGCGCGACGGCGTTAAGAGGCGCCTTATGGACACCGTCACCCTCCCCGCCCCGCCCCGAGCCGAGCCCCGACCCTACAGCTATGAGGCGCATGGGCAGACGATCGAGGACCCGTGGCACTGGCTTCGCGACCCCGGATATCCGCACGTCCAGGACGAGGCGGTGCTCGCCTATCTGCAGGCCGAGAACAACTATTTCCGGGCGGCGATGCAGCCGCACGAAGGACTGGTCGACGCGCTGTTCGAGGAGATGAAGGGACGGATCAAGGAGGACGAAAGCTCGGTCCCGGTCCGCGACGGCGACTGGCTCTACTGGTGGGCGTACTCGCCGGGGGCGCAATACCGCCGCTGGTTTCGCAAGAGAGTGGCGTCCGATCCGTTAGCCCCTCCCCTCAATGGGGAGGGGTTGGGGAGGGGCGGTGTCTCCGGACAGGGCCGGGAGGCCGCCACCGCCACCCCCACCCCAGCCCTCCCCCATCCAGGGGGAGGGAGTGAGACTGAACTCCTGTACGACGAGCCGGCCGAAGCCGAGGGCAAGGAATATTTCCGCCTGGGTGCGCTCGACGTGAGCCCCGACGGCAAGCTGCTGGCGGTGCTGGTCGACGACAATGGCTCCGAGCGGTTCAAGCTTCGGATTCGCGACATCGCCACGGGCGAGGACATCGAGACGGTGACCGACGTCGGCATCGGCCGGCCGGTGTGGTCGAGCGATAGCCAAGGCATTGTGTTCAACGAGGTCAACGAGAATTGGCGCAGCTACCGCGCGCGATTCCACCGGCTCGGAGCGCCGGCCGACGAGGACGTGACGCTGTACGAGGAAACCGAGGAGCTGGGCTTTTCGGTCTCCGTGACGAAGTCCCAGGACCGCGAGCTGATCTTCATCGCCACCGGCGACAATGCGACGACCGAGGTGCGCTTAGTTCCGGCGTCGGACCCGACCGCGCCGCCCGTCCTGATCTCGCCGCGCCGGGCAAAGCGAGAATATTCGGTCGATTCCGCGCATGGAAAGCTGTGGATCGTCACCAACGACGAGCATGTGAATTTCCGCCTGGCCGAGGCCGACCCCGCGGCGCCCGGCGAGTGGAAGACCGTGATCCCCGGCTCCGATCGCGTCTATTTGCGTGACCTCACGTCTTACCGCGACCATCTGGCGATCAGCCAGCGGGTCGACGGCCTCGACCAGCTGGTGCTGCGGACATATTCGGGTGAGGAAACGCGGATTCCGTTCCCGGAGGCGAGCTACAGCGCCGGCTTCGGCGGCAACCTCGAGTTCGCTCCGCAAGCCTATCGCCTGGCCTATTCGTCGATGGTGACTCCGCAGACGGTCTACGATTATCACCCCGCGAGCGGCGAGCTGGAGACGCTCAAGGTCCAGGAAATCCCGTCGGGCTACGACCCGTCGAAGTACCGGACCGAGCGGCTGATGGTTCCCGCGCGCGATGGCCAGCGGGTGCCGGTGTCGGTGGTCTATCCGAAGGATTTCAACACGGACGGCGAGGGCAAGCTGATGCTCTATGCGTACGGCGCCTACGGCTACGCGGTCCCGCCGAGCTTCTCGACCAGCCGGATCAGCCTGCTCGACCGCGGCTGGGCCTATGCCATCGCCCACATCCGCGGCGGCGACGATCTGGGCTACGACTGGTTCCTGCAAGGCAAGCTCGAGCACCGCGCCAACAGCTTCAACGACTTCGTCGACGCGGCGAAGGGGCTGATCGAGGCCAAATTCACCAAGCCCGGCAACATCGCCATCCAGGGCGGATCGGCCGGCGGCGAGTTGATGGGCGCGGTCGCCAACAGCAATCCCGAACTGTGGGGCGCGGTGGTCGCCGACGTGCCGTTCGTCGACGTGCTGAATACGATGCTCGACGACACTTTGCCGCTGACACCCGGCGAATGGCCCGAATGGGGCAACCCGATCACCGACAAGGCGGCGTTCGAGC
>CAYSHL010000040.1:0-15109 GCA_964430865.1 uncultured Sphingomonas sp.
TCGTCGGCGATCTGGAACGCCAGGCCGATGTTGCGCGCATAGCCGCGGTACGGCGTTCGAGCGCTTTCCGCGAGCCGGACCATGATGCACGCCGCCTCGACCGAATATTCGATCAGCGCGCCGGTCTTGAGCTGCTGAAGGCGTGTGATCGCCGGAATGTCGAGCTCTTGCCCTTCGGCGACCAGGTCCATCATCTGCCCGCCCGCCATTCCGCTGGGACCCGCGGCGCGCGCCAGCTCGAACACCAGGTCGGACCGGACGTGCGGGTCTTCGTGTGTCGCGGGATGGGCGAGAATCTCGAACGCCAGCGCGTGCAGGCTGTCGCCGGCAAGCACCGCTTCCGCCTCGCCAAACGCCTTGTGGACGGTCGGCTTGCCGCGCCGCAAATCGTCATTGTCCATGCACGGCAAATCGTCGTGGATCAGCGAATAGACGTGGATCGCCTCGATCGCCGCGCCCACTCGCAGCGCTCGCTCGGGGTCGATGGCGAACAGTTGCGCGGCGGCGCTGGTCAGCAGCGGGCGAAGGCGCTTGCCGCCGCCGACCGCCGCGTGGCGCATCGCCTCGTACAAGCGGTCGCGGGCGTCGCCATTGTTCTCGAGCAGCCGGGAAAAGAAGCTGTCGATCTCGGCGGACAGGCGGTTCGATTCGGCCTCGAAGTCCGCCCGCGAGCGGTCGATGATCTCAACTCCCATCGAACGGGGTCGTGCCCGAGGGCTTGCCGTCGGCGCCGAACGCGATCTGCTCGATGCGCGCCTGGGCGGCCTTCAGCCGCGCCTCGCAATGGCGCTTCAGGCGGTCGCCTTCCTGGTACAGCTCGATCGACTGGTCGAGCGGCGCCTCGCCGCGCTCGAGCAGCCGGACGATTTCCTCGAGCCGCGCAAGCGCCGCCTCGAAGCTCAGTTCGGATGCGGGTTCGGAAGCGTCCATGCCGGCAGCTTTGACCCCCTAACCCTGCCGAATCAAGCCGCAAGCCCTCCCCCTCGATGGGGGAGGGTCGGGTGGAGGTGACGGTGGCGATGCACAGCTTTTTGCGGAGACTCCACCCCTCCCCGGCCCTCCCCATCGAGGGGAGGGAGAACTTACGCGCGCTTGAACGGGTCCTTGACCCCCGGCATGATCTCGTCCGACGCCAGCTCGGGCGTCCCGCCCGCCGCTTCAGCAGCCTCGGCAGCTTCCGCCGCGGCAAGCGCCGCTTCGGCGTCGCGGGCGTGCTGGTCGCGCTCGGCGCGAAGCTCGTCGATCAGCGCCATCCGGTCGCTGTCCAGCGTCGTATCGACATAGGCCGGCGTTCCCGCGGCCTTGGCCGCCTTGGCGATCGCGGCGTCGAGCTCGCGCTGGCTGGTGAGGCCGAGAGTCACCGGGTCCTTGGGCTGGATGTTGGCCATGTTCCAGTGGCTGCGCTCGCGGATCGCGGCGATGGTGGTGCGCGTCGTCCCGATCAGCTTGCTGATCTGGCCGTCGCTGACCTCGGGGTGGTTGCGGATGATCCAGGCGATTCCGTCGGGCTTGTCCTGGCGCTTGCTGACCGGGGTGTAGCGCGGCCCGCGGGTACGGCGGACCGGGTCGGGCGCCTTGTGCATGGTCAGGCGATAGTCGGGGTCGGCCTGGCCCTTCTCGATTTCCTCGTGGGTCAGCTCGCCGGCGCGGATCGGGTCGCGCCCGGTCAGCTTGGTCGCCGCGGTGTCGTCGGCGATCGCCTGCACTTCGAGGATGTGGAGGCCACAGAATTCGGCAATCTGCTCGAAGGTCAGCGATGAATTCTCGACCAGCCACGAGGCGGTCGCATGCGGCATGAGGGGCTGCGCCACTGTAAACTCCGTAAAAATGAATAGGGCCGCCCCCTTCGGAGCGGCCGCGTTGGCTCCATTTAGGCTTTTGGAGCGAGCGGAGCAATCCGCTAATTGGTTCACGCGGAGAAGCGGAGGCGCGGAGAGACCGTGCGTGACAACAGCCTTCGTCTCCGCGTCTCCGCGCCTCTGCGTGAACAAAGCTTCGTTCGGGTGCTAGCGCATCTCCAGCACGATTTTGCCGACATGCTCGCCAGCTTCCATTCGAGCGTGCGCGTCCGCCGCCTTGTCGAGCGGGAACACGCTGTCGATCACCGCCTTCAGCCGCCCGCCCTCTGCATAGGGCCACACGGTCTTCAAAATCTCGTCGGTGACCATCGTCTTGAACTCGACGGTGCGCGGCCGGAGCGTCGATCCGGTCAGAGTCAGACGCCGGGTCATGATCTCGGGGATCACCAGCTCGGCCTTGGCTCCGCGCTGGAAGGCGATCGACACGTGCCGCCCCTCGTCGGCCAACGCAGCGAGGTTGCGCGGCAGATAATCGCCGCCGACCATGTCGAGCACCACCGCCACGCCGCGGCCGCCGGTCAGCCGCTTCGCCTCGGCGACGAAATCCTGGGTCTTGTAGTTGATTGCCGCCGCCGCGCCGATCTCCACCGCCCGGGCGCATTTCTCGGCGGAGCCGCAGGTGACGATCACCGTCAATCCGAACAGATTGCCGAGCGCAATGGCCATCGTGCCGATGCCGCTGGTGCCGCCGTGGACCAGCACCGTGTCGCCGTCGGCCGCGAAGCCGCGCTCGAACAGATTGACCCACACAGTGAACAGCGTCTCGGGCATCGCCGCCGCTTCGGTCAGGCTGAGCAATTCAGGGACCGGCAAGCAGGTCCCCGCCGGAGCCACGCAATATTCGGCATAGCCGCCCCCCGCGACGAGAGCGCACACCCGCTCGCCGGCCAGCTCCTCGGCCCCCGCCCCGGCTTCGACCACCGTTCCGGCGACTTCGAGCCCGAGGATGTCCGGCGCACCCGCCGGCGGCGGGTAAAGCCCGCGCCGCTGCAGGATATCGGGCCGGTTGACCCCCGCCGCGGCGACCTCGATCAGCACCTCGCCCGGCCCCGCCCGAGGCACCGGCCGCTCGGTCACGCCGAGCTCCTCGGCGCCGTCCGGCTGCGGCGCCACGACCGCCCGCATGTGGGAAGGAATTGCGCTGGTCACCTGGCCTGAGCTTATTGACACCGCGCCCCCGCGGGTCAACGATTTGACCCCATGGACCTCGACGAGCTGTTCCCGGACAAACCCGCCGATCCGCTGGCCGGGCTCATCAAGCAGGACCTCGATCCGCTGTCGATCGAGGAGCTCAACGAGCGAATCGCGACCCTGAAAGCCGAAATCGCCCGGGTTGAGGCGCATATCGAGCGGGTCAACCGCGACCGCTCGGCCGCTGAAGAGCTGTTCAAGCGCTGAACCGGCGATAATCCACCGAATGCCGGTGTTCGCTCTTGATTGCGAGCCCTCTCCGTATGACATTGGGGGTGAGCCCGCCAGGTCCGAGCGGGCGCGGAGTCCCGAGTAAATGCCCAGTTTCGCCCGCGAGCTCGAACAAACCCTCCACAACGCGCTTGGGGAAGCGAGCCGGCGCCGCCACGAATATGCGACCCTCGAGCATCTGCTGATCGCTCTGGTCGACGACGAGCATGCGTCGAAGGTGATGGCCGCGTGCGGGGTCAGCCGCGACGAGCTGCGCGCCAGCGTCAAGCAATATCTCGACAATGAGCTCGGCGCTTTGGTCGCCGACAACGGCACCGACCCGACCCCGACCAGCGGCTTCCAGCGCGTCGTCCAGCGCGCGATCCTCCACGTCCAGTCGTCGGGCCGCGACGAGGTCACCGGCGCCAACGTGCTCGTCGCTCTGTTCTCCGAGCGCGAAAGTTACGCGGTCTTCTTCCTCCAGCAGCAGGACATGAGCCGGCTCGACGCGGTCACCTACATCAGCCATGGCGTCGGCAAGGGGGACACTCCCGCCGAAACGCGCGAGGTCAGCGGCGCCGAGGAGAAGAGCGACAAGGGCGAGGGAAAGAAGGAAAGCGCCCTCAAGCAATTCACCGTCGACCTCAACGAGAAGGCCCGCCAGGGCAAGGTCGACCCGCTGATCGGCCGGATGCCGGAGGTCGACCGCACGGTGCAGATCCTCTGCCGCCGCTCGAAGAACAACCCGCTCTACGTTGGCGATCCGGGAGTCGGCAAAACCGCGATCGCGGAAGGGCTGGCGCGCAAGATCATCGAGGGCGACGTCCCCGAAGTCCTCAAGCCCGCCGTCATCTACGCGCTCGACATGGGCGCGCTGCTCGCCGGCACCCGCTACCGCGGCGATTTCGAGGAGCGGCTCAAATCGGTCGTCAACGAGCTCGAGAAGCTCGAGCATGCGATCCTGTTCATCGACGAGATCCACACCGTGATCGGCGCCGGAGCGACCAGCGGCGGGGCGATGGACGCGTCGAACCTGCTCAAGCCGGCGCTGTCGTCGGGGACGATCCGCTGCATCGGCTCGACCACCTACAAGGAATTCCGCAACCATTTCGAAAAGGACCGCGCGCTGCTTCGCCGGTTCCAGAAGATCGACGTCAACGAGCCGACGATCGAGGACACGATCAAGATCCTCGCCGGGCTGCGGTCCTCATTCGAAGGGCACCACGGAGTCCGCTACACGCCCGACGCGATCAAGAGCGCGGTCGAGCTCAGCGCCCGCTACATCCACGACCGCAAGCTGCCCGACAAGGCGATTGACGTCATCGACGAGGTCGGGGCGATGCAGATGCTGGTGCCGCCGTCGCGCCGCAAGAAGGTCATCACCCCCAAGGAGATCGAGGCCGTCGTCGCGACCATCGCCCGGATCCCGCCCAAGTCGGTGTCGACCGACGACAAGCGCGTCCTCGAAACGCTCGAGGCCGACCTCAAGCGCGTCGTTTTCGGCCAGGACATGGCGATCGAGAAACTGGCGTCGGCGATCAAGCTGTCGCGCGCCGGCCTTCGCGATCCCGACAAACCGATCGGCAATTATTTGTTCTCCGGCCCAACCGGCGTCGGCAAGACCGAAGTCGCGCGCCAATTGGCCTCGATCATGGGCATCCCGCTGCAGCGCTTCGACATGTCCGAATATATGGAGCGCCACTCGGTCAGCCGGTTGATCGGCGCGCCCCCGGGCTACGTCGGCTACGACCAGGGCGGCCTTCTGACCGACGCCATCGACCAGCACCCGCACAGCGTGCTCCTGCTCGACGAGATCGAAAAGGCGCACCAGGATTTGTTCAACATCCTGCTGCAGATCATGGACCATGGCAAATTGACCGACCACCACGGCAAGACGGTCGATTTCCGCAACTCGATCCTGATCATGACCACCAATGCCGGCGCCGCCGACATGGCGCGCGAGGGCATCGGCTTCGGGGCGATGAGCCGCGAGGACGCCCAGGAAGACGCGGTCAAGAAGATGTTCACGCCCGAGTTCCGCAACCGCTTGGATGCGATCGTGCCCTTCTCATACCTGCCGCCGGCGGTCGTCGCCCGGGTCGTCGACAAGTTCATCCTCCAGCTCGAGCTTCAGCTGGCCGATCGCGGCGTCCATATCGACCTCGACGAGGACGCGCGCGCCTGGCTGACCGAGCGCGGTTACGACAAGCTCTACGGCGCGCGGCCGATGAGCCGCCTGGTCCAGGAGAAGATCAAGCAGCCGCTGGCCGAGGAATTGCTGTTCGGCAAGCTGGTCAACGGCGGCGAGGTCAAGGTTCGGGTCAAGGACAATGCGCCGGCGTTCGAGATCACTCCGGCGCCGCCCAAGGTCAGCAAGGCGAAGGCCAAGGCGGCCAAGGCCGGCGCGGCCGGCAAGACGGGGGCGAAGGCCAAGGACGGCAACGCCGAAGCCTAAGGCTTGCGCGCCGCGGCGGTTTCGACTTTTCTCTCCGCCGGCGGCGGCGATCTCGCCTGGTTCGACAAATACCGCAAACGCCCGGCCGGAGCCCCCGCCGCCGGCCAATGAAACCTATTGCCGCTCGGCTCGTCTTGCCCGGGAGGGCATCGAGCAGGGAGTAGGTTTCGACATGACTCGCATCCATTGGCTTGCAGGCAGCGCGCTGGCGCTCGCCGCGGCTCCGCTGGCCGCGCAGAACGCGCCCCGCTTCGACCCCGCGCGGCTGTCGCGCCACATTCAAACGATCAGCGGCGATTCCTTCGAAGGCCGCGCCCCGGCGACCCGCGGCGAGCGGATGACGGTCGATTATCTGGTCCGCGGGTTCAAGGCCGCCGGCCTGCGGCCCGGCGGCGAGATCGTCGACGGCAAGCGCCAGTGGACCCAGCGGGTGCCGCTGCTGAAATCCGACATCGTCGCCGCTCCGCAGCTTTCGCTGCGGACCCCGGCCGGGCCGATGCCCTTGACCCAAAGCGAGCAGATCGCCGTCCGGGCGCCGACCCACGGCCAGCAGTCCGTGCGGATCAACGGCGCGCCGCTGGTTTTCGTCGGCTACGGAGTCGCGGCGCCCGAGCGGCAATGGGACGATTTCAAGGGCCAGGACGTGCGCGGCAAGATCCTCGTCGTCCTCATCAACGACCCCGATTTCGAGGGCGGAGAAGGCAATTTCGACGGCAAGGCGATGACCTATTACGGCCGCTGGACCTATAAATATGAGGAGGCGGCGCGACGCGGCGCGACCGGAGTCATGGTCGTCCACGAAACCGAACCCGCCTCCTACGGCTGGGCAACGGTCAAGAACAGCAACACCATCACCATGTTCGACATCGTCCGGGCCAACCCGGCCGCCGAGCACACGCCGTTCGAAAGCTGGATCCAGCGCGACACCGCGGTCGCTCTGTTCCGCGCTGCGGGGCTCGATTTCGAAGCCGCCAAGCAAGCCGCCAAGCGCCGCGACTTCCAGCCGATCGACCTCAAGTCGAGCCTGGACGCGGTCGTCAACGCCAAAACCGAGACGATCATATCGTACAATGTCGCCGGGATGCTGCCGGGCCGGACTCGCCCCGACGAGACGGTGATCTACACCGCCCACCACGACCATCTCGGGATCGGCCAGCCCGACGCCAACGGCGACCGGATCTTCAACGGAGCGGTCGATAACGGCACCGGCATTGCCCATTTGATCGAGCAGGCGCGCGCCTTCGCCCGCCGCCCGCGCACCCAGCGCTCGGTGGTGTTCCTCGCCGTCGGCGCCGAGGAGAAGGGCCTGCTGGGCTCCGAATATTATGCGTCCAACCCGCTGTTCCCGCTCGGCAAGACGGCCGGGGTGCTCAACACCGACGTGATGGGCACCTGGGGGCGGGCGCGCAACTACAGCATCCGCGGCAGCGCCAAGCTGGGCCTGCTCGACCGGCTGATCGCCGAAGCGACCAAGCAGGGCCGCCAGTTCACCCCCGAGCCCAACCCGGGCGCCGGAAGCTTCTTCCGCTCCGACCATTTCCCGTTCGCCAAGGTCGGCGTGCCGGCAATCTCCTTTACGCCCGGCAACGACCTCGTCGACGGCGGCATCGAGCGCGGCAATGCGCTCGCCGCCGATTACACCGCCAAGCGCTATCACCAGCCCGACGACGAGTTTAACCGGGCGTGGCGGTTCGACGGCATGGTCCAGGACGCGCAGCTGCTGCACTCGGTCGGCTACGGCCTCGCCAACTCCGCCGACTGGCCCAATTGGAGCGAGGACAGCCAATTCCGCTCGCTTCGCGACGAGAGCGCCGGCGAACGCGGCTCCACTCCGCCGAGGCGCGGAGAGCGCGGTTGAGCGACCGCTGAAGATTTGTTAGTTCCTGCTTTGTTCTTGAGCAAGGAGAACCGCAAATGGCTGACCTCACCTTTTACACCCATCCGATGTCGCGCGGGCAGACGATCCGCTGGATGCTCGAGGAGGTCGGCGAGCCCTACCAGACCGAAATCCTCGAATATGGCTCGACGATGAAGGCCGAGCCCTATCTGTCGATCAATCCGATGGGCAAGGTCCCGGCCATCAAGCACGGCAACAAGGTCGTGACCGAGGTCGCGGCGATCTGCTGTTACCTCGCCGACGTCTTCCCCCAGTCCGGCCTCGCGCCGCCGCCGTCCGAGCGCGCCGATTACTACCGCTGGATCTTCTTCACCTCGGGGCCCATCGAGGCCGCGTTCAGCAACAAGGCGGCGGGCTGGGAGCCGACTCCCGAGCGCCAGCGGATGTTCGGCTACGGCACCTACGACCTCGCCATCGCGAACCTCGAAAAGGCGCTGACCGGCCGCGACTATATCGCCGCCGACCGTTTCACCGCCGCCGATCTGTTCGTCGCCGCCAACGTCAATTTCATGCTGCAGTTCAAGCTGCTCGAGCCGACGCCCGTGTTCACCGACTATGCGGCGCGGATGACCGACCGCGACGCCTACCGCCGTGCCAAGCACATCGACGGCAAGCTGATCGCCGAAATCCAGGCAAAGCAGCCGCAACCGGCCTAAGGACTAAACCGTCATTGCGAGCGAAGCGCGGCAATCCAGCTTCTTTTGTTCGGGCTGGATTGCTTCGTCGCTTCGCTCCTCGCAATGACGAGGGGGGAGACAAGCATATGAACGCCACCATCCGCGCCGAGGCGATCGCGCTCTACGACCGCTTCACCCACGAGGGCATGGACCGCCGGCTGTTCATGCGCCGGATGGTCGCGCTGGCCGGCAGCGTCGCCGCCGCCGAGGCGCTGATCGGAGCGATCGCCGCGAGCCCGGCCGCCGCCGCGATCGTCGCAACCGACGACAAAAGGCTGACTGCCCGAACACAAGCGCTTGCCAACGGCTACAAAGCCTACGTCGCCGAGCCGCGCACCCGGTCGCTCAAGGCGACGGTGGTGGTCATTCACGAAAACCGCGGCCTCAACGAGCATACGCGGGACGTCGCCCGGCGTCTCGCGCTGGCCGGTTTTCGCGCCGTCGCCCCCGACATGCTGTCGCCATCGGGCGGAACACCGGCCAACGAGGACGCCGCGCGCGAAGCGATCGGTAAGCTCGACCTCGGCGCCGCGACAACGAGCGCCGTTGCGATGCTCGACGAGCTGTCGAAAAGCAGCCGCGGCGGCAAGGTCGGCGCCGTCGGCTTTTGCTGGGGCGGCGGCTTCGTCAATCGCCTCGCGGTCGCTGCCGGCGATCAGCTCGACGCCGGAATCGTCTATTACGGCCCGGCCCCGGACCCGTCGGAAGCGCCCAGGGTCCAGGCGCCGCTGATGATCCACCACGCCGGCCTCGACGCCCGCATCGCGCAAACCCTGTGGCCGTGGGTCGCCGCGTTGCGCTCCGCCGGCAAGCCCGTCACCTACTTCAACTACCAAGGCGCCAACCACGCGTTCAACAACGACACCTCGGCCGAGCGCTACGACAAGGCCGCCGCCGACCTCGCCTGGAAGCGCACCCTGCGCTTCTTCCGCAAGCATTTGGGCGCATGAGAAAAGGGCCGGCGGTTTTACCCGCCGGCCCTCCTGGTGATTCAGAAACCGCCGATTACTCGCGGTTGCCCATGAAGCTGAGCAGGAAGGTGAACATGTTGACGAAGTCGAGGTAGAGGTTGAGCGCCCCCATGATCACGACCTTGCCCATCATGTCGGTGCCGGCGACGTGGGCGTACATGCTCTTGATCTTCTGCGTGTCGTAGGCGGTCAGGCCGGCGAACAGCAGCACGCCGATGGCGCTGATCGCGAAGTGCATCGCGGTCGACTGCAGGAAGATGTTGATGACCATCGCCACCAGCAGGCCGACGACGCCCATGATCAGGAACGTGCCCCAGCCGGACAGGTCCTTCTTGGTCGTGTAGCCCCACAGCGACAGGCCGAGGAAGGCCACCGCGACCGCGAAGAAGGTCTGCGCGATCGACACTCCGGTAAAGGTGATGAAGATGGTCGACATCGACACGCCCATCACCGTCGCGAACGCCCAGAACAGCATCTGCAGCGTCGCCGTCGACATCCTGTGGAGGCCGAAGCTCATCGCCATCACGAAGCCCAGTGGGGCCAGCATGATGATCCAGCCGATCGGGCTCATGCCGGTGCCGGCCGAGTTGATCAGAACGTCGCGCGCGTAAGGCGCGAACAGCATCGCGACGATGCCCGTCAGGAGCACGCCCGAGGCCATATAATTGTAAACCGACAGCATGTAGGACCGCAGGCCCACATCGCGGGTGGCGCGTGGAACGCCGACGGTCGCAGTACTTACGGCCGGCTGACGCGGGTCGAACTGGTTCTGCATTTCATCTCCTCTGAAAGGGCGAATGGCCCTTCACACCGAAGATATATCGTGGATACCAAGGGGGGATTCAAGCGAAACCGGCGTTGACATCCCCGGCTGGGACACTGTTGATAGCCGTCGGCGTGGGGAGAAGACGATGTTGCGACTATTGCTAAGCGCTGCGGCCGCCGGCGCTGTGCTGCTGTCCGCCGGTGCGTTCGCGCAGGCCCCGCAAGCGCCCGACGCCGAGGCGACGCTCTACAACAAGGGGCATTACCGGGGTGCGCGCCGGACCGTGGTCGGTCCAACGCAATTCGGCGAGGCCTTCCAGGTGCGCAGCGTGAACATCTCCGCGGGCACTCAGTGGGAGCTCTGCAGCGGCACCAAATACTCGGGCTGCAAGCAGATCACCCAATCGACGCCCTCGATGATCATGAACGTGCGCTCGGCGCGTCCGGTCGCCACCATCCTGACATCGCCCAGCGGCCCCGGGCCCGGCGCATCCTTGCCCGGCGGCGGCGGCGGCTCGCTCCGCGGCATCGCCAGCGAATATTTCGTCGCTCCGGCCGCCCGCGGCAGTCGCATCGAGGTTCAGCCCGGCACCGCCGAAATGATGTCGCGCCGGGCGATCGAGTTCTGCCAGGCGCGCGGCTGGCGGACCTCCGCCCACGAACGGCTGCAATCGGTCGCGGGCAAATTCTACCTCGCCGACGTGCTTTGCGCCGATTCCGGCGGATAGACCTCCCCGGCTCACCCTCCAGCTTCCGGCCGGCTAGGAGCTAGCCCATGCACCGGCTGTTCGTCGCCATCCGCCCGCCCGAGGACATCCGCGACCTGTTGATCGACGCGATGGGCGACTCGCCCGAGCTGCGCTGGGTCAGCGACGAAAATTTGCATTTGACACTGCGCTTCATCGGCGAGGTCGAGCGGCCGCTGGCCGACGACATCGCGCTCGCCTTGTCGCGCATCCGCTCCGGGCCGTTCGATCTGCGCTTGGGCGGCGTCGGCATGTTCGAACAGCGCAACGGCGGCGCGCTATGGGCCGGCGTCCAGCCCAAAGAGCCGGTCGCCGCGCTCGCCGCCAAGGTCGAACGCGCCTGCGTCGCCGCCGGCCTCGAGCCCGAGCGCCGGGCATTCCACCCTCACGTCACGATCGCCCGCTGGAACCGCCGCGATGCCCAGGCCGCGCAGGCCTTCCTCGAGCGCAACCGAGCCCTCGCCTCCGGGGCCTTCGCGGTCGACCGCTTCATCCTCTACGAAAGCCGCCTCTCCCGCCACGGCCCCCACTACGAGGAAGTCGCCGAATACGCGCTCGGCTGAAAGAGGTCATTGCGAGGAGCCGAAGGCGACGCGGCCATCCAGACAGCCGATGGATTGCTTCGCTACGCTCGCAATGACGAGCTCAGGTGCACTTCTTCCAGCCGCGGCCGCGGACGACGCGGCCGGGGGTGGCGCCGGTGTGCTCGCCGTCGCGCAGCACCGCGACCCCGTTGACGAACACGTGGCGCATTCCGACCGCATATTGCTGCGGCTTGGCGAAGGTCGCCCGGTCGGCGATGGTGTTCGGGTCGAACACAGCGATGTCGGCGAAGTGGCCGGGCTTCAGCCGGCCGCGGTCGGCGATGCCCAGATTGTCGGCCGGCAGCGCCGCCAGCCGCCGCACCGCCTCGGCCAGCGCAAGGCGCTTTTCCTCGCGGACATATTTGCCGAGCAGCCGCGCGAAAGTGCCGTAGGCGCGCGGGTGGGTGCTCGACTTCAGGAAGACGCCTTCGGGCGCCTGCGCACCGGCGTCGGAGCCGAAGCTCATCCACGGCAACGCCACTTCGCGGGCGACATTGGCCTCGCTCATGCCGAAATAGACCACCTGGACCCGGGTCTCGTCCTCGACGATCAGCTCGGCCGCGGTTTCCTCCGCCGACAGGCCGCGCTCCTTGGCCACCTGCCCCAGCGTCTTGCCCGTCAGCGGCTTCAGTTTTTCGTTCTTGAACCCGACCAGCAGCACCTTGTCGGGCTCAAGGACCACCAGCTTGGTGTTTTCGGACGCGTCGGGGCGGCGCATCTCGGCGAAGGCTCGAGCGCGCAGCTTGGGGTCCTTCAGCCGCTCGACCCAGGCCTCGATGCCGCCGTCCTGGATCCACAGCGGGAAGGCGGCGTCGAACCCGGTCGAGCTCGCCGGATAGGTGTACATGTCGGCGGTCACCTTGAGCCCCCGCGCCCGGGCCGCCTCGACCCGGCCGATCGCCGCGTCGATCTTGTGCCAATTCTCGCGGCCCGACTGCTTGAAATGGTAGATTTCCGCCGGCGCTCCGGACTTGGCGGAAATCTCGATCAGCTCGTCGATCGCTTCCAGCAGCTTTTGCCCCTCGTCGCGGATATGGCTGATGTACATGCCGCCGCACCGCCCCGCCTCGCTGGCCAGCGCGATCAGCTCCGGCGTTTCGGCAAAGTTCGCCGGGGCGTAAATCATCGACGAGCCGACGCCCATCGCCCCCTCGTTCATCGCGCCGCGCACCAAAGCCCGCATCCGGGCCAACTGCGCCGGCGTCGGGTCGACGTCCTTTTCGCCGAGCTCGTGGACCCGCACGGTCGTCGCTCCGACGAAGCTGGCGATGTTCGGCGACACGCCCTTGCGCTCCATCGTCTCGAGATATTCGCCGAGGCTGGTCCAGGCGATGTCGTATTTGATGTCGCCCTGCCGGTTGAGCTCGTTGCGCTTCATCTCGGCGTTCCACGGCCCCATCGACTCGCCCTCGCCCATCACCTCCAGCGTCACGCCCTGGCGGACGTCGCTCTGCCCCTTGCCGTCGGCGATCAGAGTCTCGCCGGCCCAGCTCAGCATGTTAATGAACCCGGGCGCGACGGCGAGCCCGCGCGCGTCGACCTTCTGCCGGGCGGGACCCGGGCACACGCCGACGCAGATGATCCGGTCGCCGCGAACCGCGACATCGCCGACATAAGCCGCCCCGCCGCTCCCGTCGTAGATCGTCCCGTCGCGGATGATGAGGTCGGCCGCGGACGGAGTCGGAACCGGAGTGGCGCAGGCGGCGAGCGCGGCGAGCAGCCCGATGAGCGCAAGGCGGAAGTGGGTCATCGCCGCACGCTACTCGCCCCGGCGCGGCAGGCAAGCGCATTGCGTTTGCGCGCTCCGCACCCATCTTGGCTTCATCGCGTTGACCAAGTGCCGCGGCCCCTGTAGCAATTAGAACATAAACGGAACGACGCTGACCATATGCTGACTCATATTCCGAAGCAGAGCGGAAGCGAATGCTGACCCACATCAGCGTCCGCGGCGCTCGCGAACATAATCTCAAAGGCATCTCGGTCGACATCCCGCGCGAGAGCCTGACGGTGATCACCGGGCTGTCGGGCTCGGGCAAGTCGAGCCTCGCCTTCGACACCATCTACGCCGAGGGCCAGCGCCGCTACGTCGAGAGCCTGAGCGCCTACGCGCGCCAGTTCCTCGAGATGATGCAGAAGCCCGACGTCGAGCATATCGACGGCCTCTCCCCCGCCATCTCGATCGAGCAGAAGACCACCAGCCGCAACCCGCGCTCGACCGTCGCGACGGTGACCGAGATCTACGACTACATGCGGCTGCTGTGGGCGCGGGTCGGGGTGCCCTATTCGCCCGCCACAGGCCTGCCGATCGAGGCTCAGCAGGTGTCGCAAATGGTCGACCGCGTGATGGCGCTGCCCGAAGGCTCGCGCCATTACCTCCTCGCGCCCGTCGTCCGCGGCCGCAAGGGCGAGTACCGCAAGGAGCTCGCCGAGTGGCAGAAAGCCGGCTTCACCCGGGTCCGCATCGACGGCGCCTTTTACGACATCGAGGACGCCCCCGCGCTCGACAAGAAATACGTCCACGACATCGAGGTGGTCGTCGACCGCGTGGTCATCCGTGAAGGCATCGAGGCGCGGCTCGCCGACAGCTTCGAAACCGCGCTCAAGCTGGCGGATGGCCTGGCGTATCTCGATCCGGCGGATACTCCTCCCCTCCCTGCAAGGGAGGGGCCGGGGGTGGGTGCGAGCTTGGAGCAAGCTCGCTCGGGCATCGAGCCCGATCGATCTTCACCCACCCCTGACCCCTCCCTCGAGAGGGAGGGGAAGTCCGGAATGAAGCTCGACTACGCCCCCGCCAACCGCATCACTTTCTCCGAGAAATTCGCCTGCCCGGTGTCCGGCTTCACCATCGCCGAGATCGAACCCCGCCTGTTCAGCTTCAACGCCCCGCAGGGCGCCTGCCCGGCCTGCGACGGCCTCGGCGAGAAACTGATCTTCGACGAAGACCTCGTCGTCCCCAACCATTCGCTGAGCATCGCCAAGGGCGCGGTCGTCCCCTGGGCCAAGTCGCAGCCGCCCTCGCCTTATTACATGCAGGTGCTGAGCTCGCTCGCCCGCGCTTACGACTTCGACCTCGCCACCCCTTGGGGCGAACTTCCCGACGAAGCTCGCGAAGTCGTCCTCCACGGCACCCGCGGCCGCGCCGTCACGCTGCGCTTCGTCGACGGCCGCAAATCGTACGAGGTCAAGAAGCCGTTCGAGGGCGTGCTCGGCAACCTCAACCGCCGAATGCTGCAGACCGAAAGCGCGTGGATGCGCGAGGAGCTGTCGCGCTACCAGTCGAGCCAGCCGTGCGAGACCTGCGACGGCGCCCGCCTCAAGCCCGAGCCGCTCAGCGTCAGGATCGCCGGCGAGGACATCTCGCTCTCCACCCGCCGAAGCGTCGCCGAAGCCCTCAAATGGTTCGGCAGCCTCGAGGCCAAGCTTGGGCCCCAGCAGCAGGAAATCGCCCGCGCCATTCTCAAGGAGATCAACGAACGCCTCGGCTTCCTCCACAATGTCGGCCTCGACTACCTGCACCTCGACCGCACCAGCGGCACGCTCAGCGGCGGCGAAAGCCAGCGCATCCGCCTCGCGTCGCAAATCGGCTCGGGCCTGTCGGGCGTCCTCTATGTGCTCGACGAACCGTCGATCGGCCTCCACCAGAAGGACAACGACCGCCTCCTCGAAACCCTCAAGCGCCTCCGCGGCCTCGGCAACACGGTGCTGGTCGTCGAGCATGACGAGGAAGCGATCCGCACCGCCGACCATGTCATCG
>CAYSHL010000041.1:0-15074 GCA_964430865.1 uncultured Sphingomonas sp.
TGGCGACGATGAAGTCGACCCCCTGGACATCCGCGCCGATCATGTTGGCGACCGCGTTGCCGCCGGCCCCGCCGACGCCGATGACGCAAATGCGTGGACGAAGCTCGTCGACTTCAGGCCTGACGAAATCGATGCTCATGACCGTATCCCCTCGCAGCAAGGCGCTGATCCCTCAACGTGAATCAATGCACTAGTCCGATTCGCGGACCAAGCGAAAACGTGAACAGACAACAAAAAATTGGGGACAATAGTTGCCCCGAAGACTCACTGTCCCGCGCTGGCGCAAATTGACGCGCTTTCACGGAGCGGGGCGGAGTGGTCGGCATGTCAGCCGAACAGTCTCTGATCCCACCAAACCGGCTCCGGAAGAGCCCAGGCGATGGCGCCGGAATCGGGGTGTTCGGGGTTAATCAGGAAGTTGCTTTCCACCCGCGCCGGAATCGAGGGCACGATCAGCAGCGCCGACCGTCTTTCCCGATACCAACGCTCTCCATACTCCTTGCAAATCGCTTCGCTGGCCGCGTCCCACCCGGGATGCCTGGCGGCCTGAAACATCTCGTAGCTGGTGCCGTTGGCGATGGTGATCCGGATGAAATGCTGGTTGGCGGGAAGGACGCCGTTCGAGTGGACGAGCTTTTCCAGCATCGCGGTCGAATAATGCTCGGAGCTATAGATGATTGGGCTGGCCGGAGTGTTCCAACGGCCCGGATACAAGCGGGAGCCGGTTGCGTCGTAGATCGGGTATTCGCCGTCGGGATCACCAATTCGATAGCAGTTGAGAACCCGGTCGGTCCTCACACCCCGCCGCCGTAGGCCGCGCGGCCGAGGAGATTGACCACCACGTCCGCACCGGGCTCCGTCGCCAATGCGATGTCGAGGGGCGCCTTGTTCTCGAGCATCATGTGCGGCCGACTGAGGAAATCCTGGACCTTCGCCTGGTCGCGGAAAAGCATTTGGGCCAGGCCGTAGACTTTCGCCAGCCGGGCGACCCGATTGCTCTCCTCGCTCGTCAACCTGCGTTGCTTGCGCCGCCGTTCAAGAGTCGACTTGGGCACGATCCGGAACTGGAACGCGCGGTCGTTGGGAGCGACCGCCTTGGCCAACCGGCCGACCGAGGCCACCGGAAGCCCTTCCTCCACCGAGTGGGCGATGGCGAGCGGCGAACCTGCGAACTTGCTCGGTACGCCGAGCAATGCCTCGATGCTCTTCGATTGGTCTGCCGCCGTCGCCATGCGATGTCTCCTCACTTGGGGCAATATTACGCCTCACTTGGGGCATGAGCAAGGAGAGTCTGAATCCCGGCTAGAAGCCGCCGCGCATCGCGTCGATCAGGCGGCCGAAGGCTCCCGTCGCGGGCTTTTTCTGGGTGACGGTGCCGAGCGCGATGTCGCGGATGTCGCTGCTCCCCGAACCCGCCAGAAACGCCAGCCCGACGAGCGTCGAAAAAGCCGGGCCGCTGTGCGCGTCGGGAAGGCCGGTGATGGTCCGCGGGCGGCCGACGCGGACCGCCCGCCCGAGCACGCCCTGCATGTAATCGGCGATGTTCTTCAGCTCCGCTCCGCCGCCGGTCAGCACCACCTGCCGCCCGACCGGCCCGGTAAAGCCCAATTCCTTGAGCGCCGCCTCGATCTGCGCGGTCAGCTCCTCGACCCGCTGGCGGATGACCATCATCAGCTGCGCGCGCGTGATCCGCATCGGCTCGGCGCCCTCCTCGGCGCCGATCTGGGTCGCCTCGATCATCTCGTGATTGTCGCGCGGCGACGTCATCGCCGAGCCGTAGAAGCATTTCAGACGCTCGGCGTCGCGCCGCTGGACCCCGAACGCGCAGGCGATGTCGTCGGTGACGTCCTTGGCGCCGAGCGGAATCGAGCGCAGGCCGACCAGCATCCCGCCGGCGTGGAGCGAGACGTTGGTGACCTCGGCGCCGAGCTCGACCAGCGCCACCCCGAGCTCGCGCTCCTCCTCGGTCAGGCAGGCGATCGCGGCGGCGACCGGCGAGGCGACGATCGCCTTGACGCCCAGATGCGCCGAGCGGATCACGTAATCGATGTTGCGCAGCGGCGCCGGGTCGGCGGCGACGACGTGGATGTCGACCCCCAATCGGTCGGCGTGGAGGCCGATCGGGTGCTTGACCCCTTCGACTCCGTCGATGGTGTAGAGCGCCGGATGGGCGTGGAGCACGACCTGGCCGCCGCGGTCGAGCGCGTTGCGGCCGCCGGCGAGCAGATGGTTGACGTCGGCCTGCTCGATCTGGTGGCCGCCCAATTCGACCTCGACATTGGCGACGTCGCTGACCAGCCCGCCGGCGCCATAGCTCGCCCACACCTCGTCGATGGTCACGCCCGACATCCGCTCGGCGAGCTCGACCGCCTCGCGCACCGCGAACTCGCTGGCTTCCATGTCGGTGATGTAGCCGCGCTTGACGCCGCGGCTCTCGCGCTGGCCGGTGCCGAGCACGCGCAGCCGCCCCTCATTGTCGGTGGTGACGATCAAGGCGCTGACCTTGGACGAGCCGATGTCGAGCGCGGCGATCAGCCTGGTGTCGGCGGGCGACGACATATTGCTCGGATTACCCTTCGGCCGCGGGTTCGGGAGCGATCGCCTCGCCCGGCGACCGCGGTAACCGGACGACCATCTTGCCGGGCACCCTGAGGTCGAAGCGCACCAACCCGCGCCCGAGCAGTCCCGACGAGCGATCGACCTTGGCGAACTTGGTCAGCGCCTGCCGCGCCGCGGGTTCGCCTTCGGGGAGAGCGACGGTCTCGCCGGTCTGGAACGCGAGGTCCCAGCGCCGCCGCCCGATCCACGTCGCCGAGGCGAGCTGCGGCTTCAAGGTCGGCACCGAATCCATCAGTCGGCGGAGCTCGCGCGCCCGCGCGTTGGCGCCGGGGCCGATCAGCAGCGGCAAATCGGGCATCTGGTCGACGCGCACGCGGTCGAGGACCACGCCTTCGCCGTCGATCAGCGCCAGCCGTTGCTTGTCCTGCCACAAAGCCTCCGGCCGCCGCTCGACGATGTCGATGACCAAAGTGTCGGGCAAGCGCCGCGACACCCGCGCGTCCTTGACCCAGCCGAACCGAAGCAGGCGGTTGCGGATGTCGGCGACGTCGACCAGTGGCTGCGCGGGTTTGGAGCCGCCGGCGCTGTCCGACGCCTCGCGCAGCTCGTCGACGATCACCGCGTCGACCAGCGCCCGGTTCATCCGGTTGAGGCCGACGATCTGGTAGCCGCTGACGGTGAAACCGGCGCGCCCGACCGCCGAGCCGGCCGAGGTCGCCGCTTTCGACGGGATGTCGAGCGCGATCACCACGACCACTCCCATGGCCAGCAGGAACGCTCCGAACGCGAGGCCCGCCAGGCGGTTGACGCGGGCGTTGCTGGCCTTGCTTGCCGCGCGCTTGGGCTTGGCCGCCTTGCGCTGCTTGGGGCGGGCCGGAGCGCCGCGGCGGACGTGCGCGGCGGTCATTCGGCTGCGTCCGCGAGGGCTTCCGCAATCAGCCGCTCGACCAGCTCGCCATAGTCGATGCCGCGATATTTGGCCTGCTCGGGGACCAGGCTCAGCAGAGTCATCCCCGGCTGGGTGTTGATCTCGAGCAGATAGATGCCGGCCTCGCCCGCCTCGTCGTCCCAGCGGAAGTCCGACCGCGAAGCGCCCTTGCAGCCCAATAGCCGGTGCGCCCTGGCGGCCATGTCGAGCATCGCGGCGGCGACGTCGTCGGGAATCTCGGCCGGGCAGACATGGACCGTCAGCCCGTCGGTGTATTTGGCGTCGTAATCGTAGAATCCCGCCAGCGGCTTCAACTCGGTCACTGCCAGCGCCTCGTCGTTGAGGACGGCGACGGTCAGCTCCCGGCCCTTCACGAACGGCTCGGCGAGAAGCTTGTCGAAATGGTGCCACGGCCCGTCGACATCGCGGCCGATCGGATTGCCGTAATTGCCCTCGGCGGTGACGATCGCGACGCCGACCGACGAGCCCTCGTTGACCGGCTTGACGACGTACGGCCGGGCCATCGGGTCCTCGCGATACAGGCTCTCGCTGGCGACGACCTTGCCGGCCGGCATTCTGACGCCGTGCGGCACCAGCACCATTTTGGTCAGTTCCTTGTCGATCGCGATGACCGACGTTTCGAGCCCGCTGTGGGTGTAGGGGATTTGCATCAAATCGAGCATTCCCTGGACGGTGCCGTCCTCGCCCGGGGTCCCGTGCAGCGCGTTGAACACGACGTCGGGCCGCACTCCGGTGAGCACCTGCGCGACATTGCGGTCCATGTCGATCTCGGTGACGTTCGACCAGCCGCGAGCCCGCAGCGCCTCCGCGACCCCGCGGCCGCTGGTCAGCGAAACCTCGCGCTCGGACGACCAGCCGCCCATCAGCACGACGACGTGGAGCGACTTATCCATCACTTCTGTTCCCCGGCGAAGGCCGGGGTCCGGGCCGCTGCTGAGCAGCGGTTTCCGCTGCCCTGGGCCCCGGCCTTCGCCGGGGAACGCAGGAGGTTCAACTTTCCACTCCGATCCGCTGGATTTCCCACTCGAGTGAGATGTTGGTTTTCGCCCGCACCCGTCGCCGGACCGCTTCGCCCAGCGCCTCGATGTCGGAGCTCGTCGCGCTTCCTAGGTTCAATAGGAAATTGCAATGCTTTTCCGAGACTTGGGCGCCGCCCAAAGTCATTCCCCGGCAGCCGGCCGCGTCGATCAGCGCCCACGCCTTGTGGCCCGGCGGGTTCTTGAAGGTCGAGCCGCCGGTTCGGCTGCGGATCGGCTGCGTTTCCTCGCGGGCCGCGGCGATGCGGTCCATCTCGGCGCCGATCTTGGCCGGGTCGCCGCGCATTCCGCGGAACGTCGCCGAGACCACCACCGCGCCGTCGGGAACCTGGCTATGCCGGTAGCGGTAGCCGAGCTTCTCGAGCGGCCATTCCTCGACCTCGCCCGATCGCAACACGAGCGTCGCCGAGACGAGGATGTCCTGGACCTCGCGGCCGTAGGCGCCGCCATTCATGCGGACGAAGCCGCCGACCGTGCCGGGTATGCCGCGCAGGAACTCGAGGCCCGCGATGCCGGCGTCGCGGGCGGTCGACGAGACCAGGATGCCGCTCGCGCCGCCGCCGCAGCGCAGCAGCGTGTCGTCGAGCTGCTCGATCTTCGCGAACGCCTTGCCAAGCCGGACGACGACTCCCGGCACTCCGCCGTCGCGGACGATCATGTTCGATCCCAGGCCCAGCGCCATTACCGGCACATCGGGATCGAGATTGCGCAGGAAGTCGGCGAGGTCATCGGTGTCGGCCGGCTCGAACAGCCAGCCGGCGTTGCCGCCGGTCTTGAACCACACCAGCGGCGCCAGCGGCGCATCGGGCGTGAGCTTGCCGCGGACGGCAATCTCCCCCTCCCGCAAGCGGGAGGGGGCCGGGGGGAGGGCCTGTGTGGTCACGAGACAGGCCCTCCCCTATCGCCGCTGCGCGGCTCATCGCCTCCCGATGCCGGGAGGGGAGATTTTGACGCCCTCGCCTTGCCGACGCCGTCGGCGAGCCCGGCGGCCCATTTGGTGATGTCGCCGGCGCCCATGCAGACGATGATGTCGCCCTCGGCGGCGAGATCGCGCAGCGTCGCGGCGAGATCCTTGGGGCTGTCGACCAGCTTGACCATGCGGTGGCCGCGGGCGCGCAGCCCGTCGACCAGGGCGGTCGAATCGACGCCCTCGATCGGCTCCTCGCCGGCCGCATAGACCGGCGCCACGAGCACGACATCGGCGTCGTTGAAGGCGCTCTGGAAGTCGTCCATCAAGGATTCCAGCCGAGTGAAGCGGTGCGGCTGCATGACCGCGATCACCCGGCCGGTGCCGTCCTCCGACAGGCTCGCGGCGCTTTCGCGGGCTGCAGCCAGGACCGCCCGGATCTCGACCGGATGGTGGGCGTAATCGTCGATGATCACCGCCCCGCCGATCTCGCCGACGCGGGTGAAGCGGCGCTTGACCCCCTCGAACCGCTCGAAGCCTTCGACGATTTTGTCGTCGTCGATGCCGAGCTCGATGGCGACCGCGATCGCCGCCAACGCATTCTGGACATTGTGCCGGCCCGGCATCGGCAGCCGGATCGCCTCGATGGTCCGCCGCGAGCCGTCGCGCTGCAGGACGATTGCGTCGAACCGGGTGCCGCCGTCCTCGGGAACGGCATTGTCAGCGCGAAGGTCGGCGAGCGCGGAAAAGCCGTAGGTGACGACGCGGCGGTCGCGCACCCGGCTCAGCAGATTCTGCACTTCGGGGTGATCGACGCACAGCACCGCGAGCCCGTAGAAGGGCACGTTCTCAATGAACTCGACGAACGCGTCCTTGATCCGATCGAAGCTGCCGTAATGCTCGACATGCTCGGGATCGACGTTGGTGACGACGGCAATCGTCCCGTCGAGGCGCAGGAAGCTGCCGTCGCTCTCGTCGGCCTCGACCACCATCCAGTCGCTTTTGCCGAGCCGCGCGTTGGATCCGTAGCGGTTGATGATGCCGCCGTTGATCACCGTCGGGTCGAGGCCGCCGGCATCGAGCATCGCGGCGATCATCGACGTCGTCGTCGTCTTGCCGTGGGTGCCGGCGACGGCGATGGTCTTTTGCATCCGCATCAGCTCGGCGAGCATTTCGGCGCGCTTGACGCGCGGCAGGCGCCGTTCGGCCGCCGCTTCGACCTCCGGGTTGCTGTCCTTGATGGCGGTAGAGCAGACGACCACCGCCGCCTCGCCGAGATTATCGGCGCTGTGGCCGATGGTCACCGGGATGCCGGCCTTGCGCAGCTTCTCGATCACGTAATTCTCGGCGATGTCCGAGCCCTGCACCTTGTAGCCCAATTGGTGCATCACCTCGGCGATTCCGGACATGCCGATGCCGCCGATGCCGACGAAATGGATCGTCCCGACATCCGTACCGAACGCCTTCACGCCGGAACTCCCCCGGCGAACGCGGGGCGGCTGCGCGGGCTCAGCGATGGTCCCACGACGATCGGAGCGAGCCCGCCGCCGACGCGCTCGACCAGATCGGCGAGGTCGCGGGCGGCGTGCGGGCGGCCGACGGAAAGCGAGCGCGCCGCGGCGTTGGCGAGCGCCTGCGGATCGGCCGCCATGGCCTCGATCTGCCGCGCCAGCACCCTGGGAGTGAAATCGGTCTGCGGGATGGTCCGCGCTCCGCCCGCCTTGGTCATCTCGCGCGCGTTGACAGTCTGGTGGTCGTCGGTCGCCGACGGGAACGGGATCAGGATCGCCGGGCGCCCGGCGGCGGTCAGCTCGGCGATGGTCGACGCTCCGGCTCGGCCGATCACCAGATGCGCCTCGGCGATCTTGCCGGGCATGTCCTCGATATAGGTCATCAGCTCGGCCGGAATGCCGAGCTCGGCGTAGCGCGAGCGGACCCGCTCGATGTCGTCGGCGCGGCACTGCTGGATGATCTGCAGCCGGCGGCGGAGCGACGGCTTGAGCAGCCCCAGCCCTTCCGGAACCACCTGGCCGAGCACCGTCGCGCCCTGGCTTCCGCCGGTGATCAATATCTTCAGCGGGGCGACCTCGTCGAACGCCGGGAACGGCATCTCGCCGAGCCGGGCGATCTCCTCGCGGACCGGGTTGCCGACCACCACCACCTTGTCCTGGTGGCGTGGCTTGAGGCGCTCGACGCCTTCGAAGGCGGTGGCGATCGCCGCCGCGTCGCCGGCCAGCAGGCGGTTGACGCGGCCGAGCACCGCGTTCTGCTCGTGGAGCAGGCTCGGGATGCGCATCGAGGAAGCGGCGAGCAGCGCCGGGAAGGCCGGATAGCCGCCGAACCCGACGACGGCGTCGGGGCGGTGGTTGCGATACAGGCCGCGCGCCTCGCCGCGCCCGGCGATCACCGAGCTCAGCGCCTTGAGCCAGCCGATCGGCCCGCCGCCGAGCCGCCCGGCCGGGAGGATGTGCACCGGTATCTTGTCGAACAGTCCCGGGAAGCGGGCGCCGCGCTCGTCGGTGACCAGCATTACCCCGTGGCCGCGGGACTTGAGCTCGGCGGCGAGGGCATGGGCTGGGATCATGTGTCCGCCGGTGCCGCCGGCGGCGAGAACGAAGTTCATCGCCCCCATCCGCTCACTGGCATGGCTTCATTGCGGCAGGTCCCCGCTCCATTTGACGACGTAGGGCGAGCGGGTGAGATACGGGTTTCGGCGGGTGAAAGCGAGCAGCAAACCCATGCCGATCGACAGCGCCAGCATCGAGCTTCCGCCGTAGCTGATGAACGGCAGGGTCATGCCCTTCGACGGGGCGATCTGGACGTTGACCGCCATGTTGATCATCGCCTGCAAACCGAAGGTGATGACCAGCCCGGCCGCGGCGAGGATGGCGAAGGTCGAATCCTCGTCGAGCAGCTTGACCAGCACCCGGATGACGATGGTCAGATAGAGCAAGGCAATCGCCAGGCAGGCGATCAGCCCGAACTCCTCGCCGATGACCGAGAAGATATAGTCGGTGTGCGGCTCGGGCAGCCCGAACTTGCGGGTGCCGCCGCCCGGGCCCATCCCGAACAGCCCGCCGGCGGTCAGGGTCCGCATCGCATTGTCGGTCTGGAACGTGTCGCCCTCGCCGAACAGGAAGCCGTCGATACGCAGGGTGGCGACGTCGTAGGTGAAGTAAGCGATGACTACTCCGACGACGACCGCGGCGCCGAGCGCACCGATCGCCCGCAGGCTGACACCCGCCAGCGCCAGCATCGCGATCCACACGCAGCCGAAGATGATCGTGCTGCCGAAATCGGGTTGCTGCATCAGCAATACCGCGACGACTCCGGTGACGATTGCCGACAGAGCGAACACCGGCAGCGACTTGTCGCTTTCGCGCAAGCTCAGCAGCCAGGCCATCGCGACGACGAAGAACGGCTTGAGGAATTCCGACGGCTGCAGCTGGCCGATGCCAAGCTCGATCCAGCGCACGGCTCCGTTCTTCTCGGCGCCGATCAGCGGGACGGCGGCGAGGAGCGCGAGGAACAACAACGCGCCGCCGATGGCGAAGCGCTTGGCGCGCTCGCGCGGCATCATCGAGATCAGGATCATCACCGGCAGCGAGGCCGCGATCCACATCAGCTGCCGGTAGAAAAAGTACAGCTCGTTGACCCGCACGCTGCCGCCTGAATAGCGCTGCGCGGCGGCGGGCGAAGCGGCGGCGACGGCGATCAGCCCGATCCCGATCAGCACCGCCAGCAACAGCAGCAGCACCCGGTCGATTTCCCAGAACCAGCGGCCCGCCGCCGAGCGGTCCGAGCGGCCGTAGCGGCTCGGGTCGGCCCAGGCGGCGCTGGCCTTGATCCGGCCCGACAATGACGTGCTCATAACGCCCCCACCAACGCGCGGAATTTGTCGCCGCGCTCCTCGAAATCCTTGAACTGGTCGAAGCTCGCGCACGCCGGCGAGAGCAGCACCGTGTCCCCGGCCTCGGCATCATCTGCGGCGGCTTTCACCGCGACCTCAAGCTCGCGACAATTTTTCACCGGCATGTGCGGCTTGAGAAGCCGCTCGAACAGCTCGGCCGCCTCGCCGATCGTGTAGGCCGAGCGGACATGCCCGAAGTGCGGCTCGCATTCGTCGAGGTCGTCGCTTTTCGGCCGCCCGCCGCAGATCCAGCGGATTGCGGGGAATGCCGCGAGCGCCGGAGCCGCCGCGGTGGGATTGGTCGCCTTGCTGTCGTTGACGAAAATGACGCCGTCGCGTTCGCCGACACGTTCCATCCGGTGGGGGAGGCCGGGGAAGGTTCGGAGGCCTTCCTTTAGCGCTGCATCGTCGTCAAACAACGTGCCCACGGCCCACCACACAGCGGACGCATTTTGTCGATTGTGCGGGCCTGCCAAGGCAAGTGAAAGCGTATCACCTAACCCCTGATCATCGATGTCGTAGGACCGCGCCGTAACGGAATGTTGAGCCATTCTGCCGACCTTATCGGCGATGCCCCGGGTCGTATCATCTTCGTCGACGATGATTGCTCGGTGGTCAGGGTTGGTCTGCATCTCGAACAGCCGCGCCTTCGAGGCCGCATAGGCCTCGAAGTTTTCATATCGATCGAGGTGGTCGGGGGTGATGTTGAGCAGCACCGCGACGTCGCAATCGAGGCTGTGCGTCAGGTCGAGCTGGTAGCTCGACAGCTCGAGCACATAGACCCCGCCTTCGGGGAGCGGGTCCTGGGCGAGGATCGGCAGGCCGATGTTGCCGCCCATTGCGCTCGGGACGCCGGCGGTTTGCAGGATGTGGTGGACCAGCGCGGTGGTCGTCGATTTGCCGTTGGTGCCGGTGATGCCGACCACCTTGTGCGGCGGCAGCTCGGGGCGGGCGCGGGCGAACAGCTCGATGTCGCCGATGATTTCGACGCCCGCCTCGCGAGCGCGCTGCGCGATCGGGTGGCGGTTGAGGGGGAGGCCGGGCGTAACGACCAGGCTGTCGAACTGGGTGAGGTCGGCGGAATTCAGGTCGGCGATTTCCGTTCCCCGGCGAAGGCCGGGGTCCAGGGCAGCGGGAACCGCTGCTTCGCAGCGGCCTGGATCCCGGCCTTCGCCGGGAAACAAACTATCGTCCCACGCCGTCACCTTTGCTCCGCTGGCCAGCAGCGCCTCAACCGTCGCCAGCCCCGAGCGCGCGAGGCCGTAGACCGCGTAATGCTTGCCGGCGAAGGCGCGCGCTAGGATCACGATGATGTGCTCCTGCGAAGGCAGGAGCCCAGTGTCTTTTTGACTGGACCCCCGCCTGCGCGGGGGTGCGGTGAAGCCTGCGTCTTCACCGCAATTTCAGCGTCGACAGGCCGGCCAGCGCAAGCACGAAGCTGACGATCCAGAAGCGGATGACGATGGTCGGCTCGGACCAGCCGATATGCTCGAAATGGTGATGGATCGGGGCCATCAGGAAAACCCGCTTGCCGGTGCGTTTGAACACCATGACCTGGATGACGACCGACAGCGCTTCGACGACGAAGACGCCGCCGATGATCGCCAGCACGAATTCATGGTGGGTGGCGACCGCAATCGCGCCCAGGGCGCCGCCCAGGGCGAGGCTGCCGGTGTCGCCCATGAAGACCGCCGCGGGCGGCGCGTTGAACCACAGGAACGCCAGGCCCGCCCCGACGATCGCCAGGCAAAGCACGGTCAGATCGCCGACTCCGAGCAAATGCGGGATTCCGAGATATTCGGCGAAGCGCGCGTTGCCGACCAGATAGGCGATCAGCAGGAAGGCGATCGAGGCGATGATCACCGGCATGGTCGCCAGCCCGTCGAGCCCGTCGGTCAAATTGACCGCATTGCCGAACGACACGATCACGAACGCCCCGAAGGCGACGTAGAACCAGCCGAGGTCGATCACCGGCCCCTGGACGAACGGCAAGTAGAGGTTGGAGCTGCCGGCGCGGACCATCAGCCAGGTCGCGAAGCCGGCAATCAGGAACTCGAGCGCCAGGCGCATCCGTCCCGACAAGCCGGCGTGGTGGGCTTTGCGGATCTTGTCGAAGTCGTCGAGAAAACCAATCAGCCCGAAGCCCGCGGTGACCAGCAGGCACGCCCACACATAGGGGTTCTTGAGGTCCATCCACAAAAAGGTCGAGACCGACACCGAGATCAGGATCAGCAATCCGCCCATGGTCGGAGTGCCGCGCTTGGCGAGATGGCTTTGCGGGCCGTCGTCGCGGATCGGCTGGCCCTTGCCCTGGCGCTCGCGCAGATAGGAGATGAACCACGGCCCGAGCAGCAGGCCGATCGCCAGCGCGGTGGCGCTCGCCGCACCCGCCCGGAAGCTGATGTAGCGGATCAGGTTGAGCAGGCCGGGGAAGCCGAGCTCTTCGGCGATCAGGTAGAGCATGCGGGTTGCCTCACCATGCGCTCGACCAGTTTGGCAAGCCCGACCGAGTTGGACGCCTTGACCAGCACCGCGTCGCCGGGACGAACGATCCTCGTCAGGATTTCGCCCGCCTCGTCGACGTCCGCCGCCCGCTCGACCGCCACTTCGCCGGCGACGGCTTCGGCCAGCGGCTTCATCTCCTCGCCGATCAGGATCAGCCGGTCGACGCGGGCGTCGATCACCGCCGGAGCCAGGCCCGCGTGCAGCGAATCGCTGTGGCTGCCGAGCTCGCGCATCGGCCCGAGCACCGCGATCCGCCGCTCGACGCCTTTCTCGGAGCCGAGGCTCTTCAAGGTCGCCGCCATCGACGCCGGGTTGGCGTTGTAGCTTTCGTCGATCAGCAGCAGCTCGCCGCCTTCGATGGCGACGCGGTGACGCTCGCCGCGGCCCTTGAGCGCACCCATGTCGGCAAGCGCGAGGCCGGCCGCCGCGACATCGCCGCCGAGCGCCTCGACCGCGGCCAATGCCGCGAGCGAATTCGACACCCAATGGTCGCCGGGCTGGGAGATGGTGTAGGTCAGGTCGCAGTCGAGCAGCGAAGCCGTGATCAGGCTGCCGCCGCCGTGCGAGTGGACCGCGTGCAGCGCGTGAATGTCGGCATCGCCGCCGCCGAAGGTGATGATGCGGTCGGTGTGGCGCCGAGCCGCCTTGACCAGCCGGTCGCGGTGCGGGCTGTCGTTGGGCAGGATGGCGATGCCGCCCCCTTCTGCGCCGGCAAACGCCTCGAGGCCTTGGAAGATTTCCCCCTTGGCGTCGGCAATCGCCTCTTCGCTTCCGAGGTTTTCGATGTGCGCCGGCGCGATGGCGGTAATCAGCGCGACGTGCGGCCGGACCATCCGCGTCAAGGCGGCGATCTCGCCGGCATTGTTCATGCCCAGCTCGAGCACCGCGAACGCCGCGTCGCGCGGCATCCGGGCGAGGCTCAGCGGGACTCCGGTGTGGTTGTTGTAGCTCTTGACCGAGCGATGGACGCCGCCGCGCCGCCAGCGCTCGAGCCCGGCGAAGATCGCTTCCTTGGTGCTGGTCTTGCCGACCGAGCCGGTGACCGCGACGACCTTCGCGTTCGAGCGCTGGCGCGATGCGCGGCCGAGCGCTTCGAGTGCGCGTGCGGTGTCGTCGACGAGCACGTGCGGCGCGTCGATCGCTTGCGACACGATCGCCCCGGCGGCTCCCGCCGCGATCGCTCCGGCGACGAACTCATGCCCGTCGTGGACCGTGCCGGGCATCGCCACGAACAGGTCGCCCGGCCCGACCTCGCGGCTGTCGAATGTCACGCCGGTCACTTCGAAGTCGCCGCTGGCGCTGCCGCCGGTGGCCTCGGCGATTTCGGCGCTGGTCCACAGGGCGGTCACAACCGCTCCTCCCTGAGAGCATCGCTCGCGGGGAGGGGGACCATCTGCCGAAGAGCAGATGGTGGAGGGGTGATTTGTGCCCGGCCAAGACCCCTCCACCATCCTGCGGATGGTCCCCCTCCCCATCTGCGATAGGGAGGAGCTGAGTCCAGCGCCCTCATGCCGCGCACTCGCGGGCGACGACGACGTCGTCGAACGGCAGCACCCGGTCGCCGATGATCTGGCCCTGCTCGTGGCCCTTGCCGGCGACCAGCACGATGTCGCCCGAGCGGGCGATGCGGATCGCTTCGGCAATGGCTTCGCGGCGGCCGGCGATCTCGGTCGCTCCCGGCGCCCCGGCCAGCACCTCGCGGCGGATCTGGGCCGGGTCCTCGGTGCGCGGATTGTCGTCGGTGACGATCACCAGGTCGGACAGCTTCGACGCGACCGCGCCCATCTCCGGCCTTTTGCCCTGGTCGCGGTCGCCGCCGGCCCCGAACACGGTGATCAGCCGGCCCTCGACGTGCGGGCGAAGCGCGGCGATCGCCGCTTCGAGCGCGTCGCCGGTATGCGCATAATCGATGTACACCGGGGCGCCCTTGGGGCTGATCACCGCGCGCTCGAGCCGGCCGCGGACCGGCGACACGCGCTGCATCGCCGAGAACGCCGCCTCGAAGCTGGTGCCGGTGGCCATCACCAGCCCGGCCGCGACCAGCACGTTGGCCGCCTGGTAGGCGCCGATCAGCGGCAAAGCGAGCCGGTGGGTCTTGCCGTCGAAGCCGAGCGCCACCGTCTGGCCGAGCGGAGTCGGGATCTGGTCGAGCAGCCGAATGGTCTCGCCGGCGCGGCCGACGGTCATCAGCTTGCTGCCGCGGCGGCGAACCCGTTCCATCACCTCGGCCGACTTGGCGTCGTCGGTCCAGACGACCGCGGTGCCTTCGGGTGGCAGCAACTCGTCGAACAGCCGCATCTTGGCCTCGAAATAGGCGTCCATCGACGAATGGTAATCGAGATGGTCGCGGCTGAAATTGGTGAACGCCGCGGCGGCCAGCGGAACGCCTTCGCAGCGGTGCTGATCAAGGCCGTGGCTGGAGGCTTCGTAGGCGACATGGCTGATGCCCATCCGCTCGAGGCCCGCGACGTTGCTGAGGAAAGTGACGATGTCGGGCGTCGTCAGCCCGGTCTTCACCTGGTCGTCCGAGGTGGTCACCCCGAGCGTCCCGATCGACGCCGAGCGCTGGCCGCTCATCCGCCACATCTGGCGAGTCATCTCGACGGTCGAGGTCTTGCCGTTGGTGCCGGTCACCGCGACCGCGACCTCGGGATAAGGCGCGAAGAATTTCGCCGCCAGGCTCGCGAACAGCCGCCGCGGCTGCTCGTCCGCGAGATGCGGCACCGACTCCACTTTCGCCTCGGGGCGAGCGACGACCGCCACCGCTCCGCGGGTCACGGCCTGGCCGATGAAGTCCTCGCCGTCGAACACCTGGCCCTTGAACGCACCGAACACGCTTCCCGGCGCGACCTTGCGGTGGTCGATTGCAAAGCCGGTGACTTCGGAATCGCTATCGACGCCGGAAATCTCCCGCAGGCGCATGGCCTCAGCGCTCCGTTTCGTGGACGAACGGCAGCACTTCGGCGAGGTTGGGCTCGCGCTTCTTGTCGGGCCGGACCCCGAGCATCGGCGCGATCCGGCTGACCGTGCGGCTGATCACCGGCGCGACGTTCCAGCCGGCGGTCCGGAAGCCGTAGGTCTCGGCGGTCGCCTTGGGTTCGTCGAGCATCGCGACGATCACATAGCGGGGTTCGTCCATCGGGAAAACGCCGGCGAAGCTGGTCACCATCAGCGACCGGTTGTGATATTTCTCGGCGCTGCCGGTCT
>CAYSHL010000042.1:0-14403 GCA_964430865.1 uncultured Sphingomonas sp.
GAAATACCATTCGGGGACGATGTGCGCCGGCGTCGCCAGCGGGTTGGCCGGGATGTAATTGTCGGGGTGGCCGAGTGCGTTCGGCGCGAAATACAGCACCAGCGCGTAGAGTGCGAGGAAGGCCGCCGCGAACCAGCCGTCCTTGGCGGTGTAGAACGGGTGGAACGGCAGCGTGTCCTTCTCGTCCTTGACGTCGACTCCGGTCGGGTTGCCCGATCCCGGGATGTGCAGCGCCCAGATATGCAGGATGACCACCGCGGCGATGACGAACGGCAGCAGATAATGGAGCGAGAAGAAGCGGGCCAGAGTCGCCTGGTCGGGCGCGTAGCCGCCCAGCAGCCAGATGCGCACCGGCTCGCCGACCAGTGGAAAGGCCGAGAAGAAGCCGGTGATGACCTGGGCGGCCCAATAGCTCATCTGCCCCCACGGCAGCACGTAGCCCATGAAGGCGGTGGCCATCATCAGGAGATAGATGACGAGGCCGAGCATCCACACCAGCTCGCGCGGCGCCTTGTACGAACCGTAATAAAGCCCGCGGAAAATGTGGATATAGGTGACGAGGAAGAAGAAGCTCGCTCCGTTGGCGTGCGCGTAACGCAGCAGCCAGCCGGCGTTGACGTTGCGCATGATGTGCTCGACGGCGTTGAACGCGTTGTCCGCCGACGCGTAATAATGCATCGCCAGCACGATCCCGGTGACGATCTGGATGGTCAGGAAAATCCCGGCCAGGACCCCATAATTCCACCAGTAATTGAGGTTGCGCGGCACCGGATAGCCGCCGCCGACCGCCCCGTAGACCAGCCGCGGCAGCGGCAGCCGCTCGTCGAGCCAGCGCATGAACGCCGACTTGGGTTCGTAAGGCTTTGCCCAGGAGAAGCTCATCTCGCGCTGTTCCCCCTCAGCCGATCTGGACCACGGTGTCGGACACGAACTGATACTCCGGCACCTGTAGGTTCAATGGCGCCGGGCCTTTGCGGATCCGCGCCGCGGTGTCGTAATGCGACCCGTGGCACGGGCAGAAATAGCCGCCGTAATCGCCGCGATTCTCGCCCTCGCCGGTGCCGAGCGGGACGCAGCCCAGATGGGTGCAGACGCCGAGCGTGATCAGCCAGTTCGGCTTGCCCGGCTTGGTCCGTTCGGCCAGCGACTGCGGATCGCGCAAATCGCCCAGCGGCACCCGGTTCGCTTCCTGGATTTCGGCCGGGGTCAGATTGCGGACGAACACCGGCTGCTTGCGCCACACCGTCTTGATCGCCTGGCCCGGAGCGATCTTCGAAATATCGACTTCTGTCGAAGCCAGCGCCAGCACATCGGCCGACGGGTTCATCTGGGTGATCAGCGGCAGCACCGCGGCGACCACTCCGACGCCGGCGAAGCTGACCGCGGCGACATTGATGAAATCGCGGCGTCGAACTCCATTGACGCCGCCCTCGCCGCCGTCTGCGTGGATGGTCTCGGAACCCTCTGCGGACTGTTCCAGCGTGGCCATTCGAACCCTTGTGACGCGAATTTCCCCGAGTGCCGGACAAGCACCGGGCCAAGCCGCCCCCGGAAGCCCCCGAGGCGATTGGCGGGCCTGATAGCGGGCGCTTCCGGGACTGCCAAGAGGCGGATTGGATCAGCCCGTGACGGCGGCCGTCGCGTCCTCGGCCCGATGCTCCCGGCGCCCCTTGATCGCCGACCGAACCATCACCGCGGCGGCGTAAATGACGACGACGATGACCAGCCAGCGCAGCATCTCAAGCGGCATTTCCTTGACCAGGAAGGCGGCAATCAGCACCGCCGGAATCCCGCCGATTGCCAGCCCGAGGACGATGCGCAAGTCGATCTCGCCCATCTGGATGTGGCGGATGCTGGCCGCGGCGCCGGTCAGCCCGGCGCCCCCCGCCATGATCGGGAAGCACAGCCGCGGATCCATGCCCATCAGGCTGAGCATGACCAATGTCGGAGCGTAATTGCCGACGCCGAAATTGAGCAGCAGCCCGAACAGGAAATTGGCCGCGATGGCGATAATCATCAGCCCCGTCGGCAGGCTGCTCGCCGTCCCGCCGCCAGGCATCAGCTCGAGGTTGGTCAGCGAATACATGATCGCCGCCAGGATCAGCGCGCCGGCGACCACGGCTTGCACGATCCAGACGCGCGACCGCGCGACCAGCGGCGCACCGAGCACGCCGCCGGTCAGCAGCGCAAGGACGCAGCCGACCAGCAGCACCGGATCGACCAGCACGCCGAGCAGAATGAGGAAAATCACCGCCTGCAGCATCGAGGGCGGCGTCAACCCGACCAGCATCGTCTGGGGCAGCAGCCGGTCGGGCACCAGCTGTCGAAATTTGAGCCAGGCGGTGGTCGTCGCGAACGAACCGATGCCCAGCGTGTCGAAGAAATTGACCACCGCGCCGACGGCCATCATCTCCGCGTTCGGCAGCGCCCGCTTCGCAATCGCCGAACGGGCGAGGATCCCGATGAACAGCACGATGGCGAGGCCAAGCGGAATCAACAGCGCGATAAGCATGACGGCTTGCCCCGAACCCGGTCTGCACCCCTCCTAGATGATTCGCGGCGGCGCGGCTATTGGCGGCGCGGATGGCACCCCTCGACGATCAGCAGCAGGCCGCGCGCGACTGGTTCGAAAGCCTGCGCTCGCGCATCTGCACGGCCTTCGAAGGGATCGAGCGCGAGGCCGGCAGCGACGCCGCCTTCGTCTTCACGCCCTGGGACCGGGCCGACTCTGACGGCTCGCCCGGCGGCGGCGGGGTTCGCGGCCAGATGACCGGCCAGGTGTTCGAAAAGGTCGGGGTCAACGTCTCGACCGTCGGCGGCCAATTCTCGCCCGAGTTCGCGGCCACCATCCCCGGCGCCGAGGACGACCCGAGCTTCTTCGCCACCGGCCTCAGCCTGGTCGCGCACATGGCCAACCCGCATGTCCCCGCGGTGCACATGAACACCCGCTTCATTACCACCACCAAACGCTGGTTCGGCGGCGGCGCGGACCTCAACCCGGCGATCCCCTACCAGGAGGATAGCGACGCCTTCCACGCCCGGCTGCGCGCCGCCTGCGCCGCCCACGACCCGACCTTCTACCCGCGCTTTTCGAAGTGGGCGGAGGAGTATTTCTGGCTGCCCCACCGCAACGTCGCGCGCGGCGTCGGCGGCATTTTCTACGACCATCTCGAAGGCCATTTCGACGCGCATTTCGCCTTTACCCGCGACGTCGGCGAAGCCTTCCTCGACGTCTTCCCATCGATCGTCCGCAAGCGGATGGCGACGCCCTTCACCGACGCGGAGATGCAGCGCCTGCTCGAGTTCCGCGGCCGCTACGTCGAGTTCAACCTGCTCTACGACCGCGGCACCTTGTTCGGCCTCAAGACCGGCGGCAACATCGACGCGGTGCTGATGAGCCTGCCGCCGCTGGCCAAATGGAAATGATCCTCCCCGGAACGCGGAGGGGGACCGTCCCCGCGAAAGCGGGGATGGTGGAGGGGCCGGCGCGCCATGCGAAGGACCCCCTCCGTCAGCACTGCGCGCTGCCACCTCCCCGTCCAGGGGAGGAATCGTGAGCTACGAGCCCGTCCCCGACGGCGAGCTTGCCGCGGTGGTAACCTACCTCGAAATGCTCGAGCCCCCGCTTGCCGAGGTCCCGCACTCGACCCTGCGGCTGCGGCGCGTCGCGCAGCCCGACCCCGAGCAGTACCGCGCCTTGTTCCGCAAGGTCGGCTCGCCCTGGCTGTGGTTCTCGCGGCTGACGATGAGCGACCGGGAACTCGAGGCGATCCTCGGCGACCCCAAAGTCGAGCTGTACGAGGTCGCGGCGGTCGAGCCCGTGGTCGGAATGCTCGAGCTCGATTTTCGCCAGGCCGGCCAATGCGAGATCGCTTTCATCGGCCTGGTGCCCGACCTCGCCGGCCAGGGCCACGGGCGCTGGCTGCTCGCCAAGGCGCTTCGCCTGGCCTGGCGCGACGGCATCAGCCGGGTCCACGTCCACACCTGCACGCTCGACCATCCGGCGGCGCTGAGCGCCTACCGCCGCGCCGGCTTCACCGCCTACAAGCGCGCGGTCGAGCGTTTCCCCGACCCGCGCCTGCTCGGCATCCTGCCGGCCGACTGCGCCCCTCAGCTGCCGCTGGTTGGGACGCTCGTCTCCACGCCGCCGTCGCCGGCCAGCTGAACGTAGATCCGCGCCAGCATCACCATCAGCGCGACCGAAATCGCGGCGCTGACCAACTGGGTGACGAGCGAAACGAACAACGCCCCGACCGTCATCGGCTCATCCCCGCCGAGCGCGACTTGGGCAATGATCCCGGCGATCGACTGGATGGCGAGCGCCGCCACCAGCAGGGTGATGATGAACAGCAGGAAAAACGCCAACAGCCGCCAGAAATTGCCGGCCGTCAGCTGCCAGCTTCGCCGGATGATGCGGCCGGGGCCAACCGCCTCGGCGCTCGCCACCGCCGACGTCATCAGCATCCGGATGGCGAAGAACAGCATCACGCAGGCGAGCAGGAAGAGCGCCAGGATCACTGCCGGAGAGGCGGTTGCCGGGTCCCTCGCGATCATCCCGATGAGCACCGCTCCGACCAGCAGGAACGGCAGGGTCCAGATCAAGGTCGCGATGAAATAGACCGGCGCTCGCCGGGCCGCGTGGCCGATCGCCTCGCCGACCGTGGCGCGCGAGCCGATGGCGAGCCGAATCACCGCCAGCTGCCCGACCAGCGCAATCAGGACGACGATCGCCGCGACAATCGTCCACGCGCCAAGCGGCGGCAGCTGCCCTTCGGGTGCCGCCGGGGTCACCAAATCGCCGACCACTCCGGGCAGGACGAACATCGCCAGGCCGATCGTCGTCAGCAGCCCCGCGTTGGTGCCCAGCGTCGAGCGCGCCTCGTCCCACGCCCTGGAAATCGATAATTTGGCCACTTGCGCCCCCTGTTTAGAGATTTGCGCGCTTATGCGCAGGCAAAGCCGCCGGCGCAATCATGCTTGCCGCCGCCGCCCGCCGCCGCCATCTCACGGCCGCAGATGACAGACTTCCCAGAAATCGAGTGGCGAACCAGCGACGGCCTGGTCCCCTACGACGAGGCGCTGGCCTTCATGGAGCAGCGCGCAGCCGCGATTCGGTCCGGCGCCGAGCGCGAGTGCGTGTGGCTGCTCGAGCACCCGCCTTTGTTCACCGCCGGCACCAGCTCCGACCCGGCCGAGCTCAGCAATCCGCTCGGATTCCCTGTCCACGATGCCGGGCGCGGCGGCCGCTATACCTATCACGGGCCCGGCCAGCGGGTCGGCTATCTGATGCTCGACCTCGACCGGCGCGGCCGCGACGTCCGCTGCTTCGTCCACTCCCTCGAGGGCTGGATCATCGCCACGCTCGCTGATCTCGGGGTCGCCGCGCACCGCTCGCCGGGCCGCATCGGCATCTGGGTCGGCGCCGGCCCGGAGGAGGCGAAAATCGCCGCGCTCGGCCTGCGGGTGAAGCGCTGGGTGACGCTCCACGGCTTTTCGATCAACGTCGCTCCGGACCTGTCGCATTTCGGCGGGATCGTGCCCTGCGGCATCGCCGAATTCGGGGTGACCAGCCTGGCGAAGCTCGGGCAACAAATGCCGATGACGCGCGTTGATGCCGCCCTGAAGCGTACTTTTAGCCGCTTTGTCAGTGACTTAATACCGTCCGACAAAGTGTCTTGAAGGCAGACAGCGCTTCAGCCTATTGTGCGCTCGATTTGGGAAGCGGCAAAATGCCGCTCCAGATCGGATAATCTAGGGAGTTTTGAATGCGTGCTCTTATCCTGGTCGCTGGTGCGGCCTTGGCGGTTTCGGCTTGCAGCAGCAACGATACCGCTGACAACACAACGAACCTCGACGAGAATCTCGCCGCCGAGAATATCGTCGTCGACAACACTCTGGACGCCAACATGGACGCCAACATGACCATGAACGCGACCGACAATCTGACGACCGACGTCAATGCGGACGTCAACGCCGACGCCAACGCGACGACCAACAACGCGATGTAATTGGCTTGGCTCTTCGCAAAACGAAGTGCCAACTGGACAGAGGCTGCCGGTTCGCCGGCAGCCTCTTTTTTTGGCTCTCAAGAAGCTCGATCGCGGGAGATTCGAATGCGTGCTTTGATTCTGGTCGCCGGCGCGGCGCTGACGATTTCGGCCTGCAGCAAGGACGAGCCGACGGCCAACACCGTCAACGTCGACGAGGCCCTCGCGGCCCAGAACGTCTCGGCCAACGACACGACCTCGATCGACGCCGCGACCGGCGAGGACGCCAACATGGCCGCCGACGTGAATTACACGCTCAACGAGGCCGACAATCTGGCCAATGAGGATAATTCCGCGGACGACGCGGATTCAAGCAACGCCGACTAAGGCAGCCCGACGACCTTGTGCGCCTGGAGCGACAGCCGCCAGCGCGGCCGCTCCATCGCCAGCCGGATCGCCGCCTCGACCGCCGCCTCACCGGCCTCGCAGTCCATCGGCTGGACGAGAAAATGGCGAAAATCCCAAGCTTCGAGCTCGGCCGGGTCGATTCCCGGCTGCGGCCAGACGAGCTTCAATTCATCGCCGCTGCGCTGGACCACGTCGGTCCCCGCCTTGGGGCTGACGCACAGCCAGTCGAGGCCGGGCACCGCGGCCAAGGTCCCGTTCGATTCGGCCGCGACCCGGAAACCGCGGTCGTGGAGCGCGTCGACCAGCGCCGGGTCGAGCTGGAGCATCGGCTCGCCGCCGGTGACCACCACCAGCCGATCGTCGACAGTCTCGCCCCACAGCGCCGCGACATGGTCGGCCAGCGCTTCGGCGCCCGCAAACTTCCCGCCGCCCGGTCCATCGGTGCCGACGAAGTCGGTGTCGCAGAAATTACATTGCGCGGCCGCCCGATCCGCCTCGCGCCCCGACCACAGATTGCAGCCGGCAAAGCGCAGGAACACCGCCCGGCTGCCCGACTGCACGCCCTCGCCCTGCAGCGTCAGGAACGCTTCCTTGACCGCGTAAATCCCTCTCCCCTTCAGGGGAGAGGGCGGAGGCGCGTCAGCGCCGGGGGGAGCGGGGGTGTCAGCCGGACTCATCCGGCCCCCTCTCCTTCCGCGCCTGCGGCGCTCCCTCCTCTCCCCTGAAGGGGTGAGGAGTAGACCGTCGGGTCCTCGAGCCCCGCCTCGGCGAAGCCCTTGGCGCGCAGCAGGCAAGCGTCGCAATGGCCGCAATGGCTGCCGTCCGGCGCCGGGTCGTAGCAACTGTGGCTCAATCCCGCGTCGAGGCCGAGGCGCTGGGCCTCGCGGGCGATGTCGGCCTTGGTCATGGCCAGCAGCGGCGCGTGGACCTGGAACCCCTCGCCTTCGACTCCGGCCCTGGTGGCGCGGTTGGCCAGCGCCTCGAACGCCGCGACAAATTCCGGCCGGCAATCGGGATAGCCCGAATAATCGAGCGCATTGACGCCGATGAACAGGTCGCGCGCCCCGGCGGCTTCCGCCCAGGCCAGGGCCAGGCTGAGGAAGATCGTGTTGCGCGCCGGCACGTAGGTGACCGGGATGCCGTCCCCCAGGCTGTCCTTGGGCACCTCGTCGCCGCCGGTCAGCGCCGAGCCGCCGAATTTGGTCAGGTCGAGCGGCAGGACGATGTGGCGGTCGGCGAGCTCAGCGGCGATCGCCGTCGCGGCGGCCAGCTCGACCCGATGGCGCTGGCCGTAGTCGACAGTCAGCGCAAGCACCTCGAAACCCGCCTCGCGCGCCAGCGCCGCGCAGACCATCGAATCGAGCCCGCCCGACAGCAGCACCACCGCCTTGCTCACAGCCGCAATCCCAGCCGCGCGCTGAGCGCGATCATCGCCGCGTAGAGGCCCAGAGTCACCACGCAGGACAGCAGGATGGCCGGCCAGAACCCCCACCCCGCCCGGATCAGCAGCGGCAGGATCAGGAACAAGGGCAGCGAGGGCAGCACGAACCAGAAAGTGCTCATCGCCTGCTCGGCGATGCGTTGCGGGTCATGGGTATCGCGCCACAGCCAGACAATCGCGATCAGCGACACCAACGGCAGCGAGGCGAGCAGCCCGCCCCAGCCCGGATTCTTCCGGGCGACCTCCGAAATCACCGCGATCAGGACCCCGGAAACCGCCGCCTTGACGAGCAAATAAAGCATCGCCGCCCTCTACTGCGGGCGCTACGACAAAAGAAGGGCCGCCTGCCCGGGGGCGAGGCGGCCCTTGTTGCAACAAAAGAAGGGCCGCCTGCCCGGGGGCGAGGCGGCCCAGTGATCGGACCTTGGCCCGATTGGGAGGAAAGCGTGCCAATCCGGCACCCGCACCTTTTACGACGGCTTGGTTAAACGCCCGCTTAATGAGCGGCGCAATTGCCGATCCGCCGCGCCTGAATTGTGTAGTTGAACGGGTAGTTCGCCGAAATTCCCTGGGTCTCGATCCGCATCGAGCGTGGAGTCAGAACGGTCAGCTTGGAGCGCCCGAAACCGCCGTTGGTGCAGGTGTAGTGGATTTCGGTCCACGCCGGATGGTCCTTGATCACCACCTGCGTGCAGCTGTGGCCGCGATGCTCGACCCGGGCGAGGGCCGCGGTCTCGGCGACGCACTGGCGAAAAGCGGTGCCGGCGTTGGGCAGGCCGCTCAATTCCCACAGGCCGGGGCTGGTCTTGTCGAGCGCCGACGGGCGCACGGCCGCGGCCAGCAGCACCAGGGCCGCCGTTCCCGCGCAACTCACCGCAAGCATCCGGATTCGCCGCATAATCCGCGGATTTTAGCACGGAAACGTTAATTTTCGGAAGGGGCCGCTCCGGACAGCTCGTCGAGCGCGATCGGGAAGCTCAGCGAGCAAAATGCGCAATCGACGCGGATCAGCCCGTCCTCGCCGACCATCGCGGCGCGCTCGTCGGCCGGAAAACGGGCGATCACCGAGCGCACGTAATCGGGGTTGCAACGGCAGCCCCGAGTCAGCCGCAGCGGCTCCAGCGTCCTAACCTCATCCTCCTCATGAAACAGGCGCCACACCAGGTCGTCGAGCGGCAGGCCGGAGTCGGTCAGCTCGTCGGCCTTCACCGATCCGGCGAGGATCGCGACGTGCGGCCAGTCGGGATGGTCGAGCCTGGTGTGCAGCCGGTCGCGCCCTTCCTCGCCCTCGGGCAAATGCTGGAACAGCAGCCCGCCGGCGCTCCAGCCGCCCTCGCTCCTGGCGGCGGCGAGGCGGACGACGCTCGGGATCTGCTCGGACTGGGTGAAATAGCTTTGCGCGGCGTCGGCGAGGCTGGTCCCCTCGAGCGGGACGATGCCCTGGTAGCGCTCGTCGGTCGCCGGCTGGTCGAAGGTGATCGCCAGATAGCCCTTGCCGAACAAGGCGAACAGCGACGGCTGCGGGCCCGCCTCGGCCAGCCGCTCCGGGTCGTGGCGGACGTAGCCGCGCAGCTCGCCGCCGAGATAATCGCAGACCAACAGGTCGACGATCCCATTCTCGGTCTGCGCCTGCAGCGTCGTCTGGCCGGTCGGGTCCTTGAGCAGCGTGCCGAGCAGCGCCGTCAGCACCAGCGCTTCGGCGAGCAGGATCTCGATCACCGGCGGGTAATCGTGGTTGGCCAGCACCTCGTCGAGCACCGGCCCGATCCGCGCCAGCCGCCCGCGCGCGTGCCGCGCCGGAATCGTGACGCCCAGCGCGACGTCGGTGCCAAGGTCAATTGTCCCCATCGCCGCTAGATAGGGGTCCGCCGGAAGAGGCTCAACCGCCACAGCTCCTCCCTGCGGCGCAGCCGTGGGGAGGGGGACCATTGAACGCAGATTCAATGGTGGAGGGGTTTAATGCCCCCGCGCCGACGACCCCTCCACCAGCTTCGCTGGTCCCCCTCCCCATCGCTTCGCGACAGGGAGGAGCGAGCTCAACCAGCCACAGCTCCTCCCTGCGGCGCAGCCGTGGGGAGGGGGACCATTGAACGCAGATTCAATGGTGGAGGGGTTTAATGCCCCCGCGCCGACGACCCCTCCACCAGCTTCGCTGGTCCCCCTCCCCATCGCTTCGCGACAGGGAGGAGCGAGCTCACGCAGCCGCCGCCGGCACCTCGTAATCCGCGGCCGCCGCCGACAGCGCGTCGACGAACTCGCGGATGTGGCTTTCCTCGATGATCAGCGGCGGCAGCACGCGCATCACATTGTCGCCCGCCGCGACCGTCAGCAGGCCGCGGGTGCGCAAATAATTGACGAACGCCCGGCTGTCGCTCTTCATCTTGACGCCCAGCATCAGCCCCATCCCCCGCACGCCTTCGAACAGATGGTCGTGGTTGGGGATCATCTGCTCGAGGGCCGAGCGCAGCCGGTCGCCGGTTTGCCGAACGCGCGAAAGAAACTCTTCATTGGCAACAATATCGAGCACCGCCTGGCCCGCGGCCATCGCCAGCGGATTGCCGCCGAACGTCGAACCGTGGGTTCCGATGACCATCCCGCTCGCCGCTTTCTCGGTCGCCAGGCAGGCGCCCATCGGAAAGCCGCCGCCGATGCCCTTGGCGGTCGCCATGATGTCGGGCTCGATGCCGTATTGCTCATACGCGTAAAGCGTGCCGGTCCGGGCGACGCCGCATTGGACCTCGTCGAACAGCAGCATCAGGTCGCGCTCGTCGCAAACCGCTCGCAGGCCGCGGATGAATTCGGCGCTCGCCGGCCGGATTCCGCCCTCGCCCTGGACCGGCTCGAGGAGGAACCCCGCGGTGTTGTCGTCGACCGCCGCCAGCGCCGCGTCGAGGTCGTCGAACGGGACCACCTTGAAGCCCGGCAGCAGCGGCGCGAAGCCGTCGATCATCTTGGCCTGGTCGGTCGCGCTGATGGTCGCCATCGTTCGCCCGTGGAACGCGTTCGAAAAAGTGATCAGATCGTGCTTGTGGGCATTGCCCTTGGCGTGGTGGTAACGGCGCGCGGTCTTGATCGAGCATTCGACCGCCTCGACCCCGGAATTGGTGAAGAACACCGTGTCGGCGAACGTCAGGTCGATGAGCCGCTTGGCAAGCGCCTCGCCCTGCGGGCTGCCGTAGAGGTTCGAGACGTGGATCAGGATCGCCGCCTGGTCCTGGATCGCCTTGGTCACATGCGGATGCCCGTGGCCGACGATGTTGACCGCGATGCCCGATGCGAAATCGAGATATTTCTCGCCCTGCTCGCCGTAGAGATAGACGCCCTCGCCGCGAACCGGCCGCACCGGCGAACGCGGATAGACGGGCATGAGCGGAGTAATGGCCATGCGTGGCGAGTCCTTCTGGTCTGATCGAGGAGCGGCCCCGCGGGCGCCTCGAGCGAGCCTATAGCCAGCGCGCCGGCAAAGGAAAAGGCGCGCCAGGTTTCCCCGGCGCGCCTTCCCTTGAACCAGCCGGCGAGCGGCTTAGTCGTCGTCGCGGTCCCAGCGGCCGTCGTGATCGCGCCCGCGGTGGTCTTCCCAGCGGCCGTCGTGATCGCGGCCGCGGTCGTCTTCCCAACGGTCGTCGCGGCCGTCGCGGTCGCGGTCGTAGCCGTAGCGGCCGTCGTTGCGACCCCAGCGGTTGCCGTCGCGAAGGTCGCGAGCGATCTTCTGCTCGAGGCGGAGGATCCGGCGCTCGGTGTTGTACATCTCGCGAGCCGACAGGCCGCGGCCGTCGCGAGCGTTGCGGCGCAAATCATGCTCGATTTCGCGGGCGTCGCGCTGCAGATTATGATGCTCGTGGCGCGAGATCAGTCGACGCTGGGCGAGACGATGAATGTCGCGCTGAATCCGGTCGATGCGGATCTGCAGCGCGCGCGCATGACCACGGCGGTTGTAATTATGACCGTAGCCATAAGCATAGCCCTGCGGCTGCCCGTAACCGTAACCATAGCCCTGCGGCTGATATTGGGCGGACGCCGGGGTGGCGACGGCGAGAGCCGAAGCGGCGGCGGCGAGAGAAATCAGTGTAATACGCATCTTGGCTCTCCTTATGAGCGATTGATACGACTGTAAGTGCACCTATGCGGTTGAGGCGACGCTGAACGCGTCCGTTATCAGCCGTTCAACTAGCTTAACTCGTTATTTGGCTGAAACGGCCCATTGCACCTTCAGGACCATTCGGGGCGTCGCGACGGGGACGCCACCAACGACACCCAGGCAACGAAGATCACCAGCAAGCCGGCGATCGCGAAGTGCGGAAGCTCGAGCGCCAATTGCGCGACGGGCGGCGAGCTGCCGATCGCCGCGAGCGCGCAGCCCAGCGCAACCAGCGACAGAAGCTCGATCCCGAGGCGATGGAAAATCCGCGCCCGCCGCGCTCGAAGCGCTTCGTTCAGGCGCACCTGCTGCCGCACCCGGTCGACGAAGGTCTGGTCGGGCAAGCCCGGCGGCGGCGACAAGGCGTCGGCGAGGAAGCGGTCGAATTGCTCATCATGATCATGAGTCGGCATATTGCGAGCTCCACATTTCGCGGCATTTCGACTTGGCCCGGGCGACCAATGTCTTGAGGCTCCCAAGCGGCATCGCAAGCAGCTCGGCGGCCTCGGCGTGCGACCAGCCGTGCCCGTCGCACAGGATCAGCGCGGCCCGCTCCGGCTCGCTCAGCCTCGCCAGCATGTCGGCGACCAGCGACCCTTGCTCGCTGTCGGTCGGCTGAACCGGCACCTCGTCGAGCTGGGCGCCGCGCGACTTGCGGGCCTCGTCGATCAGGCAGCGCCAGGCGATCCGCGTCAGCCAGGTCGAGAACCGCGCCCGGCCGTTGTAGCTCGAAGCGAAGCGCCAGGCCTTCAAAAAGGCTTCCTGGGCAACGTCGTCGGCGAGGTCGGCGGTAGTCATTCGACCCAGGAAGCTCCTCAGCGGCCGCTCGTGCTTGGCGACGAGCATGGCGAACGCGGCCTGGTCTCCCTTGGCCGCGCGCGCGCACAGAGCAAGATCTTCGTCATTGCTGCTCGGCACTGTCGGTCCGCCGGCTGCGATTGAGGGCATAGTGCCGCAGCCACAAAGCGATGCCAATGAAGAGCGGGAAGATCGCGCCGGCAATCGGGTAGCGGATCCAGTTGGGGTCGCCGATCACCAGGCTGGCGGCGACTATCGCCACTCCGGTCGCGATCAGCAAGATTGCGGTGCGGTCGTCGCCCCTCTCCTTGGCCTCGACCGGTGCGGTCAGCCGGCTGAGCAGCGGCTCGGCGGAGTTGGGGTCGCGGTCGATGGCCTTGCGGATCGTCCGGTGCATGATCGCGACGGCGACCAGCCGGAACAGATGGATCGCGCCGAGGACGAACGCCGCCGCAACCGCGATCATCACTAACATTTCACTCCAGGGCATTGTCTAAACTCCTCTTGGTTTCGAGCTTAGACGCGGCCGCGGGCCCGTTTGGATGTCGGCCTTCGGAAAAAAATCTAGTTTTTGATCTTCCAGCCGCTCTTGAGCAGCGCGTAGCAGGCCCAGCACAGCGCGACGTTGAGCACCAGCAAGACCGCCGCGCCGACCCACAGCGGCGAATCGCTGACCCCGAGGAAGCCGTAGCGAAAGCCCGAGATCACGTAGAAGAACGGGTTGGCGTGGCTGACCGCCTGGAACGCCGGCGACAATTGCTCGACCGAGTAGAACGTCCCCGACAGCAGCGACAAGGGGGTGACGAGGAAGTTGCTGACCATCGCCGCATGGTCGAACTTGTCGGCCCAGATCGACGTCAGAAGGCCGAGGAACGACAGCATCAGCGAACCCATCAGCGCGAACCACAGCAGCCACAATGGCTCGCGGACCTCGACCGACACGCCCGGCCACAGCAGCATCGCCAGCCACACCGCCCCGCCGACCAGGAAGGCGCGGGTCACCGCCGCCCCGATCAGCCCGGCGATCAGCTCGCCGACCGACAGCGGCGGCAGCAGATAATCGACGATATTGCCCTGCATCTTGCCGACCAGCAGCGAAAAGCTGGAGTTGGCGAACGCGTTCTGGAGCATCGCCATGACGATCAGCCCGGGCGCGAGGAAATCGGCGAACGGGACGCCCATCACGGTCCGGCCGCTGCGGCCCAGAGCGACCGTGAAGATGACCAAATACAGCAAAGTGGTGATCGCCGGCGCCCACACCGTCTGCATGTGGACCTTGAAGAAGCGGCGCACCTCCTTGATATAGAGGGTCTTGAGGCCGACCCAATTGACGCCGCTCAAGACCGGCGCGCCGGGCTCGTTGCGAAGCCACGGCGGAGGTTGGTCGCTTTGCGTTTGGGGTTGGCCGTTCACCGGTCGCTCGCCTATCGGCTGACGGCACCCGCCGCAAGCTGAGGCGTTCGACCGCATTGGAGTAGCATTTCTTATGTCCTGGACCGACGAGCGCATCGAGCGGCTCAAGAAGATGTGGGCCGACGGCTCGACCGCCAGCCAGATCGCCGACGAACTTGGCGGAGTCAGCCGCAACGCGGTGATCGGCAAGGCGCACCGCCTCGGGCTCGACGCGCGCC
>CAYSHL010000043.1:0-13179 GCA_964430865.1 uncultured Sphingomonas sp.
TCGGCGCGACGATCGGCTCGACGACTGGAACGATCGGCGCGACAATCGGCGCAACAGCTGGAACTGGCGCAACGATCGGCTCGATGACCGGAATGATCGGCGCAACGATCGGCTCGATGACCGGAATGATCGGCGCTACGATCGGCGCCACAATCGGCTCGACGACGGCCTCGACAATCGGGACGACGATGGGTGCGACGACGGCCTCGACGACGGGCGCCACGACCGTTTCGACAATCGGTACAATCGGGTCGACGACAGTCTCGACAACGGGCACGACGATCGGGTCAACCACCGGCTCAACAACGGGGGCAACCACGGTCTCGACGATGGTCGGGACGTCCGTCACCGGCGGAACCGTCACGGTCGGGTCACCAGCGCCGGGACCAGTGGGAGAAAGATCTTTTGGCGCCGGATTTGGATTCACCAGCCCGCCGTCGCCCAGCGGTGCGCCGGCATTGACCAGAACCGCCACTTGCGTCGGCGCGAGGACGGGTGTGGCGACCGGTTCGGCGCGAACCAGGCCGGTCGTCAGGCTGACGATTTCGGAAACGGACTCATCGCCGGATCCAATGATCTTGACTGCCCCGCCGCTGGTGGTGCCGACGGGTCCAATGGTCTGGGGCGTGGCGAACAGCAGCTGCTTGGGATTGTTGCGGTCGATGAAGACGGTGTTCCCGCCCTCGACGAGCTTCTGCATGCCGCCATCGGCGGCGACGACCTGAACCGCGCCTTCGAGCACCTGGACGGCGCTGCGATCCTTCTCGACGACGACCGTAAAGGTGGTTCCCTTGACCACCGCGGCGAGCATCGGCGTGTCGACCGCGAAATGCGGGACGCCGGTGTGCTTCACCTTGAACAGCATCGTGCCCAGCCGCTGAATGACGCGCGTGAAGCCGCCGGGCTGGGCTTCGGCGGGAAGCCTGAGTTCGCTGCGCGGAGCAACGACGATGTAATCGGAATCGCGGGACAAAGTCGCTCGTCCGGTCGGGCCGGTGATGATGACGTCGCCGGGGGCGAGGGACGCATTGGCCCGGACGCTGGCGGGCTGGAGGCCGCGATGCACGACCCGAACGTCGCCGCTCCGCTGGCTCACGATCCATCTGCCGGCCGAGTCTTTCGCTAACGCCGGGGTCGCCAGGAAGAAGAATGCCGAGAAGACGATTAGGATGAACCGTTGCATGACCAGATCCCGCAGTGAATTAACGGGAATTATCGGGTCGATCGCTAACGGGGGGTAACCAGCAATGGTTACCGAATTCCTAACCGCGTCGAGACTGCGGCGGACTGTGCCGCGCCGGGAATTGCATCGCCAGGATTGGTGCCGGCCCGGGCCGGAATCGGGTCGTTTAGAACGCCCTCGAGGTGGAAAAGAACAGGTTGACCGACTTGCCCTGACCGTCGGCCGCGAGGGGGATCCCCGCCTCGGCCGAAAACGCGGTGCCCGCAATTCGGAACCGGGCTCCCATCCCGACCGATGCAAGCGATCGGCGGCGATCGGTTACGGCGGTCGACCTGGCCTCGAAAACCGTGCCGCCATCGGCAAAACCGAACAGCTCCACGCCCGACAGCCCGCGCCTGGATTCGGATAAGCGGTAACTGACTTCTGCCCCGGCGCCGACGCCGCGATCGCCGGTCAGGGCGTTGAAAGAAAAGGCACGCCCGATGCGCGTTCCGCCCAGGAAAAACTCTTCGGACGAGAGCAGCGGACGGTCGGAATATTGGCCGGCGAGGACAGCCTTCAGATTGACCTTCGCCGACAGCGGCCGAACGACCTGGAGATTGACCGCGGCCTTGGTGAATTGGCCGCTCGCGTCGATGCGCGAGGCCAACGGGTCGCCAACTCGGGTCATGCCGCCAAAATCGAGCCCGCGCGCCAGCGAAAGTTCGCCCTGGAAGCGGGTCTTGGACTCGTTCGAAAATTCCAATCCGACCCGCGCCACGCGCAGCCGGTCGCGGAGCTTGAGGGCGTCGTCCTCTACACTCGAGCTGCGCCAATCGTTCATCGTAAACTTGCCGACGATGGTCAGCGCGCGGCTTCGGCGTAGCGGATAACTGAGCTGCGCGGACAGGTTAGTGGAATCGCCGTCGGCCCGATCGGCTATTCGAAGCTGATGGTCGCCCTTCGAAGCCGCCAGCGCCAGCCTCAGCCCGTTTGCGCCGAGCGGGACGCTCGCGTGAAGCTGGCCGTAGACGTAGCGAAAGCGGTTGCCCGGCATTCCGAACAGGTCGAGCCGCAGCTCGTCGCCGTGCATCGCCACCGACGACAGCGAAGCGGATGAAAAGAAGCGCATTCGCCCGACCTGGTCGCTGCCGCGATTGTCCATGTAGGTGAACCCGCGGGCGCGGTCACGCGCGACGGTGATCTTGAGGTCGTACAGCGCCGAATCCCTTGCCGAACGAGCCAGGGAAACGTCGGTGACCATCAATCCCGGGTAATCGCGGACCAGCCCGATCGTGCGTTCGAGCGTCGTCGCCCGCAATGGCGTGTCGGCCAACAGCGGCGCGGCGATCGCCTCGACGGCGAGCTGGTCGGCGCCGGCACCCTTGACGATGACGTTGCCGATCCGCCCCTCGACGATCGACAGCTGGACCATTCCCGCCCGCACGTCCTGCGTCGGGACGGTTGCGTAGGACAGCAGATAGCCGGTGCGGCGATAATGGTCGGTAATCCGGTTCGCCATCTGGGTCAGCTTTGACCCATCGATCTCGCTGGCCAGCAGCGGCTCGAAGTAAGCGCTCAGCTCCTTCTTCGAAAACGCCGTCGCGCCGTCGATGTTGACCGCGCCCAGAGTGAAACGGCCCGCCGCGAGCGACTGGGCCGGCATTTCACGCCCCTGCACCGAAACGCCTGGAGCTTCGGGCGCCGCTGCAAGCTGTCCAGGGATCGTGCGCTCGATCGCCGCCGGCTCGAAGCCGGTTTGGGCAGCGGCCGGCACAGCGCCAAGCCAAAGCCCGCCGGCGAGGGCGCCGAGCAGCAGTTTGAATGGCAACCGACGAACGAAAATGGCGCACCTGCCCGGGTTCGGAAAAAAGCTGCCCCTCATTAACCAGGCTCGGTTAAAAAAATCCCAAACCCCTGATCGGTCACGGTTACCGTCCGCTAACAGGCGGGCTTAACCCCTCTTTAGTCGGGCATCGCTTAATGCCGCTCGATGATGCGCGGCACGAGTGAAGGGCAAACGGAGGGTCCGGCCGGCCACAGCGAGCGGCGCGCGCGCTTGGCTTCGATCCTCCTCGTGCTGGCGGCAACCGTCATCTTGCTCGTCAGCGGCGCCTTCGAGCCTCTCGAGAATCGTCTAGCGACGGTCCGCGCGCAGTTGCTTGACCGTCCGCCAACGGGCGAAGTTGCGATCGTCGAGATCGACGCGAAAAGCCTGGCGGAGATCAGCTCTTGGCCGTTGTCGCGGCGCTATCACGCGCGGGCGCTCCGCAAGCTTCATTCGTCGGGTGCCGTCATGGTCGCCTTCGACGTCGACTTCAGCTCGCTGATCGAACCGGCGGGCGACCGGGAATTCGCCGCTGCTCTGGCCGAGGCGCAGCCGGTCATCCTGCCGATCTTCGAGCAGCGCGCCTCGGATGATCCGTCGCAACGGGATTTCGTTCGCAGCCGGCCGGCAGCGCTGTTCGATTCGGCCTGGGTCGGGGGGGTCAATATCTATCCGGAGATGGACGGCGTCGTCCGCGAATATCCCGCCGCGACGATGATCGGCGGGCAAATCCAGCCGTCGCTGGCGGTGCTGCTCGCAGAAAACGACGATTTTGGCGCTCGCACCTTCCAACCCGATTGGTCGATCGATGCCCGGCGGATTCCCCGCTTTTCCTTCGTGGATGTCGTCAAAGGCCGGGTTCCCGCCGACGCAATCGCCGGCAAGCGCATCGTGATTGGAGCGACGGCGGTCGAGCTCGGCGATCGCTACACCATTCCGAGGTTCGGGACTGTACCGGGGGTGGTGATCCAGGCGCTGGCGGCCGATTCATTGCTCCAGGGCCGCGGGCTGACACGATCCGGAACCTTGCCATCGCTGCTTGGAGTTGGCCTGATCGCGCTGCTGCTGGCCGCGGTGACTTTTGCTCGGTTCAACCGGACCTTTCCGCCTGCAGCGGTCGCCGCGCTGGCGCTGCCGGTCATTGCCGCCATTGCGATCCAGGCGCGCTGGCCGGTCTCGGTGGATATTGCGGCGATGCTGTTCTGCGGCGCCGCCTGCATCGCCGTCCGGCTGATGCTCGAGATTCGCCGCCGCGTTCGCGAAGGTGCGCTGGTGGACCAGGAGACCGGGCTTCCAAATCGGCCGGCGCTGGCCGCGGCGCTGGCGAACGCCGAGGGGAGGGTTGTCCTGGCGGCCGCCGGCTTCGATCGCTGGGATTACATCCGCGATGCAATCGGCACCGAGGCGCTCGTCGAAATGGTCGTCGAAGCCTCGGCTCGAATCGAACAGGCGGTTGGCCAGCCGGTATTCCGAATTGCTCCGGACACGCTGGCCTGGATTGGGCCGCCTGATCAGACGGCCGATGTCGCGCATCTTTTCCGCGAGCCCATCCAGACCCGCGAAGGCGCGGTCGATGTTCATCTCACCGTCGGCATGGACGGCGAGCCAGCCGGCCAAAGCGTTCAGTCCAAGATCGAGCGCGCTTTGGCCGCCATCGGCAGCGCGCGCGCCGCCGGCGCGGATTGCCAATGGTTCCAGGGCACTGATCCGATCGTCCGCCGCCAGCTGTCGCTGATGGGTGAGCTTCGCCGCGGCATGGCGCAGGGCGAGGTGTCGGTCGCCTATCAGCCGAAACTGCACATCGCCACCGGCAAGATCAATCATGCCGAAGCGCTCGTCCGGTGGCGGCATCCGGTCGACGGAATCATCTCACCGGGCCTGTTCGTGCCGCTGGCTGAATCGACCGGGGTGATCCGTGAGCTCACCGCGTTCGTGTTGCGCCAGGCGGCGGCCGACGTCGCCCGGCTGAACGCGATGGGCACTCCAATCCGGATCGCGGTCAATGTCTCGGCCGCCGATATCGGCAGCATGAGCTTTATTGACGATGTCCTCGAAGTCATCCGGGAATCCGGAATTGACGCCGGCAATTTGACTCTCGAAGTCACCGAAAGCGCGATCATCAGCTGTCCCAAGATCGCCATCGCCGTTCTCACCGCGCTGCGCGGCCACGGTGTCGAGATCGCCATCGACGATTACGGCACCGGACAATCGACGCTGTCCTACCTGAAGCAGCTTCCGGTCGACGAGCTCAAGATCGACCAGACGTTCGTGACCTCGCTGTGCGAAAACGAGAACGACCGGATCATGGTCCGATCGACCATCAATCTCAGCCATGAGCTCGGGCTGAGGGTGGTCGCCGAAGGCGTCGAGGAGGGGCAGACGCTGGAGCTGCTGGGGTCGCTGGGCTGCGACTACGCGCAGGGCTATCTGATCGGAAAAGCGATGTCGGTCGAGGCGCTCAGCCGGCTCGCAGCCACCCCGGGCGGTGCCCGCAAAGTGGCGTGAGGCTCCGGGCAGCGCGTTCGAACCCCCGCAATCGCCTTACATCACGGCTTCGTTGCCCTTGGTCAGCGGGCATTTGTTGACGCCGGGCGCGTGGAGATGATCGGCGTGGGGCGTGTAGCCGGCGAGGATCATCCGATCGAGCTGCGCCTGGTCTTTGGGTTTCGGCAGCACCTCAGCCGAGCTCCGCGCCGGGGCCTGGCCGGTAAGCAACGCGTCGGGGGCCGCCGGCGTCGGCACCGCCGCGCTGTCCGGAGCTTTCTGCTCGCAGGCGGCGATCCCGAGCGCGAGTAGCAGCATCAGTCGTTTCATCGTCGATCCCTCCTCATGCAATCGAGCAGGAGCTCGGCTTGGCCGAATCCCGGCAGATGTCGGGCGGGTGGCGGGCCGCGCGCCAGTAGGCGGTCAGCCCGAGCTGGCCGACGAGCCGGGCGTATCCCGGCTCCGAGCGCGCCGCGGCCAGATTGGGCTCGAACAGCACCTCGGCGTCGAACAGCCCGCGGGTCCGGACCAGGTTCGCGGCCGCTTTGAGCGCCGCTTCCCGGGCACCCAATGCCGCGAGCGTGCCGACCACCAGCCGGTCGTTGTAGCGGACGTCCGCCGCGAAGCGCTCGAGCTCGGCGACGGAGCGGGCTCGAAGCCCGGCATCCCGTGACTTCAGCGCTTCGAAGGCGGCGGTCAGAGTCCGGCGCTGCGTGCTGGTCAGCGGCAGGTCGGCATGTCCGAGCACCGCGATTGCCTCGTCGTAGCGGCCGGTCCACAAGGCCGACTTCATCGCCAGCAGCCGAAGCGAGGTCGCGTCGGGCCACAGCTTCAGCGTGTCGGCCAGGATCCGGTCGGCCTCGTCGGTGCGCCCGACGACGTAGAGCGCCTGGGCGAAGCGGACATTGCTGAACGGCGCCAGCGGCCGCATCGCCCGGGCCCGGTCATATTGCCCGACCGCCTCCTCCATTCGGCCGACCGAGGCCAGGAAATCGCCATAGGCCTGGCGCTCGCAGCCGCACTCGGTGGGCCGAACGCTGATCGCCTTCTTCAGCAGCTCCTCGCGCTCTCGATAGCGCTCGAGCGGAAGCAGCCCGGCAATCGCCATATAGCCCTCGGGATTCTGGCGATCGAGCTGCATCGACTTGCGAGCCGCCGCCATCCCTTCCCCGCGCAATTGGGTCGCCTCGCCGGACTCGGCGGCGGCGAGCGGCACCGCGGCCAGCGCCAACGCCGACCAGCCGAACGAGAAATCCGGCACCGCGACCGTTACTCGGCGGGCCGCGTCGAGCTCGGCGGTTTGCGAGGACGAGCCGGTCCAATGCTCGTTGCACCATTTGAAATAAAGCGCGAGCGCCTGGTCCGTCATTCGTCCACGGTAGGAGGACGCGCCCCACAGCCCGCAGCGGACGACCTGACTGGCGCCGACCGCGGCCTGCCGTGCGGCGACGGAATCGGCCGCCTCGTGCTCAAAAGCGTCCGACCACAGCAGCACGCCCGAGCGCCGATCCTTGAGGTTGACGGTGAAGCGCACCGATCCCCCGACGCGGCTGACGCTACCGTCCATGACGAACGGCGCCGACGAACGGCCGGTGCCGTCACCTGCCGCGACCACCGTCACTGCGTTTTCCGCCCCGAACGCGGCGAGGATCTCCTGGCCGAGCATGTCGGGAAGCGCGCGCGGCAGGTCGGCCGAGACCAGCGTGAAATCGCCGATCGCGACCTTGGGCGCGATCCGGCCGTCACCGGCCCACACCCGCGAGTAGAGCAAAGCGCCGCCGAGAAGGACGGCCAGCGCGGCGACGGCCGCGAGCCCCCAGCGCCGTGCCTTGAAGCGGCTTTGCGGTTTGCCGACGGGCACCGTGGCGGCGCGCTTCTGGCTCGGAACTCCGGTGGCCTTTTCGGCGATGGCGGCCTTGAGCGGCGTGAGCGCCGGCGATCGCGGCCGGCCGTTCCAGCCCGACAGATCGATCGTGTGATATTGGCGAAAGCCGAGCGGCGGCTGGCAGCCGTCGAGCGTCACCGGAACCAGCCGGCCCTTGTCGCGGCCGGCGCCGGCCTCGTCGCGGACCCACGGCGAACGCACCGCGCTCTCGCTCCAGCAGGCGACGACGACGTCGGCCGCCGCCAGCGCCTCCTCGATCGCCCCGGCGAACTCCTCGCCGCCCGAGATATGCCGGTCCCACCAGACGCGGTGGCCGTCGCGCTCCAGCGCCTTGGCGAGCGGACGAATGCACTCGATGTCCTCGCGGGCGTAGCTCAGGAACAGTGATGCCATCCAACTCCCCCGCTGGAGCCGCGGAATGTGCGCCGAACCGGCAGCCGGTTCAACCGCCTGGAAGGCCGGGGATTAAAGCGCTGCTGGGTGGGGCGCCGCAGGGCGGGGTCTTGTGGTGCGCGTAAGCGACGTTCTGGGTGTATATCGATAAGCAATAAAAAGCTTGCCGTCTGTCGGAATGGTGTGTATCGATAAACGATAACACCAGGAGTACCGACCGTGTCCCGATCCGCTTCCTACTCCGCCGCTCTGCCGATCGCTTTTGTCGCGCTTCGGATCCTGATCGTCGTCAACTGGTTGGTCGGCGCCTGCATCCTGGCGCTGCTCCTATACACGTTCGTCAACGAACCGTGGGCGATGCGGGCGCTGGAGGTGACGGACTACCCCAAGGCCCATGTCGTCCTCAACGGGATGCGCGCGATTGCCGCGATCGGTGTTGCCACGATCCCACTCAACCACATCATCCTGACCCGTCTGCTGGCGATGGTCGGGACGGTCCGCTCGGGCGATCCGTTCGTCGCCGCCAACGCCTACCGGCTGCGGGCGATCGCCTGGACACTGCTGACGTTGCAGCTGCTCGGCCTCGCCATCGCCGCGATCGTCAAGGCCATCTCCACCGCCGAGCATCCGGTCGACATCGAGGCCGGCTTCTCGGTCAACGGCTGGCTCGCGGTGCTCCTGACCTTCATCCTCGCGCGGGTGTTCGCCGAGGGCACGCTGATGCGCGAAGACCTCGAAGGGACGGTGTGACATGGCCATCGCCGTCAAGCTCGACGACCTGCTCCACGATCGGCGGATGACCCTGACCGAGCTCGCCGAACGGATCGACATCACGCTCGCCAATTTGTCGATCCTCAAGACCGGCAAGGCGCGCGCGATCCGCTTCTCGACGCTCGAGTCGATCTGCGACGCGCTCGGTTGCCAGCCGGGCGACCTGCTCGAATTCGTGCCAGATTCCGGTGCCACCGAACAACCGCGCGCCGCGTCCGCCGGGGCAGGCGGCCGATGAACGCACTTCTGTGGATCCATATCGCCGCCGGCATTGCCGCGATCCCGCTCGGCACGATCGCCGTCGCCACGCGCAAGGGCGGCCAAGTGCATTTGCTCGCCGGCAACTGGTTCGCCGCCTCGATGATGGTCCTTGGAGTGACGGCCGCGATCCTCGAGCCGTTCCGGACGCCAACGCCGGGGTCCCCGGCAGGCCCGCTGATCGTCTGCTATTTCGTCGCTACCTCGTGGATGGCCGCTCGCCGGCGCGACGGGCGGACGGGCAAGTTCGAGATCGGCGCCTGCGCGATCGCGCTGCTTGCCGGAGTGGTCATCGTCTGGTCCGGCCTCATGGGCGAGGCCTCGACTCCGGCCGGCCGCGGCCCGGTGATTATCTTCGGCGCGGTCTGCCTGCTCGCCGGCCTGCTCGACCTCAACGCCATCCTGCGCAGCCCGCTGTCGGGGCGGCAACGGATCTCCCGGCACCTGTGGCGGATGTGCGTCGCCTTCTTCATCGCCACCGGTTCGTTCTTCCTCGGCCAGCAGGACGCGCTTCCAGCGGCGGTGCGCGGATCGCCGTGGATGTTCGTGCCTGCGTTCGCCCCGATCCTGATCATGCTGTTCTGGCTGGCCCGCCTGCGCTTCGCCAAGGCGATCGCCCGCTCGAAGCAAACCGGCCGGATGCTGATCGGGCGCCAGGCCCTGACCCTTCCCAACCCGCAGATGGAGACTTGAGATGGCTTCCGCCGCCGCTTCCGTTCCACCCGCCGACAACGCCGCCGGGGTCGAGGTTTCCCTCTTCCGGCTGTACGTCCTACGCGCCGCTTATCTGCTGCTGGTGATCGGCCTCGGGGCGATGGTTGTGCCGCAGCTCGTCAGCCACGAGCTGACCTCGCGCGGAGTGATCCCGAGTCTGCTCGGCGGTGTCTGGGTGCTCGCCTTCCTCGGCCTGCGCTATCCGCTTCAGATGCTGCCGCTGCTGCTGTTCGAGTTCGTCTGGAAGGCGATCTGGATGGTCGCCTACGGCCTTCCGCAATGGTCGGCCGGAGCGGGACCGCCGACCTTCGCCGATGACATGTTCAACATCGCTTTCGGCGTCATCCTGATGCCGCTGGTCATCCCGTGGGGCTACGTCTGGCGGCATTATGTCGTGGCGCCGGCCGAGCGCTGGCGGTGACCGCCGGCGCCGGCTGGTGGCGACGCGGCGATCAGGAGGTGTCGCTGGCGCGGCTCTACGCGATCTGCGCCCTCGCTTTGCTTGCCATTTACGGACTCTTCCCGGTCATCCAGGCGATCGTCAACTCCACGCCGAGCGAGCGCGGGGTGCAGAAGGCGATGATCGGCACGCTGTGGGTGCTCGCCTTCTTCGTTCTTCGCTATCCGCTGAAATTCCTTCCGGTGTTGCTGTTCGAAATGGTGTGGAAGCTCGTCTGGCTGCTCGCCTACGGCCTGCCGCAATGGCGCTCGGCCAGCGGGCCGACGACGCTGGCGGCCGATCTGTGGAGCATCGGCGCCTTCCCCTTGGTCTGCGCGCTGGTCATCCCCTGGGGCTATGTCTGGCGCCATTATGTGAGGCAGCCGGCGGAGCGCTGGCGCTGAGCTACGGGCAGCGGTGGAAAGTAGTGCGCGTTCCGTCGGGCCATTCGAGGACCATCTCGGCCGGGCTTCGAACGCCCAGTTGAACGGTTTGCAGGCGGCCGAAGTCGTCACCACTGGTGCCGCTGACGACCAGCCGGGTGCCGGTCAGCTCCCATGTGCCTTCGCCTTCGAGGTCGCTGTACGTTCCGTCCATCTCGAAGCGGATGCCGCTGTCGCGTGCGCACTCGGCCGCCCCTGACGCCCAGGCGCCGACCAGCCACTGGTCCTCGGCGGCCAGCACGGCTGTGAAAAGGATGAGCGGCAAGATCACGATGATGGGAACTCCAGCGGTCGCGGTTTGACTTGGAAAAAAGAGGGCGCGGTTGCCCGCGCCCCCGTTTGTTCGACCCGACTCAGTGGCCGCCGACATTGTTGGGATTGCAGTCGAAGCCTGGAAACCCACGGCTGTCGCGAGTGTCCGGATCGCTGGGATCCCCGGTGAAGTCGAATTGCGAATGGAAATAGCCGAACGACTGAACGTCGCCGCCCGGATCGATCAACACCAGCGTTCCACCGGGCCCGATCGGCAGCGAAAACCCGTTTGGAGTGTCGTTGCGGCCCGAGTAAGCGCACAGCGAGTTGCCGTTGAGCGTTCCGTCCGGGTTCTTGAGGCTCTTGCCGTTGCCGGTGATTTCGCCGGCGATCGCCGGGCTGATGGCGGTAACGGCCAGTGCTAGCGCGAGCGCGGCCGACCCGCCGCGCGCCAATGTCTTGAAGTTCATCATTCCCACTCTCCCTCGATCGCGGCGTGCTTGCCGCTCGGCCGGCGCACATCGTGCGTGGCTTGCCGCGATCATCCGCTCCGAGGGCCCTCGGGGCCAACAGCGCGATCCTGATGATTGACTGATGGGAAGCTGATATTTGTTAGGTGAGTGCCCCGCGAGGGCGTAAGGCTCTCCCATGGCGCACAATTACGACGCGGCGGTTGGCATCCGCCTCAGCCGCGAGCCGGCCTTCGAGCTGGGCGCCGTGATGGTTTACCCGGCCACCCGCCAGATCGTCCGCGACGGCCGCAGCGAAACGCTGGAGCCGCGGATCATGCAGGTGCTGGTCGCCTTCGCCCAGTCGGAAGGCGAGATCCTCGGGCACGACGATCTGATCGACCGCTGCTGGGAAGGGCGGATCGTCGGCGAGAACGCCATTCACCGCGCCGTTTCCAAGGTCCGCGACCTCGGCCTGAACTTCGGCGGCGGCACGTTCGCCATCGAGACCATCACCAAGGTCGGCTACCGGATGAAGGTTCGCTGGGACGAGACGGCGCCGCAGCCGAACATTGTCAAACCCGATCGCGCGTCGGTTGAATTGGCAGCGCCCAGGAGGCCCGCCCTCGACCGGCGGTGGGTGCTGGGCGCGGGAGCCGTGGCCTTTGCTGCCGCCGGAGCAGGCGCGTGGCGGCTGGGCCTCGGCCCATGGGCACCACGCATCAATCCCGAGGCGCGAGCCCTGTTTGAGCGCGGGATCGAGGCAAACCGCCAGGGCTGGGTCGAGACTGGCGATCAAGCCCGCACCTATTTGCAGCAAGCCGTCGAAATAGACCCGGACTTCGCCGACGCCTGGGGCGCGCTTGCCCTTCAGATGCAGTTGGGCCCCGCGGAGGATCTGGGAGAAATGGCGACCGCCTATCGGGTTCGCTCGGCGGCAAAGCGGGCGCTGACGCTCGATCCGCGGCAGCGCGAGGCGCGAGTCGCCTTGGGTCTGTTGCCGAGCTGGTTTGGCCGCTGGGCGGAAAAGGAGCGTGCGATCCTGGGGTTGCTCGAAGACTATCCGCAATTTCCCGCGCTGACCTCGCATTATGGCAATTTTCTTGCCCAGGTCGCTCGCTTCGACGAGGCGGTGGCGATGCAGGAACGGACGATTAGCAAATGGCCGTTCATGCCCGGCCCGCCCAACCAGCTGATCCCCGCTTTGTGCGGTGCCGGCCGGCTGGTTGAAGCGGAAGCTCGGTCGGAAAAGGCGGTGCGGCGATGGCCCAGGCATCCGGGAGTCTGGCACACTCGAATGTCGCTGCTGACCTATAGCGGCCGGGCCGAGGCGGCACTGGTGTTCGCCGGTGACCGGGCGAACCATCCAAGAGGCATCGAGCAGGAGATTTCGGCCATAGTCGCAACGGCGCGAGCGCTTACCTCTCGCCGCGCGGCCGATATCGAGGTCGCGGTGACAGAGAATCTTCGGTCGGTTCGTGACAGAATTAGGAACGTGCCCGAGGCACTGCATCTCTTCACCGCGCTCGGCGACCGCGACCGCAGTTTCGACGTGATCCACGCCTATCTTTTCCGGAGCGGGCCGCTGGCCTCGGGCGCGAATCCGCTGACCCCTTTCTCTCTCGTCCAGACCGAAACCCTGTTCCACCCGTACAACCGAATCCTGTGGCCCGACCCCCGTTTTGCCGCGATTACTCGGAAAATTGGCCTCGACGCTTATTGGAAAAGCATCGATTTCGTCCCCGCATTTCGCCGCTGAAGGCCGGCGGAAAGGCGCGCCGCCCTGATCCCGGCGTCGCTTGCCCGGCCGCACCCCCTCGCATACATCGTCGGCAATGACCTCGACCAACGACATCCGCCGCAGCTTTCTCGATTATTTCGAGAAGGCCGGCCATGCGCGGGTGGCCTCGGCGCCGCTGGTCCCGCACAACGATCCGACATTGATGTTCGTCAACGCCGGGATGGTGCCGTTCAAGAACGTCTTCACCGGGCTCGAGACGCGGCCGTACGCGACCGCGACCAGCAGCCAGAAGTGCGTCCGCGCCGGCGGCAAGCATAACGACCTCGACAATGTCGGCTACACCGCCCGCCACCACACCTT
>CAYSHL010000044.1:0-13134 GCA_964430865.1 uncultured Sphingomonas sp.
TGATAATCGGGGCCGCGCTCGCGGGCGTCGACCTCGGGCAGATTGGGCGGCTCGCCCTCGCTGGCCGCCCATTTCAGAACGATTTTCTGATCGGGCACGACCTCGACCACTTCGACCGGGAAGGCACCGGGAAAATCGTGAAAGTCCCAGGTCACGGTCGCGCCGGTCTCAAGCCGCCCCTGCGCTCCGCCGGTGGTGAAATATTGCGACAGCTGCTGCGGGTCGGCGACCGCTTCGAATACCTCGTGGACCGGCTTGGAAATCCGTGCCGCGACCCTGAACTTCAAATCCATGACAGCCTCCGCCGACGCTTGAGTCGCTGCGCAAATACGTTATAGAATTATAACATGTCAATCAGCGACCAATACGACCGGACGTTCAAGGCGCTGGCCTCGCCGATCCGCCGGCAGATGCTCGACCAACTGCGCGACCAGCCGCTGACCACCGGGATGTTGTGCGCGCTGTTTCCGGACATCGACCGCTGCACGGTGATGCAGCATTTGAGAGTGCTCGAGGACGCGGACCTGGTGATCGCGGTGCGCAAGGGGCGCGAGCGTTGGAACCACCTCAACCCGCTCCCGATCCACGAGATCCACGAGCGCTGGATCGGCCCGCACGCGGCGCGGGCGACGGCGCGCCTGGCGAAGCTGAAGCGCGAGCTCGAGCGGCAGTGAACGGCGCGCTTGACTTCGATTCCGCGATGTCGCCTCATCGCACCGTCGGAGCGCATCGCCGCTCCGGCCAATTGCGTCGGCCGGCAGCGCCGCCCGCTGCCTCGCTCGAGGGGGAATAGCGATGGATGAGACCGTTCAGCATAACACCATGACCGACGGTGGCGTTCGAACGCGGGCGCCGATGCATCTGTGGATCATTGGAGTGCTCGCGCTGCTGTGGGGCGCGATCGGCTGTTACGACTATCTGATGACCCGCATGCGCAACACGGATTACCTCGCGAGCATGATGCCCGACGTCAATCCCAACGCGATGCTGGCGTGGGTCGACGCATTCCCGATCTGGGCGCAATTCGGCTGGGGCCTCGGCGTCTGGGCCGGCCTGGTCGGCGCACTGCTGCTGCTGATGCGCAACCGCTGGGCGGTGCTCGCCATGGGCCTGTCGCTGGTCGGAGCCGTACTGGGACTCGGCTACCAGATCGTCGCCGCTCCGCCGATGCCCGGAGCGCCCGGCGGGATGATGGAGATCATGCCGTACGTGATCATCGCAATCGCGGTCGCGCTATTCCTGTACGCGCGCTCGATGCGGCAGAAGGGCGTCCTTCGGTAAGCTGACTCAGCGTCGAATGCGGGCATAATATCTCGTCAACCGACGGCTGCTAGAGGAGGCCGTCGAACGAGAGGGGATTTATGGCCGATCGACTCAGTGGTGGGCTGCTGGCCCGCTTGAAGGACCGTGCCGGCAACGCCGAGCGGAGCTCCGACGACAACGAGATGGCGGCGAATAGCCAGACCATGGACGACATGCTCGAGGGCGTGCCGAAAAGCGACGATCCCGCCGTCCGCGAATATCTCGAGGGCATGAACACGCCGTTCGCCGGAATGATCGCCAACCTGGCCGCCGGCGACGGACGCCAGGCGAAAGGCTTCCTCGGAGCGATCGGCGGGATGCTCGGCGGCAAGCAGATGTTCGGCATGGTCGGCCCGAGCCTCGGCAGTCCCGGCGGAGTCTTTTCGATGGGCGGGTCGGGCAAGCCCAAGCCGGCGCCGAAGCCGTGCACCGAGGCCGAGGTCGCCGACGCCGAAGCCAGGCTCGGTTTCGGGCTGCCGGCGCCGCTTCGCCAATATTATCTGGAAGTCGCCAATGGCGGAGTCGGCCCGGGCGGCGGCCTCTACAGCCTCAAGGAATTGCTCGCCAAGTGGCGCGAGTTCACCCACGAGCCGATCGGCCCGCGCGGCCAGAAGTGGCCCGCCAAATTGCTGCCGATCCACGGCGACGATTGGGACGTCGTGTCGATCGACCGCGACAGCGGCGAGCTGATTTACTGGGACGTCGAAGAGATCGACTACGGCGGCTGGAAGAAATCCTTCGTGCCGCACGCCGACAGCCTCGAGGCGTGGCTCGACAAATGGCTCGGCCAGCCGAGCATGAAGGACAAGGCGGCCCGCCGTGCGGAACGCGGCCCGCCCAAGCAGCTCAGCGATGAGGACTGGCGGGTATGGGGCGAGGAAGATCCGGTGCATGCCGAATATCTGCGCCGGCTCGATATCGCCACGATGACCCCCGCCCAGCGCGCCGAGATCGGGCTGACCGAGGACAATTGGGCGGAGAAGATGTTCGAAGGCCTGGACATCACCACCATCAAGATGCCGACGCCCGGCTATGCGGAGAGGCAGCGCGGCAAGTCAGAGTGACCCAGCGCTCCGGCGCAATTGCATTGGAACTTGCCGACCCTATTTTGAGAGCCATGGCCGAGCCGGGTGAAACCAGGTCGCGATCCGTTCGCCCGCCGCGGGAATGGACCAGGCTCGACGATTACCTCGACCTCGGCCGGCTGTGGGGCCGATCGGGGCAGCGCCACCGCCGCCGGCTCAAGCCGCGCACCGAGCCCTCGGCGCCGCGCCTGCTGTCGCTCGGGATGCTGCCGTTCGTGCTGCTGATGGCGGCGATGGCGCTGCTCGCGTTCCTCGTCATCCTCGCCGCGGTGCCCGGCCAGCGATACCCCGACCGGCCGCCGCCCGAGCCCGGGGCCGGAACCGCTCCGCCGGGATGGATCGACGGCTAGGTGAACAGGCGTCACGAACTGAATTCGTGACGTCGATCGACACGGCTGCGCCGGTCGTCGGCCGGTTCTCGCCGGCTCTCGCCCAAACACCCGTTCGCTGCGCAAACGGGCCCTTGAGCTCGGCGGCTCGAACTAGCAGCGCCAGCCGCCGCCCGACCACCATTGCCGCTCGCAATTCTGGTTGTTCTGCACCCAGCGCGGGAAGCTGCGGTTGGGGCGCTCGTGCCACCAGTCGTTGTAGCTGTCGGCCCGCCACGCGGTGTCGCCCTGATATTCGCGATCGCCGAAATAGACGAGGCCGTCGCGGTCGCGGTCGCGGTGGCGGCGGAAGCCGTCACGGCCGCGGCGGTCGTGGCGGAAGTCGCTGTCGAACCGGCCGGAGACGCCACGGTGGACGGTGACTCCGGCGGCGGCGCCGACGGTGAATTGGGGGCTCGCCGGGTCGAGCGCGAAGGCCGGGGCGGGCAAAGTGATGGCGGCAAACGGCGCCGCCAGGCCAAGCAACATCGTGCGCATGTCGCTGACTCCTCTAGCTTCCGGCGGCGTTGCATTGCCGCCGGAGACATTCATTGCACCGCAACCTCGACGGCGACAAGATGGGTCGATGCCGGCCGGACTTTCCCTCGCAATCGCCTTGTTGGTCGGAGCCGCCCCCACCGCGACCGCGCCGCCAGCGAGCCCGGCGGCACCGCCGAAAGCGGACAACGGCTGCGGACCGACGCCGCGGGACATCGAGCCCGGCGAGATCTTCGTCTGCGCTCCCAAGCCGCAGGGATATCGGATCGACCCCGACGTCCTCGAGGCCAACCGGGCCAAGCGCCGCGGCAAGCTCAAGCGGCCCGAGCGGATGGCGGACACCAGCTGCGCCAGCGTCGGCCCGTTCGGCTGCACCGGCCTGGGCGGCGGCGGCATCAATTTGCTCGGAGCGGCGATGGTGCTTGGGACGATGGCGACCAAGGCGATCCAAGGCGAAAATGTCGGCCAGATGTTCATCACCGACCGCACCCCGACCGAATATGAGCTCTACCAGGAGGCCAAGCGGGACCGGGAAGCGAAGGAAGCCGAAGCAGCGGCGAAAGCCAAAGCAAAGGCCAAATAGGCCTTCGAGAAACGAAGCGTTGGACCCCCATCGGGGCAATGCTATGGCAGCGCGAGCAACGGGAAGGGGGATCCCATGCCATATCGCCACGCACCATATTACGTGCTCGCCGTCATCGCGGTGATCATCGCCGGCTTCTGGCCAAGCTATTTCTCCAAGGGGACCGCTGTCCCGTGGCAATTCCACGCCCACGGCGTTGCCGCCAGCATCTGGGTGCTGATGGTGCTCGCGCAGAGCATCACCGTCCACAAATCGCAGCTGCCGCTCCACCGCGCCGTCGGCAAATCCAGCCTGCTGCTGTTCCCGTTCCTGATCGGCGGACTGGCGGCGATCATCGACCTGACCGGCAAGGGTTTCGTGAGCGGCGATTACATCCGGACGACGTTCGGCGGCGAGTTCCTGATCGGCCTAAGCCTCGCCGTCGCCGCCTACGTCGTCCTCTATTACCGGGCGCTCAAATATCGCCGCAAGGTGTGGCTCCATTCCGGCTACATGCTGGCGACCCCGCTGATCCTGTTCGAATCGCCATTCAGCCGGATCATCGGCACCTGGATCCCGGCCCTGCAGTACCGCGGGCCGCAGGACAATGCGGTGTTCATGGACTCGATCCTCTGGGCGATGGCGGCCGAGCTGGTCATCATCGCGCTGCTGTGGTGGCGCTTCCGGGAGAAGGCGAGCCCGTTCCTGGTCGCCGGAATCTTCATCGTCGCGCAGATGCTGACGATGGGGCTGATGGCCGACAATGCGGTGCTCGAATGGCTGCTGGCGGCGATCGGCCGGATGCCGAGCGCGGCGGTGGTGCTGACCGGCTTTGCGATCGGCGCGGCGACCAGCTGGGCGGGATGGAACGCGGGCAAACGTCCGGCGGTCCAGGTCACGGGCGCAGCCCAGCCGGCCTGAGCCGCGAAATCCTGCTCCACAGCAACGGTTTGGAAACAGTCGGGCGGTATCGTCGCGTTATGGTTCGACTCCTCTCCGGGATGTTCAAGCGCGACAAGCAGCGGCTGCAAGTGGCCGAGCTGCGCCGCCGCGACGGCGACAATTGCCGCCGGTGCCGGCGGCCGCTGCGCTTCGACTTGCCGGCGGGGCACGACCAGGCGCCGACCTTCCTGCCGATGGGACCGCAACCGAAGGGCGGCGGCGAAGTCGATCATCTGTGCCTGTGCCACGTGCGCTGCAACGGCGTGACGATCGACAACACCGAAGAGGTCCAGGCCCGGATTCGCCGCAAGGCCGAAGCGGCGGCCGCCGCGCCGGCTCCGAAAAGGCGAGTTGCCGGCCGGCGCTGAAAACCATTCCATGTTGTTGCGGCGCGGCTCGGTTTGAATAGAGTTCGCGCCAACCTGCTCGGGGGTTGTTCGGCGTATGAGTATTAAGCGGCCGCGGCGACGCGGCGAAGTCGTGCAGTTTCGGCCGAAGGCGCGGCGCCGCGGCGACGTCTTGCAATATTGGCCGGAGGCGCGGCGCCGCAAACGCAGGAGCTGGCCGGCGTTCGTCACGCTGTGGGTCGGCGCGGCGGTGGCCGGCACGGCTTATGGCGCCGGCTGGCTCGGCGGAGTGCGGGTACCGAGCCTGGCCGCGACCGCGGCGGTCGCGTCGACGCCCGGTCAAGGCGCGATCCGCGCCAGCTTCGGCCTTTGCCACTCCGGCGGCGGGACCAATTGCGTGGTCGACGGCGACACCATCTGGCTCGGCGGCGAGAAGATCCGGGTTGCCGACATCGACGCTCCCGAGACCCACGATCCGCGCTGCCCGGCCGAGCAAGAGCTCGGTGACCGGGCGACTCGGCGGCTCCAGCAGCTGCTCAACCAAAGCGCGGTCAGCCTGCGGCCGATCGACCGCGACGAGGACGTCTACGGGCGGAAATTGCGCATCGTCCTGGTCGACGGGGCGAGCGTCGGCGAGCGGCTGGTCGATGAAGGCCTGGCGCGGCGGTACGCGGGCGGGCGGCGGCCTTGGTGCTGAAGGGGCTTTGGGTGCTTGAGTAAGGGCCGTCACGGGCGGCAGCGGCCGTTCCACCATGCCCCCGGCATGGCGGCTGCGGTCCGCTCTTCGATCGGGTTCGGGCAAGCCCGACCCGTCGGCCGGATCTCGCCGTCTCTGCGCGCTGCCTCGCGATTGCTTCCCCCGGATCCAGTCCGGGGTCGGCGGCTTGATTGCTAACTCCACGGTAACCGCTTGGCGCTATTGTCAAAGGCATGGCGCAACCGCTCCACAGTGGAAAACATCCGGTCGACCTCGCGACGGACGTCGGGTCGCGGGGCCCGCGCGTGTCGAAAATCCGCCGCGATCCGCCGCCGGCGGTAAAGGAAATCGAGTTCCGCGACCGCGCCGAGAGCGACGAGACGATCGTGGTTGTCGGAGTCCTGGCGTTCGCTCTGGCGATCTTCTTCCTGATCCTCGCGTTCGGCATCTACTCGTCCTGGTCGCCGAGCGAATATACGCTCGAGCTGAACGAGGGGGCGTAGGGGGTAGTAAGGCGTCACGGGCGGCAGCGGCCGTTCCACCATGCCCCCGGCATGGCGGCCGTGCGGTCCGCTCTTCGATCGACACACCTTCGGTGGTCGTCGGCCGGGCACTTCGCGCTCTCTTCGCGCTGCTCCGGCGATGCTTTGCATCGGCGTCGCTGCGCTCGGGCGCTTGGAGCGTCACGGGCGGCAGCGGCCGTTCCACCATGCCCCCGGCATGGCGGCCGTGCGGTCCGCTCTTCGATCGACACACCTTCGGTGGTCGTCGGCCGGGCACTTCGCGCTCTCTTCGCGCTGCTCCGGCGATGCTTTGCATCGGCGTCGCTGCGCTCGGGCGCTTGGCCGGAAAGTCGCAAAAGTCGCACCACTCGCGCGTGAGTCAGGCGCCGGGGGTTTCGTCGAAGTCGACATAACCGTCGGGCGGCACCGCCTCGGCCCGGCATTCGGCCGGCGCGACGTCGGCGAGATTGGCGACATGGTTGGCCAGCTCGGCGCGGGCGTGCTGGACCCGAAAGAAGGTCATGTCGGGCGCGCTGCCCGGCGGGCGCGAGGCCCAGCCGTAGGTGACGGGGTCGTGGTGCGTGAGCAACCACATCAGCAGCTTGTCGTTCGGCTTGCGGCGCTCGAGGACCAGCACCCCGTCCTTGTAGATGCGGTCGGGCGTTCCGTGGACCGCGCGCTCCCAGGCGAGGGCGGCCAAGCGCCCGGTGGCGAGGGACTGGGCGTGCTCCCAGGCAAAGCGAAAGGCCGCCGCCGCCGGGTGCTCGCGCAGGCGATAGGCGCTGCGCGGAGTGATCCCGACTTCGGCGCAGGCCTCGCTGACGCAGCCGGTTTCGGCGAGGGCGGCGATGAACGCGCGCTGCCGGCCGGCGGTCCAGCCGTCGTAGCGGTTGCGGACGGGGACTGGGGCGAAGGGGATTGTTGGTGTCTCTGGCGAAGCAGTGGGACTGCCGTCACGGGCGGCCGTGACGTCGATCGACACGCCGTCGGCGGTCGTCGGCCGGCCTTCGCCAGCTCTTCGTGCTGCTCCGGCGGCTCTTCGCGCCGGCGTCGCTGCGCTCGGTGGCTCGTGCGGCACGCCGACGGCCGCGAGCTCGGCGTCGGACATCCGGCTGAGGCCGGCGATCCGGGCGTCGAACTCGGCGTCGCTCTCGCCCGTTTGCGCCGAATGGATGATCGCCTCGGCGATCTGCTGTTTCGATGGCTTGCCCATGCTCGTTGATTCCTTCTGGTTCTTCTGCGATGCGCAGTATGAACCAAATGGGATGCTGTAGGACAGCGAAATCGCACCGAGCGTAGCGACGCCGACGCGAAGCGCCGCCGGAGCAGCGCGAAGAGATGCGATTCGCCGGCCGACGCCGGACCCCGGACTTCCTCCGGGGGAGTGGCGATCGACGTCACGGCCGCCCGTGACGGCACTTTTCAATTTTCACACGAAGGCGCGAAGGTGAAGCCAGGAAGGCGCGAAGAGTAGACCGCGGATCAATTCCGGGGTGACGATCAGGGGGCGGCGGTCGCGAGGTCTACTTCGCCCAAGCGCGTCTCGCACTCGCACTTGTGGCAGAAAGCGTAGTCGTACACCGCACCGAGCGCCCAGACCTGTTCTTCGACATCCCATTCCGCCCAGGCGTCCCTCGTCACCAGATCGGAGCCGCAGGTGCCGCAGATGATCGCGATGCGCTTGCTCGTATCCGCCATAGGGCTAGTCTGCCATTTGCCGGTGGGAGATCCAACTAGTGCCGACGAATAGCTGGTCCGAAGCGGTCATTTCTGCGGTTCGCCGGCACGTGCAGCGCACTGGTTCGACGCTCTTCACCCGCCAATCCCTTATCGACAGCGAAATGCCAGCTATCCTTGCCGCTACCGGTTCCAGCGGAGCGACGCCGTGGCAAACGCTTAGTCGAGAGCTGCAGGAGTTGCGGGATCGAGGCCTGCTCGAATTCGTCGGCACCGGCGTCTACCGTTACGCCGGGCTTGCTGCCGCCAATCCGCAGTTGGGGGCAACCAAGGGTGTGTTCGTCACCGGCTCGCACTCGATCTACGCCGACCAGCCAAAAGACTTCTATCGCTTTCCGGCCAACTATCTTCCCGCAGCTAGGCGGATGATAGGCCAATGGATCGTCTATCAAGAGCCCCGGCGCTCCGGAGGCCGAGGCTATTTCGCGGTCGCGCAGGTCGAGAAGGTCGAACCTGATCCAGCCACGCCGGGCATGTCCTTGGCTCTGATCGCACCCGGCACTTATCTAGACTTCGGTACGGCTGTCCCGTTCAGCATCGATAAGATGCCGATGGAGCGCGGGCTGCTCAACGACGACGGTAGCGTAAAGGGCAGCAAACAATTGGCTGTCCGGCCTTTGTCGAACGCCGATTTCAACCGCATCGTAGAAATAGGTCTGATGGATGCCGAGCCGGAACTTCCGCGTGTCGGCCAACGCGATGACATGCCGGCGATGCTGCGCGAACTTGCGCAGGAGCCATTCGAAGGTCCGGTCGACCGAGCGACGATGTTGGTTAGCCGCAAGGTACGCGACGTCAAATTTCGTCGTGCCGTGCTACATGTTTACGAAGGTCGTTGTGCGCTGACGGGCATGAGGTTGGTCAATGGCGGCGGGCGGTTAGAGACGGAAGCCGCGCACATTAGGGGTGTTGGCGACGGTGGCCCCGATGCAATCAACAATGGGATCGCCTTATCCGGCACGGTACACTGGATGTTTGATCGAGGACTAATCGGCCTCACAGATGACGGTGGCATCCTGCTGAGCAGCAAGATCAATGATCGAGCAAGCGTAGAGAAAATGATCTACCCGGATCGACAAGCGCGTTTCCCCTCAGCGCCTGCGTACCGTCCGCACCCCAGCTATTTGGCGTGGCACCGGGACCGTTTTCGAATCCAGACGCAAAATTAGCACTGTCACCGAAGTCCACCGCTAAAAACAAAAGGGGCGGCCCGACGGCCACCCCCTGTTCACCTCGAAAGTGATTTTTCAAACGGCGATGTTTAGGCGGCTTCCGCTAGCACGACCTCTGAATGCATCACATGAGCCAGCGCTCGTTTGGCATCTTCCAGATGGAAGTATCCCTGAGAACGAACAACGATTTGTCCGTCATCTAAAGCGAGGCATACGCGATGCATCCAGTGCTCGTCCAAATGCAGAAACCACATGTTGTGGTTTGTGCCCATGGACAGTCCTTTCTCTTGAAAGGTGCATGGAGCTTTGGGGAGTAAGCTGTCCTGATAGTCCCGGAAAAAGCCGCTGTGAGTTACCTCGATCTTAGCACTTGCATCGGGGGTACGCGCATGCGTGCCCAGCACCGTTTCCTCGTCATCGTTCGAACCCCCAGGCCACCTGGGGTCCTGTTACTTGGCAGGTCGTAGGGACCTCCTGAACTTATCTCGCCCGCGAGCTGATTCAGCCGACTTTAGGGTGGCATGGTGACCTCCATCATTGTTTCGAGGTGAACCATCTACTCCGCCGCCACCCCGGCCCTGGCGAACATATCCTCACCCTCGCCGCCAGCATCCGCCGGCGCATCATTGGCCGCGTCCGCTTTGGCTTTCTGCCTCCGATCGAAATTGTCCCACACCTCGTTCCAGTTCCCCCGCGTCGCGGCCTTCGAATATTCGGTCGCGCGCGTTTCGAAGAAGTTGGCGTGCTCGACGCCGTTGAGCAAAGGCGCGAGCCAGGGGAGGGGGTGCTCGTCGACCATGTAGATCGGCGCGAAGCCCAATTGGCCGAGGCGCCAGTCGGCGATGTAGCGGATGTACTTCTTGATCTCCTTGGGGGTCATGCCGGGGACCGGGCCCATCTCGAAGGCGAGGTCGATGAAGGCGTCCTCGAGCCGGACGGTCTTCTGGCAGACGTCCATGATGTCGTCGCGGACCGCCTTGGTCATGCAGCCGCGCTCCTTGACGAAGGCGTGGAACAGGCGGGTGATGCCCTCGCAGTGCAGGCTCTCGTCGCGCACCGACCAGCTGACGATCTGGCCCATGCCCTTCATCTTGTTGAAGCGCGGGAAGTTCATCAGCATCGCGAAGCTGGCGAACAATTGCAGGCCCTCGGTGAAGCCGCCGAACATCGCCAGCGTGCGGGCGATGTCCTCGTCGCTGTCGACCCCGAAGGTGGCGAGATAGTCGTGCTTGTCCTTCATCTCCTTGTACTGGAGGAACATCCCGTACTCGCTCTCGGGCATGCCGATGGTGTCGAGGAGGTGCGAGTAAGCGGCGATGTGCACCGTCTCCATGTTGGAGAAAGCGGTCAGCATCATCTTGATCTCGACCGGCTTGAACACGCGGCCGTATTTGTCGTGGTAGCAATCCTGCACCTCGATGTCGGCCTGGGTGAAGAAGCGGAAGATCTGGGTCAGCAGGTTGCGCTCATGGTCGGTGATCTTCTGCGCCCAGTCGCGGCAGTCCTCGCCGAGCGGCACCTCCTCGGGCATCCAGTGGATCTGCTGCTGGCGCTTCCAGAATTCGAACGCCCACGGATATTCGAACGGCTTGTACTGGGAGCGGGATTCGAGAAGGGGCATCTGGGTTACTCCTTAATTCGTGATCGCCGCGCGAGCGGAAATCGAAGCTGTTTCACACGAAGGCACGAAGAAGGAAGGAAGGCGCGAAGCGCTTTGGACAGCTCTTCGTGGCTTTCCCTGGCCTTCGTGCCTTCGAGTGGCAAATTCGGATTGCCGCGTCGCGGCGCGGGTTGCGGGTGACGGGCGTTTCATCGGTCGCTCACCCCGGGCGACACGTCCTTGATGGGGACGTGGACGACTCGGTCGCGGTAGACGGTTTGCGATTTGCGGGCGCCGACTCCGAACACGACGATGCCGAGGAAATAGCCGAAATCGTACCAGCCGCCGTTGTTCGGCACCGCGTAGATCGCGACGCTGTCGGCGAACAGCGAGACCAGCCAGGCGACCGGGAAGATGAAGCCGTGCCACAGGCCGAGCCAGAAGCCCGGCGCGGCCGGGGCGACCATCGCCGGCGATTGCGTCGCGGCGCAGGCGGTGAGCGGGGCCAAAGCAAGAAGACAGGCGAAGACCCTCACCCTCCGCGGCTTGCGCCGCTCCTCCCTCTCCCGCGTGCGGGAGAGGGTTGGGGTGAGGGTTTTCCGGCGCATCACGGCGGGCCGTTGTATTTGATGTACAGCGCCAGGATCACCAGCGCGAAGATGACGAACAGGATCCGCCCGAGGCAGCCGCCGACGCAGGACTTCAGCACGCAAGGGTTCCTCCACGCGGCATCATCGCGCGAGCTCGCTGGGGCTCGGGCGGTAGTCGAGCAGGCCGAGGCCGTGGATCAGCATGACGACGCCGACGACGAGGACCAGAACCGCGGACTGGCTGCCGTGGTTCGGGTTGTCACGGCCGCGGCGGCGGTACAGGACGACCGCGGCGACGATGAGGGCGACCGCGAAGACCAGCTCGAGGATGGTGCCGAGGGTCATACCCTCACCCTCCCATACCCGCTTGCGCGGGCACGGGCCCCTCCCTCTCCCGCGCGCGGGAGAGGGGAAGAGCGCGCAGACGCGAAGGGGTGAGGGTTTTCTTCACTGACAAGCGAGACATTCGTCGTAGTCGGTGGTCGGGAGCTCGTACTTGGCGGGCTCGGCGGTGTTGTCGGCCTCGACCCCGCCGGCGAAACCTGCGCGCTGGACGGACTTGGAGCGGAGGTAATAGAGCGACTTGATGCCCAGCTCCCAGGCGCGGAAGTGGAGCATCATCAGGTCCCATTTGTCGACGTCGGCCGGGATGAACAGGTTCAGCGACTGCGCCTGGTCGATGAACGGCGTGCGGTCGGCGGCGAGCTCGATCAGCCAGCGCTGGTCGATCTCGAACGACGTCTTGAACACGTCCTTTTCCTCCTGAGTGAGGAAGTCGAGGTGCTGGACCGAGCCGCCCTGCTCGAGGATCGAGCTCCACACGGTCGCCGAATCCTTGGCCTTTTCGACCAGCAAAGCCTCGAGGTGCGGGTTCTTGATCGAGAAGCTGCCCGACAGGGTCTTGTGGGTGTAGACGTTGGCCGGGATCGGCTCGATACACGCCGAGGTGCCGCCGCAGATGATGCTGATCGACGCGGTCGGAGCGATCGCCATCTTGCAGCTGAAGCGCTCCATCACTCCCATGTCGGCCGCGTCGGGGCACGGGCCGCGCTCGTTGGCCAGCATCATCGAGGCCTCGTCGACCTGGGCGCGGATGTGCTTGAAGATCTTGAGGTTCCAGCTCTTGGCCATCGCCCCTTCGAACGGGATCCGGCGCGCCTGGAGGAAGCTGTGGAAGCCCATCACGCCAAGGCCGACGCTGCGCTCGCGCATCGCCGAATATTTGGCCCGCGCCATCTCGTCGGGCGCGCGCTCGATATAGTCGGTGAGCACATTGTCGAGGAAGCGCATGACGTCCTCGATGAACAATTTGTCGCCGTTCCACTGGTCCCAGGTTTCGAGGTTGAGGCTCGACAGGCAGCAGACCGCGGTGCGGTCCATGCCGAGATGGTCGGTGCCGGTCGGCAGAGTGATCTCCGAGCACAGGTTCGACGTGGTCACCTTGAGGCCGAGCTCGCGGTGATGCCGCGGCATGGTCTTGTTCACCTGGTCGATGAAGATGATGTACGGCTCGCCGGTCGCCAGCCGGGTCTCGACCAGCTTCTGGAACAGCGAGCGAGCGTCGACGGTGGCGCGCTCGGAGCCGTCGCGGGGCGACCGCAGGACGAACTCGGCGCCGGCGCGCACCGCCTCCATGAACTCATCGGTGATCAGCACTCCGTGGTGGAGGTTGAGCGCCTTGCGGTTGAAGTCGCCCGAGGGTTTGCGGATCTCGAGGAACTCCTCGATCTC
>CAYSHL010000045.1:0-12680 GCA_964430865.1 uncultured Sphingomonas sp.
AGCGCAATTTCTGGCTCGGCGACGCCTTCGCCAGCGGCGGCTCCAACGGCTACGATCACAAGGCGATGGGGATCACCGCGCGGGGCGCGTGGATCTCGGTCCAGCGCCACTTCCTCGAACTCGGCGTGGACGTCCAGTCGGACCCCGTCACGGTCGTCGGCTGCGGCGACATGTCGGGCGACGTGTTCGGCAACGGCATGCTGCAGTCGAAATCGATCAAGCTGATTGCCGCGTTCGATCACCGGCACATCTTCATCGACCCCGATCCGGACCCGGCGCGAAGCTGGACCGAGCGGTGCCGGCTGTTCAATCTTCCACGCTCGAGCTGGGACGATTACGACCGCTCGCTGATCTCCAAAGGCGGCAGCATCTACCCGCGCACGCAGAAATCGATCAGCCTGTCCAAGCAGGAGCGCGAGGCGCTCGGCATCGAGGCGACAACGGTCGACCCGGCGACCTTGATCAACGCCATCCTCAAAAGCCCGGTGGACCTGATCTGGTTCGGCGGCATCGGCACCTACATCAAAGCCTCGACGCAAACGCATGCCGAGGTCGGCGATCCCGGGAACGACGCCTTCCGCGCGGACGCCGCCGAGCTTCGCGCCAGGGCGATCGGCGAGGGCGCGAACCTGGCCATTACCCAGGCCGGCCGGATCGAGTTCGCCGACCAGGGCGGCCGGATCAACACCGACTTCATCGACAACAGCGCCGGCGTCGATTGCTCGGACAATGAGGTCAACATCAAGATCCCGCTTAACCGCGAAATGCGCGAAGGGCGGCTGACGCTGGCGAAGCGCAACTCGACACTGGCGCGGATGACCGACGAGGTCGCCGAGCTGGTGCTCGAGGACAACCGGCTGCAGAGCCTGGCGCTGTCGATCGCCGAGAGCGGCGGAGCCTATGCGGTGCCCGGGCATGTCCGCACCATCGAACTGCTCGAGGGCGCCGGACAGCTCGATCGCAAGGTCGAGGGGCTGGCGAGCAGCGAGGAGCTGCTTCGCCGAGTCCAGGAGGGGCGCGGGATGCTTCGGCCCGAGCTCGCCGTGGTGCTGTCGATGTCCAAGATCGTCCTCCAGGACGCGGCGGAGACGCTGCGCCTCGCCGACGACAAATTGCTCGAGCCGCAGCTGTTCGAGGCATTCCCAAAGCCGATGCGCAAGGCCCACGCCGAGGCCATCCGGACTCACCGGCTGCGCCACGAAATCCTCGGAACCAAGGCCGCCAACCGCTTCGTCAACCGGCTTGGGCCGAGCGTCGCCCTCGACCTGACGGAAGAGGAAGGCGCGTCGCTCGGCCAGGTCATCGCCGCGTTCCTGGTCGTCGAGCGATTGCTCGAACTCGATCAATTGTGGGAGCAAATCGACCGCGCGGCGCTGCCCGAGTCGGTTCGCATCGAGCTGTTCTCGATCGCCGCGACCAGCGTCCGCTCGCATCTGTCGGACATCCTCCGGTCCGCGGGCGGCGAGACCCGGGTCAGCGCCTTGTGCAAGCTGTACGAGTCGGGCGTCCGCAAGATTGCCAGCGCCGCGACCAAGCTGATCCGCGCCGAAGTGCGCAACGAGGCCGCTGTCCGCCGCGACCGGCTGCTTGCCCTGGGAGCAAGCGAGGATATCGTCCGCGGGCTGGTGCGGCTGTTCGAGCTCGACGGAGTCTTCGGGCTCGCCGCGCTGGCGGCTCGGCGCAAGGTCGACGAGGTCGCTTTGACCGAGGCCTACACGCGGCTCGGCGAGGCTCTCGGTCTCGACTGGGCGCAGCAGCAGGTCGCGCGGTTCGTTCCCGGCAATCAGTGGGAGCGGCTGCTGACCGCCGGCCTGGCGCGCGATTTCGAGCAGCTGCGGATCGATTTCCTGTCGCGGCGGCGGACCAGCCAGCCGGACGCCGCGGTCGACCAATGGGTGGCGAGCCAGGGAGCGCGGATCGCGCAGTTCCGGCAGCTGCTCAATCGGGCGCGGGCGGAAGGCGCGGTCAGCGCGCCGATGCTGGCGCAGATCGCCAGCCAGGCGCGGATCCTGCTGGCGCGCTAGCTACAAGCTCAGCCGACCAGAGCCCGAGCGAACAGCCACTGGCGGATCGCGGATGTCAGATTAGGCGGCGATTGCACTTCGAGACGAGCGGCGTCGATCTCCGCGACCAGGGCGTTGACGGGCCGAGCGAGGTCTGCCGCGGCGATCTCCAGCGCCTGCCAAAAGATCGGCTCGAGGCTGATTGAGGTCGGATGCCCGGCGATCAGCACCGAGCGCTTGACGGGCGGTGAGTAACCGACGGCATCCATATGACTTACCTTTAGACGCGCCGACGCGGATTAAATCCGCGCCGTCGATCGGGTTCGCGTTCGGTTGGCTTTCCTACCAAGCCAACCGAACAAGCAGCGACCCGTCGTCCGGAACTTGCCGTCTCTCACGCTGGTTCCCGATTGCTGCGCAATCGCTCATCTGCGTTCGGCGGCGCGTTCAATACATGTGCTGGCCGCCGTTGATCGACAAGGTCGAGCCGGTGATGAAGCCGGCATTCTCGTCGACCAGGAACGCGACTCCGCGAGCGATCTCGTCGGCCTTGCCGAGCCGGTTGACCGGGATCCGGGCGACGATCTTGGCGAGCACGTCCTCTGGCACCGCGGCGACCATGTCGGTGTCGATATAGCCCGGAGCGATCGCGTTGACGGTCACTCCCGAGCGCGCGCCTTCCTGCGCCAGCGCCTTGGTGAAGCCGTGGATGCCCGACTTGGCGGCGGCGTAATTGACCTGGCCGTATTGGCCCGCCTGGCCGTTGATCGAGCCGATGTTGACGATCCGGCCGTAGCCGCGGGCGAGCATGCCTTCGAACACCGCCTTGGCCATGTTGAAGCAGCCGCCGAGATTGGTGTCGATGACCTGCTGCCATTTCTCGCGGTCCATCCGCTTCATCGTCGTGTCGCGGGTGATTCCGGCGTTGTTGACCAGCACGTCGACGGGCCCGAGATCGGCCTCGACCTGGCGGACGCCCTCGATGCAGGCGTCGTAATCGGCGACGTCCCATTTGAAAGCGGGGATGCCGGTCCGGTCCGAGAACGCTTTCGCGCGCTCGTCATTACCGGCGTAGTTCGCCGCGACCTTCATTCCCAGGTCCTTGAGCGCAATGCTGATCGCTTCGCCAATGCCGCGCGTGCCGCCGGTGACGATCGCCACTCGAGCCATAGTTCCTCTCCTCGTCTCCCAGCGAGCGCGCTTAGGTCGGCTCCACCCAGCCTGCAAGCTCGCGGCGGACTAGCTGCTCCAGCATATGCATGCCTTCAGGCGAATCGTTGAGGCAGTCGAGACGCGCGAAATGCGTCCCACCGGCGGCTAGGAAATCGTCGCGGCCGCGGATGCCGAGCTCCTCGATGGTTTCGAGACAGTCGGCGGAGAAACCAGGCGCGGCGATGGCGATTCGCTGGACGCCCTTGCCGGGGTAAGTGGCGAGCGACGCGTCGGTTGCCGGCTCGAGCCATTTGGCGCGGCCGAAGCGTGACTGGAAAGCAATGTCGACGTCGCGGCCGAGCGCTTCGCCGAGCAGCCGGGCGGTCTTCTGGCAATGGCAGTGATAGGGATCGCCGAGTTCGAGCGTCCGCCGCGGCATGCCGTGGAAGCTCAGCAGCAGCCGCATCGGCTCGAAATCCAGTTCGGCGAGCTGGCGCTCGAGGTTGGCGCGCAGCGCTTCGATGTGGATCGGGTCGTCAAAATAAGGCGGCAGGGTGCGCAGCGCAGGCTGGCGGCGCATCGCCGCGATGGCGGCGAACAAGGCATCGTTGGCGCTGGCCGTCGTCGCCGCGCAATATTGCGGATAAAGCGGGGCGGCGAGGATCCGCGTGCAGCCCTCGCCGACCAGCTTTTCCACCGCCGACGCGATGCCCGGATTTCCGTAGCGCATCGCGAACTCGACCCGCACCCCGTCTCCGAGCCGCTGCTGCAGGGCCTGAGCCTGGCGCCGGGTGATCGCGGCGAGCGGCGAGCCTTCGTTGGTCCAGACTTGCCGATAGGCGTGCGCCGACTTGGCCGGACGCGTCCGCAGGACGACGCCGTGGAGTATCGGCCGCCACAGCCAGGACGGGATCTCGATCACTCGCGGGTCGGTGAGGAATTCGGCAAGGTAGCGGCGCACCGCACCCGCGTCGGGCGCGTCGGGAGTGCCGAGATTGGTCAGCAGGATGCCAATCCGCGGCGCGGGGACCGGAGGATGATCTTTGGGCTGGGTCATCCGGCCGCCGTCGCGTCGAACGGCAGGTTGCGCAACCGCTTTCCGGTGGCGGCGTAGATGGCGTTGGCGACCGCCGGTGCAAGCGCGGCGACGCCGAGGCCGCTGACTCCGCCCGGTGCCGCATTGCTCTGGATGAGCTGGACCCGGATGTCGGGGGTGCGCGCGATCCGCGGCAGGCCGATCGCTCCGAGCGGCCGCGACCGTGGGATGCCAGCCACCCAGTCGGGCTCGCGGACGTTGGCCAAGCCAAGGGCGGTGATGAGCCCGCTTTCGACCTGTTGACGGACCAGTTGCGGGTTGACGATTCGGCCGCAATCGACCGCCGCGACCAGGCGGTGGACCTCGACATTCTGGTCGGCGCCGATGGTCGCGTCGGCGAGCAGCCCGATGTGCGAGCCGAACGCGGAAACCGCGGCGAGGCCCTGGCTGCTGCCGCGCGCGCCGCCGTCCCAGCCGCCGGCCGCCGCGGCGGTCTGGATGCAGCGCGCCAGGCGCGGGTTGCCGCCCAGCATCGCCATCCGGAACGCCAGCGGCTCGAGCCCCGCCGCGTGGGCGAGCTCGTCGATGAAGCTTTCGGTGAAGAAGGCCATCGCGCGCTGCGGGTGGCCGCGCAGATAGCCGGTGCGGAACGGGGTAGTGACCGGCACCGCTTCGATGCTGACGTCGGGGATCGCGTAAGGCGGCACCGCGCCGTCGATTGCGGTTTGGCCGAGCGATTCCGGTTCTTCGGCGCCGGCGAGGCGGCGGAGCGCGGCGCCGAGGCCGTCGCTGCTCGCGACGCGCATTTTCCAGGCGGCGGTGATCCCGCCGGCGCCGGGCAGCGCGGTCATTCGGGCGAGCGCGGCGGGAGCGACCCGGTCGTGGTTCTGGCTCGCGCCCGGCGACAGGGTGAGCTGGACGGGGCGGTCGAGCTCGCGGGCCAGCTCGACGGCGATCGGGATCGCGTCGGCTTCGAGCGCCCGGCCGCCGGGATCGCCGACCGGCATCGGGTAGAGAGTCACTCGCGCCGCATCCACGCCGGCCGCCTCGGCCGCGGCGGAGCGCGCGAGATCGGGCGCCTGGGTCGGCGCCCAGACCTCGAGGCGGTCGCCGCGGAAGCGGGCGGTCGCGGTCAGCGGCTCGAGCCCCAAATGCTGCGCCGGCGCGACCCAATAGGTGGCCGCCAATGGGCGAGAGCCCTCGACCGCCGAAGCGTAATCGCCGCGGCTGAACCCGGTGCTGGAATCGCCGCTGGCCAGCGCATCGTCGAACAGGGCCCGGATGCCGTCGCGGGCCGGGCTGGCGGGCGCCGAGAAGTGCGGGTCTGCGCCTTTGAGCGCCTGCTCGGCCGCCCACCAGCTGTCGGCGGCAATTGCAAGCCACTGGTTTCGTTTAACAATCCGGTGCTTGCCGGCGCCTTTGCGCGAGAAAGCAGTCAGTCGGCCGCCGAGCGGTGCGAGGCGCGCCGAGGCGAACAGCATCTCCGGCAAACGCACGTCGCCGGCGAAGCGGAAGCTGCCGTCGCTCTTGGCCGGAAGGTCGAGACGCGGCAGCGGCTTGCCGGTCAGTCGAGCGCCGCCCGACCGGCGCGGCGGGTTCGACGGCGGGTTGTAGCCGGAAGCTTCCTCGGCGAGCTCGGCGAAACGGAGGGTTTTCGCCTGGTGCAGGACCATTCCGTCGGCGGTGTCGCATTCGCCGCGGTCGACGTCCCAGCGGTCGGCGGCGGCGGCGATCAGCATCGCGCGGGCGGTCGCCGCCGCTTCGCGCAGCGGTTGCTCGAACGCCCGCACCGAGGTCGAGCCGGCCGTGATTCGCAGCGGATCGTCAAACCAGCCCTCCTGCTCGGCGACCGAGTTGGCGTAGACGGGGGCCAGCGGCGCCGGCTCGACCGCGACCGAATCCCACGCCGCGCCGAGCTCGTCGGCGACAATCTGCGGCAAAGCGGTCCACACGCCCTGCCCGGTCTCGGCCTGCGGCACGGCGACGGTCACCCGGCCGTCGAGCCCGATCTTGAGATAATGGCCGAACGCCTGCTCGCTCTTTCGGGTCGCGAGGGCGCTATCCAAGCCGCGCGGCCAGGCGAGGAAGGCGACGATCAGGCCGATCCCGGCACCGCCGCCGATCAGCAGCGTCCGTCGGTCGATCGAAGCCAGCGCCCGCTTCAACGCGCGTATTGGGCCTTCAGCGCGACCCGGTCGATCTTGCCGGTGCCGAGCCGCGGCAGGGCGTCGTTCGAGAAGATCATCCGCGCCGGTACCTTGAATGCGGCAATGCGCTCTTCCAGGAAGGCACGAAGGCGCTCCTCGTCGAGGCCGCTGCCATCCTTGGGATGGACAATTGCCATCGGCACTTCGCCCAACCGGTCGTCGGGAATTCCGAACACGGAGCATTCGGCGATGTCGGGGCATTCGTAGATCGCGGCCTCGACCTCGGCGGCGGAAATGTTCTCGCCGCCGCGGATGATGATGTCCTTCTTGCGGTCGACGATGAACAGATAATTGTCTTCGTCGAGATAGCCGATGTCGCCGGTCCGGGCGTAGCCGTCGCGGGCGAACAAAGCCTCGGTCGCGGCCGGGTTGCGCCAATAGCATTTGATGTTGGCGGCGGTCCGGATGGCGATCTCGCCGCGCTCGCCGGTCGGCAGATGCGAGTCGCCGGCGCCGAGGATCGCGACCTCGACGAACGGCTTGGCCGGCCGGCCGGTCGACGCCGGCTTGGCGGCGTAGCTGCCCCAGAAATTGATGCAGCCGACGGCGTTGGTCTCCGTGAGCCCGTAACCGAGCGCCGGCTGGGCTTCGGGAAACTCCTGCTGCAGGCGGCCGACATGGCTGACCGGCCGCGGAGCGCCGCCGGCGGTGATGTCCTTCAAGGACGACAAATCATATTGGTGGCGGTCGGGGTGGTTCATCAGCTCGAGGCTCATGGTCGGCACGCCGACGAAATAAGTGATCTTCTCTTTCTCGATCAGCTTGAGCGCTTCGCCCGCGTCCCATTTGGGCATCACCACCATGCAGCGCCCGACGACGAAGCTGTTCAACAGCACCGGCACTTCGCCGGTGACGTGGAACAAAGGCACGCTGAGCAGGGTGCGCGGCGGGGTTACGGGCGCCTTGCCGTCCTCGGTCAGCAGGCCGAGCAGGGTCATCAGGCCGCAGGCGTAGGTGTAGGCGCCGGTGGTCACCGCCCGGTGGGTCGACAAGGCGCCCTTCGCTTCGCCGGTCGAGCCGGAGGTGAACAGGATGGTCGCATCCTCTTCGGGGGAAATTTCCGGCAGCGAGTCCGCGGGGCTCACGCCCTCCAGCAGCGGCGCGAGCGCGGCGTCCAGCGGTTGCTCGACCGGCAGGGTGACGACGTCATAGCCGCCGCCGACGGCATCGATTCGCTTCGCCCGCGGCGCGTCCGCGATGACCAGCTTCGGCTCGACCAGCGCCAAAGCGTGGGCGAGCTCGTGGCTCTGCCACCAGCCGTTGAGCAGCGTCGCAACTCCGCCGGCCTTGAGGATCGCCATATAGGCGACGATCCAACTCGGGCAGTTGCGCATCGCGATCCCGACCCGGTCGCCCTTCGCGATGCCGCGGCCGGCGAGCGCCAAAGCGAGCTGTTCCGAGATCCGGTCGAGGTCGGGGAATGACAGCCGCTCGCCGCCCGCGACCAGCGCTTCGCGGCCGTCTGAGTAGAGCTCGCAAAAGGCGCGGAACAGGCCGGGCAAAGTGGCCGGGAAATTGGCGACGATCGCCCGCCCCTCGGGATCGCGCTCGATCACCAGGCGGCCGCCCGGGCCAATCACCGCCTCGAGCACGGCGTCGAACCTGCGGTCGAGTTCGCTCGGCATTTTCGATCCGGCTCCTTTGCCCTTTGCCCAAGGCCATCTTATGAGGCGCTGAACCTCAAGGGGGAAGTCCTTGCAAGCCGCCAATTCCGCTTCCGACGCAATTGCCTGGACCGACCTGCATCTGTCGCCGGTGGCGCTCGACCTCGGCCTCTTCGAGCTGCGCTGGTACAGCCTCGCTTACCTCGCCGGGATTTTCATCGGCTATTGGTATCTGCTCAAGCTGCTCAAGGAGCCCGGCGCGCCGATGGCCCGCCGCCACGCCGACGATCTGGTGTTCTACGCCGCGCTCGGAATCATTCTCGGCGGGCGGCTCGGCTACGTATTGTTCTACAACCTTGGCTATTACCTCCAGAACCCGGTGGACATTTTGAAGCTGTGGGACGGCGGCATGTCGTTCCACGGCGGAGTCGTCGGGACGACGCTCGGAATCCTCTATCTCGCCCGCAAGGAAAAGCTGCCGTGGCTGCGGGTCCACGACTATGTCGCCTGCTGCGTCCCGTTCGGGCTGTTCTTCGGCCGGCTCGCCAACTTCGTGAACCATGAATTGTGGGGAGCGCAGACCAATGTCGGCTGGGCGGTGCGATTCCCCGAGATCGCGCCGACCGGCGAGACGATCCTCGGGCCGCCGCGCCACCCGACCCAGCTGTACGAAGCCGGGCTCGAGGGGCTCGTCCTGTTCGGCATCCTGTGGTGGCTCTTCTGGAAGACCGACGCGCGCTACCAGCCGGGCAAGCTCGTCGGTGCTTTCATCCTGTTCTACGGCCTGTTCCGCTTCGCGGTCGAGTTCGTCCGCGAGCCCGATTCGCAGCTCGTCGGATTCGCCCAGGCGACCGGCTTGCACATGGGCCAGTGGCTGTCGCTGCCGATGATGATCGGCGGAATCTATTTGATGATGACGGCGGCGCGGCGGCGGGTCCGGGTCGAGCCGACGCTGGGCCCGGCGAGCGTCGCGTGACGTCCCCCCTCCCGCTCGCGGGAGGGGTCGGGGGAGGGAATGTCCTGACAGCGCAGCGACCTGAAATGACAGGCCCTCCCCCAGCCCCTCCCGCAGGCGGGAGGGGAGATAGAAGCGCCCCTCCCGCAGTCGGGAGGGGAGAATTTGCCCGGGAGCTTCGCGCCCAGATTCTGGCCGGCGGCCCGATCAGCGTCGAGCGCTACATGGAAGTCTGCAACGCGCATTATTACGCGACCCGCGATCCGCTGGGCGCGGCGGGCGATTTCACCACCGCGCCCGAAATCAGCCAGATGTTCGGCGAGATCGTCGGCGCGGCGCTCGCCGATTGCTGGCTTCGGGCGGGGGCACCAAAGGAGGTGGCTTATGTCGAGCTCGGACCGGGTCGGGGGACGCTGGCCGCCGACGCGTTGCGGGTGCTGGGGAAAGCGGGCTTTGGCGGCGAGGTGCATTTTGTCGAAGCCAGCCCGGTGCTGCGCGCCGCGCAGGCGACGCGGGTCCCCGACGCGAGGTGGCACGAGACAATCGAGGATTTGCCCGACGCGCCGCTGCTGCTGGTCGCCAACGAGTTTTTCGACGCGTTGCCGGTCCGGCAATTGATCGGCGGAGAGGAACGGCGGGTGACCATCAACGGCGACGCGCTGATGTTTACCGCCGACGGGCCGGTCCGCGAGGATTCGCCGGCTCGGGAACAGGCGATGCACACGATTGCCGCCCGTCTCGCCGCGCATGGCGGCGTGGCGCTGGTGATCGATTACGGCCACGAGCGGTCGGGCGACGGCGATACTCTGCAGGCGGTTCGGGGTCATCGTTACGCCGATGTGCTCGCCGGGCCCGGCGAGCAGGACCTGACCGCACATGTCGATTTCGAAGCGCTCGCAAAAGCTGCGACTCAGGTTGGCGTGACGCGGGTCGTTGGACAGGGTGAGTGGCTCGAACGGCTGGGAATCGCAGCCCGCGCCGCCGCCCTGGCAGAGGCGCACCCGGGACGGACTGCGGAAATTGCCGCTGCCTTCGAGCGCCTGACGGCACCCGAGCAGATGGGCGGATTGTTCAAAGTCATGGCGGTTCACTCGCCGCAATGGCCGGCTCCGGCGGGGTTCGAATGACCCCGAACTACCGGGATGCAAATAGGGAGGACGCGGCGGCGTTGAAGGCGCTGTTCGCGGATTCGTTCGTCGAGACGTTCGGCCACATCTACCGGGCCGCCGATCTGGACGAATTCCTGGACGCCAATAGCGAAGACAAATGGCGGACCAATTTGTCCGATCCGGAAGTTGCGATCCGGGTTGCCGAGATCGACGGAGAGCTTGCGGGGTTCGTTGAGCTGGCGCCGAAGCAATTGCCGCACGAAACCTCGGCGCCGGCGCTCGAGCTGCGGCGGCTCTATTTGCGGCGCGAGGCGCATGGCACCGGCACCGCGGACGCGCTGATGGCCTGGGCGCTGGACGAGGCGGCGCGGCGAGGAGCGCATGAGCTCCTGTTGTCGGTGTTTGTCGACAACCACCGCGCCCGCCGCTTTTGCGAACGGTACGGGTTCGAGACGGTCGGCCGCTACGATTTCATGGTCGGCAGCCACGCGGACGAGGATTTGATCTTGCGGCACGTCATCATGCGGGGAGCGGCGTGAGCACGGTCGAGGTGATCCGCACCGCGAATCTCGCCGTTCCGCACGGTTTTCTCGGGAGGCGCGGCGGGGTTTCGACGGGCGAGCTGGCCGGGCTCAACGTCGGGTTCGGCAGCGGCGACGACCGCGAGGCGATCGCCGAGAACCGCGCCCGGGCGATTGCGGCGGTTCTGCCCGGCGCCGAGCTCGCGACCGTGCATCAGATTCATTCGGCCAATGTCGTCCGGGTCGAGAGGCCGTGGGCGCAGGACGAGCGCCCACATGCCGACGCGATGGTCACCGACCGGCCGGGGCTGTTGCTCGGGATCCTGACCGCGGACTGCGCACCGGTGCTGCTCGCCGACGCCGAGGCGGGAGTCGTCGGAGCCGCGCATGCCGGCTGGCGAGGAGCGCTCGCCGGGGTCACCGATGCAGTTATCGGCGCGATGGAGGATTTGGGAGCCAGGCGCGAGCGGATCGCGGCGTCGGTCGGGCCGTGCATCGCCCAATTGTCGTATCAGGTCGACGAGACGTTTCGCGGCCGCTTCCTCGGGCTCGATCCGGCCAACGAGCGCTTCTTTATCAGGGGCCCGGGGGAACGGCCGCATTTCGATCTCGAGGCCTATGTGGTCGAGCGGCTGACGGCAGCGGGAATCGGTAGCGTCGAGGCGCTCGGGCTCGATACCTATGCCGACTCCGAGCGCTTCTTCAGCTACCGGCGCTCGAGCCACCGCGGCGAGGCCGATTACGGCCGGCAGATTTCGCTGATCGCGGTCGCGCCGTGAGCGAGGGCAACGCGACGGCTCGCTGGGGCCTGTGGGGCGGGTTGCTCGCGTTCGCGGTGCTGCTCATGCTGCCGGCGCCGGCCGAGATGCCGCTGGCCGCGTGGCGGACGACGGCGCTGGTGGTGCTGATGGCGACCTGGTGGATGACCCAGGCGCTGCCGCTGACCGCGACCGCATTGCTGCCGTTCGTCACCTTCCCGCTGTTCGGGATCATGGACGCCAACGAGACGGCCGCGTCCTATTATTCGCCGATCCTGTTCCTGGTGCTCGGCGGGGCGATCATCGCTCTGGCGATCGAGCGCACGCAGCTTCACCGGCGGCTGGCGCTGGCGATCGTCAAGCGCGGCGGGAGCACTCCGGCGGCGATGCTGCTGGCGTTCATGACCGCGACCGCGATCATCTCGATGATCGTTTCCAACACCGCGACGACGCTGATCATGATGCCGATCGCGGTGGCGGTGCTGGTCGCGGCACAGGTCAAGCCCGGGCACACCGACGGGTTTGCGGGGGCGCTGGCGATGGGCATCGCGTTCGCGGCGTCGATCGGCGGGCTGGGAACGCTGGTCGGGAGCCCGACCAACGCGATTGCGGCCGGGATCATCGAGCGCGCGACCGGGCTGCACATCAGCTTCCTGACCTGGGCGATGTACGGAATCCCGCTGGTGCTGCTGTCGATCCCGATCTGCTGGTGGATCCTGATGAAGGTGCAACGCGTCCAGCCGACCGACTTCGATCCGGCGAAAGCGCTGGCGGGGATCGGCACCGCGGGTCCTTGGAGCACCGCCGAGAAAAGGCTCGTCCCGCTGATCGCCGCGGTCGTTGCGGGCTGGGTGGCGATTCCGTTCCTGACGCCACTGCTGCCCAAGGATTCGCTGACCGACGGGACGGTCGCGATTTTGGGCGCGCTGCTGCTGTTCGTGATCCCCGACGGAACGGGCCGGGCGATCCTCAATTGGGATGAGGCCAACCGCGCGCCGTGGGGAGTGATCATGCTGTTCGGCGGCGGCCTCGCGCTGGCCGCGGGGATGGGCCAGTCGGGGCTCGGCGACTGGCTCGGGGTCGCGCTTCAGCCGCTGCGCAATGTCCACCCGCTGGTCGTCGCGATTGCGCTGGTGGCGATCGTCATCGTCATCACCGAGTTCGCGTCCAACGTCGCCGCGGCGAGCGGAATCATCCCGGTGGTCGCCGGGATCATCGCCGCGACCGGCATCGACCCGATCCTGCTTGCCTTGCCGGCGGCCTGGGCGGCGAGCTGGGGGTTCATGCTGCCGTCGGGCACCGGGCCCAACGCCATCGCCTGGGCGACCGGCCACA
>CAYSHL010000046.1:0-12532 GCA_964430865.1 uncultured Sphingomonas sp.
CATCGACGCCGAGGCCGCCACCCGCGGCAGCGCCGACGCCACGCTGCAGTCGAACGCAAATGCGGACCGCAATGACCGGATTGCCGCCGATGCTCTGCTCACTCAGCAGTTCACCACTGTGGCGCAAGGGTTGGCTACGGAGCAAGGTCAGCGGCTGGCTGCTGACGCCGCGCTGGATAATCGTTTAAGCATCTTGGAAGGTTCACTCGCGAACATCGATTCGCGATTCGAGCGGCTAGATAATCGAGTTGCGAGCGGAACAGCGGTGGCGACTGCGATGTCGGGCAATTCATTCCTGCCCGACACAAGGTTTAACCTGACGGGCAATGTGGCAACATACGGCGGCGCCTATGCAGCGGCCTTACAAGTGGGGGCGATGGTGTCGCGGCGCGCGGCGGTGAACGCCGGTCTCGCAACTGGCTTCAACAAGGGTGGTAAGACCGCCGCTCGGATCGGCCTAACGGTCGGATGGTAGGCGACACCAGGCCACAGGAAGTTCGGGCCAGCTGTCGAATCAACAGGGCTAGGTGCGGCTCTGGATCCCGACTTATTCGTCAAGCGACTCCCCATGCACCCCACCCTTTCGGCGCTATGCTCATCCGCTTTGAACGAAAAATCCGCTGTTTCCAGTAGTGACACCCGTTCCCCTGTAGTTTAGCCAGCACGATGCCGAATCTAATGAACCCGTACGCGGGAGACGATTTTTGGCGCAGCCAGCACTTGCGAAGTTGAACTCGCTGCAAAAGCAGCTCGACAAACTGCGAAATAGGCTGTCAGCGTATCCAAAAGCTCATGATATCCATGCTGGGGAGCTTGGACATCTAGCTCAGGAAATTTTCCGTTCCAGACAGCGGCGGGCAGCTGTGTTCAGGGACGACGATCTATTCGGTGAGCCCGCATGGGATATTTTCTTGGCACTTTATGCGGCCCACGAAGCGCAACATAAGCTGTCTGTAACGGACGTCTGTGATGTCGCGGGGGTGCCGCTCGCCACTGGGCTCCGCTGGATCAGAAAACTGGAGAAAGATGGCTGGGTATATCGCAGCGCCGATCCGCACGATCGACGTCGGTTCTGGCTGCTTCTTACAGAGCGCGCATTAACCGTCATGCGCGATTATCTGGCAGGGATCCGTCTTCGGTCCAGTGAAAGATAGTTACCCTGGCGGTTCAAACCAGTGCTACCCCGGCGGCTGCGAACGGATCTATGCGGGACCGACCGTCCACCCTCCCCGTAAGTAAAAAGGGGATTTATGCTTTTGGCCGGGCTGCACATGGGCAATCCCGATTTTCGTCTTGCTTTGTCGATCCTTGCGTTCGCGCTTCTTTTGGTCGCGATCGCTTGTTTCTGGATGCAAATCAAAGAGCTGCGCCGCAGGCGCGGCCAGGCGAGAAACATTCTAGGAGGCAGCACTCCTCACCTCGTTTGGTCGAACCCATATCCATTCCGGTAATTTGTAACGAAGATTGAAGGTTGGAGCATTCGTGCAGAGGCGCCGTACCGTCCGCCTAAACTATTAGAGGGATCGCCTACCGCCTGCAGCTGCGCTTGCGTCGGTTACCCCCAAGGTCGCCCCTAACACCAAACCCCACATCAGAAAGCGCTGATGCCCGTAGGGCTCGAATTCCAATTCGCACAACTCGCAGTTGGAAGAGCTATCAAAAAGTCTCTCGGGCCTCGGACATCACGGCAAGCTGCTGATGTTCCTCGATATAAGAGCACCAGACCCACCATTTGAGCGACAATTGGCCCGCTTCTCCTTCCTCAAACAAATCCTCCGTGACGCGCTGAGCGAAGGCCGGTGTGATTTTGCCCTCGTCGACGAGGTCCCTAAGTTCCTGAAGGTATCGCTCATTGAGACTCCGCGGGTTCTCAATTGATTCATTGTCCGGCACGGATTCTCCCTTGCTCATGGCAGCCCTCAAGCACTCAGCTTGCTAGTTAAGGCCCAAAAAGGCCGCCCAGACAGGAGATTCGGCCCAAGAGACGATCCATCCTCTCAGTAGGCCGTGCGATCGGTCTTGCGCAAGCGATCTCCATTAAGGGCGCACCGCGCGTAGCACGGCGACCCGCATCGTCAGGCCTGCCGCGCGATCCGCTCGACGATGGGCGGCAACGAATCGCGCCATTGCGGGATGGTAAGCCAGATCGCGGGCGTCCTGGAAGCCCTCGTCGCCGACCGGCCGGCTCTCCAGGCGCTAGGACGGCGGTCGGCCGAATATGTCGCCAAATACCATTCCGGAGATGTCGTCGCGGGCCGCTTTATCGCTCTCTACCGCCGGCTGCTCGAACCGACTTCGGCAGAATCGCGGCCCGAGATGGCAGCCGCCGGTTGACGCCCTCCAGCTCCGAGCGGGACGGCCGGATGGTGAGCGACACCTCGACCAGCCACATCCTGCGGTCGACGGGGATCATCGGCGGCTCGTCGGTCGCCAACATCCTCATCGGTCTCGTCCGCACCAAGGTCGCCGCGCTGGTGCTCGGACCGGCCGGGATCGGTCTCGTCGGCCTAGCGCATGGGCTGATGAGCACGGTCGCCGCTTTCGCCGCCTTCGGACTCGGGAATGTCGGCACGCGCCAGATCGCGGGAGCGGGCGACGACCCCGAGTCCGTGTCCGCCGCGCGCCGGGCGATCGCGATGGCGGCGGCGGTGCTCGCCATGGCCGGGGCGCTGCTGCTGTTCCTGCTCCGCGAGCAGGCGGCGCTATGGGTGTTCCAGGACCAATCGTGGGCCGCGAGTATCGGCTGGCTCGCGCTCGGGGTCGCGCTGCTGATCGGCTCGATTGCGCAGAACGCGATCCTGACTGGAATGCGGCGGATCGGCGATCTCGCCCGGGTCAGCGTCGGCTCGGCCTTGCTGGCGACCGCGCTGGGGGTCGGCGCGCTGCTGATTTGGCGCGAGGATGCGCTCCTGTTCTTCGTGCTGGTCTCGCCGGTCGTGACATTCGCGGTCGGAGCCTGGTTCGTCGCCAAGGTCCCGCGCTCGTCCCCCCGCCGGGCGAGGATTGCCGAGCTCGCGCCGCACTGGCGCGTGCTCGCCCGGCTCGGCCTCGCCTTCACGATCGGAGCCGCCGCCGCCCTGGGCAGCCAGCTGGCGGTTCGAGCCCTGGTGCAGCGCGAGCTCGGGCCGGTGGCGCTCGGCCATTACCAGGCGGTGCTGATGATCTCGATGAACTATATCGGCTTCGTTCTGACGGCGATGGCGGCGGACTATTACCCGCGCCTGACCGTCGCGGTCCGCGATCCCGCCGTCGCCCGCGACACGGTCAACCAGCAGGCCGAAATCGCCTTGCTGCTGTCGGGACCATTGCTCGTCGGCACGGTGGCGCTCGCTCCGTGGCTGGTGCCGCTGCTGTTTTCGAGCGAGTTCGCGCCCGCGGTCGAGATCCTGCGCTGGCAGATCCTCGGCGACCTGATGAAGATCGCCAGCTGGCCGCTCGGCTATTTGCTGCTTGCCGCCGGTCACGGGCGGGCGTTTGTCGCGGCCGACGTCGGATCGGCGATCCTGTTTGTCGCAGTGACGCTGGTGGCGCTGGAATGGCTCGGGCCGATTGCCCCCGCCATCGCCTATCTCGTCATGTACGCGGTCTATGCGATTGTCGTCTTCGTGCTCGCTCGACGCTCGATCGCCTTCGTGCCCAGCAGGCCCGTCATCGAGGTTTTCGCGGCCGTCGGCGCGGCGCTGGTCATCACGTTCCTGAGCGCGTCGTTTTCACCGATCGCCGGAGCGGTCGCCGGAGTTGTCTTGGGAGCGGCGATCGCAACGCTGGCCGCGGTCCGCCTGCGGCACGCGCTTCCTGAGCCGCTGGCGCGAATCGCGGGGCGATTTGCCGGTAAACGTTAGCCGCCCCGGACGCTCCTTTGCGTCAAACCGAGCCCCTTTGCCGAGATTGCCATTGGCCGAGCAAGTTGCGAGAACCTTGCATGCCGTCGCTTCACTCCCTCGCCAGATCGCTGGACGGGCGCGCGACCCGCAAGTTGATCGCCGGCGTGGCGAACCGAGTGCTCGCCGTGCGCGGAGAGGTAGAATGCGGTGAAGCTGCTGTTGCTCTCGGAAACGCTTGTCGCCGGCGGCGCCGAAACGTTCGTCGTCCGCCTCGCCAACGCCCTCGCTGCAAATCACGACGTGACCCTCGCCGTCATGCACGGCGAGCGGGTTCATCCGGACATCGCCGGGCGCGTGTCGGACCGAGTGCAGCTGGAATTGCTGTGCCTTCCAGCCAAGCGGCTGTTGTGGAAGCTGGATTCGGCGCTTCGCCGCGCCGGGATCGACTGGTCGCCGATCCATGCGCTACAAAAGCGCTGGCTTGCACGGCTGGTCGACAGGCTGCGTCCGGACATCATCCATTCGCATTTGATCCACGCTGACCGGCTGGCATCGGATGTCTGCCGCGAAGGCCAGAGCTCACCACGCCACGTGCTGACGGTACACGGCGATTATGGCCCCTATCTCGACGGTCAGGCCGATCCCCAGATGCTCGGGCTGGAAGGGAAGATCGCGCGCATCGTCGAGCAGGCCAAGGCCATCGTCTGTGTTTCGCGGGGGCATCTCGACCTCTTCACCGAACAGTTTCCCGACTGTGCTGCGAAACTGCACATGATCTACAACGGCTATGAGCCCCCGCCCGGGGTCGATGCGCGCGGCCGCACGGAGCTCGGCCTCCCGTTCGAGGCCTTCCTGTTCGGAATGGTGTCGCGCGGAGTTGCGCAGAAAGGCTGGGCCGAGGCCGTCGCAGCGTTCGAATTGCTCGGGCGTCCCCGCACGGCGCTGATCCTGGTCGGCGAAGGGCCCGCCATCGACGAGCTCCGCCGCAAGCCGATCCCAGGGGGCGTGATTCTGGCGGGATTCAGCGCCAACCCGCTCGACTATATCCGCCACTTCGACGTCGGGCTGCTGCCGACGCGCTTCCCGCACGAAAGCCTGCCGACCGTGATCATGGAATATCTCCACTGCGGAAAGCCCGTAATCGCCACCGATGTCGGTGAAATCGGGGCCATGATCAGCACTCCGAGCGGGCGCCCGGCAGGGTTGCTCCTTTCCCTGCAGGCCGGAAAAATTTCCGTCCAGGAGCTCGCTGAAGCAATGGCGGGGATGCTCGATGAGCCCGCCGCGTTCGCCGAGTTCCAGGCGGCCGCGGGGGACGCCTTCGCCAAGTTCGACATGGGGATCTGCGCCGCGGCTTATGAGCGTCTCTACGCTGAGGTCGCGCGCGGCACCTCGAGCAGTTTATCCACCAGCTCGAACCACTGAGGACCGATCGCGTCGCGCGAGAAATCCTCGGCGCGGGCGAGCGATCTGTCGGTCATTCGCCGGCGCGTCGCCGGATCGCCGAGCAGTTGGTCGAGCGAGTCGACCCAGGCGGCGATCGACGCCGGGTCGCCGATCGCCGGAATCGGCATCAGCAGGCCGTAATCTCCCGTCTCGGTGAACCGCAGAGGGCGGGCGGCCCGACCGATCGTATCGGGCGCAAGAAATTCGCGCGGCCCGGTCGGGCAATCGGCGCTGACGATCGGCAGACCGCACGCCATCGCTTCGCCCAGCGCCATCGGCAAGCCCTCCCATCCCGAGGTCAGCACGAACAGATCGGCGTGGCGCTGCAGGCGGAACGGATTGGCCTGGAAGCCGAGGAAAAAGACGTCTTGATCGCCGCCTGGCTCCTCGCCCACGCGAAGGCCAAGCCCCCTGGCCTGGTCGATCAATGGCTGGCGAAGCTCACCGTCGCCGAGCAGCAGCAGCCGTGCCGGGCGTCGCCTGAGCAATTCGGCGAACAAAAGGATCAGCGCCGACTGATTCTTCTGCAGCGTCAGCCGGCCGATGGTGACCAACACCGGCGGACCATCGAACAGGGCCTGTTCCGCCGCGGTTAGCGGTTCGAGCGACCGCGCACGGATTGCAGCCGGATCGAAAAAATTGTGGATCGGGTGAATCCGCGACTTGTGAACGCCCATCGTCTCAAGCTCGGCGCCGATTTCGCGGCTGACGGTGACGATCTTGTCCGCACGATTGTAAAGCCGCGGAATGAGGATTCGCCGCCTTAGCCAGCCGAGCGCGCCGCTGATGTTGGCGTCATGCAGTTTCGAACCGTGAACCACGAGCACGGTCTTGCCGGGCCCGCGGCCGAGCAAGTTGACATAGTCGGCCCCTTCGAGGTGACTGATGGTCAGTGCTGGACGCTCGCTCCGCTTGATCGCGACCAGCGCTCGCACCCGCTCGAAAAAATGCGCCAGCTTGGTAATGCCGCCCCCTCCGCCCGGCACATCGAGGGACAAGATCTCATTGCCGCTGGGAAAGGCATGGCCGTCGTCAAGGTTGAACGCGACGTCGATCACATGGTGCCGCGTGGCGAGCAGGCGGCTGTGATCGTGGAACACGCGCTGGGCTCCACCAAAGCCCAGGTTGGGAATCAGCATCAGGATCTTGGCCCGTGCCGGCACGGAGGGTGGGGACGGGCTAATCACTTCCTCCGCAAGGTCGACGAGAGCAGGTTGCCCTCGCCGGCCCCTTAGGGGAAGAGGCTTGCGGCCCAAGCGCATGCCGCGGCTGGCCAATTCGCGGGAGAATATGTGGCCGGTCCCAAGCCAAGCCTGTTCATCGTCGACGGCTCGATAGACGTGACGGGCGCTTTGGTATCCGCGCGGCGCGAGGCGGAGCTGCTTGGCGACTCGGCTGAATTCGTGCTGGTGGTGCCGAAGGAGTGCGCGGTGCCCGACAGCGCGCTCGCCGCATTCTCCGCCGTGCTCCGGGTCCCGTTCCCCCAAATCCGGAAGGCTCCGGCCAGCGTTCTGACGTTCGCCCCGCGCTTGATCGCGAGCTCAGTTCGAATCCGGCGCGAGCTGCGAAAGCGCGGCTGCGAGCGCGTTCAGATCAATGATTTCTATCTGCTCCAGGGAGCGGTGTTGCGTGTGCTCGGCTTTCGCGGCCGGATCGTCACCTGGGTTCGCTTCGACCCGCAACGCTACGGCGCATTGGGGAAAGTCCTGCTCGCGGCGGCGCGCCGAAGCTCCGACGCGATCGTCGCCGTGTCGCGCTTCATCCAGTCGCGGCTGCCGCAGGACCTTCAAACAACACTGGTCTACGACTCTCGCTCGCCGGAGCCTGACAGCGAAGCTCCCGCAGAACCGCAACGGCGTCTGGTCTACGTCGCAAATTACATTCGCGGCAAAGGTCAGGACGACGCGATCGCAGCGTTCGAGCGCGTCGCGAAGCGCTTTCCCGACGCTCGGCTGTGCTTTGTCGGCGGCGACATGGGGCTGGACAAGAACCGCGCGTACCGCACTGAGCTCGAGCTGCGGGCGAAGCGAGGCCCGGCCGCCGGACAAATCCAGTTTGGCGGACCCCTGGACGACCTCGCCCCGGTCTACACCGGAGCCTACGCCGCTCTGAATTTCTCCGCGTCCGAGTCTTTTTCGCTGACCTGCCAGGACGCGAGCGCCTTCGGCCTGCCGCTGATCGCCACACGTTCCGGCGGGCCGCAGGAAATCGTCGACGACGGCGTAACCGGTTTCCTGGTTCCGGTCGGCGATGTCGACGCGATGGCCGACCGCCTCGATCGCCTCCTCGCCGACCGCCAGCTTGCCGCCGACATGGGCCGGCGTGGCCGCGACCTGGTCGCCGAGCGCTTCCGCCCCGAAGTCTTCACGAGGCTGGTGAAGCGCCTGCTCGATCTCGAGTGACGCGCAACAGCTCGATCAGCCGCGGCGCCTGCGAGCGAAGCGAATAGGATTCGACCGCGCGCCGCCTGCCGGCCGCGCCCATGCCTTGCCGCACCGCAGGGTCGGCGATCAGCGCCTCCAGTCGCTCGCGCCATTCCTCGGCGCTGCCGGCGAGGAATCCGGTTTCGCCGTCGCCGACCATGGTCGCGTTGACCCCGACCGGCGAGGCGACGACCGGCAGCCCGCAAGCCATGTACTGGACGAGCTTGTAGCCGCTCTTGCCGCGCGCCCATGGCTCGTCGGGGAGAGGCATGATGCCGATGTCCATCGCCTGCACCGACGCAACCTCGCCGGCCTCGCTCCATTGCGCCAGCTCCATGCCGGCAAAGCGGTCGGAAGCCGCCGCGGCCCCGGCGCCGACCACCAGCAGCCGGGCTCGCTTCCCATCGCACAGCTCCTCGAGCAACGGCAGCAAGGGGCGGACATATTGCCAGGTCGACGGCGACCCGATCCAGCCGATCGTGACTGGCCCGTCGCTGATTCGCGTAGCCGGCACATAAGCATTGGTATCGACGACCGTCGGCAGGAGGATCGCATTGGGGTTCAGGCGAAGCGCATGCCCGCGCAGATACTCGTTGCCGCAGCAACAGGCGGCAGCGCCGGCAATCAACGGCTCGAGCTTGCCCGACAGCAGGCGATTGCCCTGGTAGGTCAGGAAAAAGGCATCGTCGAAATCGTAGACGACCGGCTTGCCGCTGCGAAACGCGAGCCGTTCGAACGCCGCCGGGAGATAGGGGAACAGTTCGGCATAGACCCACAGCAGGTCGCACTCGGGCCCGCGCAGCAGATCCGCCATCCGGCGCGCGTAGGATCGGGCGACGGCAATCTTCGAGAACGAGCCGCCGCTGGCCAGCGCGCGCACATAATCGTCGCCGATAAGTGGCGAATAATCGACCTCGATCCCGGCCGCGGCGAGGCTCGGAAGATATTGCAGCAGCCGCTGCCGGGTGCTTGCTGCTTCGCGCCCGTATTTGGTGAACGCGGCGACCCGCATCGTCAGGCCCGCCGCACGATCCGCTCGACGATGGGCGGCAGCGAATCGCGCCATTGCGGCATGGTGAAGCCAAAATCGCGGACGAATTTCGCGCAATCGAGCGTCGAATTGCGTGGCCGGACGGCCTTGGTCGGCCAGTCGTCGGTGCGGATCGCGCTCACGTCCGCCGCCGGCCGGCCGATCGCCCGGCAATGCGCCATGATGGCCTGGGCAAAGCCGCACCAGCTCGTCGAGCCGCCGCCCGCCAAATGATAGGTTTGGCCGACGCCGATGCGCCCTCCGCTCCGCCAACTGTCGATGACGGCCAGGATGCCGTCGGCAAGGTCGAGCGCGGACGTCGGGTTGCCGACCTGGTCGTCAACCACGGTCAACACGTCGCGAGTTTCGGCCGCGGCGATCATCGTCTTGACGAAATTGCGGCCGAACGGGCTGTACACCCAGGCCGTGCGCAGGATCAAATGATCCGAATTGGCGGCGCCGACCTGGTCCTCCCCCGCCAGCTTGGAGCGGCCGTAGACGCCAAGCGGGTTGGTCGCCGCGTCCTCGCCGTACGGCCCCGCCGAGCGGCCGTCGAACACATAGTCGGTCGACATCTGAATGACTGCAGCGCCGACTTCTCGCGCCGCCCCGGCGACCTCACCAGCTGCGTCTGCGTTGATCCGGAACGCGCGCTCCGGCTCGTCTTCGGCTGGGTCCACCGCCGTGTAGGCGGCCGCGTTGATCACCACGTCGGGCAACGCAGCCGCGATCGCTTGCGCCGCGCTCCCCAAGACTTCCAGGTCCAGATCGGGCCTGCCGACCGCCAGCAGCTCGATGCCGTCGCGCCCTTCCGCGCGCTCGATGAGGCTTCGCGCGAGCTGGCCGTCGCGGCCGGTGACCAGGACTTTCATCGCGCGGCGCCCAGGCGCTCCCCGGCATATTTGCGCTCGCGCAGCGGCCGCCACCACCATTCGTTGGCGAGGTACCAGTCGACGGTCTTTTCCAGGCCGCTGTCGAAGCTCTCGGCGGGGCTCCAGCCGAGTTCGCGTTCGATCTTCGAAGCGTCGATCGCGTAGCGCAAATCGTGGCCCGGACGGTCGGTGACGAAGGTGATCAGGTCGCGGTGGCGGCCCTGCTCGCGCGGGCGCTTGCGGTCGAGAATGTCGCAGATCGCCTCGACCATCTGGAGGTTGCTGCATTCGGCGCGTCCGCCGACATTGTAGCTCTCGCCGACCGTCCCCTTCGTCAACACCAGCTCGAGCGCGCGCGCATGGTCGTCGACATAGAGCCAGTCGCGGACGTTCTCGCCCTTGCCGTAAACCGGAAGCGGCCGGCCCTCGAGCGCGTTGAGGATGGTCAGCGGGACCAGCTTCTCCGGGAAATGGTACGGTCCGTAATTGTTCGAGCAGTTCGACAGCACGACGGGTAGGCCGTAGGTCGTGTGCCAGGCGCGGACGAAATGGTCCGCCGCGGCCTTCGAGGCCGAGTATGGCGAGGACGGCGCATACGGCGTCTCCTCGGTGAAGAGGCCGCCGTCGAGCGGCAGATGCCCATACACCTCGTCGGTCGAGATATGATGGAAGCGGAACGCGGCGCGCCCGTCCTCGTCGAGACCGCGCCAATGGTCGAGCGCCGCCTCGAGCAGCCGAACCGTGCCGACGACATTGGTTTCGACGAAGACCGCAGGCCCGTCGATCGACCGGTCGACATGCGATTCGGCGGCCAAATGCATGATCGCGTCCGGCCGCTCGTCCGCGACAATCTTGGCGATCGACTCCCGATCGCAAATGTCGGCCTGATGGAAGCGGTAATTGGCGGCGGCGTCGACGTCCCGCAACGAGTCCAGATTTCCGGAATAGGTCAGCTTGTCGACGTTGACGACTTCATAGCCCTTGCCGACCAGCAGCCGGACGACGGCGCTGCCGATGAACCCGGCCCCGCCGGTCACCAGCACCTTGCGGATCGCGGCCATCAGAAGCCGGTCTCGACCTCGGCGAGCGCCGGCGCCGAACGGTCCTTATCCGACAGGATCAGGTCGGCCGCCTCGACCGGCCATTCGATACCGATGGCCGGATCGTCGAACCGCACTGCCCGCTCATGCTCGGGCGAATAAAGCGCGCTGACCTTGTAATGGACCTCCGTCGCTTCCTCGAGAGTGACGAACCCGTGCGCAAAGCCGCAGGGCACGAACAACTGATTCCACTCGTCCGCCGAGATCACCAGGCCGGCCCATTTCCCAAAGGTCGGCGAGTCGCGACGAATGTCGACCGCGACGTCGAAGATCGAGCCGCGCGACACGCGCACGAGCTTGGCCTGGGCGATCGGCGGCTGCTGGAAATGGAGGCCGCGGAGCACCCCGCGAGCCACCGAAAAACTGTGATTGTCCTGGACGAAGCGGGCCTCGATCCCCGCCTCGGCCATCTGGTCCTGGCGCCAGACTTCCGAGAAGAAGCCGCGCTCGTCCGAGAAACGCTTCAGCCTCAACTCGAGCAGACCGTCGAGCTCCAGGCGCCGGACCTCAACCATGTTCATGCCCGTTCGCGCAACGGCGCAGATAGCTTGCATATTCCGTGGCCCCGAGCTGGTCGGCGCGGGCCCGGACCTCATCGGGAGTCAAATAGCCGAGCTCGAGACCGATCTCCTCGAGGCACATCACCTTGACCCCTTGCCGCTTCTCGATGGTGCGGACGAACGATCCGGCGTCGTGCAAGCTGTCGTGGGTGCCAGTATCGAGCCACGCATAGCCTCGTCCGAGCCGGGCGACCCGCAACTGGCCGCGCTCCAGATAGGCGCGGTTGACGTCGGTGATTTCCAGCTCGCCGCGGGCTGACGGCGCCAGCCCCGCAGCGATCTCGACCACTTGATTGTCGTAGAAATAGAGCCCCGTCACCGCCCAGTTCGATTGCGGGTTGGCGGGCTTCTCCTCGATCGACAGCGCCTGCCCGGTGGCGGGATCGAACTCGACCACGCCGTACCGCTGGGGATCCTCGACCCCGTAGGCGAACACCGTTGCGCCGTGCGTCTGGGCGGCAGCTTCGCGGACATGTTCGACCAGGCCGGCGCCGTAGAAAATGTTGTCGCCCAGGACGAGCGCCACCGGGCTGTCACCGATGAAGTCGCGGCCGATGATGAACGCTTCGGCGAGTCCGTTCGGGGCTGCCTGCTCGGCATAGGAAAAGGATATTCCATACGCGCTGCCGTCACCGAGCAGCTCACGGAAACGCGGCAGGTCGGACGGAGTCGAGATAATCAATATCTCGCGGATGCCCGCCAGCATCAGTGCGCCGAGCGGATAATAGATCATCGGCTTGTCGAAGACCGGAAGCAGCTGCTTGGAAACCGCGAGCGTCGCCGGGTACAGCCGGCTGCCGCTGCCTCCTGCAAGAACGATCCCTTTCACCCTGAACTCCGCCTGGTCGGTGCGCGTGGGTTCACCCGGACAGGGTCACGCCGGCGATGCTCTACACAGCTTGTCCGCAGCGCCGCAACCTCGACGGCCCGGCTAAATCCTTCCGGCGGGGGGAAAAGAAAGGCCCACCCGGATCGGATCCGGATGAGCCTTTTTCCCTGGCCATCGGGGCAACCAGGAAACTCTTTGCCGCTCAGCCCTCGAGCTGTCGGGTAAGCAGCCGGATATCGGCGTCGAGCTCGGCGTCGGCGGCCCGCAGGCGCTCGATCTGCTTGACCGCGTGGATCACCGTCGTGTGGTCGCGGCCGCCGAACCGCCGGCCGATGTCGGGCAGCGATTTCGGGGTCAGTTGCTTCGACAGATACATCGCCACCTGGCGCGGGCGGGCGACCTCGCGGGCCCGGCGGGCCGACGTCATCTCGGCCTTGCGGATGCGGTA
>CAYSHL010000047.1:0-12200 GCA_964430865.1 uncultured Sphingomonas sp.
CGAGCCGATCCAGATCAAGGCCAGCTCGCAGCCCAAGTTCCGCCCCGGCAAGGCGTTGAAGGACGCGGTTCAGTAAATTTCTTCCCCCTCTCCCGCGAGCGGGAGAGGGTCGGGGTGAGGGCCTGTCGCCTCGCTTTCTTCCGGTAGACACTCCGCCAAGCTCGCTTTATGCGCGCCAATTCCGCGAGGGCGTGGGCGCGTAGCTCAGTGGTAGAGCACTGTGTTCACACCGCAGGGGTCGCAAGTTCAATCCTTGCCGCGCCCACCACGCTTTCGCCCAATCCGATGCGTCAGTCCGCAAGCTCCAGATAGCTCGGCTGGAAGTTGGCTACCCGGCGGATTTCGGCCCAGTCGCGGAACATGATCTCGCGGCCGCTGCGCTCGATCAGGCCCTGGCGCTGGAGATCGGCGAGCACGCGGTTGACGTTGACCGACGTCTGGCCGGTGATGTCGGCGATTTGCTGCTGGGTGAACGGATTGGTCATCCGCCGCGGTTCGCGATTGCCGGTGCGCGCCGCCGTCTCGCACAGCAAATGGGCGACGCGGGCGATGGAATCGCGCCGGCCGCAATTCACCAGCCATTCGTAACTGATCGCCTGGTTGCGCAGGATCTGCCGCCAAAAGAAGCGCCCCAGTTCCGGGTTTTCATCAATGAGCCGGTTGAACTCTTGCCCGTTGCCGAGCAGCACCTCGCTTCGGACGATCCCCTGGATGCCGACATCCGCTCGGCCCTGGCTGGGCAGGATTGCCTCTCCGGCGAAGCGCAGCGCGACGATCTGGCGGCGCCCGGCTCCGTCGACCTTGAACTTGCCCAGAATTCCCGAGCGGACGAAGAGGATTTCGCCCCGCGGGACACCCGGATTGCGAAATGGCCTCCGCGGGTCGACCTTGACCGCAGTGTGAGGAATCGTTTCGAGGAGCGACGCGAGACGTCGCTCAAGGCCTGCCGCGGTCAGCGCGTCGCCAATCGACACTGCTGGCGCCGTCGCCGAGCGTCGACTCGCCTGCATCCGTTTCTCCTCTCCCGATGATGCGGCAGCCGATGGTGGGGCGCAAGGTTGAGCCGCCCTCGCTTGCCTTCGGAGGACCGCAACCTTAAGGCTCGCCGGCGCCTCGGGAAACGCTTCCCAGGGCGCGCCGTGGCGATCGTAGCTCAGCTGGTTAGAGCATCGGTTTGTGGTACCGAGGGTCGCGGGTTCAAGTCCCGTCGATCGCCCCACCGGCTGCTCTTCTCTTGAGATGGAATCCGTCCGCTTATGAACTGCCCTTGGCGCCTCCCCGACTTCGACGCGCATGAGGCTCTGCACTTCTTCCACGACCCATCGACAGGATTGCACGCGATCGTCGCAATTCATTCGACCCACCTCGGTCCGTCGGCCGGCGGCTGCCGCTTCTGGCATTATGCCGACGACGAGGAAGCGATCACCGATGCCCTCCGGCTGTCGCGCGGGATGAGCTACAAGAACGCCATGGCCGGGCTGCCGCTCGGCGGCGGCAAATCGGTGATCCTGGCCGACGAGGCGCGGACCAAGTCGCCCGAAATGCTCGCGGCGTTCGGCCGCGCCGTCGATAGCCTCGGCGGGCGCTATGTGACCGCCGAGGACGTCGGGATGAGCGTCAAGGACATGGTCGAGGTCAGCCGCCAGACGAAGTTCGTCGCCGGGCTTCCCGCGGAAGACGGCGTCGGCGGCGATCCCGGTCCGCACACTTCGCTCGGAGTGTTCCTCGGGATCAAGGCCGCGGTCCGCCGAGCGCTCGGCAAGGACAGCGTCGCGGGGCTTCACATCGCGCTGCAAGGCGCGGGCAGCGTCGCGACCGGCGTCGCGCTCCACGCCGCCGCCGAGGGAGCAAAACTGTCGATCGCCGACGTCGACTCCACCAAGGCGCAAAAATTGGCCGACGCGTCCGATGGCAAGGTCGTCGCTGCCGACGAGATCCTGTCGCTCGAGGCCGACGTGCTGAGCCCGTGCGCGCTGGGGGCGATCTTCGACGAGCGCACCATCCCGACGGTTCGCGCCCCGATCGTTGCCGGCGGCGCGAACAACCAGCTCGCGACGCCCGCCGACGGAGCCAGGCTCCACGAGCATGGAATCCTCTACGCGCCCGACTATGTGATCAACGCCGCCGGCATCATCAACGTCTGCACCGAATATCTCGGCGATGGCGACGAGAGCGTGGTCCGCCAGCGGATCGAGGGCATCCCCGACCGGCTCGAGCAGATCTGGGCGGAAAGCGCCTCGTCGGGCCGCGATCCGGCCGCGATCGCCGACGCGATGGCGCAGCGGCTGATCGGGCGGGCCTAACGCCGCCGATCATGCACGCGCTCGCTAATCCCGCCCGCTTCCTGCGCATCGCTCGCCCGGCGACGGGCTGGCTGATGGCGGTCGGGTTGCTGCTGACAATCGCCGGGATGGCGGCCGGTTTGACCCTGACTCCGCCGGATTATCTGCAGGGCGAGACGGTCCGGATTCTCTACGTTCACGTCCCCGCGGCCTGGCTCGGAATGGCCGGCTGGACGGGGATCGCCGCCGCCTCGGTCAGCCAATTGGTCTGGCGCCATCCGCTGTCGGCGATCGCCGGCCGGGCAATCGCACCCGCCGGAGCAATCTTCGCTTTGGTCTGCCTCGCGACCGGCTCGATCTGGGGCCGTCCGACCTGGGGCACCTGGTGGGAATGGGACGGACGGCTGACCTCGATGCTGATCCTGTTCTTCCTCTACCTCGGCTACATCGGGCTCGCGTCGGCCGAGAAGCAGCGCGGCGGGGAGGGGCGGCTGGCCGCCATCTTCGGGCTGGTCGGAACGATCAACCTGCCGATCATCCATTTTTCGGTGCTGTGGTGGCGGACCCTGCATCAGGGCTCGAGCATCGGCATCCGCGGGTCGAGCATCGACAGCTCGATCCAGTGGCCGTTGCCGTTGACCCTTGTCGGCCTGACCGCGATCTTCGCCGCGGTCGTGCTGATGCGAATGCGGGCCGAGCTAGCCGAGGCCAAGGTCGAGGCGCGCCTGCGCCGGGCGGCGGCCGAATGAACCCCTGGCCGTTCGTTGCCGCCGCTTATGCCGTGACCATTGTCGCCGTCGCGGGCCTGATCCTGTGGGCGTATGCTTCGATGCGGCGCGCCGAGGCCGCGGCCGACAGCTTGCGCAAATGAAACCGAAGAATCAGCGGCTGGTCCTGGTGATTGCCGCGGCCGTTGCGGTGCTCGCGGCCGTGCTGCTGGCGATGTGGGGCCTCAAGGACCGCGCGGCTTACTTCTACACTCCAGCCGATATCGCCGCCGGGCGCGCTGCCGACGGCAAGGCGATGCGGCTCGGCGGGATGGTCGAGAAGGGCTCGGTGCAAAAGCAGCCGGACGGAGTCTCGATCCGCTTTACCGTCGTAGATGGCGAGGCGCGCACTCCGGTTAGCTACCGCGGCATCGTCCCCGACCTGTTCCGCGAAGGGAGCGGCGTCGTCGCTGAAGGGCGGCTGCAGCGCGGAACGTTCGTCGCCGACACCATCCTCGCCAAGCACGACGAGCGCTACATGCCGCCGCAGCTCGGCAACACGGCCGCGGAGCATAAGGCAGTGAAAACGGTGGTGAAGTGAAGGATACTGCCCCTCACTCTCCCCTCCCTTTGAGGGAGGGGATAAAGGGGTGGGTTAGCAGGACGGCGGCTCAATGCCGCCGTTTTGCTGAGACTTGCCTCGCTACGCTCGAACCCACCCCCGACCCCTCCCTTGAAGGGAGGGGAGGCCAATGATCGCCGAAGCGGGCCTTGCCGCGCTGTGGCTGGCGGCGGCGTTGTCGCTGCTCCAGCTGCTGCTGACGGTCGGCGAGCTGCGCGGCTGGTATGAAGGAGCGCGTGCGATCCGCGGCGTTGCCGTGGTTCAAGGCCTGCTGACGCTGGTCGCATTCGCGATGCTGATCGTGGTGTTCGTGCACACCGATCTGTCGGTGGCCCTGGTCGCCGCCAACAGCCACAGCGCCAAGCCGTTTGTCTACAAGCTCGCCGGGGCGTGGGGGAACCACGAAGGCTCGATGCTGCTGTGGGTGACGGTGCTCGCCTTGGCCGGAGCGCTGCTCGCCGCGGGCTCGCGCCGCCTCACCGAGCGCACCTTGGTCGCGGCGCTCGGGGCGCAGGGTGCGCTGGCGCTCGGCTTTTACGCGTTCCTGCTCATCGCCTCGAACCCGTTCGCGAGACTCGACCCCGCGCCGCTCGAGGGCCGCGGGCTCAACCCATTGCTCCAGGATCCGGGCCTGGCGTTCCACCCGCCGACGCTCTACCTCGGCTACGTCGGCCTGTCGGTCGCCTTCAGCCTCGCGGTCGGAGCGCTGCTGACGGGCGACGTCGGCCGAGCGCTCGGGCGCGCGATGCGGCCGTGGGTGCTCGGCGCCTGGGTGCTGCTGACGCTCGGCATCACCGCCGGGAGTTACTGGGCCTATTACGAGCTGGGTTGGGGCGGCTGGTGGTTCTGGGACCCGGTCGAGAACGCCTCGCTGATGCCGTGGCTGGCGGCGACCGCTTTGCTCCATTCGGTGACCGTGCTCGCCTCGCGCGGGGCGTTGCGCGCCTGGACGATGATGCTGGCAATGATCGCTTTTTCGATGTCGATGGTCGGCACTTTCCTGGTCCGCTCCGGCATCTTGACCTCGGTGCACAGCTTCGCGGTCGACCCGACCCGCGGCACCTTCATCCTCGCGCTGCTCGGCATCTACGTTGGCGCGGCGTTCCTGCTGTTCGCGCTGCGCACCGCGGCGCTCAAGGAAGGCCCGCCGTTCGAGCTCGTCAGCCGCGAGGCCGCGCTGGTCGTCAACAATTTGCTGCTGACGGTCATTCTCGGCATCGTCTTCTTCGGCACGCTCTACCCGTTGTTCGTCGAGGCTGCGTCCGGCGACAAATTGTCGGTCGGCCCGCCCTACTTCAACAGCGTCGCCGGGCCGCTGGCCCTCATTCTGGCCGCTTTGGTCGCGGTCGGGCCGCTGCTCGCTTGGCGCCGCGAGCAACGGCCGGTCTTCAAGCGGCTGACCGTTCCCGCGCTGTTCGCCGCCACTGCGTTGGTCATCAGTTTGTTCGCGGCGCCGCAAATCGGCTGGCTGCCGCGGCTTGGCCTGACCGTCGCCGCGTGGCTCGCGCCTGCAAGCCTGATCCCGCTCGTCGGCCGCAACCCGTGGCGAACCCCGCTGGCGATCTGGGGCATGGCGATCGCCCATTTCGGGGTCGCCGTGGCGATTGCCGGCATGGCGTCCGACAGCGCCTTCACCCGGGAGAAGCTCGCCGCCGCTCGCCCCGGGGAGACTCTGACCGTCGGGCCGTGGCTGGTCCGCCTGCAGGACGTGACCCCCGCCATCGGGCCCAACTGGACCGCGATAGAGGCTGAGCTTCGCGCCTCGCGCGGCGGCGGAGTGCGCGTCCTCAAACCGCAGACGCGCTATTTCACCGACCCGGTGACCGAAACCAACGAGGCGGCGATCGATACGCTGCTGACCGGCCAGCTCTACACGGTGATCGGCAAGCCGGACGGGCAGGGGCGCTGGCAGTTGCGGCTGTGGTGGAAGCCGATGGTCACCCTGATCTGGCTCGGCGGAGCGCTGATCGCTTTGGGCGGGCTGCTGGCGATGATCGGCCGCGCGTGGCGGACTCGGCGCAAGGAGCGTCCTGTGGGCGACGCGCGCTCGTGGCAACGGGAGCGCTACGCATGAGCCGCTGGCTGCGTGTCCTGCCGATTGCGCTGCTGGTGCTGGTCCTGGCGGCGCTCGTCTGGCGTCTTGCCAATCCCGAGGATACGACCATCCGCTCGCGCCTCGCGGGCAAGCCGGTGCCGGAGTTCGTTCTTCCGGCGGCGCTTCCCGGCAAGCCCGGTCTCGCTTCGGCCGACCTCGCGAAGGGTCATCCCCGCCTGCTCAATGTGTTCGCCAGCTGGTGCGTGCCGTGCATCGCCGAGGCGGGCGTCCTGAAGCAACTCAAGGACAGCGGCGTGGCGATCGACGCGATTGCCATCCGCGATCGGCCCGCGGACGTCGCCGAGTTCCTCGCACGGCACGGTGACCCGTTCGACCGGATTGGCTCCGACGAAAACAGCCGGGTCCAGCTCGCGCTGGGCTCATCGGGCGTGCCGGAGAGCTTCGTCATCGATGGCCGCGGCCGGATCCGCTACCAGCATATCGGGGCGATCGAGCCCGCCGATGTCCCGGTCATCCTCGCTCAGCTGGAGCAAGCGAAGTGAGGCTCCTCCTCCTCCTCCTCGCCGCCTTGCTCGCAGCGCAGCCGGCGCTTGCGGATTCGTCGCTTCCGCCGGCGCAGTGGGCCAATCGCCAGCTGCCCGACCCGCGCCAGGAAGCGAGCGCTAGGGCGCTGATGGAGGAGCTGCGGTGCCTGGTCTGCCAGGGCCAGTCGATTGCCGATTCGGACGCCGAGATCGCCGGAGACATGCGCCATCTGGTCCGCACCCGCATTGCTGCCGGCGAGAAGCCGCGGGCCATCCGGGCGTGGCTGGTCGAGCGCTACGGCCATTGGGTCAGCTACCGCCCGCCGGCCGAGCCGATCGGCTGGCCGCTGTGGGCGGCGCCGCTGGTCCTGCTCGTGCTTGGCGCACTGCTGGTCCGCAACCGCATCAAGCTGAGGCGCGGATGAGCGGCTGGTTGATCCTCGCCGCGCTGATTGCGCTCGGCCTCGCCGCGTTGCGGCTGCTCGGCTTGCGCGGTCCGATGCTCCAGCTCGGCGCGGCGGCGCTGCTCGCGGGCGCGGCCGGCTACGCGCTCCAGGGCCGCCCGAGCCTCGCCGGGTCGCCGCGCGCGGCGGTTGCATCGCGCCAAATCCTGCCGCTTACCGGTGCCCGCAATGCCTTCTTCGGCCAGTTCACCCGCACCGGCCACTGGTTGCTGATGTCGGACTCGATGGCTCGCAAGGGCCGTTCCGCCGACGCCGCCGGACTGCTTCGCTCGGCGGTTCGCGAGCATCCCAACGACGTCGCGCTGTGGGTTGGGCTCGGCAACGCGCTGGTCGACCATAGCGGAGTCCTGACCCCGGCGGCCCAGCTTGCCTACGAGCGCGCGATGGAGCTGGCGCCGGGCCATCCGGCCGCGCCGTTCTTTTTCGGGGTGGCCCTGGCGCGGTCGGGAGACAGTGCAGGGGCGGTGGCCGTGTGGCGGAAGATCCTGGCCGAAGCCCCCGCCGACGCGAGCTGGCGCCCGCTGGTCGAGGACGCGATCGCCGCGCTGGAGTAATTAGGCCGGAACGAACTTCAGCTCGAGCGCTTCGGCAACCGCCTCGTGGCGGATCTTGCCGCCCGATACGTTGAGCCCTGCGGCGAGGTGCGGGTCGGCTTTCATCGCCGCGTCCGCGCCGAGGTTGGCGATCTTCAAAGCGAACGGCAAGGTCGCGTTGTTGAGCGCGAAGGCGCTGGTCCGCGCCACCGCTCCGGGCATGTTGGCGACGCAATAATGGATCACTCCGTCGACCTCGTAGACGGGGTCGGCGTGGGTCGTCGCGTGGCTGGTCTCGAAGCAGCCGCCCTGGTCGATGGCGATGTCGACGATGACGCTGCCGCGCTTCATCGTCTTGAGCATCTCGCGGGTCACCAGCTTGGGCGCCGCCGCTCCGGGCACCAGCACCGCGCCGATGACCAGTTCGGCCTTCTCGACCGCATTGGCGATCGCGCTGCGCGACGCATAGGCGGTCTTGATCTGGCTGCCGAAGAACATGTCGAGCTCGGCCAGGCGCTCGTTGGAAATGTCGTAAATGGTGACGTCGGCCCGCATCCCGACCGCCATCTGCGCGGCGTTGACGCCGGCGACTCCGCCGCCGAGGATCGCGACCCGCGCCGGAGCCACTCCGGGCACTCCGCCGAGCAGAACGCCGCGGCCGCCCTGCTCCTTTTCGAGATAATGGGCGCCGACCTGGATCGACATCCGCCCGGCGACCTCGCTCATCGGCTTCAATAGCGGCAGCGCGCCGGTGCGCGAGGTCACCGTCTCATAGGCGATGCAGGTCGCGCCGGACTTCATCAGCCCCTCGGCCTGCGGCTTGTCGGCGGCGAGGTGCAAATAGGTGAACAGGATGTGCCGCGGCTCGAGCAGGGCGATCTCCTGCGGCTGCGGCTCCTTGACCTTGACGATCATGTCGGCGGCTTTGAACACCGACGCGGCGTCGGGGAGAATCTCGGCCCCGGCCTTGCGGTACGCGGCGTCGGGGCAGTCGATGCCGTTGCCGGCTTTGGTCTCGACGACCGCCTCGTGCCCGGCGGCGACCAGCTCGGCGATCGACGCTGGGGTCAGGCCGACCCGATATTCATGATTCTTGATTTCCTTCGGGACCCCAATCCGCATCTTTTCCCCGCTCCGAAATGACGTTCGCGCCGCGCTATAGACGCGGCTTTCGCCCTTGTCCCCGCAAGATTGCGGCCCCGGAACGGCGGTGCTAGTGCGGCGCCGCCCAGCAGCGGGGGGATGCCGGGCGGGTGCGGCGCGCATTCGCGGAACTTCCGCTTTTGCTGTCGAAAGGCGAGGCAGAACTTCACGCAATGAACATCACTGCAACGGGAGGGGCCGAGGCGGACACGCCGCACGATCCCGCGCATGGTCATGCGCAGGGCTCGCTCGCCAAGCTCGCGGTGGGCGCCATCGGAATCGTCTTCGGTGATATCGGCACCTCGCCGATCTACGCCTTCCGCGAGACGTTCGCCGGCCACCATACGCTGGCCCCGGACCAGCTCCACGTCTTCGGCGTCCTCAGCCTGATTTTCTGGTCGATGATGATCATCGTCACTCTCAAATATGTGACGATCATCATGCGCGCCGACAACAAGGGCGAGGGCGGCAGCCTGGCGCTGCTGGCGTTGATTAATCGCTCGACCAGCGGCACCAAGCGCTGGACCGGCGGCATCGTCCTGCTGGGCGTGTTCGCGACCGCCTTGTTCTACGGCGATTCGATGATCACGCCGGCGATCTCGGTGCTGTCGGCGGTCGAGGGCCTGACCACCGTCGAGGCGAGCTTCGAGCCGTACGTCATCCCGATCGCCATCACCATTCTCGTTGGCCTGTTCGCCATCCAGTCGCGCGGGACGGCGCGGGTCGGGCTGCTGTTCGGTCCGGTGATGCTGGTCTATTTCGTGACGCTCGCGGTCCTCGGCGTGATGCATATCTTCAGCCACCCCTCGGTGGCGCTGGCCACCCTGAACCCGTTCAACGCGTTCAATTTCTTTGCTCTGGAACCGGCCCGCGCGTTCATCGCCATGGGCTCGGTGGTGCTGGCGGTGACCGGCGCCGAGGCGCTGTACGCCGACATGGGCCATTTCGGTCGTCGCCCGATCAAGGTGTCGTGGCTCTATTTCGTGCTTCCCGCCTTGCTGCTCAATTATATGGGGCAGGGGGCGATGCTGCTGTCGCTCGAACCGGCGCAAGCGGTCGAAACGGTCAAGAACCCGTTCTTCTATCTCGCTCCGGAAACGCTGCGCCTGCCGCTGGTGCTGCTCGCCACCGCGGCGACGATCATCGCCAGCCAGGCGGTCATTTCGGGCGCTTTCTCGGTCACCCAGCAAGCCATCCAGCTGGGCTTCATTCCGCGCCTGACGATCACCCACACCAGCGAGCGCGCCGCCGGCCAGATCTATATCCCGATGGTCAATTGGGCGCTGATGATCATGGTCATCCTGCTCGTCCTGACCTTCCGCAGCTCGTCCAACCTCGCCGCGGCTTACGGCATCGCGGTGACCGGCGCGATGCTGATCGACGGCGTGCTGATCGCGGTCGTGCTGCTCAATCTGTGGAAGTGGAACCGGTACGCGGCCGGAGCCCTGCTGGCGTTGTTCTTCTTCGTCGACGGGCTCTATTTCGCGTCGAACATGATGAAGGTGCCCGATGGCGGCTGGTTCCCGCTGCTCGTCGGCGCCGTCGCCTTCACCTTGCTGACGACCTGGGCCAAGGGCCGCAAGCTGATGATCGACCGGATGGCCGAGGCCAGCCTGCCGATGGAAATCTTCATCAAGTCGGCGGCGGGCAGCGCCACCCGCGTTCCGGGCACGGCGGTGTTCATGACCAGCTCGGGCAGCGGCGTGCCGCACGCGCTGCTGCACAATCTCAAGCACAACAAGGTGCTTCACGAACGCGTCATCCTGCTCACCGTCCGGATCGAGGACGTGCCTTATGTGGCGGAGGATGCGCGGGTCGAATCGCACGATTACGGCCGCGAATTCTACCGGGTGAAACTGCGCTACGGCTTCATGGAAGAAATCGACGTGCCGAACGCGCTTCAGAATCTCAAGCGGTGCGGGCCGGTGTGCAAGATGATGGACACCAGCTTCTTCCTCGCCCGCCAGACCCTGATCGCTTCGGCCCGCCCCGGGATGGCGATCTGGCGAGAGAAATTGTTCGCCTGGATGGTGCGCAACGCGGTCAGCGCGATGGCCTTCTTCAAGCTGCCGACAAACCGCGTCATCGAGCTCGGAAGCCAGCTCGAAATCTAGCCGTCGTTGCGAGGAGCGGAGCGACGCGGCAACCCAGACTGGATTGCTTCGCTTCGCTCGCAACGACGAACTGAAACTAGTTCAGCATGACGGCGTAGAGCACAGATGGAAAACAGCCTCTCCTGGGTCGCCACCGCCGCGACCGTCCTTGCCGCCTCGATCACCGCCTCCAACCTCGGCACCCGGATCACCGGCTACGGCTTCATCGTCTTCACCTTTGGCTCGATCGCCTGGCTCGGCTTCGGGCTGATGAGCGGCCAGCCGGCGCTGGTCTGGACCAACGCCATTCTCACCCTGCTCAACCTGTTCGGGATCTGGCGCTGGCTCGGCCGCCAGGCGACCATCGAGGATGGCTCCGCCGCGGCCGCCAAGGCAAGCCGGGCAACCCCCGGCGAGGCTTTGTTCCCGGTATCGCTGCTGGCCCGCGCCGAAGTGCGGTCTGGAAGCACGAAGCTCGGCGCCTGCGTCGACGCGATGGCGGGCTGCGCGAGCGGGCGCATCGCCTACGTGATGGTGAGCGAGGGCGGCATCGCCGGCGCCGGCGAGACGCTCCGGCGGCTGCGGTGGGACGGGCTGCGGGTCGACGGTGACGTAGTCGTCACCCAGCTCGACGCGGCGCAGTTCTGCAAGCTCGAGCCGGTGCCGAAGGATCAATGGCCGGCGCGCTGATCGTCACGGCCGAGCTCGCTGCCGAGGATTTCGCCTGGCTCGACGCGCTCCGCCGACGGCACTACCCGCCCGAGCGCAACCAGGTGCCCGCGCATTTGACCATGTTCCACGCGCTGGCTCCGTCGGCGGAGGAGGAGGCGCGGCGGCGGCTTGCAGCCCACTCGGCCCAGGCCGCTCCGCAGGCGCGCATCGCCGGGCTCATGGACCTCGGCGGCGGGGTCGCCTTCCGGATCGTTTCCGACGATCTTGACGCGATCCGCCACGAGCTGGCGAATGACCTCCATGGGCTGCTCGGTGCGCAGGATAGCGGCGGCTGGAGGCCGCATGTCACCATCCAGAACAAGGTCGGGCCGAAGGTTTCCCGCGAGCTCCTTCAAGCGCTGGAGCGGGATTTCCAGCCGCGGCCGCTGCGCATCGCTGGGCTCGGGCTGCACAATTACCTCGGCGGCCAATGGGAAACGCTCGGGGTGTGGAAATTCCGCGGCTAGCTGACGTCGCCGACGCCGATGCAGCTCAGCTCGAACGCCGCGAGCCCCGCCTCCAGCACCGACGCGAGCATCGGCATGTCGATCAATTCCTCGATCGCCGCGTCGCCGCCGCCGGTGGCGAGGGCGGTCGCTTCCTCCATTGCCTCGTCCCAATCGGCGACTTCGTAGGTGCCTTGACCGACCCAGCAGAAAGCCAGGACTTCGGCCAACTGGTCCTCGCCGAGATCCTCGAGGATCGCCTTCAATTCTTCTTCGACGCTGTCGTTGATGGTGTCGTCGAGCACCGACAAGGCGCCTTCGTCGTCGTCGTCGACATTGTCCGCCGCCTCGTTGCCGTCATAGTCGGTCGGGGTCTGGGCTTCATATTCGCGGGCTCGAAGGACGATCCGGCAGAGGGTGTCGAGCGGGGTCAGCGGGTCCATTCAAGCGGTCTCCATTCGGTCGCTTAACGGCGGCAGCCGTAAGCGGTTCCTCGCGTTGACCGCCAGCATGGCGCCACCTATATCCGCCGCCGCTCCCGCCGCGGTTTGCCAAAGCGGAAATGATGGGGCGGAGTAGCTCAGCTGGTTAGAGCAGCGGAATCATAATCCGCGTGTCG
>CAYSHL010000048.1:0-11892 GCA_964430865.1 uncultured Sphingomonas sp.
TCCTTGGCGCGCGCCGCGAGGTCCTTCATCTCGGTCGAGATCGCCGACACGCTCTTGGTGTTGGCGTCGGCGACGATCGGGGTGATCAGCCCGCCCGGGATCGACACCGCGACCGAAATGTCGGCGCGGCTGTACTTGAGCAGGGTGTCGCCGGCGAAGCTGACGTTGCATTCGGGCACCTCGATCAGCGCGGCGGCGAGCGCCTTGATGAGGAGGTCGTTGACCGACAGCTTGATGTTGCGCGCCTCGAGCCCGGCATTGAGTTCGGAGCGCAGCTTCAGCAGCGCGTCGAGCTGGATGTCGACGGTCAAATAGATGTGCGGGACCTGCTGCTTCGACTCGGTCAGCCGGCGCGCGATCGTCTTGCGCATGTTGCTGAGCTTGACGACCTCGTGCGGGATGTCGCCCGGTTCGACCGGCGCGGCGCGCGGAGCCGCGGCGGCTTGCGGCGCGGCCATCGCCCCGCCGGCGGCCGCTCCCAGATCGGCGCGGACGATCCGCCCGCCCGGGCCGGAGCCCTTGAGGGTCGCGAGGTCGATGCCCTGCGCCTCGGCGAGGCGGCGAGCGAGGGGTGACGCCTTGATTCTATCTTGCCCCTCTCCCCTCGCGGGAGAGGGAGGAGCCGCGGCAGCGGCGGGGGGTGAGGGGGCCCCTGGCGCCGCAGGAGTTTCGCCACCACCCTTCGCGGGTGGCGCAGGCTCTGGCGCCGTTTCCGCCGCTTTCGTTCCCTCTCCCTGGCTGGCTGCGCCAGCCTGTCCCTCTCCCGCAGGGGGAGAGGGGCTTACGTCGCTCGCATCTTCGCCCTCCGCCGCCAGCAGCGCGATCGGAGTTCCGACCTTTACCCCGTCGCTGCCTTCGGGAACTAGGATCTTCGAAATCGTGCCTTCGTCGACCGCCTCGAACTCCATCGTCGCCTTGTCGGTCTCGATCTCGGCGAGGATGTCGCCCGAGCTGACCGTGTCGCCTTCCTTGACCAGCCATTTGGCGAGCGTGCCCTCCTCCATCGTCGGGGACAAAGCGGGCATCTTGAGTTCGGTCGGCATCGGCGTCTTTCCGCGGGCGGGAGGCCTCTCAAGGGCACAAAGCGAACGCGGCGGTTGGGGTCAAGTAGGCGGCCAAATAAGCTGGGCCCGCTTGCGCTCGCCGGCGCTTTGCAGCAGCACTGGAAGCTCATGGGGGCGAAGGACATATTGCGGACCTATCTGGTCGTCATCGACGACAGCGCCGAGGCGCGCGTCGCGCTGCGCTTCGCCGCCCGCCGCGCCGCCAAGACCGCAGGCCGGGTCGAGGTGCTGGCCGTCGTCGAGCCGCAGGATTTCCTCCAGTGGGGCGGAGTCGAAAAGGCCTTCGAGGAAGAGCAGCGCCTGCGCATCGAGGGCATCGTCAGCTCGTCGGTCGGCGAGATTCTCGACGAGTCGGGAGTCGAAGCATCGGTCGTCGTCCGCCAGGGCGAGCCGGTCAAAGCGGTGCGCGAGCATATCGGCAAGCGCGACGACGTCGCCGCGCTGGTCCTCGGAGCCGCGCCGGCGGGCGATCCCGGGCCGCTGGTCGGGCACTTCACCGGCAGCGACGCCGGCAAACTGCCGTGCCCGGTGATGCTGATCCCCGGCGGCCTCAGCGACGAGCGGCTGGAGCAGCTTAGTTGACGGCTGTGCTCCTGCGAAGGCAGGAGCCCAGTACTGGGTCCCTGCCTTCGCAGGGACACATTACAATACCCGCGCCAAAATCGCGGCCAGCTTCACGCAGCCCGCTTCGTCGTCGGCGTCGAAGCGCGCGTGCGCGGGGCTGTCGAGGTCGAGGACCGCGACCAGCTCGCCGTCGCGCACGATCGGCACCACCAGCTCGCTAGCGGACTCCGCGTCGCAGGGGATGTGACCGGGAAACGCGTGCACGTCGTCGACCAGCTGCACCTGCAGGCTTGCCGCCGCGGCTCCGCACACCCCCTGGCCGAAGGCGATCCGGATGCACGCGGGCCGGCCCTGGAACGGCCCCAGCACCAGCTCGCCGCCGACGTTCCGGTAGAATCCGGCCCAGTTGATGTCGGGCAAGGTCTCCCAGATCAAAGCCGCGGCGTTGGCCATGTTGGCGATCGAATCCGGCTCGCCGGCCACCAGCCCCTCCAGCGCCGAGGCGAGGTCGCGGTACATGGTCGCCTTATCGGACGCCTCGATCTTGAAATCGAACATCAGTCCCTCTTCGTCTTTGCGAGCGGAGCGCGGCGCTGCGCTCCTCGCAACGACGGACCTAAAAGTCCGTCACCCTGCCGCGCCCGCGCTTGATGGCGCCGCGCTGCACCTTTTTCTCGACCCGCTTCGCCTTCGCCGCCTTGCTCGGCCGGGTCCGGCGCCGCTTGGCCTGGACGATATGGGCATCGGCGATCATCCGCGCCAGCCGTGCCCGGGCGTCGGTGCGATTGGCGTCCTGGCTGCGGTAGCGCCGAGCGGTGACCAGCAGCTCGCCGCCCGCCGTCAGCTTGCTCCCCGCGATCCGCTTGAGCCGCTCATAGACCTCGGGGCTGAGCCCGAGCTTGAACACGTCGAGCCGCAGCTGAACCGCGGTCGCGACCTTGTTGACGTTCTGCCCGCCCGGGCCCGTCGCGGCGAGGAAGCTCTCCGACAGCGCGTCCTCCGGAATCTCGATGTCCTCAGCCCGCATCGCGCCATTCCCCGAAATGCTCCGGCAGCGGCGCGGTGACATCGATCGCCGGCTTGCCCGTCCGCGGCACGACCAGCCGCGACGCGTGCAGCAGCATCGCTCCGCCCGGGATGCCGTACACCCGGTCGCCGACGATGCCGCTTCCGAACGCCTCGCGCGCGTGGACTCGAATTTGGTGGGTGCGTCCGGTGAGCGGCTGGAACTCGACTAGCGTCCGGCCGTCGCGCGCGGCAACCTTGCGCCAGCGCGTGACCGCCGATTGCCCGCAAGGGTCCGCGACCATCCGCCACCCCGCCTCGGCGCTCGAGCGCTTGGCGAGAGCCAGGTCGATCTCCCCCTCGCCCTGCTCCACCTCGCTGCCGACCACCGCGAGATAATGCTTCTCGACCAGACGCGCCTCGAACGCCTGCTGGAACGCGGTCCGCGCCTTGGGATTGCGGGCCAGCAGCAGGCAGCCGGTCGTGTCCTGGTCGAGCCGGTGCATGATCGCCGGCTGGCGTTTGAAGCCGCAGCGAAGCTCATCCAATCTGGACTCGATACTTGGGCCGCCGCGCTTGGGGGTATCGACCGGAAGCCCGCCCGGTTTGTCGATCACGATCGCCTCGCCATCGATGAAGAGGATGTGGTCGCTCAGCATTGACTGTCATTGCGAGGAGCGGAGCGACGAAGCAATCCAGCCAAAACAAGAAACTGGATTGCCGCGCTGCGCTCGCCATGACGGCTTGTTTGTGACTCGCGCGCAACATGTTCAGAAACTTGAGGTTGTTACGCAATATTAACCTTTTGCCTTCATCCCTCGAATGGTTAATGATGGCTTCAAGGCCATTAAGAGGGTGTTACGCCAGCGCGTTTCGCCCGGGCCATATCGGGGGAAATAGCCAATGCGCGTGCTGCTCATTGAAGACGAGGCGACGACCGCCAAGAGCATCGAGCTGATGCTCGGGACCGAAGGCTTTAACGTCTACACGACGGATCTTGGCGAGGAGGGCCTCGATCTCGGCAAGCTCTACGATTACGACATCATCCTCCTCGATTTGAACCTGCCCGACATGCACGGTTACGACGTGCTCAAGAAGCTGCGGACCGCCAAGGTCGGCACTCCGGTCCTCATTCTGTCGGGCATCGGCGAAATGGACAGCAAGGTCCGAGCGCTGGGCTTCGGCGCCGACGATTATGTCACCAAGCCGTTCCATCGCGACGAGCTGGTCGCCCGCATCCATGCGATCGTCCGCCGTTCCAAGGGCCATTCGCAATCGGTCATCCGGACCGGCAAGATCGCGGTCAACCTCGACGCCAAGACGGTCGAGGTCGACGGCAGCCGGGTCCATCTGACCGGCAAGGAATATGCGATGCTGGAGCTGTTGTCGCTCCGCAAGGGCACGACGCTGACCAAGGAGATGTTCCTCAATCATCTCTACGGCGGAATGGACGAGCCCGAATTGAAAATCATCGACGTTTTCATCTGCAAGCTGCGCAAGAAATTGAGCCTCGCCTGCGGCGGCGACAATTACATCGAGACCGTGTGGGGCCGCGGCTATGTGTTGCGCGACAGCGAGGCCGACGATGTGCCGGTGACCGAGGAAGCGGCGCCCGCCCAGGCGGCCGTCGCCTAACAAGTTTCGTTGGGGGCAACGAGAGGCGGGGCGCTGCAAAGCGCTCCGCCTTTTTCTTTATGCGTCGATCAGCAGGCGCTTGCCCTGGCGGCGGACCGGCAGCACGGCGGGCGCCGGCTCCGCTGTGATCTCGGCCTGCTGGCCCATCCGCCGCCAGCCGTCGCGGCCGAGCCGCTCGAGCGGCTGGAAGCTGGTCTTGTAGGCCATTCGCGGTGAGCCATCGACCCAATAGCCGAGGTAGACGAAAGGCAGCGCGGCGCGCGCGGCGCGGACGATATGGTCGAGGATGATGAACGTGCCGAGCCCCTTGCGGGCGTCAGGGCCGACATCGAAGAAGCTGTAGATCATCGACAGGCCGTCGCCCTGCTGGTCGCTGAGGCAGGCGCCGACCAGCTTGCCGGGCCGGCCGCCGACTGAGGGCTCGCGATATTCGATGACGAAGGTCCGCACCGGCGTCTGCTCGACCATGTCGGCGAAGTCGCTCTCGTCCATCTCCGCCATTCCGCCGCCCGGATGGCGGTCGGCGAGGTAGCGGCGCAGAAGCTCATATTGCTCTTCGGTGGTCCACGGCTTGCAGGCGGTGACCTCGAGGTCGGAATGGCGGCGGATCAGCTTGCGCTGGGTCGCGCTCGGCTCGAACTCGGCGGCCAGGACGCGGACCGAAACGCAGGCCGAACAGTCGATGCAGCTCGGCCGGTAGGCGACCGATTGGCTGCGCCGGAATCCAATCCGCCCGAGCGCTTCGTTGAGCTCGCTCGACTGGCGGCCGTTCAACTCGGTGAACACCTTCCGCTCGATCTTGCCCGGCAGATATGGACACGGCGACGGGTTGGTCACGAAGAACTTGGGAAAGCGGAATGGTGCGCTCACCGCGCCCCCTCTCTGGCTTGGTTTCGTAACCCTTTATGCTGCCGGTAAACGCCGATGGGAAGGCCCTTGCTCCGAGTCCGCGGCGGCAAATTCGCTCGACTGTCCCGCAGTGGGAAAACTAGCTCCTCCCCAGCATTTGCTGGGGAGGGGGACCATTCAACGAAGATTGAATGGTGGAGGGGTTCTCTGCGGCCGGAGAACCCCTCCACCAGCTACGCTGGTCCCCCTCCCCACGAAATCGTGGGGAGGAGTTTAATCCAGCGACGCGCGCTCGACGTGGAAGCCGGCGGATTCGAGCCGTTCGATGACATCTTCCATCGCCTTCGGGTCGCGGGCTTCGCTTTCGACTTCGATCACCGTGTCCTTGGCCGGCAGCCGGGTGAAAATGCGGCTGTGGTTGATCTCGATGATGTTGACCCCGGCCGCCTCGAACTGGGCGGTGATCGCGGCCAGCGCGCCGGGCCGGTCCTGGGCGGCGATGCGGAGCCGCGAGATGCGGCCGCTTCGGACGAGGTCGCGGACCAGCACATTGGCCAGCAGATGGGTGTCGATATTGCCGCCGCACAGCACGGTCCCGACCTTGCGCCCGGCGAAGCGCTTTGAATCGGCGAGCATCGCCGCGAGGCCAGCCGCGCCGGCCCCTTCGACGACGCTTTTCTCGATCGCGACCAGCATCGCCACCGCGCGCTCGATGTCGCGTTCGCTGACGAGGACCACCTCGACGTCCAGCTCCTTGAGCATCCGCGAGGTCAGCTCGCCCGGCTGCTTGACCGCGATGCCTTCGGCCAGCGTGTCGCCGCCGAGCGGCAAATTGCAGCCCTCGATCGCGCATTTCATCGACGGGTAGAGCTCGGCCTCGACACCGATCAGCGCGATGTCGGGCTTCAAGGCGCGGGCCGCGGTGCCGACGCCCGACATCAGCCCGCCGCCGCCGACCGGGATCACCAGCGTGTCGAGGTCGGGCACCGCCTCGAGCATCTCCAGCGCGACGGTCCCCTGCCCGGCGATCACCTGCGGGTCGTCGAACGGGTGGACGAACACATAGCCGTCCTTGGCGGCCAGCTCGCACGCCCTGGCGTGAGCGTCGTCGAACATCGCTCCGTGGAGGATCACCCGGGCCCCGTGACCGGCGGTCTGGCTGACCTTCACTGTCGGCGTCGCCTCCGGCATGACGATGGTCACCGGGATGCCGAGCCGCTTGCCGTGGTAGGCGACCGCCTGCGCGTGGTTGCCGGCCGACGCGGCAATCACTCCGCGGGAGCGCTCCTCGTCGCTCAGCTGAAGCAATTTGTTGAGCGCTCCGCGCTCCTTGTAGGCGGCGGTGAACTGGAGGTTTTCGAACTTGAACCAGACTTCCGCGCCGACGATCTCGGAGAAGGTCCGGCTCATCAGCATCGGCGTGTGGATGACCGCGCCCTCGATCCGCCGCGCCGCCGAGCGGATGTCGTCGATGGTCGGAGGCTGCATCATTCGGGGGCCATGGCTAGCCCTTCCGGGGCGGTCAAACAATGCTATGCGGCCGCCCATGAAAATACCGCTGTTCGCGCTGTTGACGGCGCTGCTCACCGCGCCCGCACTGGCCGACACGCTGATCCACAATGCCAACGGCATCCAGGTCGGCCCGGACGGCAAGCTGCAGCGGTTCGAGGCGCTGCTGATCGGCGACAACGGCAAGGTCATCCAGACCTTCACCAAGGTGGAGAATCCGCACGCGCCCGGGGCCGTCCGGATCAATGCCAACGGACAGACGCTGCTGCCCGGCCTGATCGACGCCCATGGCCATGTCATCGACGCGCCTGGCGGAGACATGGGTCTTGGCCTTTTGATGCTGCGTCTCGATGTGGGTGGAGCGAAGTCCATCGCGGACTTGCAGGCTCGGCTCGCCGATTACGCTCGCAGCAATCCCGGCGCGGGATGGATCGTCGGGCGAGGCTGGAACCAGGAGCTCTGGCAGACCAAGCGATACCCGACCGCTTCGGATCTCGACGCGGTGGTCGCCGGCCGGCCGGTGCTTCTTGCCCGGGTCGACGGTCACGCGGCGGTGGCCAATTCCGCGGCGCTCAAAGCCGCCAACATCACGGCGGCCACGAGCGACCCTTCCGACGGCAGGATCGAACGGGATTCGAACGGCAGACCGACCGGCCTCCTGGTCGAGAACGCGATCCAGCTGGTCGCGGACCGGATCGCGCCGCCAACGCCGCAAACCATGACCCGCGCCCTGAAGACCGCGCAGGAATCGCTGTTGTCGAACGGCATTACCGCCGTCGCCGACATGGGCTCGTCCGCAGCGAGCTGGGCGGCAATGAACAGCCTGGCCGCCACGGGGGGACTGAACGTCCGCATCATCAGCTACGCCGACGGCTTGACCAGCGAGAAGGCGGCGTTCGCGCAGGCGCCGACGCAATGGCTTCATGGCGACCGGCTCCGCCTGGTCGGATACAAGCTCTACGCCGATGGTGCGCTCGGATCGCGGGGAGCGTGGCTGAAGGCGCCCTATGCGGACATGCCGAATTCAACCGGCGTGCCCTATTTGTCGGACGCCAAGATGCTCGCGCAAAGCGACCGTGCGGCAAGCAAGGGCTTCCAGCTCGCCATCCACGCGATCGGCGATGCGGCGAACGCGCAGGCGATCGGCACCTTCGAAGCTCTATCCAGGCGCTACAGCCGCGACCGCCGCTGGCGGATCGAGCATGTCCAGGTGGTCGACCCCGCCGACATTCCGCGCATCGCCAAGGCCGGGATCATCGCCTCGATGCAGCCCACGCACCAGACCAGCGACCGGACGATGGCCGAGGCCCGGCTCGACCCACCGCGGCTAAAGGGCGCCTATGCGTGGAACAGCATCGCACGATCGGGCGCCCGGCTCGCGTTCGGCTCCGATTTCCCGGTCGAATCGCCCAACCCGTTTCCCGGCCTCGCCGCCGCGGTCAGCCGCCAGGACCCCAACGGAGTGCCGCCCGGCGGCTGGCGTCGCGAAGAGCGCGTCAGCATCGAGCAGGCTCTGGCCGGGTTCACTCGCGATGCCGCCTACGCGGGGTTCGCCGAGGACCGCATCGGCAGCCTCGAGCCCGGCAAATGGGCCGACTTCATCCTCGTCAACCGCGATCCGACGCAGGTGACCCCGCAGGAGCTCGCCGCGACGCAAGTTCTCGAGACCTGGGTGGCGGGCAAGAAGGTGTGGGAGAGGAAGTGACCCTCACCCCAACCCTCTCCCGCGCGCGGGAGAGGGAGGAGCGGCGCAGCCGCGGAGGGTGAGGGTTCTTACTTCTGCCTGCCGGCCCGCGAGATCAGCATTCCAGGCGTGAGGACTTGCGGCAGCTCCTCCGGCTCTGCTCCGGGCCGATACCAGAGATAAAGCGGCACCCCGGCGCGGCCGCGGGTTTCGAGGAAGCGGGTGATCGCCGGGTCGCCATTGGTCCAGTCGCCGACAAGTAGTTTGACGCCGGCCTTCTTGAATTGGGCGCGGACGTCCGAGCGGCCGATCGCCGTGACTTCATTGGCCTTGCAGGTCAGGCACCAGTCGGCGGTGAAATAGACGAACACCGGGCGGCCTTCCTTCAGGTGGCGGGCGACGGCCGCTTCGCTCCACGGCTCGGCGCCGCTCGGGATGTTGACACCATTCTCAGGCCGCTGCGGGACGAACAGGATTGCGGCGCCTGCGATTGCAACCAGAGCCGGGATGGCGACCCAGCCGACGGCGCTGCCCCCGCGCTGGCGCGAGCCGAGCCACGCCAGCACGACCGCAAGCCCTGCCGTCGCAGCCAGGCCGGCGAGCAAGGCGTCGTCCCCACCCTGCCGGTAAAGCAGCCACAGGCAGGCGGCCGCCGTCGCCGCCATCGGGATCGCGAGGAAACGCTGCAGCCGCGCCATCCACGGGCCGGGCCTGGGCAGGCGCTTCCGAAGCGCCGGGACGAAGCCGACCGCGAGGAACGGAATCGCCAGCCCGAGCCCGAGCGCGGCGAACACCAGTACCGATCCCGCGGGCGGCAGCAGCAGCGCGGTGCCGAGCGCGGCGCCGAGGAACGGCCCGGCGCACGGCGTCGCGACGAACGCGGCCAGCGCGCCGGTCGCGAAGCCGCCGCTGGGCCGCGCCCGCCCGGCCAGCGTGGGCAGCTGGAACAACCCGAGCAGGTTGGCGGTGATCGCGACGCTGAGCAGCATCAGCAGCATGATCGTCCGCGGGTCCTGCAGCTGGAACGCCCAGCCGGCCGCGCTGCCGCCGGCGCGGATTGCCAGCAGCGCCGCTCCCAGCGCGCCGGTGCCGACCACCGCTCCGGCCGCGTAGGCGAGCGCGTCACGCCGGGCGTGCGCGGCCTCGCCGCCGCTCTTGGCGAGGTGCATCGCCTTCAGCGCCAGGATCGGGAACACGCACGGCATCAGGTTGAGCAGCAGCCCGCCGGCGATCGCGCCAAGGACGGCGAGCAGGATCGCCCGGGCGCCGAGGTCGCCGACGGCGCGGCCGCCTTGAGGGACGGCTCCCGGTAGCGCCTTGAATTCCAGCCCGCGGCCGTCGCCGAGCGCCAGCACTCCGGCAAATTCCCTGGGCTCGCCGCGGCGGCGCGGGAGCTCGGCGACCAGCGTGTCGCGCGTTCGCCGGAAATGCTGCTCGCCGGCGTAGTCGACCGGGCCGTCGCTGATTGGGAACACGTATGGCTCGCCGACCTCGACGTCGCCCGGCAGCGGGATGGCGATGCGCAGCTTTTGCCCCGCCAGCTCGAACCGCGCCGGGCTGACCAGCGGCTGCGACAGCGCCCGTCGCCACTTGTCGAATCGCGCCCGCTCCGGCACCCCGCTTCCGACCGCCAGAGTCAGGGCAAACGAGCCGCTTTCGGGGACGCAGATCTTGTCGGTGCAGGCGAGCCAGCGGGCGTCGGCTCGGATCGGCACCGCGCCGCGCGCATTTGGTGGCACCTTCAAGCGCACCAGCACTGCGTAATCGCGCTCGTAAACATAGTTCATCAGGCCCGCGATCGTCAGCCGCGTCGGGACCGGGTAGCGCAGCGGGCCCGCCTCGAAACCGGGCGGAAGCCGCCACTCGACTTCCATCGGCAGGCCGGCATCGCCGGGATTGAGCCAGTAGCCGTGCCAGCCCGGCCTGGTCCGCATGTGGATGGCGAGCTCGACCTCGCCGCCCGCCGGGGCCGGCCCTTCGGCGACCAGCACCGGATCGATCCCGCGCGCCTCGGCGATCGCGGGCGCGAGCAGCAGTGCGAGGAGGAGGAGCAGCGTGCGATGCATCAAGGCCCTCTACCGTCATGCTGAACTTGTTTCAGCATCCATTCTCGAGACATCGAGGAGCTGAGCAAATGGACCCTGAAGCAAGTTCAGGGTGACGGTATCAATCCAAATTGGGCCTCAGCCAGCGCTCGGCGGTTTCGACGTCGACACCACGCCGCTGAGCGTAATCCTCGAGCTGGTCGCGGCCGATGCGCGCGACGCCGAAATACTGGCTGTCGCGGTGGCCGAAATAGAAGCCCGACACCGCCGAGGTCGGAAGCATCGCATTATTCTCGGTCAAGGTGACGCCGCCGGGATTACCGCCAAGCATGTCGAACAGCATCGGCTTCAGCGTGTGGTCCGGGCACGCAGGGTAGCCGGGCGCGGGGCGGATCCCCTGATATTTCTCGCGGATCAGTTGCTCGTTGGAGAAATGCTCGTCGGCGTAGCCCCAGATGCGGTTGCGGACCTCGGCGTGAAGCACTTCGGCGAGGCTCTCGGCCAAGCGGTCGGCGAGCGCTTTCAGCAGGATATCCGAATAGTCGTCATTTTCGGCCTTGAACCGCTCGAGGTGTGGCTCGAGCCCGTGGATTCCGACCGCGAAGCCGCCGATCCAGTCCTCGCCGTCGGGGTTGATGAAGTCGGCCAGGCACATGTTGGGACGACCTTCGCGCTTCTTCACCTGCTGGCGAAGGAAGGGGATGCGAACCCACTCCTCCCCCTCCCGCTCGCGGGAGGGGGTCGGGGGGAGGGCATGTCCCGAATCCACAGGCCCTCCCCCGGCCCCTCCCGCTTGCGGGAGGGGAGAATGCACCAGCACGTCATCCCCCTCGCGCCGGCAGCGCCACAGGCCGACCGTGGCGCGCGGGGTCACCCAGCGCTCGGCGATCAGCTTCTCGAGCATTGCCTGGGCGTCGTCGAACAGGCTTTTCGCGCTTTCTCCGACTACCGGGTCTTCGAGGATCGCCGGGTAATTGCCGGCCAGCTCCCACGCGCGGAAGAACGGCGTCCAGTCGATCGACGCGCGCAGATCGCGCAGCGGCCATTCGCCGAACTGGTGGAGGCCGGGATGCTGCGGCGGCGGCGCCTGTCCGCTCGGGTCGAACAGGAAGGCGTTGGCGCGGGCCTCGCCGAGCGTGGCCAATTCGCTGTGGCCGCTGCGCTCGCGCGACTTGCGCAGCTTGTCATATTCGTCCGCGGTGTTGGCGATCAGCGGCTCGCATTGCGTGTCCGACACCAGGCTCGAGGCGACCCCGACCGCCCGGCTGGCGTCGAGCACGTGGATCACCGGCCCGTCATAGGCGAGGTCGATGCGAAGCGCGGTGTGCGCCTTGCTGGTCGTCGCTCCGCCGATCAGCAGCGGCGTCTTGAGCCCCAGCCGCTGCATCTCGCCCGCCACCGTCACCATCTCGTCGAGCGAGGGAGTGATCAGCCCGCTAAGGCCGATGATGTCCGCTTCGTTCTCGTTCGCCGCCTGCAAAATGTCCTGCCACGGCACCATCACGCCGAGATCGATGATCTCGAAGCCGTTGCACTG
>CAYSHL010000049.1:0-11734 GCA_964430865.1 uncultured Sphingomonas sp.
TACCGCGCGATGAAGGCGCTCAACGACGATCTGCAGATGCGCTCGGACTGGCTGCTGCCGATTTGCGGCGGCCCCGAGCGGGTCAGGGACGACGATGGCCACAAGGCCCACCCGACCCAGAAGCCCGAGGCCTTGCTGTACCGGATCCTGCTCGCCTGCACCAAGCCGGGCGACGTCGTCCTCGACCCGTTCTTCGGTAGCGGCACGACCGGGGCGGTCGCCAGGCGGCTCGGCCGGCGGTGGATCGGGATCGAGCGCGAAGCGAGCTATGTGCGGGTCGCGAAGGATCGCATCGCCTCGGCTCTGCCGCTCGACGAAAGCGCGATGACCGGAATGGCCGACAAAAGGTCGGCGCCGCGGGTCGCGTTCGGACAGCTGGTCGAGATAAGGGCGGTCGAGCCCGGGACGATGCTGACCGACGCCAAGCGGCGCTGGAAAGCCAAGGTGCGGCTCGACGGATCGGTCGAATCGGGCGGCCATTGCGGCTCGATCCACCAGGTCGGGGCGGCGCTGATGGGCGCTCCGTCGTGCAACGGCTGGAGCTTCTGGCATGTCGACCAAAGCGGCAAGCTCGAGCCGATCGACGCGTTGCGCCAGCGCCATCTTTCCGGCCTCGCTTAAAGGGTTGCGCCGCTCCCTGTTCCCGCCAACAAGCGGCGCGAAAATTCACGTCCGAAAGCCAGCGTCGATGCGAATAGCGACTGCCCGAATGATTGTGGCAGCACTTGCCCTGCTGGCATCGGTCGCTCCGGCGCAGCTGCAGCAGGGCCCGCAGATTCGCCCCGACTGGGGCGCGGTGCTGGCGCCGCCCGCCGAGCAGCTCGCCGACCATCGCCGGATCAATGCGGCGATTCGGTCGCTCAAGCCGCAGCGCAAGGGCGTGATCGACGCTTATGTGATCGTCGTCGCGCTCGATGCCGACCCGGTGTTCAACCGCGAGGCGCGCGAGGCGGGGAGGGTGCTCGCTCGCCGGTTCGCCGCCGACGGACGGACCATCGTTCTGGCCGCCGACGAGGGCGCGTCGAAAGGCGGCGCTTCAGGCTCGCTCAATCACCTCGCGCTCGCGCTGGCCGCGACGGCGGAAGCGATGGACCGCAAGGAGGACGTGCTTGTGCTCTACAGCACCAGCCACGGCCATCCGGTCGGCGGCCTGGTCTACAAGGACGCGGCCCGCGGGATCGGCGGGGTTCCCCCGGCCAAGCTCGCTCAGCTGATCGACGCGCCCGGCTTCCGCAACCGGCTGCTGATCATCCAGGCCTGCTATTCGGGCCAGTTCGTGGCGTCTTTGGCGACCGAAAGGACGATCGTCGCCACCGCTTCGGCCGCCGACCGGCCGTCGTTCGGCTGCAGCGCCGGCAACGACTGGACGCTTTACGGTCACGCTTTGGTCAATTTGGCGATGCGCGACCCGCAGCCGCTCGAAGCGCAATTATTGCGAGCGGGCGAGATCGTCGCCGAAGCCGAGCAGCGCGCCGGATTGCCGCCCTCCAGTCCGCAGCTGAGCATTGGCGCGGCGACGGCCGGCTGGCTGAAAGCGCTCGAGGCCCGCGCCCCCAGGACCGCAACCAAGCCGGTCGGTGAGCCGCCGGCGGACGTCGCCGAGCTGGAGCGCGCGCAATGAGGACCTTGATCCGCCCGACGGCCTTCGTCGATTCGCCGTTTGGCCATGACGGCAAGGTCGCGCAGCTCGCCGGAGGCTTGTGCTGGTTCAGCGCGGTCGAGCTGCTGAGCGTCGAGGGCAGCAAGAGGGTAGCGAGCGAGCTGGTGGCGGTCGAGGGAATCGAGCAGCGCCTCGATGAGACGGCGAAGGCCCAATGGCAGGCGCTGACCGCGAAGCGAGCGCCGCTGCAGCTGGGCGAGCGGACGGTGCGCCTCGACCAGCCGCAGGTCATGGGCGTGCTCAACGTCACGCCCGACAGCTTTTCGGATGGCGGGCGGTACGCCGCCGCTGCCGCCGCGGCGGATGCCGGCGCCGACATGGCGGCGGACGGGGCAGCGATCATCGACGTCGGCGGCGAATCGACCCGGCCCGGCGCATCCCCGGTGTGGGAAGGCGACGAGACCGAGCGCGTGGTGCCGGTGATCCGCCAGCTCGCGGGCAGCGGCGCCGCGGTGTCGATCGACACTCGCAAGTCGGAGGTGATGACCGCCGCGCTGAGCGCTGGTGCCCGGCTGGTCAACGACGTCTCGGCGTTGACCTTCGACCCGCGCTCGGCCGAAGTCGTCGCTGCGGCGGGGGTTCCGGTGGTGCTGATGCATCACCAGGGCAACCCGGAGACGATGCAGGATTCGCCGCGCTACGACGACGTGCTGGTCGAGGTCTATCTGTGGCTCGAGGAGCGGATCGCCGCCGCTGAGTCGGCGGGAATCGCGCGGTCGAACATCCTCGTCGATCCCGGCTTCGGCTTCGGCAAGACCGTCGCCCACAACCTCGAGCTGATGAACGGGCTGGCGCTGCTGCACTCGCTCGGCTGCCCGATCGTGCTCGGAGCGAGCCGCAAGCGGACCATCGGCGCGCTGTCCGGTGAGGCGCCGGCCGACAAACGCCTGGGCGGGAGCATCGCCTTTGCGCTGAAAGCCGCGGAGCAGGGCGCACAAATCGTCCGCGCCCACGACGTGGTCGAAACCGTCCAGGCGCTCAAGGTCTGGCGGGGGCTTCGCGACCAGGCTTTGACGCCGCGGGTTTGAACGCCACGACCAGCGGGCCGAGCGGGACGGTGACGTCGCGGCGGTGATTGGCCGGATCCCACAAGGCGCTGACCGCGCCGTCGAAAAACAAGGCGTCGCGGCATTTCAGGCGGTCGCGAAAGAAGCGCGCAAACTTGCCGAGCGAGACCGCGTCTTCGCTGATGACGAACAGCGGCTTGCCGCCGGGCGCGATGCCGACTCCGTTGCGGATGTGGCGCGAGCTGCCGTCGTGGTCGAACGCCGGGTGCAGCTTACCCGATATCACCAGCATCGGCCCGGACTGGGTTGCGACACGGATGTCGGGCGACGGTTGCCACTTGGCGCTCGTGACGATTTCCGCACGGCCGTCGCGGCGGACCTGGAAGACGCCATTGGGCATCAGGTGGAAATTGCCGCCGCCCTTGCGCCGGTTGATCGCCCGCACCTGCCGGCCCTCGACGATGGCGAGGCCGATCGGGCGGCCGTCCTCGCCGTACATCCCGGCGTTCATCGCGAAGGCGACCTGGCCGGCGCGCTCTCCGAGCTTCGATTCGAGATCAGCGAACCGGCGGACCGGCGTCTCGTTGCGGGCGGCCGCGACCAGCGCGATCCGGCCGCTGCCCGGGTCGCAGACGGTGAAGCGGTCGTCGTCGAAGATCTGCTGGTTGCAGGGCACATTGGCGGCAGCCGCGGCCGACGGCGCCTTCGAGTCGGCGTCACCGCAGGCGGCGAGCAACAATAGGAGCAGGAGTGCGCTTCGCATGGAGCGAAGCTAGCGGCTCAGGCGGCGGTGTCGATGCCGAGCTCGCCGAGCTTGCGGTAAAGCGTCGAGCGGCCGATCCCGAGCCGCCGGGCGACCTCGGTCATGCGGCCGTGATAATGGCCGATGGCGAGGCGGATGATGTCGGCCTCGATCTCTTCAAGCGGCCGCAGATGGCCGTCGTTGCGGTACAGGGTGACCGAGGGCGCGCCTGTCAGCGCTTCTTCGCTCTTGGACTGGGTGATCTCGGGCGCGAAATCGTTGCGCCGGCCGCTGAAGCGCGACTGGATGGCGATGTGCGGGAAATCCTCGGCAGTCAGCGAATTGCCCTGGCAGTGGAGCCCGGCGCGGAACAGGACTCCGGCAAGCTGGCGGACGTTGCCCGGCCAGCCGTAGCGCATCAGCACCGCCAGCGCGTCGTTGCCGATCGGCAGCGGGCGAAGCTTGGCCTGGTCGGCGAAGCGGGCAAGCAAATGGCGGGCGAGCGCGGGAATGTCGCCGCTTCGGTCGCGCAGCGGCGTCAGGGTGACGATGGTCGCTCCGACCCGCTCGGTCAGTCCGGGGTCGAAATCCGGGGGCAGCGGCCGGCTGGTGGTGGCGATCACCCGGACGTCAACCGAATTGCTGCCGTTGCAGCCGACCGGCCGGACTTCGCCGGTGGCCAGCACCCGGTCGAGCATTTTCTGGGTTTCAGGCGGGAGCGCCGCAATTTCCTCGAGCAGCAGGGTGCCGGAATTGGCCTCGACGATCTTGCCGGTCTTGGCGGCGAAAGCACCGGGGAAGGCGCCCTTTTCGTGGCCGAACAGATGGCTGTCGATGATGTTGGCCGGGATCGCCTTGCAGTCGACGGTGATCAGCGGGCCGCGAGCGCGCAGGCTGGCGCCGTGAATGGCTCGAGCGAAGGTCTCCTTGCCGGTGCCGGGCTCGCCGACGATCAGGATCGGCAGCCGGTTGCGGGCGGCCTTCGCGGCGACCGCGAGCGTGGCTCGGAAGTCGGGCGCCGCGCCGACCAATTGCTCGAGCGACAGGTCCGGGGCCAGCTTCTCGGTGACCGGGGCCAGCTCGCCGGCCGCCTGGCGCCGGTCCGAGTTGACGGCCAGCGCTTCGAGGAGCCGCTCCTGAACGACCGGGCGGCTGAGGAAGTCAGTGGCTCCGGCGCGCATCGCCTCGACCGCGACCGTGACGGAGTCGCCGTCCGCGACGACGATGATCGGCAAATTTTCGCGGCACGAGCGCAGATCGGAGATGAGACCCGGGCCAGCCGCCGGATTCCAGTTGCCGATCAGCGCCGCCTGGACCTCGCGGCCGTGCGGGCCCTGGAGCAGTCCGATCGCGGTTTCGCTGCAGGCGGCGCCGACGACGCTCCAGCCGGCGCGGCCGGCGATTGCCGACACCAGCCGCCGCTCATCGGCGTCCGCGTCGAGCAGCAGCAGCGACCGCGTACGGTTCTCGATGATCCGTTCCGGTTTCATGCCGGTACTTGTAGCGGTGAGGAGTAAAGGGGCGCTTAAAGGCTTGGGCGCGCCGGACCGGCTTGTTATGGGGCTACCGGCAAGCACGCAGCAACATCGGGGAGCATCATGGCCGAAGACGAATCGATCCTGGTTAGTCCTCCGACCCAGGAGATGGCGCACCACGTCCGCGACTACACGCGCTTCGTCCAAATGTTCAAATGGGGCGCGATCATCTCCGCGATCACCGGGCTCTTCGTCATGATCATCATCAGCTAGGCCGTCTTTCCACGCTGATGAAAATCGCTGTTCTCAAGGAAAGTGCGGCCGGGGAGACCCGTTGCGCGGCGATTCCCGAGACGGTGAAAAAGTTTGTGGCGCTGGGCGCCGAGGTCGCGGTCGAGAGCGGGGCGGGCGCCAACGCGCTGGTTTCCGACGAGGAATTCGAGGCCGCGGGCGCGAAGATCGGCTCGCGGACGGAGGTCCTGAAAGGGGCCGGGGCAATCCTGTGCGTCACCGGCCCGAACGCCGCTGAGCTCGCCGGAGCGGAAAAGGGCGCGCTGCTGGTCGGCGGCCTCGACCCGGCCGGTCGGCGCGAGGCGATCGACGGTTATGCGGCGGCGGGCCTCGAGGCGCTGGCGATGGAGTGGATGCCGCGCATCTCGCGGGCCCAGTCGATGGACATATTGTCGTCGCAGTCCAACCTCGCCGGCTACAAGGCGGTAATCGAGGCCGCGGCCGCCTACGGACGGGCGCTGCCGATGATGATGACCGCGGCCGGCACGATCAGCGCCGCCAAGGTGTTCGTCATGGGCGTCGGGGTCGCGGGGCTGCAGGCGATCGCGACCGCCCGGCGGCTCGGGGCCCAGGTGAGCGCGACCGACGTCCGCTCGGCGACTCGCGAGCAGATCCTGTCGCTCGGGGCCAAGCCGGTCTTCGTGGAGAATGTCGCCGGCATCGAAGGCGAGGGCGCCGGCGGCTATGCCACAGAAATGTCGGAGGAATATCAGAAGGCGCAAGCGGAACTGGTGTCGAGCCATATCGCCAAACAGGACATCGTCATCACCACCGCGCTGATCCCCGGCAAGCCGGCGCCGCGGCTGATCAGCGACGCGCAGCTGGCGACGATGCGGGCGGGGAGCGTCGTCGTCGACCTGGCGGCCGAAGCGGGCGGCAATGTCGAAGGCTGCGTCTCGGGCGAGCGGGTGCGGCGTCATGACGTCACGATCATCGGCGCCGGCAATCTCGCCCGGAGCTTGCCGGCGGACTCGTCGGCGCTGTTCGCGCGCAACGTCTACAATTTCCTCAGCGCCTTCTGGGACAAGGAGGCCAACCGGCCGCTGCTTCCCGACGACGACGAGCTGGTGAAGGGCATCCGGCTTACGCGGGACGACAAAGTGGTCCACGAGCGGCTGCTCGCTTGAACCGGGTTTGGCAAAGCATGGCGTGGATCGCGCTCGCTTCCTGCTCGGCGGATCCAGTGGGCAGCCAAGCGGCGCCAGGCAACCAAGCGGCCCCCACACAACCGGAGACGAAGGCCCAAATGCCAAGGACTGACCCCGATTCAGCGTTTCGAGAGCAGTCTCAGCCCGCCTACGCGTCCGTCCTGTGGTCGATGATGGTGCTGCGCTGGTGCGACGCCCGGTGGAAGCGCCCGCAGGAGACGGCCGAGGCCGAGGCGCGGCTCGCGGCGATCGACGCCGAGGCAGTCAACCTGGGGTTGAAGCCTCAAATGGACCAGGCCGGCCGGGACAATGCCGAACAGATGGCGACAATGCGGCTCGACACCATGTGCAGCGGCGGTTTCGACCGTTTCCACGTGAATGCGCAAAAGGCGCTGGCCGAGCTCGAGCGACTGATGACGGGCCGCAAGCCCACAAGCTCCGCGTCAGGCTGAACCCTCCGGCAAGCGGCAGAGATCGACCCAGCGGCTCCCGACCAATTCGAACAGGCGCTGCGGCGTTACGCGCACCGACGTATTGAGGGAGCCGGCCGCGGGATAGACCTGGTTGAACGGTTGCAGGCTGACGTCGAGGTAGACGGGCAGGGGATTGGCGAGGCCAAACGGGCAGACGCCGCCGATCGGATGGCCGGTCAGCGCCAGCGTTTGCTCGGGACCCAGCATGCGCGGCCGGGCGCCGAACTCGGCCATGCACTTTGCATTGTCGAGCCGGGCGTCGCCGCGTGCAACCAGCAGGAACATCTGCTCTCCGGCCCGCACCGCCAGCGTCTTGGCGATCCGCGCCGGCTCAACGCCCAGGGCGCGCGCCGCGCTGTCGACGGTCGCCGTGCTCTCCTCGACGACGATCAGCTCAAGGTCGGGCGCATGCTCCGCGAGCCAGCGACGGACGGATCCGAGGCTCATTCGCCGGCCAGATGGAGGACGATCTGGCGCGGCGGCGGCTCACCCCGGTGCTCGAACAGATAGATGCCCTGCCACGTGCCGAGCATCATCCGGCCGCCCTGAACCGGAACCGATAGCTGGGTCTGGGTCAGCGCCGCGCGCAGGTGCGCCGGCATGTCGTCCGGACCTTCGTCGTTGTGCGAGTAAGCGGATGGGTCCTCGGGCGCGATGCGGACGAAAAAAGCCTCGAGGTCGCGCCGCGCGGCCGGCGCGGCATTTTCCTGGATCAGGAGTGAGGCGGAGCTGTGGCGGCAGAACAAAGTCAGCAGGCCGTCCCGGATTCCGCTACCCTCGACCCAGCCGGCCACGTCGTCGCTGATGTCGTGCAGCCCTTGTGCTGGGGCGTTGACATCCAAGGTCGAAAAGGCCTGCCGGATCATAATCGAGCGCTAATGCAGCCGCGGTGCGGGCGCCAGTCCGGGTCGAATCGGACGAATCGGCCGAATCGGGAGCGACCCGAGTCGCGTCGATTCGCTCAAATCGAAAATGGGGGATGGGCACCGGTCAGCTGACGTGACTCGGGGTCCGCAGGGATGTCTTGCGATCGCGAAATCGCAGTCGCGCCACAAGCGCCCGCAAATCTACGAGCGCTCGTTACGCGTTTGAATCAAAAGTCAAAAAAGGCTTCGGCCGAGACCGAAAGCGATGCTTAACCGCCGCTGCCGGTGTTGCTCCAGCCGCTACCCAGCAGCCAGCTCCAGAAGCCGCGACGGCCTTCGGGTTTCTTGATCATCACACGTCCCCTGCAAGTCAAACTGCACAACGGCAGTGAGGGGACATTAACCCTAATCGATATGGTTAGCAATCAATTAACCATTTGCCCGACGGCAGCGCAGCGACGCGTGGCCAGGGCTCTCCGAGCCCGGCGGACCAGGGGATAGATGTTGCGGTTGGCTTTTGACGCGGCCGCCGAGGGCCTTCGTCGGAATTGGACGCTACCGATCAGCCGGTCGCGGCGGCCTTTCGGTCGTTTGTCAGCCGCTTGACGAGGCTTTCGAGGCTCATCGGTCGGCCGATCACATAACCCTGGGCGATGTCGCAGCCCATTTCCGTCAGGGCTTCGAGGACTTCGCTTTCCTCGACCCCTTCGGCGACGACCTTGCGGCCGAGCGAGTGAGCAAGCGCGATGGTCGACTGGACCATCAGCCGGTCGCTTCGGTTGTCGCACATCGCCTTGACGAAGCTCTGGTCGATCTTGATCTCGCCGGCCGGGACTTTCTTGAGATATTCGAGGGTCGACAGCCCGGTCCCGTAATCGTCGATGGCGATGTTGACTCCGAGCTCGCGCAGCCGGGCGAGCATGTCGACCGCCTCGCCGCTGCCCATGATCGCGGCGGTCTCGGTGAGCTCGAGCGTCAGGTGGCGGGCCTCGAGCCCGTGACGCGCGAGGAGCGCCGACAAGCGCAAGGTGAAGCTGCGGTCGGCAAGCAGCCGCGCCGACAGGTTCACCGCGATGTTGAAGTCGCGGCCCTGGCGGGCGATCGAGGCGCCGGCGGCGACCGCTTTGTCGAGGACGAAGTCGGTGAGCTTGCCGATCCGGTCGTGCTGCTCGGCGGCGGCGACAAACTCGGTCGCGGCGATCGGGCCCTTTTCGGGATGGGTCCAGCGGGCGAGCGCCTCGGCGCCGATGATCTGCCGGGTCGCGAGGTCGAGCTTGGGCTGATAGGCGACCCACACCTCGCCCTTGTCGATGGCGGTATCGAGCTGGCTGAGGATCGACAGCTTCCACGACGCATCCTGGAGCGTGTCGGGATCGTGAAATTTCCACTTGAGGCCGGAGTGACCGGCTTCCTCGGCCGCGACCAAAGCGCTGCCGAGACGGTTGCCTAGCGAACGGCCGCTGCCGATCTCGACCCCGAAGGCGATGGCGAGGTCGATCGCCAGCCCGGACACCCGGACCGGATTGCGGAACAGCGAATAGAGCGCGTCGATATGGTTGCCGAACGGGACGCGTGGTTCCTCGAACCAGGCGAGGATGCCACCATCGCCATGGTAGAAGATGCGATCACGGGCGCCGACCGACAGTCGGCTGACGATCTGCTCGATCAGCTCGCGTTCGCTGTTTCCCGGAAGGGCGGCGACGATCTCCGAATAGTTGAGAATGCGGCCGACGATTAGCGCCTGGCTGCGCCCCGATTTGCTCGACCGGAGGGCGTTCAAATTCGGCAGCCCGGAGACGTCGTTGACCAGCCCGCGAACCCGGAAATTGCGCCATGCGAGCACCGACCCGACGGTCAGGATGACGAACAGGCCCGGTGTGATGTCGACGAACAATAGCTTTGCCTCGAGGGCCGCGGGCACGAAGAGCAGCGCGAGGGCCGAGACGCCAAAGATCAGGTTGCGCTGGGTCGCATTCTTCCGGAAGGCGGCGAGCGCGGTAACGCCGAGCGCAAGCAGGAACGCCGGTAGCCAGCCGAGATGAACGGGAGTGCCGGCCTTGAGCGTCTCGGCGCCGATGATCTGGACATAGGCGCCACCCATCTTGCCGACGCCGGGGATGAAATATTGGTCGCCGACCGCTTCGGAATCGGTGCCGATGACGATGTCCTTGCCCCGGATCGCTCCGGGCTGGAACTTGCCGTTGAGCACGGTCGCCGCGGAAACCGACGGGATCGTCTTTGTTTCGACCGAATAATCGGGAGTGAAATTCGCTTCACTGACCGTGCGCCGGCCGGCCAGGCTGGACGCAAAGGAGGGCACCAGGCCGTCGCCGTGCCGGACGGCATAGGGAAGCCGCCAGACCGCGTTCTGGTAATTGTACCAAACGCTGATCGTCCCGAGCTGCGTGTGCCGGGAGAACATTTCCAGCGGTGCGGAATTCGCCGCCACCGCGGAATTGCCCCGGTCATCGGTGTCCGGGCCCGACCGCAGCCGAACCGGCAGGGTCACTCGGCCCGAGCGTTTGATCGCCTCGACGAACATCGCGTCATCGGTTGGGGTGCTGCGGGTTTCAAACATCACGTCGAAGAAGATGCGCCGGGCGCCCGCCGCGGTGAGCTTGTCGGTCAGCTGTGCATGGTAGCGCCGAGGCCACGGCCAGCGGCCGATTTCCCTCATCGAGCGATCGTCGATGCTGACGAAGACGATGTCGCCGCTCGCCTTGTGCTGATGGAGGCTGTTGCGGCTGGTGCGCAGGAGGTCTTCGGGCAGCTCACCGAAGCCGATGAGCCCGAAGATCAGGCCGATGATCGCGGTCCACAGCAGCAGCTTGCGCGGCGATCCCTCGGTCTTTGGTTTGTCCCGCGTCGGCACCGAGCGCCTTTTCCTTCTCGCTTCCTCGCCCCCATGTGCCGCGAAAAGGTTATCAAATAGGAAACCGCACGCCGGTTAATCACACCGTGCTCGCTTATTTTTCGCCCCCTCGACAGCTTTCGCCGGACCCGCCACAAAGCGCCGCTGGCCAGCGTGCTGTGGGATGTTGAAGAGAGAAGGGGAGGCTCCTTGGATTTTATCTCGATCCTGTCGATCTTCGTGCTCGCCTGCTTCGTCGGCTATTTCGTGGTCTGGTCGGTGACCCCGGCGCTGCACACGCCGCTGATGAGCGTGACCAACGCGATCTCCTCGGTGATCGTCGTCGGGGCGCTGATCGCCGCGGCCGCGGCCGGCAGCCCGACGGCCAAATGGCTCGGCCTGCTCGCGGTCGCGCTGGCGTCGGTGAACATCTTCGGCGGGTTCGCGGTCACCGCCCGGATGCTGGCGATGTACAAGAAGAAAGAGCGCCGCGATGCATGAGGCGGCGGCCGTCCCGGACTGGGTGCTGCTCGCTTACCTGATCGCTGGAGTCTGCTTCATCCTGGCGCTGCGCGGCCTGTCGCACCCCGAAACCAGCCGCCGCGGCAATCGCGCCGGGATGATCGGGATGGCGATTGCGGTGGTGACCACGCTGGCGGTCCACGAGATCGGCTCGATCGCCGAAATCGCGGCGGCGATCGCCATCGGCGGCGGCATCGGCCTGGTCACCGCCCGCCGGATTCAGATGACCGCGATGCCGCAGCTGGTCGCGGCGTTCCACAGCTTGGTCGGAATGGCCGCAGTGCTGGTCGGGGCGGCCGCGTTCCTCAACCCAGAAGCCTTCGGAATCACCATTCCTCTGAATGCGGGAGACGGCTGGACGGTCTACGCGCCGGACGCGCTCGCCCATTCGATCAACCCAGTGAGCCGGGTCGAGCTGGGGCTCGGCGTCGCGATCGGAGCGATCACTTTCTCGGGCTCGGTGATCGCCTTTCTCAAGCTGAACGGCAACATGTCCGGAGCGCCGATCCTGCTGCCCGGGCGCCACGTCATCAATCTCGGCACGCTCGCCGCGATCGTCGGGCTGATCGCGTATTTCACCCAGGACCAGAGCCCGTGGGTCTTCTGGACCCTGGCCGCGCTCGCCTTCGCCATCGGCTTCCTGCTGATCATCCCGATCGGCGGCGCCGACATGCCGGTCGTGATCTCGATGCTCAACTC
>CAYSHL010000050.1:0-11568 GCA_964430865.1 uncultured Sphingomonas sp.
ATTCCAAGGGCATGAAAATGTCCAAGAGCCTCGGCAACACGGTCAATCCGCTCGACCTGATGAAGGAGCATGGCGCCGACATCTTGCGGCTGTGGGCGCTGTCGGTCGACTTCACCGAGGACCACCGCATCGGCAAGGAGATCCTCGGCGGGGTCGCCGACCAGTATCGCAAGCTACGCAACACGTTCCGCTATCTGCTCGGCGCGCTGGAGGGATTTTCCGAGGACGAGCGAGTCAGCGACGTCGCGGCGATGCCCGAGCTCGAGCGCTACATGCTGCACCTGACGGCCGAGCTCGATGCCAAGCTGCGGCAGGCGGTCGATGATTTCGACTACAACGCCTACACCCGGCTGATCGCGGACTTCGCCAACAACGATCTGTCGGCCTTCTATTTCGATATCCGCAAGGACTGCCTGTACTGCGAAGTCAATCCGGCGACCGGGCGGCAGACCGACAAGCGCCGCGCCTACCGGACCGTGCTCGACACATTGTTCCACGCGCTGGTGCGGTGGATGGCGCCGGTGCTGGTCTTCACCACCGAGGAAGTGTGGGGCACGCGCTTTCCGGACGGGGGGTCGGTGCATTTGCTGGAATGGCCGGAGGTTCCCAGCGTGCATGGAGACTTTCAGGAGTGGAGGCTTCTCCGAAGCGTCCGGTCCTCAATCACGGAGAAAATCGAGCCGCTCAGACGGGAAAAAACTATTGGTTCAAGTTTGGAAGCGGAGGTTCGCTACAACTCCATTCCTCCAATAACCGACCGGCTTGAAAAGCACGATCTCGAAGAGCTGTTCATCACATCCACAGTTCACCTAGGGCTCGCGGTATCGGGGATCGACCCCATCCAAGCATCGCGAACAAATAACAAAAAATGCGGACGCTGCTGGCGCTATTTGCCGGAGGTGACGGAGGAAAATGGACTGTGCGCGCGGTGCAAGGAAGTGATCAATGGCTGAGGCTAGCAAGCTCCTCCCCGAGACGGGGAGGTGGCAGCCCAGCGGGCTGACGGAGGGGGCCCCCTCCACCCCCGAGCTGCGCTCGGCGGTCCCCCTCCCCGTTCCGGGGAGGATTTAATGCGCGCCCGCAAGTTCGGTTTCGCGATCGCGCTCGTCGTGTTCGCGCTCGACCAGCTGACCAAGTGGATCGTCGCCGGGCCGCTGGAGCTCCAAACCGTCCGCCAGATCGTGCTCCTGCCGATCTTCAATTTGAGCTGGACCGAAAATTACGGGATTTCGCTCGGGCTGCTCAACGCCGAGACCGAGACCGGCCGCTGGATGCTGGTCGCGGTGACCGCGGCGATCGCCCTCGGGGTCGCCATCTGGATCGGCCGCGAGAAGCAGCGCGGCGACCAGCTGGCGCTCGGAATGGTGCTTGGCGGAGCGCTCGGCAACATCCTCGACCGGGTCCGCTTCGGTTATGTCGTCGACTTCGCCGACCTCCACTTCGGCGACTTCCGTCCGTTTTTGGTCTTCAATGTCGCCGACGCAGCGATTAGCATTGGCGTCGTCATCCTGTTACTGCGCGCCTTCCTCATCCGGGATGAGCGGCCAAAGGAGAATGTCGAACATGCGTAAGTGGAACCCCGCGCTGCTGCCCGCGCTGCTGATGGTGCCGGCGCTCGCCCTTGGCGGCTGCGCCTCCTTGCTCGGCGGCGGCAACCGGGCGCCGGACGAGTTCGCGGTGGTGCGCAACGCGCCGCTGATCATCCCGCCCGATTACTCGCTGACTCCGCCGGTCGCCGGAACCGCGGCGGTCAGCCCGACGGACGCCCAGGCGCAGGCGATCGAGGCGCTGTTCGGCGGCCCCGCCCCGCGCAGCAGTTCCGAGAGCAGCCTGCTCGAGCGCGCCGGCCGCGACCGCGCCGCGATCGGCGCCCGCTCGGTCGCCGGCGACCCCAACACTCGGATCGTCGACAAGGGAACGGTGACGGCGCAGATTCTCGCCGCTCCGCAGGCCGACAGCCGCGACGCTTCGGTCCAGGTTCCAAGGTAGCAGGCAAGCCGGGGGAGGCAGCGCAGATCATGGCTGAAGAATCGCTTTCCGCGCGCCTCGCCGAGGTCGAATCGATGATCGACCGGTCGCGCCGCCGCTTCGAGGAAGGGACGCGGCTTGTCGAGGAGGCGCACCGATCGCTGGCCGACATCCAGCAGGAGCTGATCGGGTCGCCGGTCAGCCTGTCCGCCGAAGACAGCGAGGAGGCCGCGTCGCGCCTGCTGACGTCGCTCAAGGCGGCCGGCGGCGAGATGCCCGAGACGCTGTGCGGCGGCCGTCTGTCGGTCGACCAGGTGCAGCGGCTGATCCGCATCGACGGCCACCCGATCGGCATCACCGAGATGGAATATCGAGTGCTCGAGCTGCTGGCCTTCGCCCGCAACAACGTCGTCACTCGGGCGATGCTGCTGAAGCACCTCTACCGCCGGGCCGACGACCAGCCGCAGCCCAAGATCATCGACGTGTTCATTTCCAAGCTGCGCAAGAAATTGCGGATGGCGTCGAGCGGGCAGGAATTCATCGAAACCATCCCGCAGCGCGGCTGGATCTTGCGCGACCTCGAAGCCAAGCCGGAAGCCTGAGGCTTTCAAAGCCGCGATTCATGGTTTGTTAGCCTTACCGGCATAGCCGGGAGGGATGCTTCACCTCGTTCCCGGTCAGCAGCCCGACGAGTCGCCCGAGCTCTATTCGGAAGCGCTGGCGCGGCTGGCGAGCATCCGCCACGCTCTTCGGCTGGTCGATGTGTTCGGCGGCGGCCCGGCTTCGGACCCTGGCGAGGACGATCCAATCGCGGCGCCGAGCGGTGAGGCGAGCAAGGCCCATGCGCGTTCGCTCGACATCCGCACGGAGCGCGCCGCCGCCGCCGCTGCGGCGGGCCTCGAAGCGCTGCTCGGCGAGCAGGCCGCGGGGCGCAGGCCCAACGAAGCGGCGAGCCGCGAGCTCGCGGAGGAAATCCGCCGCGGCCTCGAAGACGTCTCGCGCCTGATGCGCAGGGCTTAGGCCCCGGCGCTTTCCTTGGGCGTCGACGGATCGGCGCCCCATTCGCTCCAGCTGCCGTCGTAAAGCCGGGTGTCGCGGTTGCCGAGCAAATGCGCGGCGAAGATCAGCGAGCTGGCGGTGACGCCGGAGCCGCAGCTGGCGACGAACGGAGTGCTCGCATCGACCCCGGAGTTTGCGAAGGCTGCCGCGATCTCGTCCGGAGCGCGGAAGGTGCCGTCCTCGTGGTAGAGCTGGCCGTAAGGCAGGTTGCGCGATCCGGGGATGTGTCCGGCGGCGACTCCTGGCCGCGGGTCCGGCTCGGCCCCCCGGAAGCGCGCGCTGCTTCGAGCGTCGATCAACTGCGTGCCCAAACCCGCGCGGACCTGGTCGATGTCGACGACTTCGCCGGCGCGCTTGGCGGCATCGAAGCGCGCCGATCGCGGCGCCCGCTCGCCGCTTTCGACCGGCCGTCCTTCGCGCAGCCATTTGTCCAGGCCACCGTCGAGGATCGCGACCTTGTCCGCCCCGAAGTGGCGCAGCATGAACCAGCCCCGCGCCGCGCTTCGCAGCGGCGTATTGTCGTAGACGACGATGCCGTCGCCGCGGCCGACTCCGAGCGCCTCCATCGCCCGCCCGAATTCCTCGGCCGGCGGCAGCATGTGCGGGGCCGGATGCGATTTGTCGGACAGCTCCTCGATGTCGAAAAAGCGTGCCCCCGGGATATGCGCGGCGAGATATTCGGCGCGGCCGTCGCGGCCGCTCGAAGCCATGAACAGGGTTGCATCGAGCACGACGAGATCCGGCTGGCCGAGATTGTCGGCGAGCCATTGAGTCGAGACCAGTGCGTCCATTGCCCGAAGGATAGGCTTGTCCGCGCGGCGCTGCTAGGTGGCGCGGCGATGGACAAGCGTCATCTCGGCAAGACCAGCGCGCTGCCCGCTTCGCCGGAGGAAGCGCAGCTCGATTTCGTCGCCAACCCGCGGCCGGGCGCGCTCTATCTGGTGCGGTTCGCGGCGCCCGAGTTCACGACCTTGTGCCCGGTTACCGGCCAGCCCGATTTCGCGCATCTGGTGATCGACTATGCGCCGGCCGAGACGATCGTCGAATCGAAGAGCCTGAAGCTGTTCCTCGGCTCGTATCGCAACCATTCGGGATTCCACGAGGAGGTCACGGTCGGCATCGGCCAGCGCCTGGCCGCTGAGATGAAGCCGCAATGGCTGCGCATCGGCGGCTACTGGTACCCGCGCGGCGGCATTCCCATCGACGTCTTCTGGCAGTCGGGCGACCCACCCGCAGGGCTGTGGCTGCCCGACCAGGGAGTCGCTCCTTACCGCGGGCGGGGCTAGCCGCTCTAGCGCGGCGCGGCCTGCGGCGGCTCGTCGATGACCGGCTCGTTGGCCAGCTTGTCGCGGGCTTCGGTCCGGGTCTTCATGTACAGCCAGGCGATCGAGCCGGCGAAGACGACGATTCCCAGCGGCACCGCCCAGGCGAACTCCTCGACCAGCGCCAGCGGCGAGTCATTGTCGGTCGCCCCGACGATCGCCGCGAAGGCGACTCCGAACAGGCTTTCGCCGACGATCAGGCCGGTCGCCATCAGCACCCCAAGCCTTTGCGCGAAGCCCGGATCGGGCGCCCGCCTGGCCCACTTGTCGTACAGGTAGCCGATGGTCGCGCCGACCGGGATCAGCAGGGTCAGCGACATCGGCAGATAGATGCCCATGCCGACCGCGAGCGGCGGCAACGAGCCCCGCTTCGAGGCGCGAAGCAGTTCGTCGATGACGATCACGCCGACTCCGATCAAGCCGCCGAGGCCGATCAGGCCCCAGTCGAGGTTGCCGCCCAGCACGCCCTGAGCGATCGCCGAGATCAGCGCCGCCTGCGGCGCGGCGAGCGCGTTGGGGCCGGCGTTGGGCGCTCCGACGAAGCCGAAAGCGTCGTTGAGGACGGTCAGGATCGGCGGGATGACCAGCGACCCGAAGATGACGCCGATGATCAACGCGACCTGCTGGCGCCACGGAGTCGCTCCGACCAGCTGGCCGGTCTTCAGATCCTGCAGATTGTCGTTGGCGATGGTCGCGACACCGAAAATCACCGCGGTCACGAACAAGGCGTAAGCGACGAGGCTCTGCGACGCGTCGACGCCGATGCCCCGGCCGAAGATGCCAACGAGGATCAGCGAGATGCCGAGCACGGTGAGGATGCCGACGCCCGACACCGGGCTGTTCGAGGCTCCGATCAGGCCGGCCATGTAGCCGGTGATCGCGGCGATGATCGCGCCGGCGACGAAGATGTAGAGCAGGCTCAGCGCGATGGTCAGCGCGGGAGCGGCGGCGATCGGGCCGCTCTGGGCAAAGGCCGAGAGCAGCAAGCCGATCGGGATCAGCGAACCGACGATGGTCAGGCCGATGATGCCGATCGGGATGTCGCGGTCGGTCAAGGCGAGGCTGTCCTGCCCGCCGAGCTTGCGGGCGCGGCTGGCGGTCAGCGCCGAGGTGATGCCCTTGACGATCGGGCCGATGATCCGGAGCAAAGTCCAGATCGCCGCGACGCCGATCGTGCCCGCGCCGATGAACCGCACCTTTTCGCGAAACGTCGTGCCGACCAGAGTTTCAATGTCGGCCGCCGAACCGAGCCCGGCGAGGCCGGTCTGCCAGGGGACCAGGACGAACCAGCTGATGATCAGTCCGACCAGCATGGCAATTCCGACCGCCATACCGACCAGATGGCCGACGCCGATCAGGGCCATCGACAAGCTCGACGTGACGCTGGTCGCTCCGCCCGCGAAGGGGAAGCTCCGCGCCGCTTCGGTCACCGCAAACTTGGTCTGGGCGAGGATGGCGTAGGCGGCCGAGACGATCGAGCTCAGGACGATCATCTTGAGGCCGCGGCGGTTCTCCTCGGCGCCGCCGACGCCCGCGCCGACCTTGAGAACTTCGGCCGCCGCCACGCCTTCGGGGTAAGGCAGGTCGGAACCCGTCACCAGCGCTCGCCGCAGCGGCACCGAATACATCACGCCCAAGATGCCGCCGAGGGCGATCACCGCGACCGACAGCCAGAACGGGAATCCCGTCCACCAGCCGACCATGATCAGCCCGGGCAGGACGAAGATGATCGCCGACAATGTCCCCGCCGCCGAGGCGATGGTCTGGACGATGTTGTTTTCCTGGATGGTCGAGTCGCGCACGAACTTGAGAACCGCCATCGAGATGACCGCGGCCGGGATCGACGTCGCGAAGGTGATCCCGAGCTTCAGGCCGAGATAGACGTTGGCGGCGGTGAACAGCACCGTGATCAGCGCTCCGAGGACGATTCCCCTAAGCGTGAGCTCCTTGAACGAGGCGCCTGCAGTCGCCGTGCCGGTGGTCGTCGCCATTGCCGCTCCCTTTAAGAAATCATGCCTTGATCCGGTGCGAACCCGGGTCGGGGCTCGAATGGCGGCGGACCACTTGCCAGCGGCCTTCGTCGAACACCCAGACGTCGGTCAGAAGCACGCAATCCTCGACCTCGCGGCCGAGATATTTGACGCACCATTTGGCCTGGACCGTACCGACCATCACCTGGTCGAGGACCAGCGCGTCCCTGACTTCCATGTCGATTGTGACGATCTCGCGCCGCTGGATGGCCTCGAGCCATTCGTTGCGGTCCATGGTGAACGGCCCGCTCGAGCGGGTACCGATGAGGATGAAGCGCGGGTGGATCAGCTTCCGCAGCAGGTCCATGTCCTTGGCGCACAAGGCGTCGCGCCACTGGCGCTCGACCGATTCGATCAGCTCGCAGGTGTTGCCGGCGCCCTTATCGGCCACGCATGAAGCCCCCGAGAATGCCGCGCAGCAATTGAGTGCCGAGCTGCCTGCCGACGGAGCTCGCGACCGCTCGTCCGGCCGATTGCATCATCTTGTCGGTCATGCTCGGCTTGGCCGCTTCGCGCGCCGCGCGGTCCGCCACGCGCTGCTCCTCGCGGCGGCGCTGGGCCTCGAGCCGCTCCTGCTCCCGCTGCAGCCTCAGCGCTGCCCGAGCCGCCACCGCATCCGCCTTGGCCTTCTCGGCCGCGGCTCGCTCGGCGTCAGTCTGTGCCTTGGCCGCGGCCGCGGCGGCGGCGGCTTCGGTCGCCTTGGCGGCCAGCATCTCCTGAGCGGACTCCCGGTCGACCGGCACATCGTAGCGCGCCCCGACCTCGTCGGTCGACACCAGCACCTTGCGCTCCTCGGGAGTCAGCGGCCCGACCCGCGACGACGGCGGCTTGATCAATGTCCGCTGGACCGGAGTCGGCGCTCCGTCGGGCTGAAGCAGCGACACCAGAGCCTCGCCGACCTTCAGCTCGGTGATCGCGGTGGCGACATCGATGTCCGGGTTTTGGCGGAACGTCTCGGCCGCGGATTTGACCGCCGCCTGGTCGCGCGGGGTGAAGGCGCGAAGCGCATGCTGAACCCGGTTGCCGAGCTGGCCGGCAACCTGGTCGGGGATGTCGATCGGATTCTGGGTGATGAAATAGACGCCGACGCCTTTTGACCGGATCAGCCGGACGACCTGCTCGACCTTTTCAAGCAGCGCCGGCGGAGCGTCCTCGAACAGCAAATGCGCCTCGTCGAAGAAGAAGCAGAGCTTGGGCTTGGGCTGGTCGCCGACCTCGGGCAGCTGCTCGAACAGCTCCGACAGCAGCCACAGCAGGAAGGTCGAATAGAGCCTCGGGCTGGCCATCAGCCGGTCGGCGGCGAGGATGTTGACCACCCCGTGGCCATTTTCGTCGAGCTTGAGGAAATCCTCCAGCTCGATCGCCGGCTCGCCGAAGAACAGGTCGCCGCCCTGGCTTCGAAGCTGCAGCAGCGAGCGCTGGATCGCGCCGACCGAGGGCTTGGAGACATTGCCGTAGGTGAGCGTTACCTCGTCCGCGCGTTCGCCGACGTCGACCAGCATGGTCTGCAGATCGTCGAGGTCGAGCAATAGCAGCCCGTCCTTGTCGGCGACGTGGAACGCGATGTTGAGCACGCCCTCCTGAACCTCGTTGAGGCTCATCAGCCGGCCGAGCAGCAGCGGCCCCATTTCGCTGACCGTGGTCCGGATCGGGTGGCCCTGCTCGCCGAACAGGTCCCACAGCTGGACCGGGCAGCCGGCGTAATTCCAGTCGGCAAAGCCGATTTCCGCGGCTCGGGCGCTGAACGGCTCGTGGGTCTTTGAGGTCGGCGAGCCGGGCATTCCGAGTCCGGCGAGGTCGCCTTTGACGTCGGCGACGAAGGTCGGGACTCCGGCGGCGCTAAAGCCCTCGACCAGGCCCTGCAAAGTCACCGTCTTGCCGGTCCCGGTCGCGCCAGCGATCAGGCCGTGGCGATTGGCGCGGGACAGTTCGAGCTGCTGCGGGTTGGCGCCGCCCGCGCCGCTGCCGATGAAGATCGCGGATTCGCCCAAATTGGCCTCTCCCTCCAGGCGTCCTTTGCCGACGCGGAGGGCAAGCGCAAGTGGGGGCCGAGCCCTGGCTAGCCGCGGTTCGGCCTAGCGGGCGCCGATGTCGACGCCGAGGAAGGCCTCGGGGCTCGGTCCGCGCTTGACCAGCAGCAGCACGCTGGAACGGCCGGCCCGGCGCGCGGCCTCGACCGCCGCAGCGACTTGCGCGGGCGTGCTGACCGGCTGCCGGTTGACCGACATGATCAGGTCGCCGCGCTGGATTCCCTCCTCGGCCGCGTCGCTGCCGGGATCGACGGCCATGACGATGACTCCGCGCGCCGTCGCCGGCAGCCGGGCGCTGCGGGCAAGCTCGGGAGTCAGCGGCTGCAGCGACAGCCCCAGCGCCTGTTGGGCCGGGACGTTGGGCGACACGGTCACTCCGCCTTCGCCGTCATCGCTGCCGAGCGCCTGGGCGAGCTGCTCTTCGGTCGGTCGTTGGGTTACGGTGACCTGCACGGTCTCGCGGCGGCCGTTGGCGCGGATCACCTCGATCGGGACGCGGGCACCGACGGTGGTGTTGGCAATGATGAAGGATGCGGTTTCGTCGGGAGTGACGTCGCGGCCGTTGACCCGGACGATGACGTCGCCCTGGCGGATTCCGGCGCGGTCGGCGGCGGCTCCCGGAACGACGGCCCGAACGAGCTCGCCACGGTCCTTGGGCAAGCCAAGCGCTTCCGCCTCGCTTTGCTCGAGCGGCTGGAGGCCGACGCCGAGATAGCCGCGCTGCGGGCGCTGGCCGCGGCGCAGCGAGTCGATCACCGGCTTGGCCAGCTCGGCGGGGATGGCGAGGCCGATCCCGACCGACGCTCCGGTCGGCGAGATCAGGGCCGAATTGATGCCGATGACGTTGCCGTTGAGGTCGAACATCGGGCCGCCCGAATTGCCCATGTTGATCGACGCGTCGGTCTGGATGTAGCGGTCGTAGGCGCCGACCCGGGTGATGCCGCGGTGAAGGGCCGAGATGATGCCGGCGGTGACAGTGCCGCCGAGGCCGTAGGGATTGCCGATCGCGATCACCCAGTCGCCGACCCGGCTGCGGGTGCTGTCGCCGAAGTTGACGTACGGCAGATTGGAGCCGTCGATCTTGAGCAGCGCCAGATCGGACGTCGGGTCGCGGCCGACGATCCGCGCGGTATATTCCTTGCGGTTGGTCAGTGTGACGGTGACCGTGTCGACCGTGCCGGTGCCGGTCGCGCTGGTGATCAGATGGTTGTTGGTGACGACATAGCCGTCCGGCGAGATGATGAAGCCCGAGCCGAGCGACCCGGTCTCGCGGGTTCGCGGCGTCACCCCGCCGCTTGGCGGCTGCGCCTCGGGCGCTCCGAAGCGGCGGAAGAATTCTTCGAACGGATCGGCCTGGGTGCGGACGGGAACGCGCTGCTTGGTCGAGATATTGACGACCGCGGGCTGAAGCCGGGCGGCGAGCTCGGCGAACGACAAGGGCGCGCCGGGCCGCGGCGACAGCGCCGACGGCGAATTCTGCGCGACCTGGGCACCGACCGGGCCGCTGGCGATCGAGAAGGCGGTTCCACCCAGCAGCAGGGCCATTGCGACCCCATAGGCATAGCGCACTTTTCCGGACTCCTTCGAACTCATCGATACTCCATGACTTGGCTTGGGCAAGCAATGCAATGTGGGACGCCGGGCCTAATCGCAAACGGCCTTAATCCGGATTGAACGAACGGCCTCAGCGCACTCATTCAGCGCGAACGTCCAGTGAATTCCTTCAAATAGTCGTTATTGGGCGACAAAATGATGGTCGTCGGGGACGGCCGCTCCGCGCCGTCGCCGATGAACGTCGTCTGGTAGGACTGCATCGCCCGGTAGAAGTCGTAGAAGCTCGGGTCCTTGCCGAAGCTCGCGGCGTAGGTCTTGGCGGCCTGCGCATCGGCCTCGGCGCGGATGATCTGCGCCTGCTTGGCGCCCTGGGCGCGGATCGAGCGCGCTTCCTGGAGCCGGGCGGTCCGCATCCGGTCGTACGCCGACTGCAGGGGAGTGCCGTCGGGCAGGTCGGCCTTCTTGATCCGCACGTCGATGATCTCGGCCCCGTACTGGCGCGCGACGACGTCGAGCCCGCGGCGGACATTTTCCATCACACCCTGCCGCTCGGGCGACAGAAGCGCCGCGAACGGCCGCTGGCCGAGCTCGTTGCGCAATTCCGAGCCGAGAATCGGGCGCAGCGCGTCGCTGACCCGCTGCTCGGTCCGGGCGCGGATGTACATGCGCAGCGGATCGGTGATCCGGTAGCGGGCGAAGGCGTCGACCTCGAGCCGCAGCTGGTCGGTCGACAGCACCTGCTGGCGGTCCATGTCGACGTCGAGCACGCGCTTGTCGATCCAGACGATGTTTTCGGCAAACGGCAGCCGCCAGTTGATGCCGGCCTCGGTCGCTCCGAGGATGCGGTTCGGCTTGCCGAAACGCACGATCACCGCTTGCTTGGTTTCCGGGACAATCGGCAAGCTCGAGATCAGCGTGAACAGCACAAAAAGCGCAATCGCGCCCGTGATCAGCGGCCGCCGGCGGACCATCTCCATCATGGCGTCGCCCCCCGCGGCGGCGATCGCTGGACCTGAGGCAGCGGCAGATAGGGCGTGACGCCCGATGGTTCGACGATCGTCTTGTCAACGTTGGCGAGCACCCGCTCCATCGTCTCGTAATACATGCGGCGCTTGGTGACGTCGGGCGACAGGCTGTATTGCTCATAGACCTTGTCGAACGCGGTCGCCTCGCCCTCCGCCTTGGCGGTCAGTTGCAGCGCATAGGCGCGCGCCTGGTTGATGTAGGACTGCGCCTCCTGCTGAGCGGCGGAAACCTCTTTGAAGGCGTCGTTGACCGCCGCCGGCGGGTCGGCCTGCTTGATCGCGATGCCCTGGATGCGGACCCCGGAGCGGTAGCTGTTGAGGACTTGCTGCATCACGGCCTGGACCCGCGTCTCGATGTCGCCGCGGCCTTCGCCGATGGTATCGTTGAGCGTGAAGCCGCTAACGACCGCGCGCATCGCACTCTCGGCCACCTCTCTTATGGTCTCGTCCGGCTTGGCAAGCTCGAACAGGTAGAGCTCCGGCTCGCGGATGTTCCAGCGCACGGAATAAGCGATGTCGACGATATTCTGGTCGCCGGTGAGCATCAGCGTTTCGGTGCCGGTGGTGCCGAGATCGACCG
>CAYSHL010000051.1:0-10508 GCA_964430865.1 uncultured Sphingomonas sp.
GGCTTCCACCCGATGACCATGTATTTCCCGCTGGTCGTCCACGGCGCGATGCTGGTCGAGCCGACCGAAACCGAGTCGAAAGCCGCTCTCGATCAGTTCGTCGCCGCAATGCGCTCGATCGCCGAACGGGCCAAGGCGGGCGACAAGAGCCTGAAGGCGGCTCCGGTCCACGCGCCGCGGCGGCGGCTCGACGAGACCCTGGCGGCGCGCAAGCCGGTGCTGACCTACCGCGATCCCGCTCCGCAGGCGGCTGGCGAGCCTAGCCCGAGCGAGGCCGGTGGCCGCTGACGGGCTGGGATGCGCTGTCCCGCCGCTGTGGCGCCGGGCCGTGAGACCTGCGCTGAACGATCAGAGCCAGCGCCGGACGCGCGACTTGTAGGAGTGAAACTCGTCGCCGAATTTGCCCTCGAGGTAGCGTTCCTCGCGGGCGATGACCTGAGTCTGCATGATGATGACGACCGGGATCAGAAGCAGGAGCGCGGCCAGGCTGTCCGCGGCAATCGCAAGGCCGAAGTAGATCAGCGCCATGCCCAGATACATCGGATTGCGGGTCCACCGGTAGGGACCGTCGGTGACCAGCGCAGTCGAGGATCGCCATGGCTTCACATCGGTCCCGGCGCGGCGGAACAATCCGGCGGCAAGCAGGCCGATGACCAGGCCGGCCCCGAGGACCAGGACGGCAATCCAGACCCGTACGTTGGCGTCGAGGCCCAGACCTTGCAAGCTTGCCAGTCCGAACCTGGTCGCGATCGCTCTGTCGACGGCAATGCCGAGGAGTAGCGCGCCGAGATAGATCAACGGCGGCGGAAAGCGGACTCGCGGGCTGTCCTGGTCGACCTGAATGGGCTGTTTCCTCCGGCCAAGCGCCATTATTGAGCGACCGCATGGCTGTCGAGCGCTTCTACGAGAACGCGGATGCCGGCGCCCGCCGTTCGGCACCGGCGGCGCTGCGCAATCGCGAGCCGATTGCCGAGGTTCTCGCCGACTGGCTGCCGGGAAACGGCGTGGTGCTCGAGATCGCCAGCGGCACCGGCGAGCATGCGGTGTTTTTCGCCGGGCGCTTCCCGAAGCTCGAATGGCAGCCGAGCGACATCGACCCGCAGGCGCTCGCTTCGATCGCGGCCTGGCGCGCGGCCGCGGGCTTGCCCAACGTCCGGCCGCCACTCGTCATCGACGCGAGCATGTCCGACTGGCCGGTCGACCGGGCCGATGCCGTGCTGAGCATCAACATGGTTCATATCAGCCCGTGGCAATCGGCCCTGGGGCTGCTCGACGGAGCCGAGCGCCTGCTGTCGCCCGATGCTCCGCTGATCCTCTACGGGCCGTGGCTGACCGCTGCCCGGCCGACCGCTCCGAGCAATCTGGCGTTCGATAGGGATCTCAAGCGACGCGATCCGCAGTGGGGCCTGCGCAGGGTCGAGCAGTTCGAAGCGGCGGCGGGCGAGCGCGGCTTCGAGCTCCGCGAAACGCGCGAAATGCCGGCCAACAATCTGATGCTGCTGCTCGGCCGGCGGCGCTGAAGCCGTTAAACCTAGTTTTACTAACGTCCGCTATGGTTGGGATATGGATCAGGCCAACATTCCGCAGAACCGACAAAGTCGCCGCTCGAACGTGCTTCTCGCGGCGTCGATCGAGGTGTCGGGAGCGACGCTCGCGGTCAAATTGCGCAATCTTTCGACCGAAGGCGCGCTGGTCGAAGGCGACGATCTGCCCGTCGAAGGGTCGGAAGTGGTGTTCCGGCGCAACGAGCTGAGCGTCAAGAGCCGCGTCGCCTGGGTCCACGGCACGCACGCCGGAGTGGCGTTCCGCCGGCCGATCGCTCAGGAAGACGTGCTCCGCAACGTCCCCAGGCCGCGTAACCGGGTGCCGATGAAATATCGTCGTCCCGCGCTCGCGAGCCAGGCGATGACGCCCGAGGAGCGGCGCCTGGCGGAAAGCTGGGCGTGGACTCCGTGGAGAGGCTCGCTCGGCGAGTAGCCAAGCCTTCGTTGCGCGTCTCCGGACAGAGGCGTAGCATGGCCGTGAAAGGCCATGCCGATGCAAGCGTCGATTAGCTGGAAATTCCTCGTCGCAATCGCTCTCGCCGCGCCCGCCGCGGCGCAGCCCAAGACGACGGTCGTCGACACCATCCAGGGCCCGCCGGAAATCGACCGGACGACGATCACCGAAGACATCGCCTTCAAGAACGACCGCCACGACCGGATGACCATCCCGGTCCGGGTCGGCGGCCGGGGCTATCGCTTCCTCGTCGACACCGGGGCCGACCGGACCGCGGTCTCGACCGCCATCGCCGCCGAGCTCGGGCTGACCAGCGGGCCGATGGCGACGCTGCACAGCGTCACCGGGGTTACCCCGGTGCGGACCGCCAATATCACCAACCTCGAGATCACCGACAGCCGCTCGCGAAGCATCGAGGCGCCGCTGCTCGAGCGCATGCACATGGGCGCCGACGGCATCCTCGGCGTCGATTCGCTGCGCTCGCAGCGGGTGCTGTTCGATTTCCGAACGCGGATGATCTCGATCGTCCCGTCGGCGCGCCGCATCGAGCGCGAGGACAAGGACGCGATCGTCGTCCGCGGCAAGTTGAAGCGCGGCCATCTGATCGTCACCAGCGCTCAGGCCAACGACGTGCCGATGGTCGTCGTCCTCGACACCGGATCGGAGCTGACGATGGGCAATGCGGCGCTTCGGGCGAAGCTCGAGTCGCGGCGCAGGCTGGGCGCCGGCGAGCGGGTCGAGATGATGTCGGTGACCGGCCAGAAGCTGGTCGGGGAAGCGTTCACGCTCAAGCGCGTCGAGCTCGGCGACGTGATCCTCAAGGACCTCGTCATCATGTTCTCCGACGCGCCGATTTTCCGCAGCCTCAACCTCGAAAACAAGCCCGCGGTCTTGCTGGGGATGAACGCGATGCGGGCGTTCGACCGGGTCTCGATCGACTTCGCCAGGAAGCAATTGCGGATGGTCGTGCCCGAGCAGAGCAGCCTCGACTGGGCGGTGATGGCGGAGCGCCGCCGGACGCTCGGCGAGTGGTCAGCGACGCAGTAGTAGAAGCGCACGCCTGAACGCCGCTTCCTCGGCGGCTCGGTAGGCGCTGCGACCGCGCGGCGGGTCCTCGGGAAGGCCGGTGACGAAATACGCCACGCCGGTGCCGCGCGCGCGGTCGATCCACAGCCCCGATCGCAACCCATAAGCGTCCCCGGCATGGCCGACCCGCGCCACTCCGTCGCCGGCGGGATCGTCGTCGCAACCGCGCCGCGGAGTCGGGATCTGCTGGGTCGCCAGCCCGTAGCTGCAATAGAAGCCGTGATCGGTGGCGCCGTTGCGGCCGTTGAACCGCCACATCGGCGTAACCAGCGTCTCGACCGATTGGGGCGACAGAATCCGGACGCCGTCGAGGGTGCCGCCGTTGAGCAGCATCCGGCCGATCCGGGCGAGCCCGCGAGCCGAAATCCGAAGCCCGCCCTGTGGCGAGAACAGCGCCCCATTCTCGCCCAGCCGCCAGCGAGACAGGTCGCACGGCTGGCCTTCGGTCACGAAAACCGGGCATTCGGGGTGCTTGCCGGCGAGGTCGTCGCGGACCGCCTCGCCGTTCTGCATCAGCACCACCGCTCGGGCTACCGCCGGGTCGCCGCAGGTCGGCCAATTATAACAGGCGTCGAGCTTCAATGGCTCGAGGACTTCGCGGCGCATCCAGCGGTCGAACCGCTCGCCGGTCGCCAGCTCGACGATCGAGGCGACAATCGGGAAATTGAGGTTGGAGTAAGTGAAGTAGCCGTCGCCCGGGCCGTGCTTCGGGTCCCACGAATGGGCGTCGGCCATCACCGCGCGGACCGAGCTGCCGAGCGGAATCGCATATTGGTCGTCGTGGTCGCGGACCGAGCCGGTGTGCGACAGCAGCATTCGAAGAGTGATCGGGCGGTCGGGGAACGCCGGGTTGCGAAGGCTCCAGCCGAGCCGGGCGGAGACGTCGGCGTCGAGGTCGAGCTTGCCCTGCTCGACCAGCCGCAGCACGCCGATCGCCACTCCGACCTTGCTGATCGAAGCGACCCGCACCGGATCGTCGGGGGTGATTGCGCGTCCGGTCCTGGGATCGGCGAGGCCGTCGGCGAAGCTGCCGCGCTCGCCGTTGCGGTCGAACGCCACTCCGGCCTGGGCGATGGGGCCACTCGGGGCTGCGGCTCTTGGAACGGACGCGCAACCCGCGAGCAGAAGCATCAGAATCGAACAGGCCTTCATTCGAGCGCCTCCAGCCGGATCGCGGTCAGCATCAACCCCAGGAGCACCCACAGATGGCGGGCGTCCTCATAGGAGCCGGTCAGCCCCTGGTAGGCAAATGCGTCGAGCCAGGCGAGCCCGAGCCCGAGCCGGAGGACGTTGCGGTCGCCGAGCCGAAGCGGGCCCGTGAGCTGGGCGACCTTCACGACCAGCAAGATCATCGCCGCGAGTCCGATCAGCCCGCATTGAACGGCAAAGTTCAGGAACACATTGTGGGCGTCGGTCAGCACGTGGAGGAACCCCGAAGGGTCGACATAGCGGACCGCGACCGCGTCGCTGCCGATGCCGGACCCGATCAGCGGATTGTCGAGGAAGCGATGCCACGCATCGAGCCAGGTCATCATCCGGACCGAGGGCGCCAATGGCTGATCGATTCCGGGCAATTGGATCAGGAACGGAGCGGTCGGGTGAACGATCGGAGTCAGTGCCGCTGCGAGGACAAAGACCAGCGCCACGGCCGCGCCGGCGGCCATTGCTGCGGACGCGTAGCGCCGGCTTTCGAGCACCAGGTACATCCACAGGGCAATGGCGAGGAGGAATCCGCCGAGGCCCGGGGTGAGCGTGAACAGCGCTGTCACGCCGGCCGCCGCCAACAGCAGATGGAAGGCCGCCGGTCCGACCCAGCCGCTCCGCCGCGCTACCAGCAGGATCAGCAGCGACACGGTCAAATAGTTGCACAGCATGGCGGGGGAGGCGAAGGTCGCATCGAGCCGCGGGTAATCGCCGGGCGGCAGGGTGCCGAAGGGGTGGAGCGCAAATTCCAGCGCCGGTCCGCCGACGCCGAGCACGAAAAAGAGCAAGGCGAGCGTGCCGACGGCGGCGACGATCGCGGTCGCGGCCAGCCAATATTTTAGCGCAGTGCGGAGATCGGCCGGTGCGTCGATTAGGCTGCGGGCAAGCACCGGGAGCGCGATCAGATAGGCCTGCGAAGCGAGCTTGATCGCGCTCCGCTCCGGATCGCCGGACCCGAGAGCCGAGACCAGCATGGCGGCGAAGTAGATCAGCAAGATGCCGTAAAAGGCGTTCCAGCGGAGGCTGGCGTCGCCGGTGACAAGCGCGGTTGCGAAAGCTCCCGCGGCGATGACGAAGAGCACGTCGGTCGCGGTCACTGCGAGGCCGCCGACGGAGGCGATCGGCTTGGCAAAGGGCAGCGAGAAGATCAGCAGCCAGAAGGCCATCTTCGCGAGCCGGAGCATGGGCCGTTAGAGCGCGGCGGTCCCGCGCTGTCCAGCGGACGGGGGATGCGGCTGGTGAGCCCTGCTGGATTCGAACCAGCGACCTACTGATTAAAAGTCAGTTGCTCTACCGACTGAGCTAAGGGCCCGTTCCTTGCGGGACGCGTGGCGTTACCGCCGAGCGCGCCGGCGGGCAAGGCGGTGCGCGAGGTGGCGGGCGGCGAGCGCTCCGCGGATCGGCCAGCTGGGAGCGACCGCGGCGAGCGGGCCGAGCACGAAGCTGCGCGTTTCGAGCGCCGGATGGGGGACGGTGAGCGCGCGCGATCGCCACTTGCCGCCGCTCCACATCAGGATGTCGAGGTCGAGCACGCGGCAGCCCCAGCGCCGGCCGCGGCGGCGGCCGAACTCGCGCTCGATCCCCTTGAGGGCGGTGAGCATCGCCGGCGGCTCGAGCTTGCTCTCGATCAGCGCGACCGCGTTGGCGAACTCGCGGCCGGCGCCGCCATGCGCCGGGTTGAGGATGATCGGCGAGGCGTTGAACAGGCCGAAGTCTTCGTCCAGCCGCGCGACCGCCGCCTCGACCACGCCGCCGGGCCGGCCGAAGCGCCCGTGGCGCCGGTTGGAGCCGATGCCGATTGCGTAGAGGTGGGTCATCGCCAGGGGCATATCCTCCCCTCCCCTCGATGGGGAGGGGCAGGGGTGGGGTGGACTTCGAATGAGAATCTCCGGAAGCGTGGGGCCGCCCCCCCCCCACCCCCCCCCCCGGGGGGGGGGGTTGAGGTGCAGCCGCTGGGCCCCCCCGGGGGAGACCCCGCCCCCCCCCCCCAACCCTCCCCCATCGAGGGGGAGGGCTTTAGAAGGACGCGATGCTGTCCCAGCTTGTGCAACCCGCCGACCGCTCGCCGATCCCGCTCGCCGAGGCGCCGCGCGACTGCCCGTTGTGCCCGCGGCTGGTGGCCTTTCGGCACGAGTGCCGGGCCGAGCATCCCGACTGGTGGAACGCCCCGGTGCCGGCGTTCGGTGACCCGGACGCATGGCTGGCGATCGTCGGCCTCGCGCCCGGCAAGCACGGCGCCAACCGCACCGGGCGGCCCTTCACCGGCGATTTCGCCGGCGAGCTGCTCTACGCGACCCTGCTCAAGTTCGGGCTGGCCGAGGGTGAATATGGGGTTGACCCGGCGGACGGGCTGCGGCTGACCGGCGCGGTGATCTTGAACGCGGTCAAATGCCTGCCGCCCGCGAACAAGCCGATCCCTGAAGAAATCGCCACCTGCCGCCACTATCTCGATGCGTCCTTGGCAAATTTGCCAGAGGTGAAAGTGCTGGTCGCGCTCGGCCAGATCGCCCACGTCGCCGCGGCCCGAACGCTCGGCCTGCCGCCGTCTTCGACCAAGTTCGGCCACGGCGCCGAGCACGTCGCGCCGGACGGCCGGGTGCTGCTGTCGAGCTACCATTGCTCGCGCTACAACCAGAATACGCGACGCCTCGACGCGTCGATGTTCGAAAGCGTGTTCGAGCGGGCGCTGGCGCTTTCCCCCCTCCCGCTCGCGGGAGGGGTTGGGGGAGGGCCTGTTTAGAACTGGTCTGGCTTGATCACAGGCCCTCCCCTCGATCCCCTCCCGCAGGCGGGAGGGGAGGAAGTCAGATGTCCTCGGTAAGCCGGCCGTAGAGGTCGGGCCGGCGGTCGCGGAAGAAGCCGAAGGCGGCGCGGTGCTTTTTGGCGGCGGCTAGATCGAGCTCCGCGACCAGGACGCCGCTTTCCTCCGCGCCGAACTCGGCGAGGATGTCGCCGCGCTCGTCGCAGATGAAGCTGTGGCCGTAGAAGCGCTGGCCGCCTTCGGTGCCAATGCGGTTGGCGGCGACCACGGGGACGACGTTCGAGACCGCGTGGCCGATCATCGCGCGGCGCCACAGCCGCGAGGTGTCGAGCTCGGGGTCGTGCGGTTCCGAGCCGATGGCGGTCGGGTAGAACAGCACTTCGGCGCCCATCAGCGTCATCGCTCGCGCGACTTCCGGGTACCATTGGTCCCAGCAGACGCCGACGCCCAGCGTCGCGCCCGGGCCGGGCCAGACCTTGAAGCCGGTGTTCCCGGGCCGGAAATAGAATTTCTCCTGATAGCCGGGGCCGTCGGGGATGTGGCTCTTGCGGTAGATGCCGGCGACCTTTCCGTCCGGGCCGACCATCGCCAGGCTGTTGTAATGGTGTGGGCCGTCGAGCTCGAAGAAGCTGGTCGGGATCCAGACTTTCAGCTCGGCCGCCAGCTCCCGCATCGCCAGCACCGACGGGTGCTCGGCGGTCGCCCTGGCGCTGGCGAACAGGGCCTCGTCCTCGGTCCGGCAGAAATAGGGGCCTTCGAACAGCTCCGGCGGGAGGACGACCTTGGCGCCCTTGCCGGCCGCCTCGCGCACCAGGCCGGCGACCGCCTGGATGTTGGCGGCCGTGTCCTCGCTGAAGGCGAGCTGCAAAGCGGCGACTTTGAACTTGGTCATGGAGCGCCCTTATCCGTCATTGCGAGCGAAGCGAAGCAATCCAGCTTCTTTGTTTGGGCTGGATTGCCGCGTCGCCTGCGGCTCCTCGCAATGACGGCTACGCCGGCACCTGCTGGCTGATGCAGTGGAAGCTGCCGCCGCCGGTCAGGATGTGGTCGGCCCTCAGACCGATTGCAACGCGCCCCGGAAACAGCGCCTGCACCGCCGCCACCGCCGCATCGTCATTGGCGACGCCGTATTGGGGAACGACCACGGCCGCGTTGCCGATGTAGAAATTCATGTAGCTGGCCGGGACGATGTCGCCCTCGGCGCTTTCGATGCGGCCGGGCGAGGGCAGGGTGACGAGGTCGAGCTTCGCATCCGCCAGCCGCTTGGCCGCGTCGCGATAGACCGCCTCGTTCGGATCGTCGTTGGACGGGGTAGGGATGGCGACCCGGCCCGGCGCGACGAACCGAGCGATGTTGTCGATGTGGCCGTCGGTGTGGTCGTTGAGCAGGCCGGCGCCGAGCCAGACGATTCGCTCAAAGCCGAAGTCGCGCGTCAGCCGCTCTTCGATGTCGGCGCGCTGCAGGCCCGGGTTGCGGTTGGGGTTGAGCAGGCATTGCTCGGTGGTCAGCACGGTGCCGCTGCCGTCCTGGTCGATCGCCCCGCCCTCGAGCACCCACTCGGCCTTCGAATAGGGCAGGCCGGCGGCCGCGGCGAGGCGCTCGCCGATGTCCTGGTCGCCGTCGAGCTCATATTTGCCGCCCCAGCCGTTGAAGCCGAAGCCCGCGGCCCGCCGCTGACTGCCCGTTCCGAGCACGATCGGTCCGGTGTCGCGCAGCCAGATGTCGCCGAACGGCTCGACGATCACCTTGGCGAACGGGGCGAGTTCGCGAGCGGCGTTGGCCGCATCCTCGTGCGCCGCGACCAGCCACACCTCTTCGCCCTTGCCGCCGGCATGAACCGCGGCCGCGAACGCCGCCACCTCGCGCTCGGCCGCTTTCAGGTCGGCCAGCCACAGCTCCGGGTCGCTCGGAAAGCCGATCCACACCGCCTCGTGCGGCGCCCATTCGGGGAGAGGCGGGTCGATCACGCCGCGGACCATTTGACTCGATAGGTATAATTCACTATTAAGTCACTATAAGGAGAGTGATATGAGTCGGTACCAAGCATTGGCGGACCATCTCAAGCAACTCAATGAAAGCCAGTGGGATGCGCGGTTTGACGAAATCGAACGGGTGATTGGCGGGCCGCTCCCGACAAGCGCTTATCGCTATCCTGCCTGGTGGGCAAACCAGGCCGGGCCGGGGCATAGCCAAACGCGTGGCTGGAAGGCCGCCGGCTGGCGGACCGCCAAGCTCGACCTGGCCGGCAAGCGCGTTCGGTTCGAGCGTGCGGCAGCTCGGTCAACGGCGGCAATTGCGGTGCCCGATGACGATGGCTTGCTGGCCGAGGCAAAGCGCCTGACCGGTATCGAGGACGAAGCGAGCTTGATCCGGGAAGCCTTCAGGGCGCTGATCGGCCGCGAGGCGGCGCGCCGGTTGGCCAGCCTCGGCGGCTCGATGCCCGACTATCAGCCGGCGCCGCGTGACCGAACTGTCGCGTGATCCTGGTCGATACCTCGGTCTGGGCCGACCATTTTCGCGCCGGGCTTGCGCCTCTTCAGCACTTGCTTGAGGCCGGCGAGGTCGGGATCCACCCGTTCGTCATCGGCGAACTGGCACTCGGGCATCTCGCCCAGCGGGCATCGACGCTCGACGCGTTGCACGCCTTGCCGGCCATGCCGCGTCCGAGGCATGGCGAAGTCCTGGCCTTCATCGCGGCGTCGGACCTGGCCGGGACGGGGATCGGGCTGATCGACACCTATTTGCTCGCCGCCGTCAGGCTTCGGCCCGGTTCAACCTTATGGTCTCGCGACCGCAAGCTCGCCGCAGCGGCTGCGAATATGGGGATCGCGTTCGCCGAATAGAAAAGGGCGGCCCCGCGGGGCCGCCCAATAGTCTTGCGAAATCCTTGCGGATCAGCGCGAGTAGAATTCGATCACGAGGTTGGGCTCCATCCGCACCGGATAGGGCACCTCGTCGAGCTTCGGGACTCGGGTGTAGGTGACCTTGGCGGTGCCCTCGGGAACGACGTAATCGGGCACGTCGCGCTCGGCCAGGCTCTGCGCTTCGATGGTCAGCGCCATTTCCTGCGCCTTGGGGCCGAGCTCGATGACGTCGCCGACATCGACCCGCCGCGAGGCGATGTTGCACTTGGTGCCATTGACCCGGATGTGGCCGTGGCTGACCAGCTGGCGGGCGGCCCAGATCGTCGGCGCGAACTTGGCGCGGTAGACGACCATGTCGAGCCGGCGCTCGAGCAGCCCGATCAAATTCTGCGAGGCGTCGCCCTTCATCCGGCTGGCCTGCTGATAGGTTTGCTTGAACTGCTTTTCGGTGATGTCGCCGTAATAGCCCTTGAGCTTCTGCTTGGCGCGCAGCTGAATGCCGAAATCGCTGAGCTTGCCCTTGCGGCGCTGGCCGTGCTGTCCGGGGCCATATTCGCGGCGGTTGACCGGGCTCTTGGGGCGTCCGAAGACGTTTT
>CAYSHL010000052.1:0-10487 GCA_964430865.1 uncultured Sphingomonas sp.
CGTTGATGTGCATATATTCAAAGCCGATGTGGCCGCAGTAGGTCTCCTGCAGCACCCGGACGATCTCGCGCACGCTGGCCTGTTCGAAGCCAAGCACGCCGCAGACGTAGATCGGCCGGTCGAGGTCGGATTCGGTGAAGCCGTGCCAGGCGGGCGTCAGGTCGGCCGGGCATTCGGCCTTGTAGAGGCCGAGCGGGTCGAGCTTCGCCGCGAGGTGCCCGCGCACCCGGAAGGTGCGGACCAGCATCATCGCCCGGATCGAATCGTCGGCGGCGCGGCGGACGGAATCCGGATCGGCCCCGGTCGCTTCCGCTCGGGCCGTAGCCGCCGCCGCGATTTGCTCGATCGCCGCCTCGGTCGGGTCGAGCCCGAGATTGATCTCGTCGAGCTCGGCCACCGGCCAGTTCGCCCGCGCCCAGCTCGGCCCGGCGTCGCGTTCGGTGCTGAAGGCGTCCATTATGACTTAGGTGTTCCCCGGCGAAGGCCGGGGTCCAGGCCGGCGCAAGCCGGATTCAGCCAGCGTCGGATAAAGATCCCGCCAATCAAAATTACCGTCCTCGATCCGCTTGATTTTCCACGCCCGCTTCCATTCCTTCATCTGCATCTCGCACTGCTGCGCTTCCTGCAAATCATCAAACGCAGCGAACCAAACTAAGAGCCTGCAGCCATAACGTTTTGTGAAACCGGGGGTCAGGCCTTCGCGATGCTCATAGACTCGTTTGACCAGGTCGCTGGTGACACCAAGGTAGATCGTTCCGTTTTTCCGGTTCGCCATCATGTAGACGAAACCGGCCTTCATTTGCCTCCTAAAAGCCTTCGGCCCTGGACCCCGGCCTTCGCCGGGGCACTAGGACAAAAGCTCCTTCAGCGTCTTGCCGAGTTCAGATGGGCTTGGGCTGACGGTAATTCCAGCCGCCTCCATCGCCGCGATCTTGTCCTCGGCGCCGCCCTTGCCGCCCGAGACGATCGCCCCCGCGTGGCCCATCCGCCGCCCGGGCGGAGCGGTGCGGCCGGCGATGAAGCCGACGACCGGCTTCTTGCGCCCGCGCTTCGCCTCGTCGGCGAGGAATTGCGCCGCGTCCTCCTCCGCCGAGCCGCCGATCTCGCCGATCATGACGATCGATTGGGTCTCGTCGTCGGCGAGGAACAGCTCGAGCACGTCGATGAAGTTGGTGCCGTTGACCGGGTCGCCGCCGATGCCGACCGCGGTCGACTGGCCGAGGCCCTCGTTGGTCGTCTGAAACACCGCCTCGTAGGTCAAAGTGCCCGAGCGCGAGACGACGCCAACGCTGCCCTTGGAGAAGATGTTGCCCGGCATGATGCCGATCTTGCATTCGTCCGGGGTCAGGACTCCGGGGCAGTTGGGCCCGATCAGCCGCGACTTCGAGCCGGTCAAAGCGCGCTTGACCTTGACCATGTCGAGCACCGGGATGCCTTCGGTGATGGCGACGATCAGCGGCACCTCCGCGTCGATCGCCTCGAGGATGGAATCGGCGGCAAAGGGCGGCGGGACGTAGACCACCGATGCAGTCGCGCCGGTCGCCTCGACCGCCTCGCGCACCGTGTCGAACACCGGCAGCCCGATATGCGTCGTGCCGCCTTTGCCGGGCGTCACCCCGCCGACCATCTGAGTGCCGTAGGCGAGCCCCTGCTCGGTATGGAAGGTGCCGGTGTCGCCGGTCATCCCCTGGGTGATGACCTTGGTATTCCGGTCGACGAGGATGCTCATACCTTACTCCGTTCCCCGGCGAAGGCCGGGGCCCAGGGCAGCGGGAACCGCTGCTCCGCAGCGGCCTGGACCCCGGCCTTCGCCGGGGAACGGGTCATTTCAAACTCCCGTCGATCGCCTTGCAGGCTTCGAGCAGCTCCTTCACCGCGTCGACGCTGACCTGGAAATTCGCTTTCGCCTCGTCGTTCAGCGCGATCTCGACGATGCGTTCTACTCCGTCCGCGCCGATCACCACGGGGACTCCGACGTAGAGGTCGTCGACGCCGTACTGGCCGGTCAAATGCGCCGCCGCGGGGAGCACGCGCTTCTTGTCCTTGAGGAAGCTCTCGGCCATCGCGATGGCGCTCGTCGCCGGGGCGTAAAAGGCGCTGCCGGTCTTGAGCAGAGCGACGATCTCGCCGCCGCCGCCGCGGGTCCGCTTGACGATCGCGTCGATGCGCTCCTGCGTCGACCAGCCCATCTTGATGAGGTCGGGGATCGGGATCCCGGCGACGGTCGAATATTCGACGATCGGCACCATTGTGTCGCCGTGGCCGCCTAGAACGAAGGCGGTGACGTCCTCGACGCTGACCTTGAACTCGTCCGCCAAGAAGTGGCGGAAGCGCGCGCTGTCGAGCACTCCGGCCATGCCGACGACGCGTTGGTGCGGCAGGCCGGAAAATTCGCGCAGCGCCCACACCATCGCGTCGAGGGGATTGGTGATGCAGATGACGAAGCTGTCGGGCGCGTGGGTCTTGATGCCCTCGCCGACCGCCTTCATCACCTTCAAATTGATGCCGATCAGATCGTCGCGGCTCATCCCGGGCTTGCGGGCGATGCCGGCGGTGACGATGCACACGTCGGCGCCGGCGATGTCGGCATAGTCGGACGTGCCCTTGAGCGCCGCATCGAAGCCGTCGACCGGCCCGGCCTGCGCAATGTCGAGCGCTTTGCCTTCCGGAATCCCCTCGGCGATGTCGAACAGGACGATATCGCCGAGCTCGCGCATCGCCGCCAGATGGGCGAGCGTGCCGCCGATCATCCCGGCGCCGATCAGCGCAATTTTGCGTCGAGCCATGAAGGGGCCATTTCCTATCAAGATTTGGTCCGGCCGCCCGGACGGGAGCCAGCGGCGCTCTAAACCGCGCGGCCCGGACGGGCAACCCGCGGCCGGGACCTTTGAAACGGCTCGGCCCCCATGCTAGCGGCGGTCCCGAGCCAAGGAGGATCGCGTTGGTCCAGTTTCGACTGCCGAAGAACAGCCGCATCACCAAGGGGCGCGCGCACGCTCCTGAAAGCGGCGGGCGGTTGAAGGCGTTCAAGGTCTACCGCTACGACCCCGACAGCGGCGCCAACCCGCGCTACGACAGCTACACCATCGACCTCGACAAATGCGGGCCGATGGTCCTCGACGCGCTGATCAAGATCAAGAACGAGATCGACCCGACGCTGACCTTCCGGCGCTCTTGTCGCGAGGGCATTTGCGGGTCGTGCTCGATGAACATGGACGGCCGCAACGGCCTGGCGTGCACGACCCCGATCGCCGACATCAAGGGCGAGGTGAAGATCACTCCGCTGCCGGCGATGGACGTCGTCAAGGACCTCGTCCCCGACCTGACCCACGCCTACGCCCAATATGCGTCGGTGCAGCCGTGGCTGAAGACCGCGACGCCGGCGCCGTCGGGCAAGGAGCGGCTGCAGTCTCCGCAAGACCGCGCCAAGCTGGACGGGCTCTACGAGTGCATCCTGTGCTTCTGCTGCACGACCAGCTGCCCGAGCTATTGGTGGAACCAGGACCGCTTCCTCGGCCCCGCGGTGCTGCTGCAGGCGTACCGCTTCCTGGCGGACAGCCGCGACGAAATGACCGGCGAGCGCCTCGACCAGCTCGAAGACCCGTTCCGCCTCTACCGCTGCCACACGATCTTGAACTGCGCCAACGTCTGCCCGAAGGGGCTGAACCCGGCCAAGGCGATCGCGGAAACCAAGAAAATGATCGCGGAGCGGGCCGCTTGACGGGCCGCGACCATCGAAGGCAGCGGGCTGCCTAAGGAGTTCCCCGGCGAAGGCCGGGGCCCAGGAGCGCCGGAGGCGCTTTTTGTTAAATCGTGGACCGGCTTGCGCCGGCCTGGGCCCCGGCCTTCGCCGGGGAACGGTTGCCCTCCCTGCCAGGGAGGGGATCGAGGGGTGGGTCGAGCGAGGTGGCGGCTCGATGCCGCCAGCTCGCTGCGCTCGCTACCCACCCCCGGCCCCTCCCTTGCAGGGAGGGGAGCCTCCCACTAACCGGCCAGCCATGGGCGATGCGAACAACCCCAATGAAGGGCTGATGGAGGACGTCGGAGTGCCGCGCGGAGCGGCGCCGGATCCCGAGCATGAGGGGTGGTACAGCTGGGGCGAATTTCCCCGCGGCTCGTTCGCGGCGGCGACCGGGCGGCTGCTGTTCAAGCCCGATGGGCCGGGCCGCGGGCTGTGCCGGATGTTCCCGACCGAGGCCCATATGAACATGGGCGGATCGATCCACGGCGGCGCGGTGATGAGCTTCATCGATATGGCGATGTTCGCCGGCGGCCATTGCGCGGGGATGGCTCGCGGCCATTATGTGACGCTCGACCTGACCACCCATTTCCTCGCCCGCGGCAAGGCCGGCACGCCGTTGGACGCACAGGTCGAGCTGGTCCGCCAGACTCCGGGCCACGCGTTCCTGCAGGGCGTCGTCCGCCAGGATGGCGAGCCCTGCTACAGCTTCACCGGCACGCTCAAGCGAGTGAACATTCCCAACCGTCCGTCGGCATGACCGGGCCGGTCGCGCGGGCTTATGCGCAGCTCGTGCGCTCGGGCGAGCTGAAGCCCGATGCGGCGCAGGCGCGCGCGGTGGCCGCGCTCGACCGGCTCGCTGCCCACGCCGGCAAGCGCAATGGGTTGCTGGAGCGCCTGCTCGGCAAGCCGGACCGCGCCTGCGACGGTGTCTACCTGTGGGGCGGGGTCGGGCGCGGCAAATCGATGCTGATGGACCTGGCGTTCGACCATATCGCCGTCAGCCCGAAGCGCCGGGTGCATTTCCACGCGTTCATGCTCGAGACCCACCGGCGCCTTCGCGACGCCCGGAAAAGCGAGGACGGCGACCCGATCGACGAGGTCGCGGACCGCATCGCCGAGGAAGCTCGGCTGCTGGCGTTCGACGAGATGGTGGTCAACAACCCGGCCGACGCGATGATCCTGTCGCGCTTGTTCGAGAAATTGCTCGAGCGCGAGGTCAAGGTCGTGACGACCTCGAACCGGCCGCCGGGCGACCTCTACAAGGACGGCCTCAACCGCGAGCTGTTCCTGCCGTTCATCGATTTGATCGGCGAGCGCATGGAGGTGGTCGCGGTCGACGGCCCGACCGACTACCGGCTCGACCGGCTGGCCGGAGTCACCGTGTGGCACGTGCCCAACGGGCCCGAGGCGACCCGGGCGCTGAGCGAGGCGTTTTTCAAGCTCACCGACTTTGCCGTCGAGGACCGCGCCCGGGTGCCGTCCGAGGAGCTCGACGTCGGCAGCGGCCGCACGCTGCACGTCCCCAAGAGCCTGAAAGGTGTGGCGGTGTTCTCGTTCAAGCGCTTGTGCGGCGAGCCTCGCGGCGCCGCCGATTACCTCGCTATCGCCCAGCGCTTCCACACCGTGATCCTGGTCGGAATCCCGGCGATGACCAAGGCGATGCGCAACGAGGCGGCGCGGTTCGTGACGCTGATCGACTCGCTCTACGAGCATCGGGTCAAGCTGCTCGCCGCGGCTGACGCGGAGCCCGCCGCCCTCTACCCGCAGGGCGACGGCAGCTTCGAGTTCGCCCGCACCGCCAGCCGGCTCGAGGAAATGCGCAGCGCCGAATATCTTGCCGAGGGCCACGGGGCCGCCTGATCCTCCCTGCCGGCACCGCCGGTGGGGAGGATTTAGGAGTGCGATTATCTTGCCGAGGGCCACGGGGCCCCGGCGACAAGTGCTCAGAATCGATAGGTGAGGGTTGCGCCGGCGGAGTGGGTGTCGCCCCACGGCAGCCATTGGACCTTCGAGTCCTTGCGTTCCGAGATCAGCCAGCCGGCCGCCTCGCCGAGCGCGGCGCCGGCAATCACGTCGTGGACGTAATGCTTTTTGGCCTTGACCCGCGCCAGCCCGACGAAGCCGGCGACCGCGTGCGCGGGGATGCCGTATTTCCACCCGTAGCGCTTGTGGAGGCTCGCCGCGGCGGCGAAGCTGCGCGAGCTGTGGCCCGAGGGGAAGCTCAGATTGTCGCTGCCATCCGGCCGCTCTTCCCGGATCGTTCGCTTGAGGATCGTGGTCGCTACCCAGGTCGTGCCGATCGCCCCGAAGGCCCGCGCCCCGCCTTCGAAATCACCCTCGATGGCGGGGACGCCGATCACCGAGGCGAACATCAAGCCGTGCAGCCCATAGTCGCTCGCCTCGGCCCAATCGTCCCTCCCGGCCTGCGCGGGCGAGGCCAGCATCAGGGATGTTCCCGCCACCAGCCCGTAGGCCGCGCCCTTGATTCGAATTCTCATGGTTGACCACTCCCCCCGAAGTCGTAGCCTTGGGTAACATAATTGGAGGATGGATGCGATGGCCAAACGTAAGGCTATTTGCCTGCTGTTGTTGGGTTTTTGGACAACGGCGGCGACGAATCCCGTCAGCCAGCCGTCGAAGCTCGATCCGGCGTGGCAGGCGCGGACTCGGGCGCTGTTCGAGCAGGCGATCGAGATTCCGACGGTCGCCAAGCGGGGCGAGATGCCGCGCATGGCCAAGCTGATCGCCGACCAGCTCCGCGCCGCCGGGATCCCCGACAGCGACATCAAGATCCTGCCGCACGAAGGCATCCCCGGCGACCAGACGCTGACGCTGATCGCCCGCTGGCGCGCGGACAAGCCGACCAAGAAGCCGATGCTGATCCTCGGCCACATGGACGTCGTCGAGGCCAAGCGCGAGGACTGGAAGTTCGACCCGTTCGAGTTCCGCGAGGAGGGTGGCTATTTCTACGGCCGCGGCACCGCCGACATGAAAAGCGGAATCGTCGCGACGACGCTGGCGCTGATCAAGCTCAAGGAATCGGGCTTCAAGCCCAACCGCGACCTGATCCTGTTCTTCACCGGCGATGAAGAGACGGCGCAGAACGGAGCGCTCAAGGGCACGACCGAATGGCGCGCTTTGACCGATGCCGAATTCGGGCTCAACGCCGACGGCGGCGGCGGCTCCTACGACCGCAACTTCCGGCCGCTCGGGTTCGGCATGGATTCGGCCGAGAAGACCTACCAGACCTATTTCGTCACCGCCCGCAACCGCGGCGGCCACAGCAGCCGGCCGCGCCCCGACAACGCGATCTACGATCTCGCCGACGCCTTGAAGAAGCTGCAGGCGCACCGCTTCACGCCGATGCTCAATGAGGTGACGCGGGCCTATTTTACCGAGCGGGCCAAGGATGAAAAAGGCGCGCTGGGCGACGCCATGCGGCGCTGGCTGGCGAACCCCGACGACGGCGCGGCGGCGGACATCATCGAAGCCAGCGAGCTCGAGGTCGGCCGGACCCGCACCCGCTGCGTCGCGACGATGCTCGACGGCGGCCATGCCGACAACGCGCTGCCGCAATCGGCGCGGGCGACGGTCAATTGCCGGATCCTGCCGGGAGTTCAGCCGACGGATGTCCAGGCCGAGCTTCAGCGGCTGGTCGGCGACGCCATCGAAGTGAAGCCCGACCCGGGCTTCATCGGCAAGCCGACGCCGGTGCTGCCGCTGCTGCCCGAGGTGCTCGCCGCTTACACCAAGGTGGTCCAGAAGCTGCACGGGCCGGGGATGCGGGTGATCCCCAACATGACCACCGGGACCACCGACGCGAACTTCTTCCGGTCGGTCGGAATCCCGGTGTACGGCGCCGACGGCGGCTGGGGGATTTCACCCGACGACGAGCGCGCCCACGGGCTCGACGAGCGAATCCCGGTGCGGTCGATGTACGACGACGTCCTCCACTGGGAAATGCTGATCCGCGAGCTGGCCAGCTAGCGTTCCCCGGCGAAGGCCGGGGTCCAGTCCGACAATAAAACCGGCGCGAAGCGCCGCCTGGGCCCCGGCCTTCGCCGGGGAACAACGAGGGAACTACAGATCCTTCGCCGCTTCGAGCACTTCGGCCGCGTGGTTGGGGACCTTGACCTTGCGCCACGTCCTCAGCACCCGGCCGTCGGCGCCGATCAAAAAGGTCGAGCGCTCCATGCCCATATATTTGCGGCCGTACATGGATTTCTGAACCCAGGTCGCGAAGGCGTCGGAGATGCGGCCGTCCTCGTCGGACACGAGCGGCACCTCAAGCCCGTATTTGCCGATGAACTTCTCGTGCTTCTTCATCGGGTCGCGCGAGATTCCGATGACCCGCACCCCGGCGTTCTTGAACTCGCCGGCCAAAGTGGTGAAGTCTTGCGCCTGGCGGGTGCAGCCCGAAGTGTCGTCCTTCGGGTAGAAATAGAGCACCAAAGGAACGCCGGGAGCGGCAAGATTGAGCTCGGTGCCGTCGCTTGGAGTGACCGACATCGCCGGCGCCTGGTCGCCCACATCCATCATTGCTCTCCCTTGATCGCGTTCCCCTTGATGCTGTCCCAAAGGGCGGCGATGCTTTGCCGCGCCGCATCGTGCTGGGCAAGGAGGTCTTCAGCGTTGCCGGCTCCGCAGGCGGCCGCGACCAGCTCCCAAGTCTCTGGAATTGGCTCGCTACCATCCGGAGCAACGAGCCGCAGCATGACCAGCATGCGCGTCAGCAAATGTTGCGCTTCGATAATGCTTGCATCGAGCAGACCGGCGTCCGCGAGCTGCCGGACCGCCTCTCCGAGGCGAGGATCGAGGCCGATGTGGCGAGTCAACTGGAGCACGTGGACCGCGAACTCGAGGTCGACCAGCCCGCCCGCGCCGAGCTTGACGTCGAACAGCCCGGCCGGCGGCTTGTGGCGCTCGATCTCGGCGCGCATCTTGGCGGCGTCGGCGGCGACCTGCCGTTCGTCGCGCGGCCGGCGGAGAATTTCGTCGATCAACGCCGCGGCTTGGGCCCGCACCGCCGGCGACCCGAACACCGGCCGCGCCCGGCACAGCGCCATATGCTCCCAGGTCCACGCCTCGTCGCGCTGGTAGGCGGCAAAGCCATCGAGCGGCACGGTCAGCATGCCCTTGGCCCCTTGCGGGCGGAGGCGGGTGTCGACGTCGTACAACGGCCCGGCGGCGGTCGGGACGCTGAGCGCGGCGGTGATCCGGCTCGCCAGCCGGTTGAAATAGTCGGCTGGGCCGAGCGGCCTGGAGCCGTCGGACGGGACCCCGGCCTCGCCGGTGTAGAGGTAGATGAGGTCGAGGTCGGACGCGTGGGTCAGCGAGCAGCCGCCGAGCCGGCCGAGGCCGAGGATCACCAGCTCGCCGCCCGGGATGCGGCCGTGGGCGCTTTCGAACTCGCGCACCGCCGCGTCGGCCAGCGCCAGCAAGGTCCCTTCAGCGACCCGCGAATAGCCGGCGGCGACGTTGAGCGGGTCGTCGCGGCGGTCGATCAGCTGCACCCCGAGCGCGAAGCGGCGCTCGTTGACCATCCGCCGGGCGCGGTCGAGCGCGACGTCGTACGGCTGGCCGCGCATCGCCTCGGTGAGGCCTTTGGCGAAATCCTCGGCCGACGGCGGCGGGTTGAAGCTCGACGCGTCGAACAGCCCCTCGAGCAGCTCGGGGCGGCGGGCGAGCTGCTCCGACAGCGCCGGGGCGTGGGCGAGAATCTTGGCCAGCAGCTGGGCGAGCTTGGGCCGCGCCTCGAGCAGCCGGTAGAGATTGACCCCGCTCGACAGGCGCTCGACGATGTCGGTCAGCCGGTTGAGCGCGTGGCCGGGATCGGGGCCGGCGGCGATCGCCGCGAGCAGCCCCGGAAGCATCGCCTCGAACGCGTTCTGCGCGGCGGGCGAGCGCAGCGACCGGGCGCGGCCCGAGCGCAGATCGGCGATCCGCCGCGCCGCCGCCTCGGGGTCGCCGAAGCCGATCGCGCGCAGCTCGTCGAGCAAAATGTCGGGATCGTTCGACAATTGGCGGCCGGTTTCGGGCGCCAGTCCGTCGAACAGGTGTTCGGCGCGCTCGACGTGCGGCCGAAGCAAGTCGAGCAGCTCGCCGCCCTGCTTCAGGCCGTGTAGCCGGGCGATTCCGTCGAGCGCGGCGGCGTCGGCGGGGATTTTGTGGGTCTGGGCGTCCTCGACCATCTGCACGCGGTGCTCGATGGTGCGCAGCAGCCGGTAGGCGTCGGCGAGCGCATTGGCGTCGGGGGCGTCGAGCCGGCCCGCCGCGGCCAGCGCCTCGAGCGCATCGAGGGTCGCGGGGACTCGCACCGAAAGGTCGCGGCCGCCGTGAATCATCTGCTGGATCTGGGTGAAGAACTCGACCTCGCGGATACCGCCGCGGCCGCGTTTCAAATCGTAGCCCGGGCCGAGCCGGCCGCCTTGCGCGAAATGGTCGCGGATGCGGGCCGAAATCTGCCGGATGTCGTCGATGACTCCGAAGTCGAGCGATCGCCGCCAGACGAACGGCGCGATCGATTCGAGGAAATGGCGGCCGAGCGCCTGGTCGCCGGCCGCCGCCCGGGCGCGGATGAACGCCGCCCGCTCCCACGGCAGCGCCGACGATTCGTAATGCGAGATCGCGGCATTCACCGGCAGCGCGATCGGGGTGACCTCGGGCGACGGACGAAGCCGCAGGTCGACCCGCGCGACATAGCCGTCGGCGGTGCGCTGCTGGAGGATTTCGATCATCCGCCGGG
>CAYSHL010000053.1:0-10405 GCA_964430865.1 uncultured Sphingomonas sp.
TCGGCCGCCACGACGATGTCGGCTTCGACGGCATGCAGCTGATCGCCGACATCCGGATGATCTACGACAATTACGACTTCGCGACCGAGATCCTGGTCGCCAGCGTCCGCCACCCCATCCACGTCATCGAGGCGGCCAAGATCGGCGCCGACGTGATCACCGCGCCGCCCAAGATCATCCACCAATTGTTCAAGCACCCGCTGACCGACGCCGGCATCGCCGGTTTCCTCAAGGACTGGCAGGCGAGCGGCCAGCAAATCGGCTGATTTGCGCGACTCAGCGCGGTTGGATTACGGATGGGGCGGGGGACCCTGACCATGAACCTACTACTTTTCGCTTCGGCCATCGCGCTGGCGGCTGCGCCGCACGAAGACCATCACGATCACGGTCCGCAGCTCGGCAAACTTTCGTTTCCCACGACGTGCAACGCCCAGGCGGGTGCGCAATTCGAGCTCGGACTGCGCTGGTTGCATTCGTTCGAATATGATCGCGCCGAGAAGGAATTCACCAAAGCGGCGGAAGCCGATTCCGGCTGCGCCATCGCCCATTGGGGCGTCGCGATGGCTAATTATCACCCGCTGTGGGCGCCGCCGACTCCGGCCGAGCACGCCAAGGGCAAAGCCGCGGTCGCCAAGGCCCGCGCGGCAGGCGCGAAGACCAAACGCGAACAGGATTACATCGCCGCCATCGGCGCCTTCTACGACGACAGCGAGACGCTCGACCACAAGACTCGCGCACTGGCCTACAATTCAGCCATGGCGCAGCTCTACCAGCGCTATCCCGCCGATCGCGAAGCTGCGGTCTTCTATGCATTGTCGCAGGCCGCCGCCGGGACCCTCGACAAGGATCCCGACTATGCCCGCGAAAAGAGCGCGGCCGCGATCCTCGAAGGCGTGCTCAAGGCCGCTCCGGATCATCCCGGCGTCTCCCATTATCTGATCCACAGCTTCGATTATCCGCCGCTGGCCGAGCTCGCGCTTCCGGCCGCGCGCCGCTACGCCACTATCGCGCCGGCGTCGGCGCACGCCCAGCACATGCCTTCGCATATCTTCACCCGGCTCGGACTGTGGGACGAATCGATCCAGTCCAATCGGGCGGCCAAGACGGCCGCGCTCGCGCACTCCGAGGCGAGCGGCATGGCCGGCGCCTGGGACCAGCAGCTCCACGCGATGGACTATCTCGCTTATGCGTACCTCCAGACCGGCCGCGACTCCGAAGCGGACAAGGTGCTGCAGGAACTGCGAGCGATCGAGCAGGCGACACCGGGCCAGACCACCGCTTACGCCGTCAGCGCAATCCCGGCGCGGGTGTTGCTCGAACGGCGCCAATGGAAAGAGGCGGCCGCGTTCGACCTTCCGGCCGGGCTGCTCGCACTCAAGGCGGTGACCGACAATCCGTGGGCGGTCGCCAACGTGCGCTTCGCCAACGCGGTCGGGGCGGCGCGCAGCGGCAATTCCGCGCTAGCACGCGCGCAGGTCGGCAAGCTCGCCGAGATCGAAAAGGCGCTGGTCATTGCTCCGGGTGCCTATGATTGGAAAACCCAGGTTTCGATCGAGCGCCAGATCGCCGAGGCGTGGCTTGCGCATGCCGAGGGCCGCCACGGCGAGGCGGTGCGATTGATGCGCGCCGCCGCCGACCTCGACGACGCCACGGAGAAGCATCCGGTGACGCCGGGCGCGGTGCTTCCGGCGCGCGAGCAGCTCGGCGAGCTGCTCCTCGAGCACAAGCAGCCGGCCGACGCTCAGAAGGAGTTCGAAGCGTCGCTGAAGCGGGCCCCGAAGCGGCTCGCCGGCCTGTATGGCGCGGCGCGGTCGGCGCGGCTCGCGGGCAACGCCGCCGAAGCCCGGCGTTATTATGCCGAGCTGCTGAACATTGCCGGCAAGCACGGCGGGGGCCGCTCCGAAGTGCGCGAGGCGATGGCGTACGCCGGACGGCGGGCCAGCCGCTGAGGTGGTAGGAAATTAACCGTCCCCGGGTTACACTTGCGCCCATGGGACGGGTGATCCAGTTCGAGGAACGGGCGGTCGCGCACCTGCGCGAACGGCTCGGAGTCATCGAGGAAGCCAACCAGGATCTGATCGCGTTCGCGCGCGGCCATTCGGGCGCGGTGTCGGCGATCCACGCCGCGGTGCTGGCGGCGCTGGAGGCCGACAGCATCGAGGGGCTGCTCCACGTCGTCACCCAGGAATGGCCGCTGATCCTCGGCATCGACGCGGTGGCGCTGTCGCTGATTGTCGGCGAGCAGGGTTTCCGGGCCGACGGCAACGGCGTCCAGATCGTCGAGCCGCAGATCCTCCAGCGCGCGATCGAGCAGGTCGACGGTGTGGAAATGCGCACCGTCGAGCGCGGCCATCCGTTATTCGGGCCGGCGTGCGACCTGATCCGCGCCGAGGCGCTGATCCGCATCGATTGCGAGCCGCCGCTGCCGACCGGGCTGATCGCGCTCGGCCAGCGCACCGAGCAGGCCCTCGATGCCCGCCACGGCTCGGAATTGCTGATGTTCCTTGGCCGCAGCCTTGGCGCTATGCTGCGCCGGTGGCTGATCGACCCCTCACCGACGAGCTGAACGAAGCGCAGCCCGCGCGTGAGTTGGCCGAGCGCTGGGGCAGCTACCTCCAGCATGACCGCCGACGTTCGCCGCACACGGTGCGCGCCTATGTCGCCACCGCCCACCGCTTCGTCGAATTTCTCGGCCGCCACCGCGGCGAGCACATCGGCCGCTTCGCCTTGCTGGCGCTGGGCGCGTCCGATCTTCGCGCCTTTCTCGCCGACCGCCGGGCCAGCGGGCTCGGAGCATCGTCGGCGGCGCGAGAGCTGTCTGCGGTGCGCGCCTTCCTGAACTACGCGGCCGAGCAGCAGGGCGAGACCGCACAGCTGCCGCGCACTCGGGCGCCCAAACGTCCGCGAACGCTCCCGCGCCCGGCTTCGCCCGAGGACGCGATGGGCCTTGCGCACGATGCCGCGGGGGCAGCGTCCGTTGAATGGATCGGAGCGCGCGACCTGGCGATCCTGCTGCTGCTTTACGGCGCCGGCCTGCGCGTTGCCGAGGCGCTGTCGCTGACCGCGCGGGTGCTGCCGGTCGGAGCGTCGATCCGGGTGATCGGCAAGCGGTCGAAGTCGCGGGTCGTGCCGGTCGTTCCCGCCGTCGCTCAGGCGATCGAGGATTATGCGCGGCAGTGCCCATTCCCTCTGAACGGCGAAGCGCCTCTGTTCGTCGGCGCCCGCGGTGGGCCGTTGAACGGCGACCTGGTGCGGCGCTCGGTGCGGGCCGCCCGACAACGCCTGGGGCTGCCCGACAGCCTGACGCCGCACGCCTTGCGCCACAGCTTCGCGACCCATTTGCTGGCGCGCGGGGCGGACCTTCGAGCGCTCCAGGAGCTGCTCGGCCACGCCAGCCTGTCGTCGACCCAGATCTACACGGCGGTCGACGCGGCGCGGCTGCTCGACGTGTATCGTCACGCGCATCCGCGCGCCTGATCAGTCCTCTGAATGCTTCTGGTGGCGGTGGGTCCACAGCCGCCACAAATAGCCGATGGCAAGCACGACCAGCACCGCGTTGGAGACCGGGCCGACCATCCGCTCGACGTCGCTGACATTGTTCTGTAGCTTGTAGCCGGCGCCGGCGAGAAGCGCGGTCCAGCCCGCGGTGCCGACCAAGGAAGCGAGGAAGAAGCTCTTGAAGCGCATCCGCAGCAGCCCGGCCGGAACTGACACCAACGAGCGCACCGTCGGCAACAGCCGGCCGAAAAAGACGAACGAGATGCCGTGCTGGGCGAACCAGCGCTCGGCTCGCTGGACCTCCGGCCAGCTGATCGTCAGCCAGCGTCCGTAGCGGGTGATGAGCGGCTTGAGCCGAAGCACGCCGAGAGCACGAGCAGCCAGATACCAGACGGTGTTGCCGAGCATCGCCCCCGCGGTGCCCGACGCGACCACCCCGACGAAGCCGAGCTTGCCCTTGGCCGCCGCCATTCCGGCGATCGGCATGATCACTTCGGACGGGATCGGCGGGAAGATGGTCTCGAGGAACATCAGGAACGCAACGCCGAGATAACCCGATTGCTCGATGAGGCGGATCACCCAGTCGCTCATCGGTTCAGGCGCTTTTTCCAGACGCGACCCGGCGCTCGATCGCGTCCCAGATGCGCCCCGCGGTGTCGGTGCCGTTGAACTTGTCGATGGCGACGATGCCGGTCGGCGAGGTGACGTTGATCTCGGTCAGCCACTTGCCGCCGATGACGTCGATGCCGACGAACAGCAGCCCGCGGCGCTTGAGCTCAGGCCCGAGCGCCGCGCAGATTTCCTGCTCCGTCTCGGTCAGCTGCGTCGCTTCGGCGGTTCCGCCGAGAGCGAGGTTTGAGCGGATCTCGCCGGCGCCGGGGCGACGGTTGATGGCGCCGGCGACTTCGCCCTCGACCAGCACGATCCTTTTGTCGCCCTGAGCGACCTCGGGAACGAACGCCTGGAGCACGTGCGGCTCGCGGTACGTGGCGTTGAACAGCTCCATCAGCGGCGCGAGGTTGGCTCCGTCGCGCCCGATCTTGAAGACGGCCTTGCCGGCGTTGCCGTGGAGCGGCTTGAGGACCAGGTCGCCGTGCTGCTCGAGGAACTTGCGCGCGACGCTGACCGACCGCGTGACCGCGGTCGGCGGCATGAACCGCTCGAAATCGAGCACCCAGACCTTTTCCGGCGCGTTGCGCACCGCGGCGGGGTCGTTGACCACCAGAGTCTCGCCCTGGATCCGCTCGAGCAAGTGCGTGGCGGTGATGTACCCAAGGTCGAACGGCGGGTCCTGGCGCATCAGCACGACATCGACGTCGCTGCCGAGGTCGAGAATGACGAACTCGCCGATGCGGAAGTGATCGCCCGGCTCCGCTTGGACGCTGACTTCATGAGCCCCGGCGTACAGGCGGCCGTCGGCAAAAGTCAGCGCGTCGGCCAGATAATGGTACAGCTTGTGACCGCGCGCCTGGGCACTGAGCATCAGCGCGAAGGTCGAATCGCCGACGATGTTGATCCCCTCGAGCGGGTCCATCTGCACGGCGACGCGAAGCGGCATGGCCGCGCGCCTAGGCGAGCCGCTGCTCTTTGTCACCCTTGCCAGATATCGGGCAGGTGGCGCGGCCAGCGGCGCGGGACAATGTAGATCGCGTCGATGCGCAGCTCGTCGCCATCGCGCATATAGCGCGGTGCGAGGCGCTCGGCGGCGACGACGACGCGGCGCAACCGGTACGCGTCGAGAGAGAAGGCGGCCGCGTCCTCGGTCGCCCGCGCCTTGACCTCGACGAACGCCAGCGTGCGGCCGCGGCGGGCGATGATGTCGACTTCGCCGCCGCGGACCTTCGCGCGCCGGGCGAGGATGCGCCAGCCGTGCAGCCGAAGCCACAAGGCGGCGATGGTCTCGGCGCCGCGGCCGCGCTTTTCGGCGGCGAAGCGATTCACCTCGCGGCGAGCTCAAGCGCCCGTGCGTAGGCGCGCTTGCGCGGCACTCCGAGCCGTTCGGCGACCTCGGCCGCGGCGCGGGATGGCGACAGCCGGGTCAGCGCCTCGTCGAGCGCCGAATCCAAATCGGAATCGCTTGGCGCGTCGCCCGCGGCGGGCGGACCGACAAGGATGACGATCTCGCCCTTCGGCGGCGCATCGGCATAGCGCGCAGCGAGCTCGGTCAAGGTTCCGGTCACGCATTCTTCGTGCAGTTTGCTGATCTCGCGCGCGACCGCCGCTTCGCGCACGCCCAGCTGCGCCGCCAGCGCCTCCAAGGAGCCGCCGAGCCTGGGGCCGCTTTCGTAGAAGACGAGCGTCGCCCGAATGCTGGCGACCTCGGCGATGGCGTCGCTGCGCGCCTTGGCCCTGGGCGGCAGGAAACCCGCGAACAGGAAGCGGTCGGTGGGCAGCCCGGCGAGAGTCAGCGCGGCGATCGCGGCGCAGGGCCCCGGGACCGTGTGCACCGGGTGGCCGGCGGAGCGCGCGGCGCGGACCAGTTTGTAGCCAGGGTCCGAGATCAGCGGCGTCCCGGCATCGCAGATCAAGGCGATCGCCTCGCCGCCGAGCCTGGCGACGATCGCCTCGCGCTCCGCTTCGCTGCTGTGGTCGTGATAAACCGACATCGGCGCCGTCGCTCCGGCGTGGGCGAGCAGCTTGGCGCTGACCCTCTTGTCCTCGGCGAGAATGCGGTCCGCGCGGCGCAACGTCTCGGCGGCGCGAGGCGACAGATCGCCCAAATTGCCGATCGGGGTCGCAACGACGTAGAGGCCGGGGGGCAGGGACGGGTTCATGGCTGCGGCCGAGCATCGCACCATCGCTGCGGCTGCTGCAAGCAAGCCCTTGGCGAAACAGTGGAAAATCCGCTTTTCAAACGCTCAAAAATGGCGCATTCTCTTGCAATTATCGGGTCTTAGGGGTCCGGCGGATGTTTAGTGCAGTCCTCGTCGCCGCGCTCGTCCAGAGCGCCGCCATCAACAGCCAGCGCGATAATTATCTCAACTGTCTCGACCAGGCCGTGGCGAGCGCGACGGCTCAAAAAATGCCGTCAGCCGGGTTCGAGGCTCATCTTCGCCAGACTTGCGCCGACGCGGCAGCCAAGTTCCAGGCGGCACTCATCGCGTTCGACTTGAAGAACAAGGTTCCGCGCAAGCAGGCCGCGGCGGACGCGCAGGTCCAGGTCGATGATTTCGTCTCAAACCTGGTCAGCCGCTACCGCGTGGTGACCGTCTCGAATTAGCGCTTCAGCCGAGCGCAATTTCGGCCAGCACCCGATCCAATACCAGCCGGCCGGCCGGGGTGGCGGCGATGCGGCTGCCGTCGCGGGTCAGATGCCCGCTGCCGTTAAGGCGATCGACCGCCGCCCAGTCGACGATCGCCTCGAGACCGAAGCGGGTGGCGATGGCGCTGGCGTCGATGCCCTCGGCCAGCCGCAAGCCCATGACCAGCGCCTCGTCGGCCGCCTCGGTCGCCGATAGCGGCTCCTGCTCGGCGATTGCGTGGCCGTTGCGAACCAGCGCGGCGAGGAAATTCTCGGGCTTGCGGTGGCGAACAATGCGCTGGCCAAGTCGGCGCCCGTGCGCCCCCGGGCCGACCCCGGCATAATCGCCGTAGCGCCAGTAGGTGAGGTTGTGGCGGCTCTCGTCGCCCGGCCGGGCGTGGTTGCTGATCTCGTAGGCGGGAAGCCCGGCCGCTGCGGTGCGCTCGGCGGTCAGCTCGAAGAGCGCGGCGGCGCGGTCGGAATCGAGGGTGTCGAGTTTGCCCGTTTCTGAGAGCACGGCGAATCGCGTGCCGGGCTCGATGGTCAGCTGGTAGAGCGAGAGGTGGCTTGTGCCGAGCGCCAGCGCGCAGTCGAGGGCGGCGCTCCACGAGGCCTCGGTATCGCCGGGCAGAGCGTAGATCAGGTCGAAGCTGACGCATTGGAAATTCTCCTGGGCGATGGCCAGCGCGTCCAGCCCCTCACAGGCCGAGTGGGCGCGGCCGAGGAAGGCCAGGCGCTGATCGTCGAAGCTCTGCAGGCCGAGCGACAGCCGGTTGACGCCGGCCGCGGCGAGATCGGCGAAGCGCGCCGCTTCGACCGAATTGGGGTTGGCCTCGAGCGTGATTTCGACGTCGTCGGCCGTGTCCCAATGCTGTTGGGCGGCGTCGATCAGCGCCGCGACGGTCCGCGGCTCCATCAGCGAGGGGGTGCCGCCGCCGAAAAAGATCGAGGTCAGCCGGCGGCCGGGGAGCTCGCTTGCTTCGTGGGCGAGATCGGCGAGCAGGGCCTCGCGCCACTCGTCCTGGTCAATCGCCGAGCGGACGTGGCTGTTGAAGTCGCAATACGGGCATTTGCTGACGCAGAACGGCCAGTGGACGTAGAGGGCGAGGTTCTGCTCCCCCTCCCGCCAGCGGGAGGGGGTCGGGGGGAGGGCCTGTTCGACGGGGAGGAAATCCAAGACAGGCCCTCCCCCGGCCCCTCCCGGAATCGGGAGGGGAGAATTCACCGCAGCGCCGCCAGCAGCTTCTCGAAGGCGCGCGCGCGGTGACTGATCTTGTGCTTTTCCGCCGGGTCCATCTCGCCGAACGTCCGCTCGTGGCCGGCGGGGACGAACATCGGGTCGTAGCCGAAGCCCTGGTCGCCGCGCGGCGGCCACACCAGCGCTCCGTCGACGCGGCCCTCGAAGCCCTCGATCTGCCCATCGTTGGGCCAGGCGAGCGACAGGGCGCAGGCGAAATGGGCGTCGCGGCCGGCGTCGGGCCCGGCCGCCTCGAGGCGAGTCCAGACTTGCTCCATCGCCCGCATCCAGTCGCGGTTGCCGTCGCCGTCCTCGGCCCAGCGCGCCGAGAAGATGCCGGGCAGGCCGTGCAGCGCATCGACGCACAAGCCGCTGTCGTCGGACAGCGCCGGGAGGCCGGACAGATCGGCCGCCTCGCGCGCCTTCAAATCGGCGTTGTCGAGGAAGGTGTTGCCGATCTCCTCGGGCTCGGGCAGGCCGAGCTCCTCGGCGCCGACGCAGGCGATTCCGAGCGGCTCGATCAGCTCGGCAATCTCGCGCAGCTTGCCGGGGTTGTGGGTGGCGATGACGAGCTTTTCGCCGATCGACCTCATCGTCCAACCGCCTTCAATTGCGCGGCAAAAATCTCCGTGCAGCCGATGCGGGCGAGGCGCAGCAGCCGGAGCAGCCCTTCCTCGTCGAACGTTTCGCCCTCCGCTGTGAGTTGCGCCTCGACGATCGCGCCGTCGGCCGTGAGAACGAAATTCCCGTCGCTGCCGGCGTTAGAGTCCTCGACATAATCGAGGTCGAGCACCGCCGAGCCGTTGTGGATGCCGCAGCTGACCGCCGCGACCTGGGTTCGGATCGGGTCGGCGGCGAGGCTCTTGTCGGCGAGCAACTTGTCGACCGCGATGCGCAGCGCCACCCAGGCGCCCGAGATGGCCGCGGTGCGGGTGCCGCCATCGGCCTGGATGACGTCGCAATCGACGATCACCTGGCGCTCGCCGAGCTTGGGCAAATCGACCACCGCGCGCAGCGAGCGGCCGATCAGCCGCTGAATCTCCTGCGTCCGGCCCGATTGCTTGCCCCGCGCCGCCTCGCGGTTGCCCCGCGTGTGGGTGGCGCGCGGAAGCATGCCATATTCGGCGGTGACCCAGCCCTGGCCCTTGCCGCGCAGGAACGGCGGGACTTTCTCCTCCACCGAGGCGTTGACCAGCACGCGCGTGTCGCCGAAGCTGACCAGGCACGAGCCTTCGGCGTGGCGGGTGAAGCCGGGCTCGAAGGCAATTTCGCGCATCTGGTCGGGGGCGCGTCCGCTGGGGCGCATAGAATCTCCTGATACTGGTGTCCGCGCCTCCTATCCGCGCAGCAGCGCTGCGTCACCCCTTCGAAGATTTCACACGAAGGCACGAAGGATAGACTGAAGGCACGAAGATATCGTCCTTCGCGGCTTCATGTCTGCTTCGTGCCTTCGTGTGCCAAACACTCGTCGCCGCTTTCGCGGCAAGAATGGAGTCCCTACATGGTGTCCATGACCCAGCCGATCGGTGAACTCAGCGACCGCATGCGCTCGATTTTCGGGCTGGTGGTCGAGGCGTATCTGGAGCGCGGCCAGCCGGTCGGCTCGAAGGTGCTGGCCGGAAGCGTCAGCCTGTCGCCGGCCTCGATCCGCGGGGTGATGCAGGAGCTCGAGGAGCGCGGGTTGCTGACCCATCCGCACACCTCGGCTGGCCGAGTCCCTACTGAAACTGGCCTCAGGCTGTTCGTCGACGGCATCATGCAGGCGTCGCTTCCCGACGAGCGCGAGCGGGCGGCGATCGAGGCGCAGATTGCGCGCGACCAGCCGATCGAGCAGGCGCTCGCGGCGGCTTCGGCGGCGCTGTCCGGCCTGTCGTCCTGCGCCGGCGTGGTGATGGCCCCGAAGCAGGAGCTCCACCTGAAGCAGTTGAGCTTTGTCCCTTTGTCGCCCGGACGCGCTTTGGCGGTGCTGGTCGGGGCCGATGGGAGCGTCGAGAACCGAATCCTGTCGCTCGATGCGGGCACCGACCCGGCGGCGCTCAACGAGGTCGCCAATTTCGTCAACACGAGGCTGTCGGGGATGACCCTGGCCGAGGCCGAGGGCCGGCTGCGGGCCGAGATCGGCCAGCGCAAGGAAGCGCTCGACCGCGCCGCCGCCGAGCTGATCGCCTCCGGACTCGCATCGTGGAGCGAGGACCATTCGCGCCGGCCCGTGCTGATCGTCCGCGGCCAGGCGAATCTGATTGACGAGCGCGCTGGCGAGGACCTCGAGCGGGTCCGGCGGCTGCTCGACGAGCTCGAGGACCACCAGGAAATCGCCCGTCTGCTCGAGGGTGCCCGCGACGCTCCGGGCTGCCGGATCTTCATCGGCTCGGAGAACCGGATGTTCGCCTTGTCGGGCTCGTCGGTGATCGCCGCGCCCTATCGCGGGA
>CAYSHL010000054.1:0-9915 GCA_964430865.1 uncultured Sphingomonas sp.
GGGGTTTACCGTGCCGGAGACGTTGCCGCCGCCGCGGTGCGCTCTTGCCGCACCCTTTCGCCATGACCCGCCCGAAGACAGGCAGACTGCTTTCTGTGGCACTATCCCTAGGCCTTGCCGAAGCAAGACCCGCCGGGCGTTACCCGGCACCGTTGTTCCGTGGAGCCCGGACTTTCCTCGCCGGAGACAAGTCCCCGCCGCGGCCGCCCGGCCCTCTGGCAGACCAATTATAGTGTAAAGCGGCCGGTATTGGGAGTCGGACCTGGCTAGCGCATCAGGCCTGCCTTGCGCAGCGCGTCCTCGATCACCGCTCCGGCGCCAATCGGCGGGGCGGGCCTTACCGATGCCGGCGGCAAAGGCGGGTGGGCCGCGCCTGGGTTCCGCGAGCGAGGCGCGGGGTCGCGACGCTGGCTGGGCTCGGCGATCAGCCCCCAGCTCGCGGCGATATGGCGGGTCGAGCAAATCCCGGCTTCGAGCATATGCGGGCCCGCCTGGCCGCAATCATCACCGTCGCGGGTGTCGAGCGGCGTGCCATGCCCCATCCCGTTGATGTCATATCTCACGATCAGCGCCCGGCCCTTCGTATCCGACCAGGTTTCCCGGCGATGACCCGCCACCTCGTCGACGTCTGCGCGGCGATCACCGAGGCCGTGCAGGCCGCGCCACTGGGCGACGATGGCGGTTGCATTCGCCGGATCGACGACCGTGTCATGGGTACCGTGCCAGACCGAAACCGCCGGTGGATCGGCGTCCTGACCGGGAGATGCGGCCGCCAAAGCGGTAAGCTCAGCGGCCGACGGAAACCCCTGCCCGCGCATCCGCTCGAGCGCTTCGGGAAGCGTGTTTGCGGTCGCGAACGGCAAGCCGGCGATGATTGCGCCGGCCGTAAACAGCTCCGGATAGGAAGCCAGCATGACCGAGGTCATCGCGCCGCCCGCCGACAGGCCGGTGATGAAAATATCCGATCGCTCGAGCCCGTGCCGGGCCGCCATATGGCGGACCATCTGGGCGATTGAAGCGGCCTCGCCACGGCCGCGGCGCGAATCGCCGGGCACAAACCAGTTGAAGCACAAATTGGCGTTGTTCGCGGGGCGCTGCTGCGGGAAGAGCAGCGCGAAACCGTGCCGCTCGGCGAGCTTCGACCAGCCGCTGCCCTGATCGTAAGCGGACGCATTCTGAGTGCAGCCGTGAAGCACGACCACGAGCGCTTTTACCGTGGCATTGGGCACATAGACCCGCGCTTCCAGATTGCCCGGATTCGCGCCGAAGCCGGTGAGTTCGACCAGCCGGCCATCGTCATTGGCACTGGCTGGCGTAACCGAGCGGCGGGCCGAGCTGAGCTGAGCGACGATTTTTCCCAAGCCGCGCATTGCATTCTCCCTGGCGCGGCCACCGCCGGCAGGCTGCCGGTGGTCGAAAAATGCTGCACTGCACAATAATGGGGGGCCGGCGAGCCGAGCACAAGGCGCAATCGCTTCGGGTGGCCCTGCGGCGGGTGGCGGACTAAACCCGACCCGATGCCCGAGGCGAACGAAAAGCTGCTCGAGACCATCGCGTTCAGTCCGATCGCCACGGTGGTCAGCAATCCGCGGCTGCGGGATAATCCGCTCGAGGTCGCCAATGCCGCCTTTTGCGACCTGACCGGCTATTCGGAAAGCGAGGTTGTCGGCCGCAATTGCCGCTTCCTGGCGGGCGAGGCGACCGAACCCTGGGTCACCGATCAGATTCGCGCCGCGATCGGCTCGCGGCGTCCGGTGCTGGTCGACATTCTCAACTATCGCCGCGACGGCACGCCGTTCCGCAACGGGGTCCTGGTCACTCCGCTGTTCGATGAAGACGGGCAGCTGGCCTGGTTCCTTGGCTCGCAGGTCGAGCTCGGGCCGGATTCGCCGGTTCAGTTCGATGCCCGCCGGGCGCGGGCGGTGTCGCTGGTCAAGGCGCTTCCCGAACGGCGCCGCCAGGTGCTCGAGCTGATGTCGCGCGGCTTGCTCAACAAGCAGATCGCCTGGGAGCTGAAGATCAGCGAGAAGACCGTGAAGATGCATCGCGGACTGCTGCTCGAGCAGCTCGGCGTGCTGACTTCCGCCGACGCAATCCGGATCGCGGTCGAAGCCGGGCTCTAGATGCGGACCAAAGGCCGTATGGAGGCCGCTCCGCCGCGGGCCTAATTCCTTTCCCGACGCCATTTCGGTGAAAAGGAAACCGCTCCAATGTCCCAATTTTTCAAAACCCTGATGATCGCAACCGCCGCGGCGACTGCGCTCGTCCCCGCCTCCGCTTCCGCGGGCGCTGCCAAGGGCAATCTCGTCGCGGCCGCGATGCAGTCGCAGGACCACCAGACGCTGGTCGCCGCGGTCAAGGCCGCCGGCCTCGTCGATACGCTCGCCGGCCGCGGCCCGTTCACGGTCTTCGCTCCGACCGATGCCGCCTTCGCCAAGCTTCCCGCAGGCACCGTCGACACGCTTCTGAAGCCGGCCAACCGCGACCAGCTGCGGTCCGTGCTCACCTATCATGTGGTCGCCGGCAAGGTCAGCTCGTCGCAGCTGGTCGAAGCGATCCGCAAGGGCGGCGGCCAGGCGATGCTCAAGACCGTCCAGGGCGGCACGCTCACGGCCCGTCTTTCCGGTGCCTCGGTGGCGATCACCGACGCGGCCGGCGGGACGGCCATGGTCACCACGGCCGACCTCGTTCAGTCGAACGGAATCATCCACGTTACGGACGCGGTTTCCCTCCCAATGTGACCGCGTCGCGCCGGCCGCTTGCCCGTCAGATTTCGGCGGCCGGCGCACCCTTTCAAACCCAGGAGTTCACCATGCCCGTCATCAACAAAATCACTTTGCTGCTGCTGATCGTCGGCGGCCTCAACTGGGGCCTGGTCGGCCTGTTCGATTTCGACCTCGTCGCGGCGCTGTTCGGCGAAATGAGCCTGCTTAGCCGGATCGTCTACACGCTCGTCGGCGCCTCCGCGCTCGCCCAGCTGGTGCCATTGTTCGCCGGGGATGAAGGCCGCCGAAGCGCCCGCGCCAGCTAGCTTGGACCAAGACCGCATCGCCAGCGACTTTCGAGCGCTCGTCAATATGAGCGCGGACGAGCTCCGCGACTGGCTCGACACAGCCAGCAGCAAGGCCGTCGGATGGAAAGGTCCCGACGGCCGCCGTCCCGAAAGCGTCGGTCATGCGAGTGGGCGCCAGATCCTCGCCATCCTCGGCAAGTCGCCTGGGCAACGCACTGCGGACGACAAAGCGCACATGCGCAAGGTGATCGGCTTCATTCGTCGTCATCGCGCCCAGGAGCCGGCGAACCCGGTGACCTCACGCTGGCGCTATTCGCTGATGAACTGGGGCCACGATCCCCTCAAGGACTAGCCCCTGGACTTGCCCTTTACTGCGGCCGCGGAAGGAGCAGCGCGAGCAGCTTGGCGCGGCATTCGCCGTCGATGATGCCGTCGATGATCTCGGGGCGAAAACGCCGCTGGAAGGCGATCACCGCTTTCTTCTCGTCAGTCACATCATAGCCGAAGCGCTCGAGCGCCAGCAGGAAGCCGGCGTCGGTCCAGAACGGGTCGATCAGGTCGCGCTTGGGGCTCGGCAGCGCCAGCCGCCGCCGGGCCAGCGCTTCCCACGGGAACAGCTCCCCCGGATCCTCCTTGCGGGCCGGGGCGACGTCGGAATGGCCGACGATATTGCCGCGGCCGATCGCGTGGCGCTCCTTGATCGACGAAACCAGCGGGATCAGCGCCGCGATCTGCTCGTCGGGGAACGGGCGATAGCCGAACTCGTGGCCGGGATTGACGATCTCGATGCCGACGCTCGCCGAATTGACGTCGCTGACTCCGCGCCAGCGCGCCTTGCCGGCGTGCCAGGCGCGCTTGGCTTCGTCGACCAGCGAGTAAATGCTGCCGTCCTCGTCGACCAGATAATGCGCGGAAACCTGCGCGTCGGGCGAGGTCAGCCGGTCGAGCGCTCCGGCGGCGTCGGGCATGCCGGTGTAATGCAGGACGATCATCGACACCGGCAGCTTGCGCTCGTCGAAATTCGGCGATGGCCGGTCGATCATCTCCATGCGCGACATGGCGCACGAGCCGGCGCCCTCGGTCAAGCCCCGACGGCGGCCCTGCGGTCGTGTCCGGTGCGCTTTTCGGTCTTCGATCCGTCGCCCGCCAGCCGGTACAGGCCGCGGGCTTTGGGGTCGGACTCGAGCTTGCGGCTCTGGCCGATGACGGTCTCGCCGGCGCCGAGCATCAGCCAGCCGTCGGGCGCCATCGCCGAAGCCAGCCGCTCGAACGCCAAGGCGCGCTTTTCGGCGCACAGATAGAGCAGCACGTTGCGGCACAGGATGATGTCGAACTGCGCCGGATGCGGCGGCGGCTCGAGCAGATTGTGGACCTGGAAGCGGACCGGCTTGCGCAGCGCCTCGACCGCCCGCCAACCATCGTCGACCTCCTCGAACCAGCGGATCATCTGGTTGATTCCCAGCCCGCGCTGGACCTCGAACTGGGTGTAGACGCCGCTTCGGGCGCGGTCGATGACCGAGCCGGAGACGTCGCTGGCGAGAATGTCGATGGTCCAGTCGCGCCAACTGGCCTGGCTCTCGGCGAACAGCATCGCCAGGCTGTAGGCTTCCTGGCCGGTCGAGCAGCCCGCCGACCAGATGCGGATCCGGCGGGTCGAGGCGCGGCTCCGGGCGAGCGTCGGCAAGGCGTGGCCGGCGAGCAGGTCGAACGGCAGGCGATCGCGCAGGAAATAGGTCTCGTTGTTGAGCAGCGCTTCGACGACCCGGTTCGACAAGCTGGGCTCGCTGCCCATGACGAGGATGGTGATCAGCTCGTCGAGGCTGGCGATGCCGCGTTCGCGAAGCAGCGAGGCGAGCGCGGTCTCGATCCGCCAGCGGCGGCTCATCGTCAGCTGCTGGCCGGTGCGCGCCTCGAGCAGGCTGGCGAGAATCCGGCTGGAGCTGTCGCTTACCTGCATCCGGAATCCCCGGTGCGCGAGGCGATCCGGCGGGCGAGCTTGTCGGGCGGCATGACCGCATAGGCAAGCCCGGCCTCGGTCACCGCTCGGGGCATTCCCCACACCGCGCAGCTGGCCGCATCCTGCGCCAGGACGGAGCCGCCGCTGGCGACGAGACGACCAGCACCTTCGACACCGTCGCGGCCCATTCCGGTCAGCACGACGCCGAGCGCGGCCGCTCCGTAGACCGCGCCGGCCGAAGCGAACATCGGATCCAGCGACGGCAGGCAGCCGCTCGAGCTGGCGCCCGTGGTCAGCCGCACGACCGGCGCTCCGCCGAACGTCTCGACGGTCAGATGCGCGTCGCCGGGCGCAATGATCATCCGGTCGGGGAACAGCTCCATGCCGTCGACGGCGACCAGGGCCTGACGCTCGGCGACGACTCCGAGCTGGCGAGCGAAGACGTTCATGAACGGCGCCGGCAGGTGCTGGGTGATGAGGATCGGGATGCCGATGCGCTTGGGCAGATGCTGGAACAGGGTGCCGAGCGCGTGGATTCCGCCGGTCGACGCGCCGATCGCGAGGACGTCGATCGGATCGACCGGCATCGGGCGCAGCGCGTTGGCGATCGCCAGGTCGGGCCGCGGCGGCGGTGCCTGCTTCGGCCCGGCCTCCCCGAGCACCTTCAGCTTGCCCAGCAGGATTTCCGAGAAGCGCCCGTTGAAGCGTCCGGTGCCGGGCTTGGGAAGCGTGTCGGCGGCTCCCAGGGCCAACGCGGCGACGGTTTCCTCGGCGCCTTCGTCGGCCAGCGAGGAAACGATCATGATCCGCGCGCCGGCGGCCGAAGCAATGATTTGCGGGATCGACTTCAGCCCGCCCGCTCCGGGCATTTCGAGGTCGAGCAGGATGACGTCGACGCGGATCGACTGGAGCGCCTCGATGGCGTCCTCGGCGGTGCCGGCAACGGCGACGATTTCGAACTGGCCGTCGCTTTCGATCATCCTCGACAGAACGGCTCGAGCGACCATCGAATCATCGACGATCATCAGCCGAATTCGCTGGTTAAGGGGTCGCGGCGCTACCTGGCGGTCCCGCGATCTGGCGAGCGCCCGCTCCACGCCGGCTAGCTCAGGCGACGCCGACGAGCTGGAGCTTGATGTGGAGCGTCTCGCGGTCGAACGGCTTCATCACATATTCGTCGGCGCCAGCCTCGAGCGCGGCGCGGATGTGGGCCATGTCGTTCTCGGTGGTGCAGAAGACGACCTTGGGCTGGTCGCTGTGGCCGCGCTGCCGAAGCAAGCGGAGAAACTCCATCCCGCTCATCACCGGCATGTTCCAGTCGAGCAGGACGACATCGGGCATCTTGGCCTCGCAGCGCGACAGCGCCTCGCGGCCGTCGCACGCCTCCTCAACGTCGAACTCGAGCGTCTCGAGGATGTGACGGGCGACCTTGCGGATCACCTTGGAGTCGTCGACGATGAGACAGCTCTTCATATTGGGTTCCCGCATGGTTGCTGTGCTGTTTAATCCGCAAGGGTAACGAAGAGCTTAAGCCGCCTTGGCTTCCGCTCCGGCGATCAGCGCCGCGACGTCGACCAGGAGCAGCGGCCCGCCCTCGGTTTCGACCAGGCCCGCCGACACGCGCTCCCAGCCCTCACCCATCGCCGCGCGCATCGGCACGGGTTCGGTCCGCGCTTCGACGACATCTTCGACGAGGTCGACGATCAGCGCGTAATGATGGCCGTCGAGCTCGACGACCGCTGCTTCGCGAATGCCGTCCGAGCAATCGGTCGCGCCAAGCTCAAGCGAACACCTGCAGTCGATCACCGTCAGCACCCGGCTTCGAAGCGCCGAAAGTCCGGCGACGTGCGAGGCCGCGCGCGGCACCGGGATCAAGGTGTCGAGCTCGACCACCGATTCAATCGAGTCGGACCGCAGCCCGACGCGCTGGCCGGCGATGGTGACGACGAGAAGCAGCGAGCTCATCGGCGGCGCGCTCCGGCTGACTTGAGCGCGATGAACAGAGCCGCCCGGTCGTAGCGATAGATGCTGCGGTCCTTCGCATTGGCCGCTTCCGGTTCGGAGCGCAGGCGGATGGTGCGGGTGCCGGCGCCCTTCGCGACTTTCACGTCGTCCGACACGATCACCAGGTCGGCTGTTGAATCGTCGCTTTCGCCGACCACCCGGTAACCGGCGGCCTCGACGATCGGGCGAAGCATGTTCTGCATCCAGGGGTCGTCGGCCGGGAGGCGGCAGACGGGCTTCGCCTCGGCCGGCTGCGTATCCGCGCCGACATGATGGGCGAACAGCCAGTGCGCGTCGACCAGCTCGGCGGGCTCGCCGGCGATCAAAGTGACTCCGCAGATCTCGCTCGGCAGGTCCGCCGGAATGACGTCATGATCGATCGCCGACAGGTCGATCACCTCCCGGAAACAATAAGCGAGCTCGTGGGTGCCGTCGCTCAGTCGGAACAGGCGCACCTTCTCGGCCGGTAGCTTGCAATCGCCAACGCCGGCGACCGGCAGGATCGCCTCGCCGAGATGGACTCGAAGCTGCCCGGCGGCGGGCCGGATCGCGCTTGCCGGGACCTCCTCGATGCGGTCGACGACCGACAGGCCCAGCGCCCGGCGGGCTCCGTCGAGGCCGCGGAACAGGATCACCTCGGTCGCCTTGGCGGCGGCCACCGCCGGGCCCTCGGCAATGCGCGCGGCGCGCTCCCGCGCCTCGAGCTTGATGCCGCCGACCTCGGCCAGGCCGGCTGGGTCGAACAACAGGATCGGGCTGCCGTCATCGGCCAGCGTAGTGCCGGCATAGAGGCCGGTCGCCATCACCGCTGGAGCCGCCGGCTTGACCACCAGCTCCTCATGGTCGTGGATTTTGTCGACCGCGAGCGCATAAACATCGCCGCCGGCGGGGCGAAGGACGATCAGCGTCCGCTCATCTTCCTTCATCGGGCTGTCGAGGCCGAGGATGTCGGCGAGCACAATCTGCGGCACTCGCCGCCCGCGGATGGTCGCGATCCCCGAACCGCCGACGCGCTCGAGCGTCACCGACTCCCCGTTGGCGCGGACGATCTCGTCGATCGCCGAGCGCGGGATGGCGAAATGCTGGCTGCCGATGGATACTGTCAGCGCCGGGATGATGGTCAGCGTCAGCGGGACTCGAAGGGTCATTCGGGTCCCGACGCCGGGCTTGCTGTCGACCTCGACCAGCCCGCCGATGCGCCCGACGTTGGAACGAACGACGTCCATCCCGACGCCCCGGCCCGAAATGGCGGTGACTTCGCACGCCGTCGACAGCCCGGCCTCGAAAATCAGCGCCAGCTGTTCGCGCGGCTCGAGCTGCGCGGCGGCGGCCTTGGTCAGGGTTCCGGCGGCGATCGCTTTGTCGACCAGCCGCTTGCCGTCGATGCCGCGGCCATCGTCCTGGATGTCGATCAAAATCTGGTTGCCCGACTGCCGCGCCGACACGCACAGGATGCCGATCTCGCGCTTGCCGGCCTGCAGCCGCTCGGCCGGAGTCTCGATGCCGTGGTCGACCGCGTTGCGGATGATATGGGTCAGCGGGTCGCGGATCATCTCGATCATCTCGCGGTCGAGCTCGACGTCGCCACCCTCGATGTCGACCAGCACCTGCTTGCCGAGCTCGGCCGACAAATCGCGGACCATTCGCGGCAGGCCGACGAATAGATTCTCGATCCGCTGCATTCGGGTCCGGGTGATGGCGTCGCGCATTTCGGCGATGATCGACGACAGGCGCTCGAACGCGCCGTCGATCGGCACGTCGGTCGGGGATTCGCGAAGCCGGCGGGCAAGCTCGTTGCGCGCCAACACCATGTCGGAGACGCCGCTCATCACCCGGTCGAGCAGCTCGACCGACAGCCTGATGGTGCGCGGGGCGGCGATCTTGCCCTGCGCCTCAGCGACGGTGGCAGCCGAGGCGACGGCGGCGTCGGCGCCGGATTCGAGTGCGGAAATCAGCGCGCTGTCATCGCCGGCCGGCATGTCCTCGCCGGCGTCGATCGCGGCGATCATCTCGCCGATCCGGTCGATGATGGCGAGCACCGCGCTGACCAGTGCGCCGTCGGCCTGGCGGCGGCCGGCGCGGACGTCGGCGAGCGCGTCCTCGGCCGCGTGGCTGAGCGCCTCGAGCCGCGGAAATTCGAAAAAGCCGCAATTGCCTTTGACGGTGTGGACGAAGCGGAAGATGGAATCGAGGCGCGCGCGGTCGTCGGGCGTTGCTTCCCAGGCGACGATCTCGCCGCCCAGCGCCTCGAGCATCTCCCGGCATTCGGCTACAAAATCGGCAATCAGATCGTCCATCGCCGCCTTGGGCCCCCAACCGCTGTTCAGAGACGCTTATGCCGGTCAGGAGTTAAGGCCGCGTTAGCCCTGTCCGGAGGCGATTATCGGAGAGGAACGGTCGCCCCGATCATCAGCACGGCTTCGGCCGGGTCGGACAGCCGGATCGAGCCGCCTGCCTCGGCCGCCAAAGCATGAGCGAGCCAGGCCCCGGCGGCGCGCGGTTCGACCGCGCCGTCGCTCTGACCTTCGAGCAGCGTCTGCCGAAGCGCGGGGTCGAGCAGAATCCGCTGCCCTTCGGCGCGGATGACCAGCTCGAGCATCTCGTCGGAGGTCTCGGCGCCGACGTCGAGCCGGCCGCCGCGCACCAGGGCATCGCCGGCGAGCATGGCGAGGTTGAGCAGCAGCTTGACGGCGCCCTTCGGCAGCTTGTCGCCGGGCACCATCCAGCCGAGCTCGATGCGCCGGTCGGGGCCGAACAGGCCTTCGAGCGCGGCCTGCGCCTCATGGGTGTCGATGCTGTCGCCGAAGCCGCCTGCCGCGCCGAACGCGAGGCGGAAGAATTTGAGCTTGTTGGCCGACGCGCGGGCGCTGTCGCCGAGCAGCTCGAGGCACTTTTCGCGCATCTCGGGGTCCTGCTCGTCGGCCATCAGCTCGATGCCGTT
>CAYSHL010000055.1:0-9838 GCA_964430865.1 uncultured Sphingomonas sp.
GTCAGCCGCAACGCGGTGATCGGCAAGGCGCACCGCCTCGGGCTCGACGCGCGCCCGTCGCCGGTCAAGCCGGGCGAGGAAAAGGAAAGGAAGGCCCCCGCCTCTCCCGCCGCCAAGCCGTCGCGGGCCGAAGCCACCGCACGCCGCCAGGCCCCGGCTTCACCCGAGGAGGGTGAGACCCCGCATCCGCCGCGGACCCCGCAGCGCGTCCATCCGGAGGGCATCCAGTACCGCTCGATCGGGCCCGGCGGCTTCGTTCGCCAGGGCCCCGGCGACACCCAGGCGCCGATCCCGCCCGCTCCGCCGCGCCGCCTGGTCCCCGCCAAGCCGAGCGCCGAGGTCGCCGACAAGACCAGCCTGCTCGATTTGAACGACCGCATCTGCAAATGGCCGCTCGGCCATCCCGGCGAGCCCGACTTCCATTTCTGCGGCAAGGCGGCCAACCCGGGCTTCCCTTATTGCGTCGACCATTGCGGAGTCGCCTACCAGGCGCAGCTGCCTCGCCGCGACCGCCGCCCGCCGCCGCCCTTGCCATTTGGGGGTCCGAGGGTCCGCTAGAGCCGCCGAGAACAAGACAGCAGGCGCGTAGCGCCACGTTGACTTGTTCGAGAGACGGCGAAAGCCGGACGGCCTGCGGTCGAGCGGCTAGGCCGCGCTGACCGACAGGACCGACGTCACGGGATTCACTCCCGTGACGGCTCCCCGGCTCTAGGCACAGCCTCAGCGATGAGGGCAGCCCGGCCAGCAGCACGGCCGGCGCTTCCCGTCGGCGAGGTTCGATCGGCCCCAGTCGACGCGCTTGCGCCGGGTCTCGGCCTTCTTGGCCGACTGCATCCAGCAAATCCATTCGTTGCGCGCCAGCGGGGTGATGTCTTGCCAGGTCGCCAGCGCTTTCGAATCGCGTTTCAGAGCGGCTTCCAGATCGTCGGGAAGATCATGGACGACGCCACCGGGAATGTTCGTCTGCTCAGTCATCAGCCCACCTAGTTCGCCGCCAAAAACCGCCCCGCTTCGGTCGCGAACTGCTCCCAGGCGGGCTCGGTTCCGAGCAGGATATGGTTCTCGCTGTCGAGCGGGATGAACGCGGCGGCCGGAATCCCGCCGGCGATTTCCTCGCCTTGCGAAAACGGCACCGCCTGGTCGCCGCGAGAATGGAACACCAAAGTCGGGGTCCGCACCTTGGCCAGCAGCTCGCGAACGTCGAGCGCGGCCAGCGTCCGCTGCAGCTTGATCGCATTTTCCGGTGACGCGGAGCGGCGCTGCATCTCGTTGAACCAGTCCATCTGGGCGTGCGTCGCGCCCGGGATATAATGGCCGGTGAAGACCTGCCGGTAGGCGGGGTTGTCCGATCCCCAGCCGAGCCGGGTCAGGGTCAGCATCGCCTCGCGCTTGGCAATCTCCTCGGGGTTGGCGCGAACCGCCCAGCCGGCCGCATAGCCGTTGCAGATCACCAGCCGCCGCACGCGTTCGGGGTGGCGGACCGCGAACGCGATCGACACCGCCGCTCCCTGGCTGATGGCGACCAGGTCGAATTGCTCGAGCTCGAGGCAATCGGCGACCGATTCCAGATCGTCGACGAACGCGTCGAGCGACAGCTCGGGCGTGTCCCAGTCCGACAGTCCGTTGCCGCGCTCGTCGTAGCGGATCAGCCGCTGGCGGCGCGAGAAGGTCCGGATCCAGTGGCGCCACAGCGGGCTCTCCCAATCATATTCGATATGGTTGAGCCAGTTGGCGGTCTTGACCAGCGGCGGCCCCTCGCCGACCGCCGAATATGCGAGGCGCGTCCCGTCGCAAGCGGTGCAATAACGCACTTGCTGCGGGGGCAATTGCAGCGGTTGCGTTTCGGCCTCGAGCCGCGACCGCTCTTCCCCCTCGACCCGTCGCCGCCACGTCGCCGGCGGCTCGCCATATTCGCGCTTGAACGCTCGGTTGAACGCGGCTTCGGAGTTGAACCCGACCGCGTAGGCGATGTTCGCGGTATTGTCCTTGCCGTCGCGCAGCATGTTGGCGGCCATCCGCATCCGCCAGCGCGCGCAATAGCGCATCGGCGGCTCGCCGAGCAGCGCGACGAAGCGCTCGCCGAGAGCCGATCGCGACACACCCGATTCGCGCGCGAGCGTCTCGACGTCGAGCTCCTCGGCGTAGCGCGAATGAATCACCGCGAGCGCGCGCCCCACCGCCGGGTCCCGCAGGCCGGCCAGCCAGCCGGTCGAGTCCGCCGGCAGCCGGTCGACATATTCGCGCACCGCCTGCGCCAGGAACAGCTCCGCCAGCCGGGCGACGATTTCGGGCGACGGCTTTTGCTCGGCGACGAAGCGCATCGAGCTGTCCAGCCACTGCGCGTTGCCCGCGCGCACGTTGAGCGTCAGCAAGGGCGGCAAGGCATCGAGCAGCGGATGGGCGCTGCTCTTCGTGGTGCCGAGGAAGCCGCACCAGACTTCGGACTTGGCGCCGTCGGCGCCGGCCGACACCCGGTGGACTCCGTCGGCGGTCACCCAGCCGACCTCGCTGACATCGGCCGGCGGAAGCCCCGTCCGGCTGGCAAGCAGATGCGGATCGTTGCGCGGCAGGATCGCGATCGCGCCCGCTTCGAGCGGCCGCGCCGGCAGGCCCTCGACCTCGATGATCATCCGGCCCGAGCGCACGAAATGATAGCTGATCAGCGTCTCGGGCATCGGGAAAAACGGCGCGCAATGGTCGGGCGTGAACTGCGCGAGCACGCAGAAATCGTCCCTGAACTCGCCGTCGATCACCACTCCGCCGGTCAGGCGCAGCGACGCCAGAATGTCGGTCAGCACGTCCATCGCCCGGCCCCCGCCAGCAGGTCTAAGGCCCCCCGCCACGCATACGTATGTGGCGTTTGGGTCAATTCATCCGGCAAGCCAATCATTTTGGCAAGCCAACGGTTGGCCTAGAGGCTGCCCACCACTTCGCAAGGACGAGTGCTCAATCCGGAAAGCATCGCTTCCGGAGACGGGACAATTCGTCCGCAAGACACAGGAGTCACGAAGATGAAGACGATTACCAAAGAGTTCCAGGTGCCGGCTGCAACGGCCCTGATGTTCGCCTGTCTTTCGGTCGTCTCGACGATCGCAACGGCGGTGATGCCGCTGGTCGTGTCGGCCTAACTCGACATCAAAGGGGGTTCGTCATGTACCATGACTTCAACTATCAAACGACTTTGGCGACGTCGCTGAGGGCCGCCTGGCAGCTCGACGACGTCCTCAAGCCCGACCAGGAGCTCGACTTCTCGCGCAACTTCATGCCGGAAAGCCTGGCTCGAACCGGCGCCCTCGGCTCGCTGTCGGTCGACGAGCGGCGGATCCTGAACCAGATCAGCGCGCACCAATATCTGGGCATTTTCGGGGTGGTCGAGGAGTTCATCCTGCCGTTCCTGCTCGATCATGCGCGGCCGGCGCTCCGCGACGACGATTACCGGGTCCGGGCGCTGCTCAACTTCGCCGGCGAGGAAGCCAAGCACATCCATCTGTTCAAGCGCTTCCACGCCGCGTTCGTGCGCTGCTTCCCGGTCGAGTGCCAGATGATCGGCCCGTCCGAGGCGATCGGCGCCGAGGTGCTTCGCCACGATCCGCTCGCGGTCGGCCTGATCATCCTGATGATCGAGTGGATGACTCAGGCGCACTACCTCGGCAGCATCCGCGACGACGGCGACATCGACCCTTTGTTCAAGAGCCTGCTTCGCCACCACTGGATCGAGGAGGCGCAGCACGCCAAGCTCGACACGTTGATCGTCGACGCGCTCGCCGACGGCCGCGGCGAGGCCGAGATCGACCGCGCGATCGACGAATTCTTCGAGATCGGCGCGTTCCTCGACAACGGCCTCGAAGCCCAGGCCGGCTTCAACCTCGAGGCGCTCGAGACGGCCATCGGCCGCAAGCTCGACGACCGCGAGGCGATTAAGGCCCAGCAGCACCAGGCTGCCCGCTGGACCTACATCGGCTCCGGAATGGTGCACGAGCGCTTCGTGGGCACGCTCGAAGCCATCTCGCCAAAGGCAGCGGCGCGCATCGCCGAGGCCGCCCCTTTGTTCACCTGAAAACTACCCAACCGGAAGGAAAAAATCATGCTCGACACCGTCAAAAACCAGTTTGTGAATGGCTTGGATCTTGCCGCTTTGACCGCGGAGATCGAGGCGATCGAGAAGGACTCGTCCCAGGCCATCGTCGGCTTCGACGTCACCACCCGCTGGACGGGCCAGTGCCGCAGCGAGTCGATTGTCGACGGCTTCACCATGGCCGGCGAACGCATCGCCCGGACCCACAAGATCGTCGCCGACGAGCCCTGTGAGCTGCTCGGCGGCGACAGCGCCCCCAACCCGCAGGAGCTGCTGATGGCGGCGTTCAACGCCTGCATCATGGTCGGCTATGTCGCCGGCGCCTCGGTCAAGGGGATCAACCTCGAATCGGTCGAGATCCGCACCCGCGGCGAGCTCGACCTGCGCGGTTTCCTCGGCCTCGGCGACGACGTCGCTCCGGGCTATGAGGCGATCGACTATGAAGTCCGGATCAAGGGCGACGGCTCGCCGCAGGACTTCGAGGACATCCACCAGACGGTGATGAAGACCTCGCCCAATTACTTCAACATCAGCCGCCCGATCAAAGTGAACGGATCGCTGCGCGTCGGCTGAAAACGGTGCAAGGGGCCGCGACGCAAGCAATCCCGCTGCGCGTGGCGCCGAGTGCCTTCACAAGGGAATGTATCAATGTCCGAACTCGTTATCGAAAAGGCCAATCCGAACCAGGCTCTGTGGGAAAAGGGCGACTTCACCCGGATCGCCGAAACCATGCGCGAAAGCGGTGAGCAATTGGTCGCCACGCTCGGCGTCACGCCGGGGATGAAAATCCTCGACCTCGGCTGCGGCGACGGCACCACCGCCGTCCCCGCGGCCCGGCTCGGCGCCGAGGTGCTGGGCATCGACATCGCCGAAAATCTGGTCGCGGCCGGCAACGCCCGCGCCACCGCGGCGGGCCTCGCCAACCTCCGCTTCGAGCAGGGCGACGCCAGCAGCCTCGCCGGAGTCGCCGACGCGTCGTTCGACCTGGTCGTCAGCATCTTCGGCGCGATGTTCGCGCCGCGCCCATTCGACACCGCGCGCGAGATGGCCCGCGTGACCAGGCCGGGCGGCCGGATCGTCATGGGCAATTGGATTCCCGGCGACCCGACTTTGGTCGCGCAAATCCTGAAGGTCAGCGCGGCCTACACGCCGCCGCCGCCCGAAGGCTTCGTCAGTCCGATGACCTGGGGCGACGAGGCGCAGGTCCGCGAGCGCTTCGAAGCCGCCGGAATCCCGCCGGGCAACATCGGCTTCGAACGCGCGACCTGGGTCTTCCGCTGCCCCGGCCCGCCGAGCGAGCTGCTGGCGATCTTCCGCGACTATTACGGACCGACCATGAACGCCTTCGACGCGGCCGCGAAGGACGGCCGCGCCGGCCAGCTGGCCGAGGAGCTCGAGGCGCTGTTCGCCGCGCAGAATCGCGGCGGCGCCAGCACCGAAATCCCCGCCACCTTCCTCAAGGTGACCGCAACCAAGGACTAGCTCCCGGTCCCGGGCGCGCTCCACTCCCGCGCCCGGGACCGCCCCTGTCGAGGAATCAACAATGACCCGGGAATTGCTTGAACGAACGGTACGCGACTGGGTGAAAAGCGATCCCGCCCGCGGCGCCCGCGAGCTCGACCGTCTCACCGCCCGAAGCCCCTTCCACGCCGCCCAGTCGGCCGAAGAAGTCGCCGACGCCCTGATCCGCATCGCCGCCCGCAAGCACATCGCCGAAACCCGCGCCTGGTAAACCGCCGCCGCTCGCTAACGTGCAGTGACGTCAGCGTCCCAAACCGGGAAAGCGAATCCGCGTCGGGCATCCTTCCATCACGGCTGGTCGTTTCGCCCCCAATTACGTCCATCTCACAAGGGGTATTTCCGATGACTGACTCAGCCTCGAGCCTGATGGCTATCTTGTTCGGTCTCGCCGTCTTCTCGGTCATTGTGGCCGTCGGCTGGCGCGCCGTTCAGAACCGCCGCATCCTGCGCTTGCAGGGCGCGAACGGCGAACAGACGATTATCGTCGCTGGCGAAGACGATGAAGTCACCAGCGTTGCTTCGACCACCGATGTAAAATCGGCGTAGCGCTGGAGCGAGATCGGTTAGCGATCGCAACACTTCGCCAATAAAATGGCCCCGGAAGCGGATGCTCCCGGGGCCTTTTTTAAGCGCTAAACCGATGCGGTCAGGCGTGCTCGGCTTCAGCGTCGACGGTTTGCCGCGACGCCGGCTGGTCGCCGCCGATCGCCGAACGCTCGCGCGGCTGCTCCGAGCCTGAGCCGATATTGATCTTCTTGGGCTTCATCGCCTCGGGGATCTCGCGGACCAGCTCGATCGCCAGCAGGCCGTCCTTGAGGTCCGCGCCGCGGACCTGGATGTGGTCGGCGAGCGCGAAGCGGCGCTCGAACGACCGGTTGGCGATGCCCCGATAGATGTAATCGGAGCCTTTCTGCTCGTTTTGCTCGTTCTTGCGGCCGGTAACGATCAGCACGTTCTGCTGGGCGGTGATGTCGATTTCGTCGGGCTTGAAGCCGGCCACCGCGAGCTCGATGCGATAGTCGTTGTCGCCGAGCTTGATGAGGTCGAACGGCGGGTAATTCTCGCCGTTTGAGCCCATCGAGCTGTCCTCGAGCATGTCGAACAGCCGGTCGAAGCCGACGGTGGAGCGCCGATAGGGCGCGAAGTCGAATGCGCTACGCATATTATGTCCTCCTCATGTTGAGCAAGGGCGGGCGGAGAAGCCTCGAACGGCCTGCACCGTCCCGTCACCGGACCCATCAGGCGCCCGGCGAGAAAAATCTGGGTCGAAAATCACGGATTTCAAGGGGTCCGGCGGCGGCTGCTCGATACCCTCCGGCCGTTGGTCGAATGACGCATGCGCGGCCGCCCCGCACCGGCCTAGAAACGGTGGTCGAGAGGAAGCATCATGGCCAGTCTCAAGCAATTGCTGTTCCTGCCGGGCAATGCGCGGCACTCCGACCTCGGCCTGCTGGCGCTGCGCTGGGCGACCGGCGCGTTCCTGATCTACCAGAGCCACGACAATATCTTCAGCGCCGCTCGGATGGACGAATTCGTCAAGTTCCTCACGCAGTTCAAATTCGTCTACCCGGAGCTGATGGCGCCGCTCTCGGTCTACGCCCAGTTCGCCGCCGGAATCGCTTTCATCCTCGGCCTCATGACCCGCTGGTTCGGGCTGATCACCGCCTTCAACTTCACCGTCGCGGTGTGGATGGTCCACTGGAACGACCCCGTCCCCGGCATCTGGCCGGCCGCGGTCCTGATCGTTCTCGGCCTCTACTTCGGCCTCCGCGGCGCCGGCCGCTACGGCCTCGACACCTTGTTCGAAGGGCGGTCTAGGCGGCGCTGATCCGCTCGCGAAACCAGGCGGCTAGTTCTTCCTCGCTGATGTCGCTAGAGGCCAAGTCCTCGAACAACACCGCCAATTCCGCGTCGTTCGCGCCGAGCGCATAGCCGTTGTCGTTGAGGAATGTTTCGCAAACGACCAATGCCGTTCGCTTGTTGCCGTCAATGAAGGGGTGATTCTTCGTTAATCCAAAAGCATAGCTGGCGGCGAGATGGGCCGCGTCAGGCTCTTCGTAAGCGGCGAGATTCTGCGGGCGGGCCAAAGCGCTCTCGAACAACCCTTCGTCGCGCAGGCCCTCGCCCCCGCCCCAGGCCCGCAATTGCTCGGCATGAAGGGCGAGCGCGACACGCTGCCCGACCCAACGCCACTCTGTCACTTTGCGAGCTGACGAAGTGCCTTGCGCCGCCGCTGCATGACTTCCCGCGCAATCGCCATCTGCCGTTCGAAGTCATCGTCTGCAGACTCGATCTCGATACGGCCCGGACTGGCTTTGATCGTGACCTCTTCGCCTTGCGCCAGACCGCTGAGTGCAAGCAACTCGCGAGGCACGATTACGCCAGTCGAGTTACCGACCGGGACGAGCTTGGACACCTTGTTCATACGCGCGTTATAACATAGAAGCTGTGGACAAGCAAACGCCGCTTGCTTGGCACCCCGCGAATCCGAGCCCTATAGCAAGGCCCACATGGCCGACCTCTTCACCTCCGCCGCGTCCGCGGCGCCCGACAGCTACGACGCCTCGTCGATCGAGGTGCTGGAGGGGCTCGAGCCGGTTCGCCGCCGGCCCGGAATGTACATCGGCGGCACCGACGCCCGCGCCCTCCACCACCTCGCCGCCGAGGTCATCGACAATGCGATGGACGAGGCGGTCGCCGGCCACGCGACCCGCATCGAGGTGACCCTGGAGACCGGCAACCGGCTGACGGTCACCGACAACGGCCGCGGCATCCCGGTCGACCCGCACCCCAAATATCCCCAGCAGTCGGCGCTCGAGGTGATCCTCACCACGCTCCACTCGGGCGGCAAGTTCGACTCCAAGGCCTATTCGACCTCAGGCGGCCTGCACGGCGTCGGGGTCAGCGTCGTCAACGCTCTGTCGAGCGAGACGCTGGTCGAGGTCGCCCGCGACAAGACGCTCTACCGCCAGCGCTTCGAGCGCGGGCTCGCCGCCGGACCGCTCGAGACCGTCGGCCCGGCCCCCAACAAGCGCGGCACCACCGTCGCCTTCGTCCCCGACCCCGACATTTTCGGCGCCGACGCCCGCTTCGACCCCGCCCGCCTCCACAAGCTCGCCCGCTCCAAGGCCTATCTGTTCGCCGGGGTCGAGATCCGCTGGCGCTGCGACCCCGCGCTGGCCAGCGCCGACGTCCCCGAGCAGGCGGTGTTCCAATTCCCCGGCGGCCTCGCCGACCATCTCGCCGAGCAGCTCGGCGAGCGCCCGTCGGTCACCGCTCAACCGTTCACCGGCCGCCAGGCGTTCCCCACCACTGTTGACCAAGGCTCCCAGGGCAGCGCCGAATGGGCGGTCGCCTGGCCGCTCTACAGCGACGGCTCCGAAAGCTATTATTGCAACACCATCCCGACCCCCGACGGCGGCACCCACGAGGCGGGCCTTCGCGCCGCTCTGACCAAGGGCATCCGCGCATTCGGCGAGCTGGTCGGCAACAAGCGGGCCAAGGACATCACCGCCGACGACGTCATGAACGGCATCGAGCTGATGCTGTCGGTGTTCATCCGCAATCCCCATTTCCAGAGCCAGACCAAGGACCGCCTGACCAGCCTCGAGGCGGCGCGCTTCGTCGAGGCCGCGGTCCGCGACCATTTCGACCATTTCCTCGCCGACAATATGGACCGCGGCCGGGCGCTTTTGGGCTCGATCGTCGAGCGCATGGAGGAGCGCCTCAAGCGCCGCGCCGAGCGCGAGGTCAAGCGCAAGACCGCGACCAGCGGCCGCAAGCTGCGCCTCCCCGGCAAGCTCACCGACTGCGCCAACGACGCGCCCGAGGGCACGGAGCTGTTCATCGTCGAGGGCGACAGCGCCGGCGGCTCGGCCAAGCAGGCGCGCGACCGCAAGACCCAGGCGATCCTGCCGATCCGCGGCAAGATCCTCAACGTCGCCAGCGCCACCGCCGACAAGATCCGCGCCAACAGCGAGATCGCCGACCTCGGGCAGGCGCTCGGCTGCGGCAGCCGCGAGGCGTTCAACGAGGACGCTTTGCGCTACGAGCGGATCGTCATCATGACCGACGCCGACGTCGACGGCGCCCACATCGCCACTCTGCTGATGACCTTCTTCTTCCAGGAAATGCCCGAGCTCGTCCGCCGCGGGCACTTATTTTTGGCACAGCCGCCGCTGTACCGGCTGACCGCCGGCGCCAAGACCCTCTACGCCCGCGACGACGCCCACCGCGCCGAGC
>CAYSHL010000056.1:0-9799 GCA_964430865.1 uncultured Sphingomonas sp.
GGCGCGGGGCTGTAGCTCAGATGGGAGAGCGCTGCAATCGCACTGCAGAGGTCAGGGGTTCGATTCCCCTCAGCTCCACCAGCCCGGAAAGGGTGACGCGATGCGCCTGTTTTTCGCCGCAATATGCCTCCTCGCATCGTCGGCATTCGCCGCTGATCTGCCCTCACCGGCTGAGCGTTCGGCGATGTTCAAGGCAGCGGGTTTTGTGCAGCGCGGCGGCGCCTGGCGGACTCGTGACTGCGAGGGAATGGAGGGCGCGTCTTACACCCCCGGCAGCGTTGAGCTCTATAAGGACCTGAATGGGGACGGCCGGGCCGAGGCGGTGATCAGCGAGGGTAGCGGCATCTGCTATGGCAATACCGGCACTCACTTCTGGCTCTTGTCCAAGCAGCCGACGGGTTCATGGAAAGTCATGCTGAGCAATCTCGGCATCGCCGAACCACTCGGGATAAAGGGCGCCGGCGGGTGGCCGGACATCTCGATCGGGGGACCCGGTTTTTGCTTCCCGGTCTATCGATGGAGCGGCAAGGCCTACGTTCTCAATCGGTTCGAATACGAGGGAAAGCGATGCCGTCGCCCGACCTGATGTCCGCAATGGATCGAAAACGGGCGTCCCGGCCAGTAGGCGCCCAGCGCTGGCCAATCGAGTGAACGGCGGCTGACCAGGAAGTTCAGGCGACCCTCATCTGCATGGCTTTAGTTCCGGTGGAAACGACCAGGAGCGAACAGATGAAAAGCTTTGTCTTCGCGGCAGCGGCCGCCTCAGTCGCGCTAATTTCGACCCCTGCTGCGGCGCAACGCTATCAGCGGTACCAGCCGTACCAGCCGTACCAGCAGTATGACATCTACGACCAATATGCGAACGGCGGTTACGGCCGCCATGGACTGATCATCCGGCCCCACGCGGGTCAGTTCGAGCAGCGTATCCATGCCGGCGTTCAGCGCGGCCTGTTCGATCACGGTGAAGCCCGTCGGATGATGGGTGACCTGCACGACCATCTGGCCCTCGAGCGGCACTACTCATCCCAGGGGATTACTCGAAGCGAGGCGCAGGTTCTTCGCGAGCGGCTGCGCTATTTTGCCGGCGCGCTGAGCTATGCCGAACGCACGGGCAGCTACCAACAGCCGCGCAATCCTTACGGCTATTAATAGCCTCTACGAGTTCGACCGGCGACCCTGTGCCGCGGGTAAGCCGAGCCCGCGGCCAATGTCTGCTTTGGGTGAAATTGGCCGCTATTTGCCTTGGCTAGTCGGCGCGGAGAATTGGACGGACGCGTTTTGGACGGATGCCACTGGCTTGCCTGCTACAGTAGCCGCCGTGGCCCGGTAACCCTTCATGACCCTGTCGCAGGCAACAGCGACCAGAGAGAGGTCACGGCTCACCAGCGGTCCGGCCGTTTCGTCGGCTTCGCAGAATGATTTCTGGCCATTCGCATCAACAGCAAAGGCCACCTTGACGAGTCTGGGGGACGTAAGCCCGGATGGCAGGCGGTCCAGGTGAATATCAAAGTCCGCACTGCTTACCTTGGAAATATCCCACGGCGCGTCAGCCACAACGTACCTGACCGCGGTGCGATACACGCCATACGCCGGAGAGCCAGCAATGGTGGCAGGCCGAAACTTCACCCGGCGGCGTATGATGCTGCACGTATAGCCGTTTAGCTGCGGGACCGGGCCAATTGCCTCCGCCTGGCAGCTGTTTATCCGGCCAGTTGGTTCGACAGTCACTCGGACGGGCACCGTCCACAGTCCAGGACCTTGCCTTATAAGGTATTGCGGCGTGTCTTTATAGCTGAACCATCCAATGACTGGATACGGAGCAGGAGCGGTTACTTCAGCGGCAAGAACGATCCAGAACATGTATGCAAAGTCGCAACTTTTTTCCGCTGAGTCGAGTGCACGAGACCCTTGCGCCTAACGTCCGCAATGGGTGGAAAGCGGATGCTAGCGCCGCGCGATCCTGTTTGGTCGTAGCAGCCAGCCTGCAAGGGGGAACGCCACCGTCAAACATACCCACAAAGCAGCGTACATCAGGGCCGAAACCCGCGGCTCCCCTCTGACTATGATGCTAATTGCGGCAAAGCCTGCGAGGATAATGAGAACGCCAAGTATCTTACGAAGGACAGCCATCGCCGGCGCAGATTAGCGATGCTTCTAATGTCCGCAATGGGTCGGAAGCTGCCATTCGGCGGCGACCGTGATATAGTTGGCTACCTTGAAAGGCTGGCCCGCGATGCAGCATTTTAAACTTCTGGCGACGTCCCTGACCGCTTCCTGCCTGGTGATCGCAACGATCGCGTCGGCGGAACCGGTGAGCAATACAACGACGGGGAAAAAGCACCCCGAGTGCGAGGGAACGAAAATCAAGACGGCCTGCAACCACCAGGCCGACGTCAGGGACTTTGTGAAAGGCAGGCAGGTGACGCCCCCATCGGCCCCGACCGCCGGCCAGCAAACGTCGGCCGCCACGGCTCTGCAAGTCTTGCAATCAGACAAGGATGTTGGTGCGCAAGCCGAAGTGCCGAAATAGCCGGTAACGCGACGCGCCGATCTCCGCGCACCAGCTCCGCGGCCGGAGAGATCTATTCTACGAGCCCGTGACTCCTCGCTGGGCTCCGACCGGTGGCTCGAAGGTTGCGGCGGGGATGGCCCTGGACGTGTCGATCGTCCGGACGTGAAGTACGACCTCGTGCGCCGGATCGCCGTCACCCTGTTTTCCAAGCGTGGCTGAACAAACGCCGCCGAACATCCGATAGTTTGAAAGTTCGGCGTACTCTTCACCGGCGACGATCGTGTGGATGCGGTGGGTTGTCGAATTGACCCACAGGTCGAATGGTTCGGCATCGGCAGGGGCGATGCGGAGCACATGATGCGCTGTCCCGCCGACTTGCACGCTACCGGCGAGAGCGATCTCAGCCGGGAAGCGCTCCGGGAAAAACCAGCCGGCGCTGCTGCGATATGCATCGCGGCGGTGCCGGCGCAGCTTGGCGGGATCGTCACCGACCTCAACGGCACCGTCGGGCTTCACTTGCCAGTAGGTCGAGCCGTTGAAGCCGGCGTGACGCATGACCCGGTCGCCGACGCGGTTCATCATCGCCGTCTTCAACGTCCGCATGTCGTGCCAGATCTCATGGGGGATGCCCGGCCGCCCCGGAAGGTCGGCGACTCCGGTTTCGTGCCAACCGACGACCCGGTCCCAGGCTTCGCCGCCGCAGCTGTCCTTCATCCTGGCGAGTAGCTCGGCAGGCCCGCGTGACGGGCTGACAGGGATGTGAGTGGCGCAACCGGCGACGATCGCTATCAGGCCAATCGAGCACAGCTTCCCGAGGGAACGCCTCCGCGAACGCCTGACCGATGTCCCAAATGTCATGCTTGCCTCCTCGAGCGACCGTGCTGCCCATTCGACCAGAGCAGGAGCAGCGACAAAGACGTCGCCTGGATGAGTAATGCGAAAAATTCGGAAGGCAGTTCGTCGCCCGCCGGGACGATCGAAAGCTGAATCGTCACCGCGAAGGCTGCAATTCCACACGCGCTGCACCACGCGACAAGAAACCCTCGCAAGCGACGGCGAACGAGAAAATAGGCTGCGGCAAGATGAGCCGCGCCAAGCGCCAACAGGCAGGCGATGACAATCGGCATCGCGCTCCGGTAGCTGGCGATCACTACCGCGTCGGCGCGGCCGCTGCGCACCAGCGAGTCGAGGAATCCGTCCGGGCGACCGAGCAGCACCTGGACGCCTCGAGTCCCGCAATAGGCATGGAACAGAGCGAATGCCGCGCTGACCGCTGCGATCGACCAAAGCCCGGCCGAAAAGCGCGTCTCGAAATCGCGTGCCCGCTCCTGGATGGCCGCCATGAGGCAGCCGGCCGAGTAACGGATCGCGGCGCGTTCATTGCCGATGTAGTCGAGCTCCGCCGTCATCGCGGTACCCCAGGGTTTTAGGGAGACGGGCAACACTCGAACGGCAGCCTTGCCCAACAAAGCGGCAAAGCGGCTCATTATGCCGTTGCCTTCGGCGCGGCCGAACGATGCGGGGCCGATGCGAGACTGGCATGCGCGAAGCTCACCCCCGCATTCGTCAGTCGGTACGCGTGGCGCGGGGGCCGGCCTGGCCGCTCGGCGGGGTGCCATTCCGCGTCGAGAAGTCCCTGGTCGCACAGCCTGATGAGCAGCGGATAGAGGGTCCCGGATTGCAGCCCGAGTTCTTTGGTGAGGTCGTACCCGTACCGCCACTCGCCCGGGCGCGACAACAAGGCCGCGAGTAACTGCGCCGTCTGCGGGGATAGTTTGCGGTTTCGCTTCACAGGCGAATATCTACATATGTAGAAATAAGATTGCAAGGCAGACTTGCATTGCGCGGAGAGCCGTTAGCCGCGGCTGTCGAGCGCCGCGGCGGCTTCGTCGGCGAGCTCCTTGATGATTTCCGCCACCGGTTCCTCTCGCGTGACCATTCCGACCGACTGGCCGGCCATCACCGACCCGCTTTCGACGTCGCCGTCGATCACCGCCCGCCGCAGCGCTCCGGCCCAATAATGCTCGATCTGGAGCTGCGCCTCGCCCATCTCGATGGCGCCCTGGTCGAGGAGCTGCGCGACTTCGCGCTGCTTGGCGGCGAAATTCTCCATTTCCCGGTTCTTGAGCGCCCGCACCGGGATCACCGGCAGCCGCGGATCGATTTGGACGGAGGGAATCGCGTCGCGGGCCGAAGCGCGGATGAACATCTTCTTGAAATTGGGATGGGCGATGCTCTCGGTCGCGCAGACGAAGCGGGTCCCGAGCTGGACCCCGACAGCGCCCATCTCGAGGTAAGCGGCGATCGCCTCGCCGCGGCCGATCCCGCCGGCGACGAACACCGGGATATCATGGGCGACGTGTGGCAGGATTTCCTGCGCCAGCACCGAGGTCGCGACCGGGCCGATGTGGCCGCCGGCTTCCATCCCCTCGATGACCAGAGCGTCGGCGCCCGAGCGGATCAATTTCTTGGCCAGGCTGAGCGCCGGCGCGAAGCAGACCAGCTTGGCGCCGCTGCCCTTGATGCGGTCGATCGATCCGGTCGGCGGCAGCCCGCCGGCGAGGACGATGTGGGTGACTCCGTGCTTCGCGCAGGTGTCGATCAGCTCGCTCAATTGCGGGTGCATGGTGATCAGGTTGACGCCGAACGGCCGCTGCGTGCGGGCCTTCGTTTCGGCGATTTCCATGTCGAGCTGCTCGGGATTCATCGCGCCGCAAGCGATCACCCCGAACGCTCCCGCATTGGACAAAGCCGAGACCAGGTTCCGCTCCGAAACCCAGCTCATCGCGCCGCCCATGATGGCGATGTCGCAGCCGAGGAACTCGGTGCCGCGGTGCATCAATTGCGCGAGGCGCCGATGGCCTGCGGAAACGTGGCCGAGTGAGCCCTCCCCCTTGATGAGGGAGGGTTGGGTGGGGGTGGCGTCATTCATAGCGCGTGGCTTTATCGGAGAGTCCACCCCACCCCAACCCATCACAAAAAACAAACCGTCAGCAAACGGTTCGTTTTTTGTGATCATCAAGGGGAGGGGCTATCGGAATCCAGTCCGAACGCGGTGTGCAGGACCCGCACGGCGAGATCGAGCTCGGCCTCGGCGATCAGCGCGCTGACCTTGATCTCGGACGAGGACACGGCGAGCAGATTGATCTGCCGCTCGGCCAGCGTCTCGAACATTTTCGCCGCCAGGCCCGGGTTGGAGCGGATGCCGACGCCGACGATGCTGACCTTGGCGACCGCATCGTCGTCAATCAGCGCGTCGTAGCCGATCGCGTCCCTGCGCTGTTCGATCACCGCCATCGCCTGCGCCAGGCTCGCGCGCGGGACGGTGAAGGTGAGGTCGGACGAGCCGGTGTTGGGGGTCGCCGCGTGGACGATCATGTCGACCAATATGCCGGCCTCGGCCAGCGGGCTGATGACTTTCGCGACCATCCCCGGAGCGTCGGCGATGCCGGTCAGCGTGACCCGCGCCTCGTTCTTGTCGGCGGCGATCCCGGCGATCTGGTTTCTCTCCATGTCCGCTCCTGAAAGCTCCGCCACAACGCGCGTTCCGGGCTTGTCCTCAAACGCCGACAAGACCCGCAGCGGCAAATTCTCCCGCATTGCAAGCCCGACCGAGCGCGTCTGCAACACCTTGGCGCCGACCCCGGCGAGCTCGAGCATTTCCTCGAACGTGATCGCGTCGAGCTTGCGCGCCTTGGGGACGATGCGGGGGTCGGTGGTGTAGACGCCGTCGACGTCGGTGTAGATGTCGCAGCGGTCGGCATTGACGCCGGCGGCGATGGCGACTGCAGACGTGTCCGACCCGCCGCGGCCGAGGGTCGCGACGCGGCCATCTTCGCTAATCCCCTGGAAGCCGGGAATGACCGCGACGATGCCGCTTTTCAGCGCCTCGTCGAGCAGCCCGGATTCGACCGCGTCGACGCGCGCGTTGCCGTGAACCCCGGAGGCCCGCACGAGCTGCCAGCCCATGAAGCTGCGCGCCTTCACGCCCATGTTCTGCAAGGTCATCGCCAGCAGGCCCGCGGTCACCTGCTCGCCCGAGGCGACGACGACGTCATATTCGCTCGGGTCGTGGAGCGCAGCGGCCTCGCGGCACAGTTGCACCAGCCGGTCGGTCTCGCCGGCCATCGCCGAGACGACCACCAGCACTTCGTCGCCGTCCTCGGCCTCGCGCCGGACCCGCTCGGCGACGTGGCGGATGCGCTCGATGCCGGCCATCGACGTGCCGCCGAACTTCATCACTATCCGGTTTTTTGGGCGCGCCATGCGGCTCCTTGGGCTTCGAAGCGGCGACTGTTAGGAGGGCGGCATGAGCGAAACAAGCATCGTGGACCGGGAGGTCGAGCAGTTCGCCAGGATGGCCGGCGACTGGTGGGACCCGAACGGCGCGTCGGCGATGCTGCACAAATTGAACCCGGTGCGGCTGGCCTACATGCGCGACCGGATCAACCAGCATTGGCAGGTCGACGAGCACAGGCGGCGGCCGCTGGAAGGCAAGAGCGCGCTCGACGTCGGCTGCGGGGCCGGCCTGCTCGCCGAGCCGCTGGCGCGGCTGGGCGCCAAGGTGACTGCGATCGACGCGTCGCCCGAGCTGATCGAGGTCGCCCGGGAGCACGCGCGGGGGCAAGGCCTGGAGATCGATTACCGCGCGGCCGCGGTCGAGGACATCGAGGGCGCGTTCGACCTCGTCACCTCGCTGGAGGTGATCGAACATGTCGCCGACCCGCGGGCGTTCCTGGCGGCGCTGGCGCGGCGCCTCGCGCTCGGTGGGCTGATGATCCTGTCGACGCCCAACCGGACCGCCTGGTCGAAGCTGCTGACGATCACGCTTGCGGAAGGGCTGGGGCGCATCCCCAAAGGCACCCACGATTATGACAAGTTCATCGCGCCGGAGCGGATGAAGGGGCTGCTCGAAGATTGCGGGCTGCGGTGCTGCGATTTCGAAGGCATCGCCTGGTCGCCGACGCGCGGGCTGCACCTGAGCGAGGATCTGAGCCTCGATTATCTGGTTGCGGCGACGCCGGCCGCCTAGCGCATAAAAAAAGAAGCGCCGGGCGAACCCGGCGCTTCCCTTTTCAAATCAACGCCGATCTATCGGCGCATGATGTCAACGTCGCGAACGTAGCCGCGATAGTCGACGTCGCACTTGAACGACAGGTCGGGCTGGTGGGCATAGCCGACCGCGCCATAAGCGCCGACGCCGTACGGTCCGTAGCCGGCCGAACGGCCGCTGGTCGCGAGACCGCGGACGCGCACCGTGCTGCCGCGCGGGACGACCTGGGTCACCGCCAGCACCCGGCCGGTGCTCATCGTGTTGGCGCCGAGCAGCGCTCCGACGATGCCGGTCACCCCATTGCTCGACCGCCGGTAGAGACGGTTCTGGACCGCGGCCGAACATTGCTGCGTGGCCATCGCGGCCAAACGATTGTTGTAGCCGTACGAACGACCATACGGGTTCGCATAGGCGTACGGGTTCGAATAGGCGTACGGGTTCGAATAGGCGTACGGGTTCGAATAGGCGTACGGATTGCCATAACCGTACTGCGCTGCGGCAGGAGCCGACGCGGCAATCGCCGCAAGGCCGGCCGCGCCAGCAAAGAGCTTCATCATGGTCACCTTCTGTCTCCTTCGGATGAGGCGAGTCTCTGCTGGGTTAAACGCCCCGCCCCGGGCCACCGCCGATTCGCTCGCCGCGAATCGAGGGCGAGTCGTCGCGCTACGATGAACATCAGCTGTTCGTCAGATTGGTGGGATTAAACCTTATAGGTTCCAATTCCCATTAGAAATCGACCTTGTCGTAATGCGCCGGCGGGACGATCACTTCCATGCGTTCCCCGAGCAAGGGCCGGAAGCCGGGCCGCGATTTCATCACCGCGTACCAATCCTTGGTCTGCTTGTGGCCGCGCCAGTCGAGCGCGCCCAGATAGTCGACGACCGACAGATGCGCGGCGGCGGTGAAGTCGGCGAGGCTGAGGCCGGGCCCCGCCAGCCAGCGCCGATGGTCGAGCAGATAATCGACATAATCGAGGTGGCCGTTGGCGATCCGCATGGCCTCGCGAAGAATCCTTGTGTCCGGCGATTCCCGGCTCACCAGGCGCTTGCGCATCCGCTCGTTCATCAGCGGCTCGACGACCTCGCGGTAGAGCTTTTCGTCGAACCACATCGCCAGCCGCCGGATCTCGGCCCGGAGCGCCGCATTGCCGTGGATCATCGGCATTCGCTCGACGGTTTCCTCGAAATATTCGACGATCGGCTGGCTTCCGATCAGGGTGATCCCGGCTTCGGGATCAACCATCACCGGAGTCTCGCCGGCGGGATTCAGGTCAATGAACTCGTCGCGCCGCTCCCAGGGGTTTTCGCGGACCAGCTCATGGCCGATGCCCTTTTCGGCGAGCACCAGCCTGACCTTGCGCGAGAACGGGCATAACGGGAATTGAAACAGCTGCCACATGAAGCGGCAGCTTTAGCGGAGCATGCGCTTGCGTCTAGGCGCGTCTGCTCCGCGCGAACCGCGGGACGCTACCGTTTCGGATAGTTCGGCGAGGGTAGGTTCGAGGCGGCCTTGTCGAGCTCGCGCCCGGCCTCGCTCAGGCCCTTCATCATCGCCGGCAAGGCGGCCGCCAGCGCCTTCATGCTGGCCTCGATCATCGGCTTGCTGTTGGCGAGGTCGCGCTGGAGATTGCGTTCGAAGTTCGGGTCCTCGGCGCGGCCGACCGAGCGGACGGTCCGCCGGCGGTCAGTGCGGGTCGCGGCACGCCCTTGGGCGGCGGCTTCGATCTCGCCGACCGGCAATTCGAGGAACGCTTTCGACATCGCCTGCATCATCCGCGCCAGCTTGTCGGCCGTCGCCGGGTCGGTCAGCGCTGGCGGAACGGTGATCGTCTGGGGCGCCGCAGGGGCGGGCGCGGGCTTGGTTTGCGCAAGCGCGGGGCTCGCGGCGAGAGCGAGTGGCAGGATCAACTGGAAGGCGCGCATGGTCGGCTCCTCAAACCCGCTTCGAACTTGCGATCAAGTTGCTCGGAAGGAGCTTAGCACTTGATGAACAAGAGATAAATCAGCGGATTGTCAGCCAGGCCAGGGCGACCGATCCGGCGACGATCCGGTACCAGGCGAACGGCGCGAAGCCGTAGCGGGTGACGATCGCCATGAAGGCTTTGACGACGATGATGGCGACCACGAACGAGACCAGGCTGCCGAGCCCGATCCACGCGAACTGGCCGGTCGGGATATTATCCCAATGCTTGAACAATTGCAGCGCGGTGGCGCCGGACAGGGTCGGCACGGCGA
>CAYSHL010000057.1:0-9760 GCA_964430865.1 uncultured Sphingomonas sp.
GCCGACAAATATCACGGCGTGGTCAAGTTCGACGTCGTCTCGGGCAAGCAGGACAAGGGCCCGGGCGGCGGGCCGCCGAGCTATACGTCGGTGTTTGCGACGGCGCTCTCAGCGGAGATGGAGCGCGACGAGAAGATCGTCGCGATCACCGCCGCGATGCCGTCGGGCACCGGGCTCGACAAGGTCGAGCAGCGCTTCCCGGAGCGGACGTTCGACGTCGGCATCGCCGAGCAGCATGCGGTGACGTTCGCGGGCGGATTGGCGGCCGCGGGCCATCGCCCGTTCTGCGCGATCTATTCGACCTTCCTCCAGCGCGCCTACGACCAGGTGGTCCACGACATCGCCATCCAGAATCTGCCGGTGCGCTTCGCGATGGACCGCGCCGGGCTGGTCGGCGCCGACGGGGCGACCCACTGCGGCGCGTTCGACCTCGCTTATCTCTGCACCTTGCCGAACTTCGTCGTCATGGCCGCGGCCGACGAGGTCGAGCTGACGCACATGGTTCACACCATGGCGCTGCATGATGCCGGGCCGATCGCTGTCCGCTATCCGCGCGGCGAAGGGCGCGGGCTGCCGTTGCCCGCCGAGCCGCAGGCGCTCGAGATCGGCAAGGGCCGCGTGGTCCGCGAGGGCAAGACGGTCGCGATCCTGTCGCTCGGCACCCGGCTCGAGGAGGCGGAGAAAGCCGCCGACCAGCTGGACGCGATGGGGCTACCGACGACGGTCGCCGACTTGCGTTTCGCTAAACCGCTGGATGCCGAGCTGATCCGCAAGCTGCTGGCCAGCCACGAGGTCGCGGTGACGATCGAGGAAGCCGCGGTCGGCGGCTTGGGAGCGCATGTGCTGACGCTGGCCAGCGACGAGGGGCTGGTCGACGCCGGCCTGAAGATCCGCACCATGCGCCTGCCCGACCGCTTTCAGGAGCATGACAAGCCCGAGAAGCAATATGCCGAGGCCGGGCTCGACGCCGCCGGGATTGTCGACACGGTCTTGAAAGCGCTCCGCCGCAACAGCGTCGGCATCGAGGAAGTCCGCGCCTGATTTCTGACCCCGAAATTCCTCCCCGGAACGGGGAGGGGGACCATGCGCAGCATGGTGGAGGGGCCCCACGCGTCCTCCAGGCATCGATCGAGCAATTCGGGCGCGCATGGGCGCTGCGCGATCTGGATGCCGTTCCTAGAGTGAGTTTGAGCAGATGTTCAGGCGCGGGACCCCTCCACCGCTCGCCTGCGTCGAGCGGTCCCCCTCCCCGTTCCGGGGAGGAATTATGCTGAGTTCGCTGCTCATTGCCAATCGGGGGGAGATTGCTTGCCGGGTGATGCGCACGGCCGCGCGGCTCGGGATTCGGACGGTGGCGGTTTATTCGGACGCGGATCGCAACGCGCTGCATGTGCGGACGGCCGATGAGGCGGTGCACATCGGCCCGAGCCCGGCGCGGGAATCCTATCTGGTCGGCGAACGGATCATTGCCGCGGCGAGGGAGACGGGAGCCGAGGCGATCCACCCGGGCTATGGGTTTCTCTCCGAGAACGCGGACTTCGCGGAGGCGGTGATCGCCGCCGGGCTGATCTGGGTCGGGCCCAAGCCGGACAGCATCCGGGCGATGGGGCTGAAGGACGCGGCCAAGAAGCTGATGGCCGAGGCGGGGGTGCCGGTGACTCCGGGCTATCTCGGCGAGCACCAGTCGCCCGAAGCGCTTCAGGCCGAGGCCGACAAGATTGGCTATCCGATCTTGATCAAGGCGGTCGCGGGCGGTGGCGGCAAGGGCATGCGTCGGGTCGAGCGCGCGGAAGATTTTCAGGACGCGCTGGAAAGCTGCAAGCGCGAGGCGGCGTCGTCGTTCGGCGACGACCGGGTGATCCTCGAGACATATATCGAGCGCCCGCGGCACATCGAGGTGCAGGTGTTCGGCGACAGCCACGGCAATGTCGTCCATCTGTTCGAGCGCGACTGCTCGCTCCAGCGGCGGCACCAGAAGGTCATCGAGGAAGCGCCGGCGCCGGGGATGGACGCGGCGACCCGCGAGGCGGTGTGCGCGGCGGCGGTGCGGGCGGCGCAGGCGGTGAAGTACGAAGGCGCGGGGACGGTCGAGTTCATTGCCGACGCTTCGCAAGGCCTCAAGGCCGACCGCATCTGGTTCATGGAGATGAACACGCGGCTGCAGGTCGAGCATCCGGTCACCGAGGCGATCACCGGGCAGGATCTGGTCGAGTGGCAATTGCGGGTCGCGTCGGGCGAAAAGCTGCCGAAAATGCAGAAGCAGCTGGCGATCGCCGGCCACGCGATCGAGGCACGGCTGTACGCCGAGGACCCGGCCACGGGGTTCTTGCCGAGCGTCGGCCAGCTCGAGCATTTCGATATTCCGCAAGTCGGCGCCCGAGTCGACACCGGCGTCCAGGAAGGCGATGCGATCTCGCCTTATTACGACCCGATGATCGCCAAGCTGATCGGCCGCGGCGCGGACCGGTCGGCGGCGGCGGTCGCGCTGGTCGAGACGCTGATGGACGTCGAGGTCTGGCCGGTGCGGACCAACGCCGCTTTCCTGGTCGAGACCATCAGCCACCCGGCCTTCAAGGCCGCCGACCTCGACACCAATTTCCTCGAACGCCATGCCGATGCGCTGATCGCTCCGGCAGAACCGCCCGACGACATCTGGCGCGGGGCGGCGGTGGTAGCGCTGGCCGAGGCGGACGAGTCGCCGCTCTCCGGCCTGACCGGGTTCCGGGCCAACCAGCCGCCGTCGCGGAGCGTCTATCTCGGCCGCGGCGGAAGCTTCCGAAACGTCGCCGTCGACGAGCCCTTCGCCGCGGTCACCGGCTTCCGCGACGACGAGCGGGTGGTCGTTTTCTACGAGGGCCAGGCGTTCGAGTTCGAGCTCAGCTCGCGCGGCAGCAGCGGCGGGCATGGCGTCGCCGACGGGGCGATCGTCGCGCCGATGCCCGGGCGGATCGCGTCGGTCGAAGTCGCAGCCGGAGAAAATGTTGCCAAGGGACAACGGTTGCTGACCCTCGAGGCGATGAAGATGGAGCACGGGCTGGTCGCCCCGTTCGACGGCACGGTCGCGGACCTCGCCGCGGAAGCCGGCGCCCAGGTCGGCGAGGGCGCGGTGCTGGCCAAAATCGAACCTCTTGTCGAAGCCAGCTCCGCCTAAAACCGCGCGGCTAGTATTGGATCTTCGCGTAGTTGAAGCTGACTTCCTCGATTGGCGCGGCCTCGCCCTCGAAGGTGCCGCGCGCGCAACTGGTAATGATCGCATCCTGCAGCGTGTAGCGCTTGCCGCGCCCGGCGAGCGTCAGGCTCGGGTAGCGCGTCCCGACCGTGCAGCCGGGGAATGTGCCGGCGATCGTCAGGCTGCCCGCAGCCAGCGGAGCGGCCGAGTCGTAATAGCCGCGCGCCCTGATCGGCTTGTGCTGGCGCTTGCCGGTTGCCTGGCCGGACGAAGAATCCCGATGCATGCCGGCAACGGCTCCAAACTTCTCGGCGCCGGTCGCGCTTTGGCTTCCGTCCGTGGACGTCGTCTGGCGGGGTCCGCGCATCACCGAAAGATCCTGCATACTGACCTTGCCCGCGCCCATGCCGCCGGCACCGCCGCCGCCGCCCGCAGCGCCAGACGCTGCCGGCGCGTTCATGTAGCGGATGATCAGCAGGCCGTCGGTCAGCGCGTCCGCCTGGCCATTGTCGACCCGGCTCGCGCCCCACGAAAAGGACTGGATCTCGATCTGTTCCTTGTGCCCCTTGTCTTTTGAGGATTCGCCGTCGACGCCGCCAAGCTTGAGCAAATAATCGGTCGATGCGGCCACCGCGGGTGCGGCCGCGACGATCACGGCCACTGCAACGCCGGCACGAATGAAATTGCGCGATTTGCGGCCCATGCGACCCTCCCCTGGATGATGTCCCAAGGCGGCCATAGACCCCTGCGCGGAGTCGTTCCAAATCCGAAACGGAGTCAGTCGGTTGCGGGTCGCCTGTGGGAGCCAAATGCCGCTTCCGCCGTTCAGCACGCGACCACAGGAGACACCCCCATGCGCACCTTCACCGCACTGACGACCGCCGCCACGCTGGGGCTTTCGCTCAGCGCCTGCAACACCACCGGCGAGCCGGTCGGGGGTCCGCAATTCGCCCTCGTCAACAGCGCCGGCCAATCGGTCGGAGCGGTGCGGATGTGGGAGACTCCGGGCGGGGTCGGCTTCCGGATCGGCGCGGCCGGGCTGCCGCACGGCATCCACGGCATCCACGTCCACTCGGTCGGCCGCTGCGACCCGCCGCGGTTCGACAGCAGCGGCCCGCACTTCAACCCGACCGGCGCCAGGCACGGCTTCAACAATCCCGCCGGCCCGCACCGCGGCGACATCCCCAACGTCACCGTGTCGGCCAACGGCGTGCTCCAGGAAGCGGTCAGCCTGCCCGGGGCGAGCTTCGCGAGCCTGCTGGACGCCGACGGCGCCGCCTTGGTGATCCACGCGCGGGCCGACGACTATGAGACCGACCCGAGCGGCAACAGCGGCGACCGGATTGCGTGCGGGGTGATTTCGCTATCGACGCCGGCGGCGCCCTGATTCATTCCTGCTTGGTGGCCGGATCCCAGCCGCGGACCGTCACCTTGGCATAGTCGAAGCTCGCGCTGTCGGGCGCGCAGCCGGTGGTCACGGCGTCCTCCAGCCGGTAGCTGCCGTCGCGGACGGTGAGCGTCAGCGCCGTGATGCTGGCGCCGACCCGGCAGCCGAGCCACGGGTTGCGAAGCTTCACCCGGACGCTGCCGCTGGGCAGGGGGCGGAGCAGCGGCAGCGCGGCGCGGGCGCCCAATTGCGGAGTGATGGTGATCGAACCGTGCTGGCGCTTGCCGCTCGCCTGGCCCGAAGCAATGTCGCGCGGCGCGACGACCACGGGAACCGGGATCACCGGGTCGATCGGGGCGCCGCGACCGAGGACCGCCGAGTCCGGTAAGGCGCGACCGGCCGCCGGCGCGTCGAGGGCGAGGCTCGCTCCGGCCTGCGCCGCGCCCCACGACCAGCTTTCGATCTCGATCCGCTGCTGGTGACCGTCGCCCCCTTCGGCGCGGCCGAGGAAGCCGGGGTGGGCGCCGATGTCGAGGTAGAATCGGCCGCCGGTGTAGCTCCGCTTTTCCTCGGCGGAGGCGCCGGCCGCTGCACAGGCGGCGAGCGCTGCGGCGAACATGGCGGTGCGGGGTTCGCGGCGCATTGGTCCCTCCCTCGGGCAGCGATGGCGCGAGCCTACACCCAAGCCGCGGCGGCTCCTAATCCCGGTCCGAGCGGGGTTCATCGAGCGCGCGGAAAGTCGCAAAAGTCGCACCACTCGCGCGTGATCGCGCGCGCGCGTACGTGCGTGCGCGATCACGAGGGGGTTAGTAGCGGGTCTGGTTTGGTTGATCTCGGGGTTCATCGAGCAGCTTGGATCATAGTCCGGGCGAATAGGACAGCGATTTGGCGCGATGCATCCGATCCGGCGCAAAGGGCCTTGCATAATCAGTGGGTTGCGCCAGTCTGCCGCCGGACCGCTCGGGGGAGCGAGTCGCGAGTAGGGGAATCAATTCATGTCTTCAGTCACCATCGCGCTGGCGGCGCTTGCCGCCGCGCAGACCTTAATGCCGTCCACGCCCGCACAGCCGGCAGCGCCGGCCCAGCCAGCGGCGCAAGCGCCCGCCACCATTGCTCCGGTGCCCAAGCCGGCGGTGATCATTGCTCCGGCGAGCGAATCGGTGCTTCGCGCCGGGACCGAGGTGCCGCTGACAATGTCCGAAAGCATCACCACCAACGGCAAGAAATTGCGCATCGGCCAGCGCCTCCGGATGGCGGTCGCGTCGGACGTGCGGCTCGGCACCCAGGTCGTAATCCCGGCCGGCAGCCTGGCCGAGGGCGAAGTCACCGACGTCCGCAACAAGGGCATGTGGGGCAAGTCCGGCCGCATCGAGGCGCGAGCGCTCAACGTCCGCGTCGGCGACCGGCTGATCCGGCTGAGCGGAACGTTCGACGACAAGGGCGTGACCGGCACGGCGGCGGTGGTCGGAGCGGTGCTGCTGCTCCCGGTCGCCGGCTTCTTCATGACCGGCACCAGCGCCAACATTCCGGCGGGCTCGGGCGTCAAGGCGTTCCTCGACGAGGATCTGCGGATCGCTGCGGCTCAATAGCCGTAGCAAAGTCTTAGACATCGGCGGATATATCGCGTTCCATGCCGCCGGAAATCCTAGCTCTCATCGATGAGCCGCTGTCGCTGGTCGCCGTGCTATTTGTCGGCGCGCTGATCGGCATGGCGATCGAGCAGTTTGTCAGCAAGCAGCGGCGGGCGGCGTGGAAGCGGCGCAACCCGGGCAAGTGGGACAAGCGTGGGCGTGACGGCAAGGTTCTGCCCTTCCAGCCCAAGGCCGATGCGCTGCCGGCGAAGGTGCCCGATGCGGCCGACCAGTTGCGGACGGTGATGCGGGCCGACTTCAAACCGCAGCCGTTGCTCAATCAGAGCGAGGCGCGGCTGTTCCGGGCGATGGACAAGATGGTGATCGAGCTCGCTCCGTCGGGGTGGCAGGTGATGGCGCAGGTCAGCCTGGGCGAGATCCTGCGGTGCGAGGACAAGGCGGCTTACGGCTGCATCAACTCCAAGCGCGTCGACCTGCTGATCGTCGATGCCGACTGCAAGCCGATCGCCGCGATCGAGTATCAGGGCGGCGGGCATTTCCAGGGCGCCCACGCGACGGCGGCGCGGGATGCGGTCAAGAAGGAAGCGCTGCGGCGGGCGGGGATTGGGTATGAGGAGATTGTCGGCGGGCACCATACGCCGGCGGAGCTGCGGCGGGTGGTGGAGAAGGTGGTAGACAAAGCTAGTTAGGTCGGAAGGAAAAACGTGGCGTCCCCACCGAAAACGAAAAAAGAAATCTCGCACTACGTTCCGCGTAGGTTGACTCACTACACTAACCTCGACGGCTTGATTGGCGTTGTTGGTTCAGGAGAATTTTGGGCTTCCAACGCATCTTTCTTGAACGACAGACGCGAACTCATTCATGGGCTAGAGGCTTCGGTTGAGGCCGTCCAAAAACTTGCATCAAAGGCTTATCGATCCTGGAAGCCCATTTTGGACGGCGTCGTGAACGACCTTAGTCACGGCAAAATACCGGACACCTATGTCTTATGTTTCTGCAGCCGAGCAGATGCCCTCAGCCAATGGCGCGGTTACGGCGGTGCTGAGCAAGGTGTTGCCTTGATATTTGACCGACAGGAACTTTCTAAGAGACTACGCCCCGATAAGGCGAGATTGATGAGGGTGATCTATGGGTCGGTCACTACCGCTCATAAGATGACCACCGAGTTAAAGCGAGAATTGGACGATTTGGACGAGTTAGAAGACGTCCTTGGACGTGCGCGGACAGCCGAAAAAAGGAAGGATGCTTATTCAATTATGAGCAGATTACTTCCGCAATTTAAGCATGTCGGATTTTCGGACGAGCGAGAATGGCGGTATGTTGTTCAACGAAGCGGAGATCAAACCGACGTGTGTTTTCGGCGGAAAGGCCATGTTGTTACCCCGTACATAAGGCTTGCGACACGCGCCTCGGAAAAGCTTCCATTACTGCAAGTTTTGGTCGGACCCGGTCGAGATCCGGACCTAACGTCCAAGAGCATCAGACTCTATTTGAAATCGAAAGGGTACGAAGACACGGAGGTGATCCTGTCAAAAGTGCCTTTTCGTACCTAACGAACCGTTTGCTGCCCATTTGGGTCTATTAATGTGTAGGGGGAATCCAGCTGTACATGAGCCAAAGAGAAAAGGTCGACTTGAAACTGTTGAAAAAAATCATCAAGTTCTGCTGCTGAGTTGAGATTGAAATCGGGTAAATAGAACGTCCCTTGAGGATACTCCTTTTTTCCAGTCCACATACCACTTCCGTACGCAAGGTGCATTGAACCCCGGCAACTGATGCCTACACGGACAATGCACGGAAACGCACTCGGCCGTAGCGCTGACAGACTGCGAATATTCTCTACAACCTGCGCAATGTAGCCGACCAGCCATTCGGCGTGGACAGTCGCAACTGTGCCGTCGAAATGCGAATCAACAGCGTAGTCGAACATGCAAACGCCACTCTCCTTGACGACCTTCCGGGCACTTTGAAAATCCTTCGTTTGACTGTCGCCATACTCATCGAAGTATTCTTGCTTTTTTCCCCGCAGCACTGGCTGCCAGCGTGAATACAAACCCCTGAACGCCACATCATTTTGAATGTGCCTCCCAACAGAGTCAGAAAAAATCGGATTCTTGTTTCCAAACGCCATGAGGAGGGTGTCGTCTAACGTGAAGGACTGTTCCAATATCGGAACGACGACGGTTCGAACGTGAAAAACTTCATTCCCGAGGTCGCGATGTTCCACCTTTCCGGAACGGAAGTCCGCAAACTGGTGATCAAGAAACTCCATTTGCTCCAAACGCAGCCGGGTCCGGTTGATCGTAAGGTCTTGGATTTCGTCCATAGGCATTGGAACCGATTCTGAGCCGCGTCGCGCGTAGCATTCAAGGGTACGCTTCGACCTATGGGGCGCTCTCACCGAGGCCTCGACGCGCGCAACGACCACTCCTTCAAGAGGATTCTCCGGGCTTTGCAATCCGCGAACTGAGATGTTTGTCTGTGCAGGTTCGATGAGTGCGGCCAATCCGCGCGCAATGCGATCAGCGGCATCTGCAGGATTCTTTATCGGCGTGATCGCGGCGGCGGCTGGACGCTGATCGTCCGATTCATTGAGACCAATAACGATGTCGCCGCCTCGCGTGTTTAGGAACGCGATTGTTTCGCGGGCAATGGAATCCAAAACCTGTTGTCGCTGCTTGTCATTGAGAAGGGCATAGTCGTCCGAGCCTTTGAAACTGCTCTTAAATTCAATGCGATCATCTTCCTCTCTGCTTAATTCAACGAGGCGCTCAATGTCAGACCAATCGATCTCTGAGAGCGCGCGGGGAATCATGGCTACTTCGCCGGGATGAGGTCGGGCTGATCGGTTGAGGCGGAGGCCTTGCGGCGGGGTTTTTTGGGGCCCCGGATCGAGCCCGGGGTTCCGCCCGCATCCGCGGGCTCCAGCTTAACGGACGAACGCGCGAGGAGGGGAGCGAGATACTGCCCGGTCGCAGAACTCGGCTCCTGCACGATCTTTTCGGGAGGGCCTTCAGCAATGATCCGGCCGCCATTCACCCCGCCCCCGGGCCCCAAATCCAGCACCCAGTCGGCGGTCTTGATGACGTCGAGGTTGTGTTCGATGACGACCACGGTGTTGCCTTGCTCGACCAGGCGGTGGAGGACTTCCAACAATTTCCGGACGTCCTCGAAGTGGAGGCCGGTGGTGGGTTCGTCGAGGATGTAGAGGGTTTGGCCGGTGGCCCGCCGCGACAGCTCTTTGGCCAGCTTGACGCGCTGGGCTTCGCCGCCGCTGAGCGTCGTCGCCTGCTGGCCGACCTTGATGTAGCCGAGCCCGACCTCGAGCAGCATGCGCATCTTGTCGCGGATTCCGGGGACCGCTTTGAAGAACTCCGCGGCGTCCTCGACCGTCATGTCGAGCACGTCGGCGATGCTGCGGCCCTTGAACTTCACCTCGAGCGTCTCGCGGTTGTAGCGGCGGCCGTGGCAGACGTCGCAGGTGACGTAGACGTCGGGCAGGAAGTGCATCTCGATCTTGAGCAGGCCGTCGCCCTTGCACGCCTCGCAGCGGCCGCCCTTGACGTTGAAGCTGAAGCGGCCGGGCTTGTAGCCGCGCGCGGCGCTTTCGGG
>CAYSHL010000058.1:0-8990 GCA_964430865.1 uncultured Sphingomonas sp.
CAGATCGAGTTCGTCGACATCGCCGGCCTGGTCCGCGGCGCCAGCCAGGGCGAGGGCCTCGGTAACAAGTTCCTCGCCAACATCCGCGAGGTCGACGCCGTCGTCCACGTGCTGCGCTGCTTCGAGGGCGGCGACGTCACCCATGTCGAGGGCCGGGTCGACCCGATCGCCGACGCGGAGACGGTCGAGACCGAGCTGATGCTCGCCGACCTCGACAGCCTCGAGCGGCGGGTCCCCAACCTCGTCAAGAAAGCCCAGCAAGGCGACAAGGAGGCGAAGATCGAGGCCTCGGTGCTCGGCCAGGCGCTCGAGCTGCTCAAGGCGTCGAAGCCCGCCCGGCTGGTCAAGCCGAAGGACGCCGAGGAAGCCAAAGCCCTCGAGCGCGCGCAGCTGCTCACCGCCAAGCCGGTGCTCTACGTGTGCAACGTCGACGAAGCCGACGCCGCCGAGGGTAATGCCCTCTCCGCGCTGGTGTCCGAGAAAGCCGCCGCCGAAGGCGCCCGGGCCGTCGTCGTGTCCGCCGCGATCGAGGCCGAGATCGCCACCCTCGCGCCCGAAGACCGCGAAGCCTTTCTCGCCGAGCTCGGCCTCCACGAGACCGGCCTGACGCGCGTCATCCGCGCCGGCTACGAGCTGCTCGGCCTGATCACCTTTTTCACCGCCGGTCCCAAGGAAGCGCGCGCCTGGACCGTCCATCGCGGCGCCAAAGCCCCCGAGGCGGCGGGCGAAATCCACACCGACTTCGAGCGCGGCTTCATCCGCGCCGAAACCATCGCCTACGAGGATTTCATCGCCTGCGGCGGCGAAGCCGGCGCCAAGGAGGCCGGAAAAATGCGCGCCGAGGGCAAGGACTATGTCGTCCAGGACGGCGACGTCCTGCTGTTCCGCTTTAACGTTTGAGCCGCGCTCCGGCATTCCACTGCAGCAGCATCTCGGTCAGGAACAGCGGCATCACCCAGGTCACCCAGATCATGTCGGTTTCGCCGCCCTGCATTTCCGACGGCATCACCCGCGTCCAGAAGCGACAGAAGACGAAGGTCCAGGCGGCGACGTAGCTGCGGATCATCCACGCGCGGTGCTGGTCGATGCGGCGGTTGCGGATCGCCCGGAACGCCATGCCCGAGAAAGCCAGCCAGACCACCGCCAGCGCGCCGGTCGCGAGGCCCGGCGTGTGCGCCGTGTCGAACGACCGGACCAACGCCGACACCGAGGCGATCGTCCCCGCGGTGAGATAGGTGTAGCCGGCCGGCTTATGCCATTGGAACCAGTCGCGGGTCAGGCCGATGCGCAGCGCGATCGCGCCCGCGATCAGCATCGTCGCTCCGCCCAGCACATGCACCACCAGCATCGGCAGATGCGCCAGGTGGCGCGGCAGCCGCTCGGGCCCGAACGCCGGCACCGCGATCAACCAGATGAACACGACCGACGAGACCGCCGCAATGCCGATCAGCGCATCGGTCCTGGCATGGCGGTAGCGTCCGCGCTTGGGCTGCTCGACCGTCGCCACCTTTATCTCCCCCGCTAGCGCGCCCGTTTCTCCTTCTTTTGCCAGCCCTCGGCAAGTCCCAGCACGAGCAGCGTCCAGAACAATCCGAACGACCAGCCGGCGACCACGTCGCTCGGCCAATGGACCCCGAGCATCGGCCGGCTGAAGCCGATCAGGACGCTCAGCAGCACGGCCCCGGTCGCCGCCCAGAGCCGGTGCCTGGGATCGTCGAACGCAAGCAAGGCGATGCACAAATAGGCGATCATCGAATTGGCCGAATGTCCGCTCGGGAACGACTGATAATGGACCTCGGCGAGGCGCAAATTCTCCTCGGGCCGGAGCCGCGCGAAATAGGCCTTTTCGAGGATCACCAGCAGCCGCCCGGAGAAGCTCGCGATGAGCAGCACCAGCGCCGCCCGGCGCTTGCCGCGATACGCCAGCCACGCCGCGCCGAGGATGGTGACGACGACCACCGTCGGCCAATTGCCCAGATAGGTGAAACCCATCGCCGCGAGCGCCAGCCACGGCTCGTCGCCGGCGTACAGCGCCATCAGGACTTCGCGGTCGCCGTCCCCGGTCCCGAGCAGCAGCATTGCGAGCCACAGCGCGGCGAGCGCGGCAAGGACGCTGGCTTTCAGCCAGGGACGGTCGATGCTCATGCGCGTTTGACGCATGGAGGCGGGCGTTGGCTCCGGCGGCGCTAGAACTTCATCCCGGCGCGAATGCCGATAGTGCGCGGCCGGCCGGCGACGATCTTGTTCTGGGTGCAGATGCTGCAGACCACGAACCGGGAAACGTCGTTGCGTTTGTCGAACACGTTCTTGGCGAACAGCTCGACGCTGTAATTGCCCCAGTTATAGCCGCTGAACAGATCGACCAGGGTCGACGAGCGGATCCGCCCGACCATGTCGTTCGGATTGATCGACCCGCAGAAGTCGTCGCCAAACAACGGACCGCAAGCGAACGACACCTGGCGGACGTCCGACGACGCCGAGCTCTGGTAGGCAACGCCGCCTTGGACATGCGCTCGGCCCGCGCCCATCGGCCAGGCATAACGCGCGGTCGCGGCCATCTTGAACTTCGGAGTCACCGGCAAGCGAGTGCCCGACGGAGTGACGATTCCGGAGTCCGAGCAATCCGCGTCGTCGAGGATGCTGTCGCAGATATTGCCCTTGGTTTTCGCGTCGGTGTAGGCGGCCGCGGCGTTCAGGGTGAAGCCGCCGCCGGTGTAGCCGATATCGGTCTCGATCCCGCGCGCCCTGGCGTCACGGCCGTTCTGGATGACGGTCAGGCTGTTGGCGCCGAGAAAGCTGAACTGGAATTTCTTCCACAGCTGACTGTAGATCGCCCCGTTCCAGCGGAATGGCCCGAACGAAGTCTTCCAGCCGAGCTCGTAGTTGGTCAGATAGTCGGGCTCATAGGCCGGCGCGGTGGGCTGGCGGTTGATTCCGCCCGGCCGGAATCCGCGCGACCAGGTCGCGTAGAACATCATGTCGTCATTGGGCTTGTACTGGCCGCTCAGGCGATGGATGAAGCCGTCGCCCTTGCTGCGGCGCGGCACCACCTCGCCGTCCTCGACGTTGCCGACGTTGGTGCACGGAGTGCCGTTCAAGCTGCCGGGCGCCAGCGGTGCGCCAGGGTCGTTGCGCACTTCCAGGCCGTTGACCGTCAGGCACCGGCGCTCGCCCGAGCTGAACCCGCCCGGATTTGGAGTCCCGAAGCCGGCAAAGCCGAACAGGGTGTTGTCATATTTGAACAGTCGGCCGCCGCCGATGAGCGTGATCTGAGGAGTCACGTCGAAGCTGGCCTCGCCGAACACCGCATAGTCCTTGTCGACGCGCTCCTGAAGGGTCAGCCAGATCGTCCCCGGCCAGCCGCCGACCGAAAGATCGGTCGCCAAATCCTGGACCATATAGTCCTGGTAGATGTCGTTGGTCTGGCGCTGGTAGAAAGCGCCGAGCAGCACCCGGAAGCGGTTTTCCGCCGGCGAGGCGACCCGAATCTCGTGGCTCATCTTCTTGTAATGGTTCTCGCCGCGGATGAATTGCCGCGGGTCGATAATATTGCCCGAATTGTCCGTGTAATTGTGATAATCGAGCAGCCCGGCGTAGCCGTAATAGACGGCATAAGCGTCATAGGCGTCGGTGTAGTCGGTGTAATCGTTGAAGCCGTAGGTCGGCCGGTCCATGTAGGCGCCGGCGTAGGTGACGTCGAAATTGGCGACCTTGCCTTCGATGGTCAGCGCGGCCTGGGTGAATTCGTCGCGTCCGCGGTCGTTCTTGAACCGGACGACGTCGAGGTCGTCCTGTTCCTCGTCCATGTAATAGACGCCGTCGCTCTTCAGATACTGGTGCATGATGGTCGGAGTGACCGTCCAATTATCGTTGAGGTCGATCTTCAGCGCCGCCCGGCCCCCGTAGACCGTGGTGTCGTTGATATCATTTTCAACGAAGTCGGCATTGTCGAAGGTCAGAGCGGTATCGTCGTCGATCGGGTAGGTGCGTTCGCCGAAGACGTTGTCGATATAGCCGCCGTCCCGGCGATAAAATGCGATCGCGCGGAGGGCCATATTGTCCGCGATCGGAACGTTGATCATCCCTTCGAGGCTGCCGCCCATCTCGCCGTGCGCGGTGTGGTTGAGCTCGCCGTCGACGCGCCCGCTCATGACTCCGAGCTCGGGCTTGTTGGTGATGATGCGGATCGTGCCCGCCTGACTCGACGCTCCGTAAAGCGTGCCCTGCGGCCCGGCGAGGCTCTCGATCCGGGCGATGTCGTAGATGTGGACGTCGAGGGTTCCGCCGATGGTGGTGACCGGCTGCTCGTCGAGATAGGTGCCGACCGACGGCAGCGATCCCGAGTGGTTGCCGTCGCCGCCCGACGCGACGCCGCGCATGTAGACCGAAGTCGACCCCGGCGACGACGTTTGGAAGCTGACCGACGGCAGCTGCTTGGTATAATCCTCGAAGTTCGCGATGTTCAGCTGGTCGAGGCGGCGGGTGCCGATCGCCTGGACCGACACCGGCACGTCCTGGAGATTCTCCTCGCGCTTCTGGGCGGTAATGACGATTTCGCTGTCGTCCGGAGTCACTCCGTCGCGGGCAGTCTGCTCGGTGGGCGTTTCGCCGGTGACGTTGGTCGCATTGGTGTTCGGGGCCGGCGAGTCGCTGGTCGTGTCCTGCGCGAAGGCAGGGCCGCAAAACGCTGTCGAAGCGAGCAGTCCCCAAGCGATGTTGCGGATCGAAGTGTCGGTCATCAGGCCCCCCTGAGAACAAAAGCGTTCAGAAATAGGATTGCGACAGACACGACGGCCGATGTCAATCCGCAACAGCCGGGCGCGAGCACCGCCACGGCCGATTGTTACGTCAACGTTGCAAGAAAACCTCGGGCGCTTCGGGGTAAGCGTCGAGGACCGGGCCAAGGGCCTGCTTCAGCGGGTCGAGAAACGGCTCATAAGCGCGCCATTCATCGGTCGAATCGCGGTAGATCGGCTGGCGCACCTGCTCGGAGCTGGCGGTGCGCACCGCGCGCTCGGTTCGGTGGAATTCCAGGCAGTCGGGATGGAAATCGAGCCCGATATGGTCGAGCAGCGCGCGGACCTCGGCCTCGGTGTCGTCGACCATCCGCTCGTAAATCACCCGGTGCACCCGGCCCGGCATCACCGCATCGACGTGAGCCATCAGCCGGACATAGTCCGAATAATAATGGCCGAGCGTCGGCAAGTCGTAGGTGAAATCCTGCCCGCGCGCGAAATGCTGGCGGAAGTTAGAAAAGCAGCAGCCCAGCGGATGCCGGCGGGCGTCGATGATCTTGGCGTTCGGCAGGATCTGCAGGATCAACGGCACGAACACCCAATTGTTGGGCAGCTTGTCGATGAAGAACGGCCGGTCGGTGCGGCGCTGCACCGAAGCCCGCGCGAGGTACCGCTCGCCCAATTCGCGGCGCTCCGCATCGCTCAGCTCCGCGACATATTTGGGATAGCCATTGCGTTCGCGGGCGAGCGCCGGGATGTCGGGAAGCTCGGAGGTGCCTTCGACCAGCGGATGCGAAGCCAGGATCTGCTCGACCAGCGTCGACCCCGCGCGCGGCATCCCGACGATGAAGATCGGGTCGGGCGCCTCGCAGCCGCCGCCGCGGGCGAGTTCCCCGGCGGTGAACAGCTCGATGCTCCGCTGCACTCGATCCGCGAGCTTGGCCGCGTCGAACGGGTGGAACTTGAGTCGCAGCGCATTGGCGGCCGAATAATGTTTGAAGGCCGGCTCGTGGCGCCCGGCGTCGTGCATCGCCTTGCCGAGCGCGAAATCGAGGTGAAAGCGATCCTCCGGGCGCAGTCCCGGTTCGTCCAGCGCGGCTTGCATGGCGCCGATGTCGGCGGCGTCGAAGCGCACGGTCTTGAGGTTGGCGAGGCTCCACCAGGCCTCGCCGAGCGTCGGCTTGAGCTCGATCGCCTTGCGGTAGGCGGCGACCCCGTCGGACTGGCGGCCGATGGTCTTCAGCATGTGGCCGTAGCTCAGCCACACCGCCGGTTGGCCCGGGGCTTTGGCGAGCGCCGCTTCGTAGAGCTCGATGGCCTGCTCGAAATCGCCCAGCCGGCCGAGCGTCGCGGCGCGCAGATTGATGCTCCCGATCGTGTCCGGTTGATCGCGGACCATGTCGTCGAGCAACTGCAGCGCTTCGGCGGGGCGGCCGATCCGGCCCAACACCATCGCCAAATTCGCTCGCGCGGCGGTGAATCCCGGGGCGATTTCGATCGCTCGGCGAAGCAGCTGCTCGGCGTCCTTCAAGCGTCCGATCCGCGCCGCCAGCTCGGCCAGCATGCGGATCGCCGCGACGTCGAACGGATCTTCCTTCAAATGCGGCTTCAACAACCGCTCGGCGACGTCCAGGCGGTTCTCGTTGAGCGCCATCGCCGCTTCGATCAGGCGCGGATGCCAGCGGGTCGGGATTTGCGTCGCCACGCCGTCAGCCTAGCCGCTCATTCGCGCTCGCGCCAAGCGCCGCCGCCGGTTAAGCGGAGCCATGAAATATTTCGACGATATCGAGGTCGGCGACGAGGCCGTGTTCGGCCATTATGACGTCACCCGCGAGGAAGTGCTGGAATTCGCTAGGCGGTACGACCCGCAGCCCTTCCATCTGTCCGACGAAGCCGCGGCGAAAACCCATTTCGGCCGCCTCGCGGCGAGCGGCTGGCACACTTGCGCGATGACCATGGCGGTGATCGCCCGCCGAGTCGTCGACGACGAGCAGGCCGGGCTCGGCTCGCCGGGGGTCGATGAGCTGCGCTGGCTAAAGCCGGTCTATCCCGGCGACCGGCTGACGGTGCGCGGCTCGATCGTCGAGAAAATCCCGTCGCGATCGAAGCCGCACATCGGCGTCATTCGAACCAAGACCACGGTGTCCAACCAGGACGGCGTCGACGTCATGAGCTTTACGTCGATCGTCATGATGCAGCGCCGCCCTTAGCCGGGCGCGGATTAGTCCTTCTTGGTCGGACGGGCGCGGCTGCGGATCCGGTCGCTCAGCGAGCCCGCGGATTCGCTGCGGCGCTCGGCCCGCTCGCGGCGGACGCGCTCGACCTGGCGGATGCGCTCGACGTTGTTGCTCGTCACGCGCTGCATCTGGCCGCTCGTGCCACTGGTCCCCGCGTTCTTGCGGACGAAGTCGATCCAGACTTCGCGGACCGACGGATCCTTCTGGCGGACGGTCCAGTAGCGGCGGTGGTAATCGTTCCAGTAATAGGGGTTCCGGTACTGGTCGTAGACGTAATAGCCGGCGCCCGGATAATAATAGCCGTCGTACCAGCCGTAAGGCGAGTAGCCCGCGTAGCGCGATCCGTAACCCCGGTTGTAATAGGGGTCGTAATAGCGGTCGTTATAGCCGTTGCCGTAGCCGATCGAGACGCCGTTGCCGTAGCCGAACGGGCTGTAGGTGGCGCAACCGCCGAGGCCGACGCCGGCGGCGAGAAGGACGGCGGCGGTGCGAAGATGAAGTGCGCGCATGACGAATCTCCACGAGAATCGAGGTTGCCTCATTATCTCGTCCCGAGCGCGTGAACGGCGGGTGAATTAATCCGTTAAGTCCCGCTGAAACCGGCGGAAATTCAGCCGGCGACGCCGGCCTTGCCTTTCGCCCGGCGGCTCTTGGCGATGTTCGTGGGATCGAGCGGGCCGGTCGGCCGCACCTTGCGCTTCGCTTCGGCCCAGATCTGCCGGTAGGCGAGATAGCCGAGCACGGTTCCGAACAGCAGGAAGATCACCACCGCGATTCCCGACCGGTGGCGGTTCTCGAGCTTGGGCTCGGCCGCCCAGACCAGGAACGCCGACACGTCCTTGGCCATCTGGTCGACCGTCGGCGCGGGATTGCCCGGCGCATAGGTCACCTGCCCGGCGCTAGTCAGCGGCGGCGGCATGGCGATGTTGAGGTTGGCGAAATAGGGGTTGTAGTGCAGCCCCGGCGGAGTCTTGGCGGCCGGGAATTCCTTCACCAGCCGCGCCGGCTGGCGCTGATAGCCGGTCAGCAGCGAATAAGTGTAGGCCGCCCCGCCCTCGCGCGCCTTGGTGATCAGCGACAGATCGGGCGGCAGCGCATTGTTGTTGGCCGCCCGGGCCGCGGTCTCGTTGGCGTAGGGGCTCGGGAAGGTGTCGGACGGAATCGCCTTGCGCGTCGCCGCCTCGCCGGTTTCCGGGTTCACGCTCGGAACCTCGATCGCCCATTGCGCGGCGATCGCCTTGACCTCGGGCTCCTCGTAGCCGAGCGCGTGGAGGTCGCGGAACGCGACCAGGCTCAGGCCGTGGCAGGCCGCGCAGACCTCCTTGTAGACCTGGAAGCCGCGCTGCAGCTGCTGGCGGTCGAACTTGCCAAGCGGGCCGTCGCTGGCCAGCGCGAGATGTTTCGGATGCTTGTGGAACTCCTCTTCGGCGGTCGGTTCGGCCGGCGACGCGATGGTCTCCGACAGGCCGGTGACCAGCGAGATCAGCAGGATGAAGGTGAGACCGACACCGATCAGGAACGCGGCGATCCGGATCATGCGCCCTGCTCCGTCGCCGGCCCCGGAGTCGGCATTCCGTACGGCGCCGCTTCCGCCTTTTCGCCGTGAAGCACCGAGCTGGTGATCGAATCGGGCAGCGGCAGCGGCCGCTCGAAGCGCCCGATCAGCGGCAGGATGACGAGGAAATGGAGGAAGTAATAAGCGGTGGCGATCTGGCTGACCGCGACCACGGTCGGGGTCGGGGTCGAACCGCCGGCCCAGCCGAGCACCACGACCGCCAGCACCAGGATCCAGAAGAAGCGCTTGAACAGCGGCCGGTAGGAGCCCGAGCGGACCGGCGAATTGTCGAGCCAGGGCAGGAAGAACAGCAGCACGATCGACGCGAACATCGCCAGCACGCCCCACAATTTGGCCGGCAGGATGAAGTCGACGGTGAACGCCTTGAGGATCGCGTAGAACGGCAGGAAATACCATTCGGGGACGATGTGCGCCGGCGTCGCCAGCGGGTTGGCCGGGATG
>CAYSHL010000059.1:0-8184 GCA_964430865.1 uncultured Sphingomonas sp.
ACCAGCATCCGCACCAGCGTCGCCTCGCTGTCCGACATCGACGCCAATGCGGTGATCGACAACGGCCAGGTGTTCGCGATCGGCCAGGGCGGACGGATGGTCGCGCTCGAGCTCAACAGCGGCCAGCGCATGTGGGAATTGAACATCGCCGGGATCGCCACCCCGTGGGTCGCCGGCGACTGGGTGTTCGTGGCCACCGACGACGCCAAGCTGATCGCTGTCGCCCGGGCGACCGGCAAGGTGCGGTGGATCAACCAGATGCCTCGGTTCCAGAAGGAAAAGAGCAAGCGCGGGCAGATCACCTATCGCGGGCCGGTGCTCGCCGGCGGCCGGCTGATCCTGGTCGGCTCCAACGGCACGCTGATCAACTTCGACCCGGCGACCGGAAATTTCCAGAGCCAGACGTCGGTCGGGGTCCCGGTCACGCTGTCGCCGGTGGTCGCCAATTCGACGCTCTACATCCTCGACGACGAAGGCCGCCTGCACGCGTTTCGCTGATTTCTCTCTCCCCGTGAGGGAGAGGGCGGAGCCGCGAAGCGGCGGGGGGTGAGGGCAGCCCTTCGCCGACGGCCCCCTCACCCAAGCTTCTCTAGGCTCGTTCCTCACCAAGCGAAGCTATCCCTCTCCCTCAAGGGGAGAGGGGCTGCTAGGGCACCTTCCATGCCGCTCCCCATTGTCGCGATCGTCGGCCGGCCCAACGTCGGCAAATCGACCCTGTTCAATCGGCTGGTCGGCAAGAAATTGGCGCTGGTCGACGACCGCCCGGGAGTCACCCGCGACCGGCGCGAGGGCGAGGCGAGCCTGCTGGGGCTCGAGTTCAAGGTCATCGACACCGCCGGATACGAGGACGAAGACCCGATTACGCTGCCTGGGCGGATGCGGGTGCAAACCGAGGCCGCGGTCCGCGACGCCGATGTCGCCTTGTTCCTGATCGACGCCCGCGAGGGGCTGACCCCGCTCGACGAGGAAATCGCCCGCTGGCTTCGGACCGGGGCGACGCCGGTGATCGTCGCCGCCAACAAGGCCGAGGGGCGCGGCGGCGAGGCGGGGCGGCTGGAAGCTTTCGCGCTCGGGCTCGGCGAGCCGCTGGCGATCAGCGCCGAGCATGGCGAGGGCGTGGTCGATTTGTTTGAGGCGTTGCGGCCGCTGATCGAAAAAGACGAGACAGGCCCACCCCTCGATCCCCTCCCGCTGGCGGGAGGGGAGGAAGAGGAAGGTGGCCCGCTCAAGCTGGCGATCGTCGGGCGGCCGAACGCCGGCAAGTCGACGCTGGTCAACCGGATGCTTGGGCAAGAGCGGATGATCACCGGGCCCGAGGCCGGCATCACCCGCGACGCGGTCAGCGTCGAATGGGAGTGGCCTTCCCCTGACGGAAGCGTCCGTCAGGTCCAGCTGGTCGACACCGCGGGCATGCGCAAGAAGGCCAAGGTCGACGACAAATTGGAGCGGTTGTCGGTCGCCGACGCGCGCCGGGCAATCGACCGCAGCGAGGTCGTCTTGCTGCTGCTCGACGCGACCCGCGGGCTCGAGGTCCAGGATTTGAAGATCGCCGACGCGACCATCGAGGAAGGCCGGGTGCTGGTCATCGCGGTCAACAAATGGGACGTCGCCGAGAACGCGTCGTCGCTGTTCAACGGCATCAAGGCGGCGCTCGAGGAAGGGCTGTCGCAGCTCAAGGGCGTGCCGCTGCTGACCGTGTCGGCGAAGACCGGCAAGGGCATCGACCAGATCCTCAAGGCCGCGTTCGAGCTTCGCGAAGCCTGGTCGCGGCGGGTCGGCACCGGCGAGCTCAACCGCTGGTTTGAACAGGCGCTCGAGGCCAATCCGCCGCCCGCGCCCAAGGGCCGGCGGATCAAGCTGCGCTACATCACCCAGGTCAAGAACCGGCCGCCGAGCTTCGTGGTGTTCGGCAACCGGCTCGACGAGCTGCCCGAAAGCTATCGCCGCTATCTGGTCAACGCGCTTCGCCGCGACCTCGGCCTCGGGCCGGTACCGCTACGGCTGACGTTTCGCGGGACCCGCAACCCGTTCGACGCGCCCAAGGGCAAGGTCGGCGGCCGCTAGGCCGACAGGCGTAAGCCGAACAAGGCGCTAAGCATGTCTTTACCCTTTCCGGGGTAATTCCACGATCGTGGGACCCGTGGCCGGAGTGCAACCGGCCGCAAAGCGTGGAGCGGCTTCATCTTGAGCGACGCAATCAACTCGACCGAAAACGCGCCCGAGATCATCGACTGGGCGCATTTCGAGCGGTGCCGCGCCGAGCTTGGTCCGGGGTTCATCCGGATTCTCAACTATTTCCGCGAGGACGGCGCCAAGTCGGTCGCCCAGATCGAGCTCGCCATGCACACCGAGAACACCACCGGGCTCGTCATGCCCGCGCACACCATCAAGGGCGAGGCGCGCCAGTTCGGCGCCGAGCCGCTGGCCGCGGTCGCCGAGCTGATCGAAACCACCGCCCGGCTGTGCATCGAAACGCAGCGCTTCCCGGACGAGCTGGTCCGCGACGTGGTCGAACTCAAGCGGCTGTTCGTGGAAACCGTCAGCCAGTTCGACAAGGCGACCAACCCGCTGCGCACCCGCTCGCCGCAGGGCGCGCTCGGGCGCAAGGCCGGCAGCCAGAGTTCCGACCGGCTCTAAATCCCCTCCCTTGAAAGGGAGGGGTTGGGGTGGGTGCGAGCGTCCGCGAACCAAGAAGAGAGAGCAGTCCGACAGCATCGAGCTGCCGGCCGGCTACCCCACCCCCAGCCCCTCCCCTGAATGGGAGGGGAGGAATTTTCCCTTCCGGAACGGCTGGATTTCCCACCTGGCGAGGCTTCGCCACAGCCATTCGAGCGGACCGTAGGCGAAGCGGTCGAGCCACGGCTTCGACCAGGCGAGCATCAGCAGCCACATGGCCGCGACCACCAGCCACAGCTCAATCCGGCTGAGGCTTCCGAACCAGCCGAGCCCCCAGCCGTAGAACAATCCGGTCATCAGGATCGACGTGCCGAGGTAATTGCTGAACGCCGCCCGGCCGGTCGCGGCGATGCGGTCGACCAGCCAGCCGCCGCGGCGCGTCGCGAGGATGATCAGCGCCGCATAGGCAAAGATCATCAGCGGCCGGAACGGCACCGTCGCGGCGAACGAATAAGTGAAGATGCCCGGCACCGAGAAATTGTCGGCCAGCAGCAGCGCGGCGAGCAGGACGTAGGCCGGAATCGCGACGGCCAGCGCGGTGACGGCGAGCCGGCGGTAGCGCGCATTGTCCCACGCCCCGGTCAGGAAGCCGCTCTTGAGCGCCGCCATGCCGAACAGCATGTAGGCGAGCGTCTCGGCGCCGAAGATGAAGGTAAAGAAGTAGGGCATGAACGCTTTTTCGGTCAGCTGATATTCGGCCATTCCGGTCCACGGGCCGAGAAACAGCGCCATTTCCTCGCGCAGCAGAGCGGCGCTCGGGACCGCCATGTCGCGGCTGAACTCGGCCCATTCCGTGAGCTTCTCGGGGCTCGCACTGCCCGCCGCGATCTCGTCGGCGAGCATCTGGCCGTAGGCCGCGCTGCCGCCCATGACGAGCAGCTGGACGATCACCAGCGCGATGCCCCAGCGGATCAGCGCGCGCGGTTCCTTGTCGCGGAACAGCCAGGCGAGCATGCCGATCAGCGCGTAGCCGATGAGGATGTCGCCGTACCAGATGAAGTAATAATGGATCATCCCGAACAGCAGCAGCCACAGCTGGCGGGCGAAGGTCACGCCTTTGGCCGAATCGCCCGATTTCTCGGCGAGCTGGATGACCAGCAGCATCGAGGCCCCGAACAGGAACGAGAACAGGCCGCGCATCTTGCCGTCGATGAAGACGAAGCTGAACGCCCAGGAGGCGAGGTCCGCGCCGCTCTCGATGCCGTAGGCGAGCGGGTTGAGGTAGGCTTGCGGGATCATCGCGAAGGCGACGATGTTCATCGCCAAAATGCCCATCACCGCGACCCCGCGGACGATGTCGAGAGTGAGGATGCGGGATTTGGTATCGGTCATGGGGTCCCCCTCAGCCCCATATCGTCATTCCCGCGAAAGCGGGAATCCCGCTGCTGGACGAACCATTTCAAAATAGAAGCGGGATCCCCGCCTCCGCGGGGATGACGAGTGCGACATCTTAGTCTTCGGCCGGCTCCGACTGCAGCTGGATGTAATTGGGCAGCCCCATCGCCGCGATCATCTCGAACTGCTGCTCGAGCGTGTCGACATGCTCCTCCTCGTTGGCGAGGATCTCGGAGAACAGGTCGCGGCTGGCGTAATCCCTGACCTTCTCGCAATGGCCGATGGCGCCGCGCAGCTGGGTCAGCGCCTCGAGCTCGAGCTCGAGGTCGGCGCGCAGGATCTCCTCGACATTCTCGCCGATCCGCAAGCGCCCGAGCATCTGGAAGTTGGGCAGGCCGTCCAAAAACAGGATGCGCTCGGCGAGCTTGTCCGCGTGCTTCATCTCGTCGATCGATTCGGAGCGCTCGAACGCCGCCAGCCGCTTGACCCCGGCGTTGTCGAGCAGCCGGTAGTGCAGCCAATATTGGTTGGTCGCGGTCAGCTCGTTCTTGAGCGCCTCGTTCAAATGCTCGATGACCTTCGGGTCGCCCTTCATCCGCCGCCTCCCCCTTTGTCCGGGATGTCTGCGGGCGGCTTACTCTCGCCGGCGGCGCGTGGCTAGACTTAAAATTGGCGGAAATCTGCGGAAAACTTGCGACTGATAGTCAGTCGCAATCGGTCAGGCGGCGACGACCCGAAGCTGCGGGCGCTTCGGGCGCTCCTCGTCGATCAGCTCTTGCGCGTAATCGAGACAGCAGCCGCAATGCGGCTCGCAGCCGAGGCGGGCGTAGGCGTTCACCGGGCAGGTTGCGCCGGCGCGAGCGGCCTCGCGGACTTCGGTCTCGGTGATGGCGTTGCAGACGCAGACGATCATGGGCTGTATATACTGCTAATGCGACCTATTCGCAATAGGGAAGCGTCAGCGCTCCGATTTTCGGATCACCAGCTTGAGCCCCGACCAGATTTCGTCGACGGCGCAGACCTTGACGTCGACCAGGCCGAGCGGGAGCGCGACGCCGCGGATGGTGTCCTCGGTGATGTCGGTCGGCACCTTCGCCGCTTTCTTGGGCCAGCTGACCCAGATGAAGCCGTCGCGCGCGAGCAGCGGCAGCAGCAGCCGCAGCCGGCACTCGAGCACCGCGCGCTCGGTGACGAAAATATGCGCCGCGTCGACCGGCGGCTCGGGCGCGTCGAGCAATGTCAGGCCGGGCCCGTCGCGCTCGATCTCGGCGCGAACCCCGTCCGGCATCCCGCACCACCACGTCCGCAGCGCGGGCTTGAGCGACAGCTTGCGAGCCAGCGGAGTCCCCGAATAACCGGCGGTCATGAAACCCCTCCACCACCGCCTTCGGCGGCGGTCCCCCTCCCCACGCCTGCGGCGCAGGGAGGAGCGGCAGCGGCACTCTTCGCTCCTCCTTGCGAGCGAAGCTCGCGGGGAGGGGGACCAGCCCGAGCCGAAGGCGACGGCTGGTGGAGGGGTTCTCCGCAAAGTCGAACCAGCGCATCCGCTACGGCATCAGGATCGGCGAGCAGGTCCCGTGCGGGAATGCGAAGGATATCGATGCCTTCACCGCCAAGCCACTGCGTCCGCTTCTCGTCGCGTGCCGGACGGTCCCCGAAGTCGTGGGCGGCGCCATCGACCTCGATCGCCAGCTTCGCCGACGGGCAATAGAAATCGAGGACATAGGGACCGATCGGGTGCTGGCGGCGGAACCGCACGTCCGTGCCCTTCAGCCGGACCCAAAGAAGCTTCTCGGGCAGCGACAGCTCCCGCCGCAGCCGGCGCGCGTTTTTATAGGCTGTGTCGGTGGCGCTCATCGTGCCGACCCCTCCACCATGCAGTCTGCGCTGCATGGTCCCCCTCCCCATTGCTGCGCAATAGGGAGGAGCGAGAAAGGCCGCCTCAAGCTCCTCCCTGTCCTCGCGAATGCGAGGATGGGGAGGGGGACCGTCCCCGCCCAAGCGGGGATGGTGGAGGGGTTAGGCCAAAGCGGCGTCGGCGCCCATCAGCCTGGGGAAGAACCCCTCGTGCGCGGCGCGGAGGTCGGCGAGGGATACTTCATAGGTTGATTGCCCAGCTACGAACCGCCTGAAGCGTAGGCAATTGCCGCCGGTGGCGCCAATCCGGTCAATGTCTACTGCTGATTCCTTCGCTCTGCCTTTGAGCGCCCGACTATTAGGCGTCGTGACGACGTAAATACTCTGCGTCTCGGCGAAAGCGTCTGCCGCCAAGCCGGCACGACCACGTGTCTCGATTGTGACCTCGGCGCCAATGTCACTCGCGAGCGCCATTTCGGCAATGGCAACGACAAGACCGCCGTCAGATATATCGTGAACTGCGGTTATCAGCCCTTCCGCAATCAACGAGCGGATGAACTCGCCATTCTTCCTCTCGTTAGCGAGGTCAACGATAGGCGGCGAACCATCTAGGCGCCCGTGGATCTCGCGCAACCAGACGGACTTACCGAGATCGCTGGCGCCCCATCCAACGACCATTATCTCTTCGCCCTCGCCCTTGAACCCAATTGTCGCCGACTTCTCCCAATCCTCCAACAATCCGACTCCGCCGATCGCGGGGGTGGGGAGGATTGCGGCGCTGGCGCCGTCGTCGGCCTTGGTCTCGTTGTAGAGGCTGACGTTGCCGCTCACGATCGGGAAGTCGAGCGCCCGGCAGGCGTCGCCCATGCCGCGCAGGCATTCGACGAACTGGGCCATGATTTCGGGGCGCTGCGGGTTGCCGAAGTTGAGGCAGTTGGTGATCGCCAGCGGCCGCGCTCCGACCGCGCACAGGTTGCGGTAAGCCTCGGCGACGGCTTGCTTGCCGCCTTCATAGGGGTCGGCATAACAATAGCGCGGCGTGCAGTCGGTGGTCATCGCCAGCGCTTTCCGGCTGCCGTGGACGCGGACGACGGCGGCGTCGCCGCCGGGCCGCTGGACGGTGTCGGCGCCGACGCTCTGGTCGTATTGCTCGTAGATCCAGCGGCGCGAGGCGAGGGCCGGCGAGCCCATCAGCTTGAGCAAGTCCGCCGCGATGTCGGTGCTTTCGGGGACGTCTCCGAGCGGCTTGACCTTAGCCCAGGTCTTATACTGGTCGAGGCTCATATGCGGGCGCTCGTACAGCGGCGCCTCGTCGGCGAGCGGGCCGAGCGGGATGTCGGCGACGGTCTCGCCGTTCCAGACCAGCTCCATGCGCTCGGTATCGGTGACCTCGCCGATCACCGCGAAATCGAGCTCCCATTTCTTGAAGATCGCCTCGGCCTCGGCCTCGCGGCCGGGCTTGAGAACCATCAGCATCCGCTCCTGCGATTCCGACAGCATCATTTCGTAGGGCGTCATGCCCTCCTCGCGGCACGGCACGCGGTTCATGTCGAGGCGGATGCCGACGCCGCCTTTCGACGCCATCTCGACCGACGAGGAAGTGAGGCCTGCCGCGCCCATGTCCTGGATGGCGACGATTGCGTCGGACGCCATCAGCTCGAGGCAGGCCTCGATCAGCAACTTCTCGGTGAACGGGTCGCCGACCTGGACCGTCGGGCGCTTTTCCTCGCTGTCCTCGGAGAAATCGGCGCTGGCCATGGTCGCCCCGTGGATCCCGTCACGGCCGGTCTTGGAGCCGACATAGACGACCGAATTGCCGATCCCTGCGGCGGCGGAATAGAAGATCTTGTCGGCCTTGGCGACGCCGACGGTCATCGCGTTGACGAGGATGTTGCCGTCGTAGGCCGGGTCGAAATTGACCTCGCCGCCGACCGTGGGGACGCCGACGCAATTGCCGTAGCCGCCGATGCCGCGGACGACCCCGGAGACCAGATGACGCGTCTTGGGATGATCGGGCGAGCCGAAGCGCAGCGCGTTCAAATTGGCGATCGGCCGAGCGCCCATCGTGAACACGTCGCGCAAGATGCCGCCGACGCCGGTCGCCGCGCCCTGGTACGGCTCGATGTAGCTCGGGTGGTTGTGCGACTCCATCTTGAAGATCGCCGCGTCACCATCGCCGATGTCGATCACGCCGGCATTCTCGCCCGGGCCGCAGATCACCCACGGCGCCTCGGTCGGAAGCTTTTTCAGATGGACGCGCGAGCTCTTGTAGCTGCAATGCTCCGACCACATGACCGAGAAGATGCCGAGCTCGAC
>CAYSHL010000060.1:0-8145 GCA_964430865.1 uncultured Sphingomonas sp.
CTGACCTTCGCAATGCCATTGCGACGCTCTCCCAGCTGAGCTACGGCCCCGTCCGAACCAGCGCCTTTAGGCGAAGTTCAACCGGCTGAAAACTCGAAAACGACCGGCCTAGGACTCGTCCTCGTCGGGCGCGGTCTCGACACCGAGATCGTCGTCGCCGGTGGTGAGATCGACCTCGTCATCGGCGGACGGCTCCTCGTCCTCGGCGATCGCCAGCTCTTCGGCCTCGAGCTCGGCATCGGCGACCGGTTCCTTGGCGACCGGAGCGGCGGGCTCGAACGGCAGCGGCTGCTTCGATTTCAGCACCGGCTCGGGCACCCATTCGTTGCCGCATTCGATGCAGTGCACGGGGTCGGCCTTGCCGAGGTCGTAAAAGCGGGTCGAGCACTTGGGGCAAGTGCGCTTGGCGCCCCATTCGGGCTTCACCATGGTGAGTTTCACTCCAGTTTCGGGTTCGGTCCGGCACGCCTGAAAGCAGGCTCGGCACCGTGCGGCGGGCGCCTTGCCATAGGCTTGGAGCGGTGTAAAGCGCGGGGCTTGAACGAGCAGCACGAGAACGAGAACCCGGCGCCGGAGCGGATTTTGATCGCCGTCGACGGCCCCGCGGCAAGCGGCAAGGGGACCATCGCCCGGGCGCTCGCCAGGCACTTCAAGCGGCCGCACATGGACACCGGGATGCTGTACCGGGCGGTGGCCCTGAACCTGTGGCGGTGGGGCGGCGACATGGGCAACGAGTTCGAGGCGCTGCGCGCCTGCGACGTCGCCGCGGTCGATCCCGACGACCCCGAATTGCGCAGCGAAGCGGTGTCGAGCATCGCGTCGCGGATCTCGGCCTATCCGTCGGTCCGAGCGGCGCTGCTGGACCGGCAGCGGCAGTTCGCGGGCCAGCCCGGCGGAGCGGTGCTCGACGGCCGCGACATCGGCACCGTGATTGCCCCCGAGGCCGACGCCAAGCTGTTCGTCACCGCATCGCCCGAAGTGCGCGCCCAACGGCGGGTCCGCGAATTGCTCGAGCGCGGGCTGCCCGCCCATTACGACGATGTGCTGACCGACATCCGCGCCCGCGACCAGCGCGACACGACCCGCGAAGTCAGCCCGCTCGCCCAGGCCGACGACGCCGACCGGCTCGACACCAGCGAGCTCGGCATCGACCAGGCGATCGCCGAGGCCGTCCGGCTGGTCGAGCAGCGCCTCGCGGCGCGCGCATCTCACTGAAAAGTATTTTCGGAATGTCGGCCCGCGGACTCGGGGAAGGCGATCGTTTCGCCTATGAGCGGACTGAGGGGAAGGCGTGCTGGAATACAGGCTTTATCGCCTCGACGGGGCGAAGCGGATCGCCCGCGCCGCCGAGGTGCTTAGCGCCGATGGCGACAAGCAGGCGATCGCGGCGGCGCGCAAACTGGCGAAGGCGGGCGCCTGCGAAATCTGGCAGGGACGGCGGCTTGTGGCGACGATCCCCGCCGGCCCCAGGGTGGACGGCTGACGCGCCCGTCAGGGCTTGCGCCGAACCGCCCAGATGAGCGTCGACAGGCTGGTGATGAACGCGGCGAGCCCGACCAGGACGGGCGCATCGATAACAAACATGGGGCGACTCCGTATGAGTCTATGTTCCCTATTTGTTCCCTATCCGCAATAGGCAAATACCTATCCTATGTGAGTCTTCCGCTCCTCGCGGGGCCGACACAGGCCGATCTACTCGCTACCCGATGGCGAAAGCACCGCTCGGGCGGCTTCCATCGGCCGGTCCAGCTCAAGCTTCTCGACAACGGACACGGCATCGTCGAAGCCCGCACCGCAGAACGTGCGGACTCCGCTGGCTTCGATCTCCTGGAGCAGCTGCCCCTCGGGTCCCGACCGGCACGAGCCGTCGACATCGCGAATGAACACCGCGGCGACCCGGTCCCGGAAATCGCGCACCACCTGCGCGTAGACGGAAACGTCGCGCTGGCCGTTGTCCCCGATCAACAGAAAGCGGAGCTGAGGGTAGGAGCTGAGGACATTCTCGATCGCCTCCAGCTTGTGCGCCTCGTGGCTCTTGCGGATGAACTGGGTGCGGTCGATCCCATAGTCCTTGAGGAACATCGGCCCGTGCGGGATCCCGTTCATCTCCATGAACTCGGCGATGAACCCGTACAGATTCCACGGCGAGGAAGAGACGTAAAAGAACGGCCGCGCGGGGGCGACATGATCCCTGGCGATCATCTTGTAGAGCGTCGACGCGCCCGGCACCGCCAACCGGTCCGCGGGCCGCTCGACCAGCACCCGGCGCCAGTTCTTGAGGAAATTGGTGGCGCCGGTTTCGACAACCGTGTCGTCGATATCAGAGATGACTCCCAAGTGATTGTCGGTGCCCGGGGCCAGGATCGGCACCTTGACGCTCGGCTGCTGCGCCTCGCGGCCAGGAGTTGAGACGGTGACGTGCTCCCATTGCGTCTTGCCCGGCAACGGCGCGTCGCTCGTCAGCTCGACGTCGAAATAGCCTTCCTCGTCGCTGACGAGATCGCAAGCCTGGCCGTATCCTTCGCAGCGGACGGCGATCCCCGGAAGCTCGTTGCTGTTGTAGATCTCCATCATCGCGTGCAGCCGCGTCAGCAGGCCCTCGCCGGCATCGAGCGGCTTTTCATAGCGGACGATGCGCCCTTTGAGCCGGACCTTCTCGGCATTGCGGAAGCCCGCGTAGGCGAGGATCCGGACCTTGCGGTCGAACTCTTCGCCCTGCGCCAGCAGATCGTCGAACCGATCGATATCCTGCTCGAGTTCCGCGATCATCGCGCGGAGGAACCGAGAAACCGCCGAATCCGTCATCGCTGCCGAACGGCATCGCCGCAGCTCCAGTTCCCTGGCTGGCCAGGCACGCGACCATAGCGGCGAAAGCAGGCTCAAGCGGAACGGGTCCAGAATGGCGGAAATCGGACTCGCCGGGATGCTAACGTGCGTTAAGAGTCTTGAAGTTGTTCATTGTTTTGGAGTCAATGGGCGAAAATGGCTATGGTGCGCCAAGCTAAGAAGGAAGCCCTCGTGGAGCAGACGACCAAGAAGAAATGGCAGACGCCCGAGGTCAAGGTCCTTACCGCGGGCTCAGCCGAAAACCTCAGCAAGAACGGTAATGACGGCGGGACTGGCGCGAATAAACATATAAATTCATGATCCCGGGAATCCCCGGTTCATGCAGAATCCAATCGGTTTCGATCAACCAAGTCCACATCGCTGAAGACACGACCGACGGCATCGATCGCTCGTCCCGTGTATCGGTGACTTAATGCGGGGCGGCGGTGACGTCGGTGACCGCCGACGCGGTCGTCGCGACGGTCAGCGGCTCGATCTCCGCGAGAGCGGTTTCGGCCTTCGGGTCGAGCCGGTAGACGTCGTTGGTGAACGCCAGGCGGCCGCCGTCGGCCGAAGCCGTCAAATAGGTGATGTAAACCGGCACTGCCTTGGGCAGCCGAACCGACTGCTCGGGCTGGTCGGACGGCGGCACCGGTTCGGCGCCGAGCAGCCAGCGGCCGAGCCGCCGGGCGTCCTCGACCCGAACGCAGCCGAGGCTGAAGGTCCGCTGTTCCTTGGCGAACAATTGCTTGTGCGGGGTGTCGTGGAGGTAGATCCCGAGGTCGTTGACGAAGCCGAACTTGAGCGCGCCCATCATGTTCGCCGGGCCGGGCAGCTGGCGGATGTGGACCTCGACGGTGCCCGCGGCGACCGCCTTCCAGTCGACCGTGTCGGGCGCGACGAGGCTCGCGTCGTTCCAGCCCGCGATGACCTCGTAGCGGGCGGCGCGCAGATAGGCCGTGCCGCGCTTGAGGACCAGCGGCGCGACCGCCCGCCGGGCGACGTCGGTCGGGATGTTCCAATACGGATTCAGGGTCGCGTAATGGATCGTCCCCGACAGCATCGGCGTCGGCGTGTCCGGCTTGCCGACCACCACCTTCATCGTGTCCGTCACCCGCCCGTCCTCGACCATCCACAATTGCTGGGTGGCGGCGTTGACGGCGATGAAGCGGCCGCTCGCCGGAAGCAGCCGCGAGCGCTCGAGATTGGCGGCCAGCCGGGCATCGGGGATGGCTTGACCGTTGCGCCGCAGATCGCGCCAGGCGGCGTCGCGCAGCTGCGCGTAGATCGGGTTGACCGAGGATATCGCGCGGACATGCTCGGCCAGGGACGGGGCCTTGAGAGCCTCGGCGAGCACCTGGTGCGGCGACGGCAGGCGCGGCGCGAGCAACGGGTCGCCCCAGGTCATTCCGCGGACCGGCGCCTTGAGCGCGCGGACATATTGCACCCAGGCGGCCGACAGCAATTTGTCGGCGGCGATCAGCGCCGCCGGCCGGGCGCCGGTTTGCGAAGCGGCGGCCGCCGCCTCGGCCCGGGCGATCGCATCCTCGACCATCCGCGCAAGGTCGGGGCCGTTGGCGAGACCGTCGAGCGCCGCGCGCTCGAGGATCGCCGGCAACATCTTCGCCGCCGCGGCCGTAGCCGGGTTCTTCAGCCAGATCGGCGCATTGCCGTTCAACTGATAATAAGCGTTGACCGCCGGCGTCGCCGGCAGCGGCGCGACGGTGACCAGCGCGGGGGTCAGGCTGGCGGAGGCGGACTGGGCGAGGGCGGGCGACGCAGCGCACAGCAGCGCGGCCGCAATCAGCCTTGTCATTTGACGCCCCGCTTGCACCTCGGTCGGCTCCCTTCGTCCCGGTTTCTTCAACGCGGGCCGACACCCCGCGGCCCCGCGCAGAGGAAAATAGGCGCCAATTGCTAACGGGTTGTGACTTGCCAGCCACGGCGGCTTCAGCGGCGTGGCGAGACGAGGCGGGGAGTGCTATCAAGCCGTTGCCGGTCGTTAGCCTGCCGAGAAGCCTATGAAGTTCGGACCATGCCTGGCGGCGGTCGCGGCCGCCCTCTTGAGCGGGCCGGCGCTCGCTCGAACGCAGGACGAACCCGCTCTCGGCAATTGGGTGCTGGAGCGCTCCCCCGCGCGATGCGTCATTTCACGCAAATATGGTCCTGGCTCAGGTCCCGTGACGCTCGGCTTCAAAGCGCCGCCGATCGGAGACGCAGTTCAGATCGTGATTATCCGGCCAATCGCCCGCACCCGAGTTACGCAGACCGACGCGTGGCTCCGGATCGACAAGGAAATCATCGGAACGAGCGCCTTGAACTACCCCCTTGGTTCAGGCGAGCAGGCGGCGCACCTGATCAATCTGTCGGGGGACAAGTCGGCGCTCTTGCGCCGCGCCCGCGAGCTCGACATCACGGTCAAGGTCGGGTCGAGCGTCAACAAGGGGTTGCGCCGATCGTTCAGCCTGGGCTCAATGGCCAGCGCCTGGGCGGAGCTGGACTCCTGCCTGACGCGACTTCGGCTAACCTGGAACATCAGTGAGGGCGGCTTGCGGCTGAGAGAACCGGCGCGCCTGATCAACTCGACCGAAGCCCTGTTCAGCTCCGCCGATTATCCGCGAGCGGCCGTCCAGCAAGGTCGGGCCGGGACCACGAAGATCATGGTTTTGATCGATGAAGCGGGCGTCGTTAAGGATTGTACGCTGACCCAGGCAAGCGGCGCCGCGGTGCTGGATTCCAACACCTGCGGAGTGATCCTCAGGCGCGCCCGGTTCCACCCGGCCATTGGCCTCGCCGGCAAGCCCGCCAAGAGCGCCTTGAGCCAGACGATCACCTGGCGGTTGGAGTAAGGAGCGGGGGCTTAAAGAGGAAAGGACCTACGCGGCCCGCGACAAATGCCCGACGAACGTTGCCCGGGTGACGTCGACGGTCAGGCCGTTTTTCGTCGAGACTTCGGAGATCTGCGCCTCGAGCTGCTTGGCGAGTGCGCTGATCAATGCGGTGCCGAGGCCGCTCCTGGCTTCCGACGGCTCGGTCGGGCGGCGGCCGGCGCCGTTGTCGGCCACGGTCAGCTTCCAGTCGGACTGGGCCATTTCGAACGTGATTCGGATTCGCGCCGATGCGCGCTGGGTGGGAAACGCATATTTGATCGCATTGATGACCAGCTCGGTGGCGATCAGGCCGAGGCTGACGGCCTGGCTGGTCGACAAGGTTCCCTCGTCCGCGGCAACGACGATGCGAATATCTTGCCGGGGTCCGATCATCGATGCGGCGATTCCGGCGCCAAGCTTGGTCAGATAAGCGCCCATGTCGATCTGCTCGATGCCCTCGACGTCGTGGAGATGGCTCTGCACCGCCGCGACCGACATCACCCTCTGGTGAGCGTCGCGAAGCTCGGTGCGGATCTCTTCGGATGACACCGAGCTCGCTTTCATGAGCAGGATGCTGGCGATGATCTGCAGGCTGTTGGCGATCCGGTGGCGCATTTCGCGAAGCAGCGTCTTTTGCTGCTCGAGCAAGTCCTCGGCATGCTCGAGAAGCTGCGCCTTTTCGTGCTCCGCCTGGCGCCGCGAGGTGATGTCCTTGATCGACAGCAGGATCATCGGCGGAGTGCCGCCCTGGTCCTCGATCGGGTCCGCATTGACCTGCATCGTGCGGTTGCCGAGATGGCGAAAGTCCTGCTCGAATTCGAAGCCTTCGACCGGCGCGCGGTCGGGGACGACCCGCTCGAGCAGCGCGCGCAGCCCCGGCACGTCCCATTGCCCGCCGCCGAGTTCAAACAGCGAGCGATGGTGCGCGAGGTCCTGGTCCTCCTTGAACACCGCGCAAAAGCACCGGCTGGCGGCGACGATGCGGAGCTGGTCGTCGAGGACCAGGAACGGTTCGCGGATTGTCTCGACGATCGCCAGCGCGAGCGTCTGCGATTCGATCAGAGTGCGGAGTTGCTTCATTGCCCTGCTCCTCGGCGGGAGCATGTCTGCGCATCTCTCAGTCAGCGGCGCGCCTGGTGATGGCCGGTGATGAAACCAGTGTACACACTTCGCGCCACCGTCCCTAGCAGATTCTAACTTTTGTTATGCGGGAAATAGTTAGCCTGGAGTTGCTCCAGTCCGGAGCAAGTACTCTTTGCAAAGCTAAAGAGACTTTATCATGATCTGGTCGATGTAGCGCGTTAGGGGTCTTTCCGAGGGGGGTCCGTGATGCATGCCTTGATTATCGAGGACGAGATGATGATCGCCGCGGCGATCGAATTCGTGCTCCGCGATTCCGGCTTCAATTCGTTCGATGTCGCCTCGACGAGCATTGACGCGATCCAAGCCGCGGCTCGCCGCTGCCCAGACCTGATCACGGCCGACATCACCCTGGCGGAGGGAGACGGCATCGAAGCGATCCGGATCATCTGCCGGAACCCGACGATCCCGGTGATCTTCATCACCGGCCACGCCGCCGCCGAAGCGCGCGACCAGGTCCCCGACTATCCGGTGCTCACCAAGCCATTTTCCGAACAGACCCTGACCTACGCCGTCGCGGCCTCGTTGGGCCGTTGATCGGGTTGGCCTAGCAGCGCAGCATGGCTGCGAGCCCCCAGCCTTGCTCCCGAGCCCCCCTTCGCATATACGCCCCCGCGTCCGGCGGGTGCTTGTTTGCGCTCGCGGAAAGCCCGTCTGCTTGGCGAGCGCGTACGGTGTTCCGCTTCAGGGAGCGCCGGAACGCGCTTTTTCGCATGCAGCCGGATTTTTCGCCAAGCAACGCCCGGTCGGACGCTTCCCCGGCATGAGGCCTGGGCGGCAGTGCATCGAACCAGGTCCGCAGGTGAAGGCTCGCCATGGTGGCGAGTCACGCGGCAGGCCCGACCAAGACGAGAGATACATATTTTTATGGCGACCACGGCATTTCCGACCCGCGACGATTTTGAAGCCCTGCTCAACGAGAGCCTCGGCGGCGAGAACGAGACCTTTGAAGGCAAGGTGGTCAAGGGCATCATCACCGGCATCGAGAACGACCTTGCGGTGATCGACGTCGGGCTGAAGTCCGAAGGCCGGGTGCCGCTGCGCGAGTTCGCGATGCCGGGCCAGAAGGCGGACCTGAAGGTCGGCGACGAGGTCGAGGTCTATGTCGACCGGGTCGAGAATAGCGCCGGCGAAGCGATGCTCAGCCGCGACCGCGCCCGCCGCGAGGCCGCGTGGGACAAGCTCGAAAAGGAATTCGAGAAGGGCGAGCGGGTCGAAGGCATTATCTTCGGCCGGGTCAAGGGCGGCTTCACGGTCGACCTCGGCGGCGCCGTCGCCTTCCTGCCCGGGAGCCAGGTCGACATCCGCC
>CAYSHL010000061.1:0-7894 GCA_964430865.1 uncultured Sphingomonas sp.
CAAGGAAGTCGAACTTCACCAGCCCGGCCGCCTCGACATATTTCATGTCGAACTGGGTGACCGGAGTCTCCGAGCGCGGATCGCGATAGAGCGGCACCAGCTCGTCGAGCGGCCGGTCGCCGATCACGACGCCCGCGGCGTGGGTCGAAGCGTGGCGCGGCAGGCCTTCGAGCTTCATCGCCAGGTCGAACAAGCGGCGGACGTCGGCGTCGTCGCGATATTCGGAAGCGAGCTCGGTGACTCCATTCAACGCTCGCTTCAAATCCCACGGCTCGGTCGGGTGGTTGGGGATCAGCTTGGCGAGCCGGTCGACCTGGCCGTAGCTCATCTGCAGCACGCGGCCCGTATCCTTGAGCACCGCGCGGGCCTTCAGCCGGCCGAAAGTGATGATCTGCGCGACCCTGTCGCCGCCGTATTTGCGCTGGACGTAGGCGATCACCTCGTCGCGGTGGGTTTCGCAAAAGTCGATGTCGAAGTCGGGCATCGACACGCGCTCGGGGTTGAGGAAGCGCTCGAACAGCAGGTTCAATTCGATCGGGTCGAGGTCGGTGATGGTCAGCGCCCAGGCGACCAGCGAGCCGGCGCCCGAGCCGCGGCCGGGGCCTACGGGAATACCTTCGCCTTTCGCCCATTTGATGAAGTCGGCGACGATCAGGAAGTAACCGGCAAAGCCCATTCCGGTGATCACGTCGAGCTCGAAATCGAGGCGGTCGCGATAATGCTGGAACGGATCTCCTTTGCCGTTCGTGTCGAACGGAATTTTCTTGAGACGCCTTAGCCTTTCCTCGAGCCCGGCGTGGGCGTCTCGGCGGAGCGTCTCGTCCTCGTCGTCGGACAGGCGCGGCAGGATCGGCTGGCGCTTGGGCGCGGCGATCGCGCAGCGCTGGGCGATCACCGAGGTGTTGGCGATCGCTTCGGGCAAATCGGCGAACAATTCGGCCATCGCCGCGCCGTCCTTGAGCCAGGCTTCCGGCGACGACGTGACCCGGTCGGCGCTTTCGAGATAGGCGGAGTGGGCAATGCACAGCATCGCGTCGTGCGCGGCGTGGAAGCTGGGGTCGGTGTAGGCGGCGGGGTTGGTGGCAAGGAGCGGCAGGTCGCGCTCGTAGGCGAGCTCGATCAGCGCGTGCTCGGCCGCATCCTCGACCGGGTCGCCGCGGCGGCTCAGCTCGATGTACAGCCGCTCGGGGAACAGCGCCTGGAGCCGGTCGAGATAGCCGCTCGCCTTGGCCGCCTGCCCTTCGGCGATTAGTCGCGCCAGCGCCCCTTCGGACCCCGCGGTCAAGGCGATCAGCCCGTCGCTGCGGCCGTCGAGCGCCGCCCAGGCGACGTGCGGCTCCTCGGACAGCGGCCGGTCGAGGTGGGCCGATGAGACCAGCTTGCACAGGTTCGCGTAGCCCACTTCGTCCTTGGCCAAGAGCACCAGCCAGTCGAGCTGGTCACCGCCACCGATCTCGCGCGGACGGGCGACCGCCAGCATCGCCCCGACGATCGGCTGCACGCCCTTGGCGGCGGAGGCGTCGCTGAACGGCATCGCCGCGTAGAGCCCGTTGCGGTCGGTCAGTGCGATCGCCGGGAAGCCGAGCATCGCCGCCCGCTCGGCGATCGTCCTGGGCTCCATCGCCCCTTCGAGCATGGTGAAGCAAGACAGATTGCGAAGCGGAACGTAGGGCGCGGTCACCCGCTTACTATGGGGCTTCGCAGCGCACAGGAAAACCGCGGCCAAGCAGGTTTTCCACAGCTAGTTCAGCGGCCGCGCCACCTTCCCGAAGCGATGTCGCGGATTTCGCGCATGCGGCCGCGATAGGTCTCGGCGATGCAGGCATTCGACGGGCAATTGTCGCGGTAGCGAAGGAAATCGGAACGCGTGCGCTGAAGCAGCGACCGCTGGCGCGAATCGCCCTGGGCCATGGCGGTATTGAATTGCGCCGCCATCTGCCGGTCGAGCGCGGCGAGGCCGGAATCGCCGCACACCGCGATTTCGCCCCGGCTGCGCGCCGAGCGGCAGTTGAAGCTCGGGCTGGCCGTTGCGGGAGGCGGAGCTTGCGGCGGCGGCGCGGCGCTCGGAGGCGGCGAGGCCGGCGGCAATTGCGAAGGCGGCGGCGGCTCGGCTGTCGACGGCGGCTGCGCGGAATCCGCTGGAGCTCCCGGAGCCAGCGGCTCGCCGGCCGGGGCGCCGACCCGCGCCAGCGTCGCCAGCGGAGTGACGATCGCGTCGGCGTTGCTCAGCGTCAGGACATCGCCGCTGCCGTCGGCGGCCGGCTGGATCGCGTAGCCGATGTTGGCGGTGAGAGTGCGGCGGCCGCCGACCACCGCCACTCCCGGCGGCAGGTCGAGCGCCAGCGAGCCCGCGCACGTGACCGTGCCGACATCTTCGTCGTGGCTGCGCAGCATTGGCGCGTCCATCCGAACGACCGAATAGGCCGACAATCGGCCGAATGCCGCTTGGTCGCTGCCGCGAAGCTCGGCCGCTCGGCGGAACAGCTCGCGCTTGATCAGGTCGTAAGTCTTTTGCGAGCCGCACCGCTTTTCCGGGTCGGCCGCGTCGGCTCGCCCAGCGACCTGGGCGTCGGTCAATCTGTCAGTGTTGGTGCGCGTCGCGCCAGTGAAAACGTAGATCAGCAGGAGCAACACCACAGCGCCCGCCAGCAGTGCTATCGCCGTGGGGTTCAGCCGTCGCATGGGGGCGCTAACGCGCTGCTCGGTTGTCGGGTCCAATCATTCGAGCCGGCCGTCGTGAAGGCGAAGGACGCGATCCATCTTCGCGGCGATACGCTCATTGTGGGTCGCGACCAGCGCCGCGCTGCCCTCGCCCCGGACGAGGTTGAGGAATTCGCCGAAGACGATGTCGGCGGTCGCCTCGTCCAAATTGCCGGTCGGCTCGTCGGCGAGCACCAGCGGCGGCCGGTTGGCGAGCGCCCGGGCGACCGCGACGCGCTGCTGCTCGCCGCCCGATAGCTTGGCGGGGCGGTGTTCGAGCCTCGCACCGAGGCCGAGCGCGCCTAGCAATTGGTCGGCGCGGGTGCGCGCGGCCTCCTTGTCGCCATCGCGGATCATCAGCGGCAGCATGACATTTTCGCGCGCGTCGAAATCGGGCAGCAGGTGGTGGAATTGATAGACGAAGCCGAGCGCCTCGCGGCGAAGCGCGGTGCGGGCGTCGTCGTCGAGCTCCGACGCTTCCCGGCCATTGATCCGGATCGAGCCCTCGAACCCGCCCTCGAGCAGGCCGACCGCCTGGAGCAAAGTCGATTTGCCGGAGCCAGACGGCCCGAGCAGAGCGACGATCTCGCCCGGCTGGACGTCGAGATCGACGCCGCGCAGCACTTCGATGGTGACGTCGGCCTGGGTGAAGCTGCGCTTGAGCTGGTGGGTGCGAAGAACCGCGTCACTCATAGCGCAGCACCTGGACCGGGTCGGTGCTCGCCGCTTTCCACGCCGGGTAGAGCGTCGCCAGGAACGACAGGATCAGCGCGATCAGGACGATCGCAGCGACCTCGAACGGGTCGGTCTTGGACGGCAATTCGGACAGGAAGCGAACCGACGGATCCCACAGATTCTGGCCCGTCAGCGCCTGGATCGCGTCGACCACCCCTTGGCGGAAGAACAGGAAGATCGAACCGAGGATCAGTCCCAGCACGATGCCGAGCGAGCCGATGATGACCCCGACGGTGACGAAGATCTTCATCATCCCCTGCCGGCTCGCGCCCATGGTCCGGAGGATGGCGATGTCGCGGGTCTTGGCCCGCACCAGCATGATCAGCGACGACAAAATGTTGAACACCGCGACCAGCACGATCAGCGACAGGACCACGAACATCGCGATGCGCTCGATCTCCAGCGCCTCGAACAAGGCCGAGTTCATCTGCCGCCAGTCGGCGATGATGCCGCGGCCGCGGACCACCGGCTCCAACGGCGCGAGGATCTCGTCGATGCGGTCGGGATCGGTCGACTGGATCTCGACCATGCCGACCTCGTCGCCCAGCATCAGCAGCGTCTGCGCGTCCTCCATCGGCATGATGACGAACGCCTTGTCGTAATCATAGACTCCGACCTCAAACGTCACCGCGACGGTGTAGGAAACGATCCGCGGGACGGTGCCGACCACGGTCGAGCGGCCTTCGGGGCTGATGAGCGCGATCTCGCTGCCGGGAAAGGCGCCGAGCATCTCGGCCAGCCGTGAGCCGATCGCGATCCGGCCGCTGCCGGGGGTCAGCATGCGGATGTCGCCGGACTTGATGTTGTCGGTGATGGTCTTGTTGGAGCGCAGGTCTTGGACCCGCATGCCGCGCACCAGCACGCCCTCGACGCGGCCGTTGGCGGAAGCCATCAGCGGCTGCTCGATCAGCGGCAATGCGGATGTGACTCCGGGCGTCTTGCGGGCGGCGTCGGCGATCTGCTGCCAGTTGGACAGCCGGCCTTCGTAGCCATTGACGATTGCATGGCCGTTCAAGCCGACGATCTTGTCGAATAACTCCGCCCGGAAGCCGTTCATGACGCTCATCACGATGATCAGCGCCGCGACCCCGAGCGCCACGGCCATCAGGCTGATCGCGGCGACCAGGAAGATGAACCCCTCGCCCTTGCCAGGGAGCAGATAGCGGCGAGCGATCATCCGCTCGTAGCGGTTGAGGATCATGATGCGGTCTGTACCCCGGCGAAAGCCGGGGCCCAGGATTTATTTTTGCGCTGGACCCCGGCCTTCGCCGGGGAACTGGGCCTGCTCATGCGGTCAACCTCGCCAGCGCCGAGTCGACACTCAGCTCCTCCTTTTCGCCGGTGCGACGGTTCTTGAGCTCGACGGTCCCGCTGGCAATGCCGCGCGGGCCGAGGATCAGCTGCCAGGGCAGGCCGATCAAATCCATCGAGCCGAGTTTAACCCCGCCCCGCTCGTCGCGGTCGTCGTAGAGCGTTTCGACGCCCGCTTCGGTCATCCGCGCGTAGAGATCGTCGGCCGCGGCGACCGTCGGCTCGTCGTCGCCGCGCATCGTCACCAGCCCGACCCGCCAAGGGGCGACCGCTTCGGGCCAGACGATGCCGTAGTCGTCGTGGCTGGCCTCGATGATCGCCCCGACCAGCCGCGACACGCCGACCCCGTAGCTGCCCATCAGCGGCGTCACCATGCCGCCGTCGGGGCCCGAAACCTTCAGCCCCATCGCCGCGGAATATTTGTCTCCGAACGAGAAGATGTGACCGACCTCGATGCCGCGGCCGGTCCGCTGGTCGTCTTTGCCGACGAACTTCCATTGTTCTTCGTCGTGTGTTTCATCGGTCGCGGCATAATGACCGGAGACATGGAAGAAGAAATTTTCCAGGCCTTCGCGATCATCGTACGACAAATTGTCTCTATCCAGATCGATCGTTTCGAATGCAGCGTCGTAAAACACTTCGCTCTCGCCGGTTGGTGCGAGGACAATAAACTCATGGCTGAGGTCCCCGCCGATTGGCCCCGACGCCGCTTTCATTGGCACAGCCTTGATACCCATCCGCTGGAACGTCCGTAGATAGGTGAGCAACTGCGTGTAATAGCTGTGCCGCGCGCCGGCTTCGTCGAGATCGAACGAGTAAGCGTCCTTCATCAGGAATTCGCGGCCGCGCATCACGCCGAAGCGCGGGCGGACCTCGTCGCGGAACTTCCACTGGATGTGATAGAGCGTTCGCGGCAGGTCGCGGTAGCTTTTGACGTCGTCGCGGAAGATCGCCGTCAGCATCTCCTCGTTGGTCGGCCCGTAGAGCATCTCGCGCTCGTGGCGGTCCTTGATCCTGAGCATCTCCGGCCCGTAGGCATCGTAGCGGCCGCTCTCGCGCCACAGGTCCGCCGGCTGCAGCGTCGGCATCAGCATTTCGATCGCCCCGGCGCGGTCCTGCTCGTCGCGGACGATCTGCTCGATCTTCTTCAAAACGCGGAAGCCGATCGGCAGCCAGGCGTAGATGCCGGCCGCGGTCTGGCGCACCAGCCCGGCGCGAAGCATCAGCTTGTGGCTGACGATCTGGGCGTCCGACGGGCTTTCCTTGAGGACCGGCAGGAAACAGCGGGAGACTCGCAAAGTGGGAATGCCTTCCGGCTGTGGCTGTTGGCTGGCGCGCCTCCACTAGGGCGGCGGGTTGGCCAACGCAATGCGGCCAACGGCGCGAAACTGCTGTGTCTCGACCGACACAGAGCCTGTGGAAAAAGTCTGGCAACGTGGCCTGCGCTGGTGACAAATGCGCCAAAGCGGGTCTAGCGTTCGGACCAAGGGGGCTGACGATTTGCTTCGTCACGCAGGACGCCCGGACCGCCAGTCGGTCCGGGCGTTTGCTTTTTGGGACTCGCGGCATTCGTTCGCCCTGCGGAACAGTTCGCCCCCCAATCCGTTGCCGTGTTGCGTCGTCGTCGCAAACGGGAGGACGGACATGCGCAAACAATTGATACTCGCAGCCCTTCTCGCCGCGGCCGCCGGCCCGCCGGCGCTCGCCCAGAACCAGGATGTCGGCGGGGTCCAGACGGAAACGCAACGCCGCATGGCCAAGGGCGACGCCGCGATCCCGTGGGACCTGATCGGCCTGTTCGGCCTGCTCGGGCTGTTGGGCCTGCGCCGCCGGCATCCCGACGACAGCTACCACCCTTCTTCTTTGGACTAGTCGGTCCGCGGCCACGTCCAGGCGTAGAAGATCGCGAGCAGCGTCAGCGCGATTTCAATCACGCCGTAGAAAATGAAGTGCGCGCCGGTCCACATCGTGAGGCTTATGATGACGGTGTAGACCGCTCCAAAAACCATGTTCAGGATGCGGTTCGGCCGCGCCGGTAAGGCCACCGAAAGGAAAATCATCAGGCTCGGCACGGCCATCATCGCCGAGACGAAGATCATCACTCCATCGGTCGACGGGCCGAGGGGCGGGATCTGCCCCTGGTTCATTGTCGCCAGCTGGCCGGGTGAAAACAGCCCAAAATAATCGGCGTAGATGTAGCAAAACATCACCGACGCCCACAAAGCGGCGAGCTTCACCTTGGTGTGGACCTTGAAATCGTCGAGCATGATCTGACCTTCCCTCAGTCGGCCGTAATGCTTGATCCCGAGCGGACGCCGAACACCGCCAGCCAGAGCGCCAACGAACCCTCGGCGAGCAGCGAGATCAACATCACCGCGTCCGGAATGCTTCTCGCGAGGGCTGGCGCCACGAGGCCGATCGACGCGTGGAGGACAAAGGTCACGCCGGCCAGCACCATGAGCCAGCCGATCCATGCCGGCAGCCACCGCGAACGGACCACCAGCCATCCGATCAGCGCGCAATAGGGCCCGAAGAACATGCTCGAGAGGTTGTACGCGGCGCCATGCAACCGAAGCGCGTCGAAAGCGGTCGAGGCGCCGTCGAGATAGATCGGCGCCAGCAGGATCGTCATCGACGCGGCCAGGATTGCGATCCCGATCAGGCTGAAAAACGCGGCAAGCAGCGACACGGTCGCGTTCACCGGCCTAAACAGGCGATACAGCGTCGCCGTGACCACCACATAGGCGACGAGCATCAGGCAGTCGGCCAGCACGCCGAGCCGGTGTAGCTGCTCGAGATCGCCGAACCTCTCGCCAGTGGTGATGGGATCGGCCGACCGGATGGACGCCCGCACATAGACTTCAGCGAACAGGCCGGACGCGATCGTGACCAGATACGCCAGGCCGGCAACCCGGGCGAGCGACGGCGCCTCCGCATCGGGTGGATTTCCCATCGCAATGTCGCGCATGTCGAGGATCCCCGCCGATCGAGCTGTATTATGGCTACAATACAGTCTTGGCTGCGGTCAAGCCATGTCCGAAGAATTCCGCGAGTGCGATATTGGGGGTGGTAGCGGAGGAGGGACTTGAACCCCCGACACGCGGATTATGATTCCGCTGCTCTAACCAGCTGAGCTACTCCGCCCCAT
>CAYSHL010000062.1:0-7499 GCA_964430865.1 uncultured Sphingomonas sp.
CAGGTCGATCGCCTTGTCGGGCAGGAAGCGGTCGGCGATGTAGCGGTTGCTGAGCGTCGCCGCGGCGACGATCGCGGCGTCGGTGATCCGGACGCCGTGGTGGAGCTCGTATTTCTCCTTGAGGCCGCGCAGGATCGAGATGGTGTCGGGCACGGTCGGCTCGCCGATGAACACCGGCTGGAAGCGCCGCTCGAGCGCTGCGTCTTTCTCGACATGCTTGCGATATTCGTCGAGCGTCGTCGCGCCGATGCAGTGCAGCTCGCCGCGGGCCAGCGCGGGCTTCAAGAGGTTCGACGCGTCCATTGCGCCCTCGCTCTTCCCGGCCCCGACCAAGGTGTGCATCTCGTCGATGAACAGGATGATCTCGCCCGCCGCCTGCTTGACCTCGTCGAGCACGCCCTTGATGCGCTCCTCGAATTCGCCGCGGTATTTCGCACCGGCGATCAGCGATCCCATGTCGAGCGACAGCAGCCGCCGGTCCTTGATCCCGTCGGGGACGTCGCCGTTGGCGATCCGCAAGGCCAACCCTTCCGCTATCGCGGTCTTGCCGACCCCGGGCTCGCCGATCAGCACCGGGTTGTTCTTGGTCCGCCGCGCCAGCACCTGGATGGTCCGGCGGATTTCCTCGTCGCGGCCGATCACCGGGTCGAGCTTGCCCTCCCGGGCCGCCTCGGTGAGGTCGCGGGTGTAGCGCTTCAATGCGTCGTAGCGGTCCTCGGACGATTGCGTGTCGGCGCTCCGCCCGCCGCGCAATTTGTCGATCGCCGCGTTCAGTGCCTGCGGAGTCACGCCCGCCGTCGCCAGCGCCTTGCCGACGTCGGTCGTCTTGGCCAGCGCCATCGCCAGCAGGATCCGCTCGACGGTGACGTAGCTGTCGCCGGCCTTCTTCGCGACCTGCTCGGCCTGGTCGAGGATACGGATGGTGTCGCCGTCGAGCCCGGGGGCCGAGGTCGCGCCGCTGCCGGTCACCGCCGGCACCTTGGCGACCAGCTCGTCGACCTCGCGCTGCGCCGCCTTGGGGTCGCCGCCGGCCGCCTGGATCAGGCCCGCCGCCATCCCTTGGTCATCGTCGAGCAGCGCCTTCAACAGATGCGCGGGAGCGATGCGCTGGTGATGCTCGCGCACCGCAATCGTCTGGGCGGCCTGCAGGAAGCCGCGCGCGCGTTCGGTCAGTTTCTCCAGGTCCATCGCTTAACCTCTTGCCTGGCCGCCGATATGGCGTTGCCCATCGGCAACACAAGAGGCAACGCGCTAGTGCTTCAGCGGCGGCGAGGGTTCCGATGGCGGCGTTACGGACGGGGTCGGGGCGAGCGGATCGGCGGCGGGCACCTGGTTCGGATTTGGCGTCGGCGCCGGGGTCGGACTGGGCGCCACGACGACCGGCTGCGGCGGCTGGTAGACGCTCGCGACGTCGGCCGGGCGGATGATCGGCGGGCACATCGTGGAATCCGGATCGGCCCCCCAGCGGCGGTATTTGGTCGTGTCGACGTGGAACCGCAGGAACGCGTAGAAGCCGAGCCCGACCCCGTAATCGGGCCCGCGCCGCGGGTGGACTCGGCACAGGGTCCGCATCAAAGCCTCGCGAGTGGTTGGCCGAAGCGGCACCAGGTCGATCGCCGAATAATGCTTGTGGGCGCTTTCCCGCGCTCCCCCCGCGCAGACGTTGAGCAGCGGGTTGCGATAGGCGGACACCGGCTCGACCGGCCCAACCGCGGGGATGACGAAATCGCGCACGTAGCGCAGCGTCTGCACGACATTGGGCCATTCGGAGGTCGGCGGCACTTCGAACGGCTGGGCGCCGCAGCGCTGCCATGACGACGCGGTTCGAAGCAGCTGCCAGGTCGGGACGATCCCGCCGACCCCGTAGGTCAGCAGATAATGGTTGAAATGGGTCACCCCCGACGCGTGCCGCGGCGAGGCCATGTACCAATTCCGGTATCCGGGCTCGTCCTGCCCCGCGGTCACATAAGCGGCGCTCGGCTGCCACGCGTTCGGCGCCGGATAGGCAAACGCAGGCTGCGCCGAGGCGGCCATCGATAGTGCAAACAGCAAGCTCATCCGCGCAGCATAATGGATGGCCCCAGCTTGAAAAGCGATGAACGGCGGCCCACTCTCGGCTCCATGCAACAGCCGATCAAGGTCGACCTGCCGCACAAGCTGGGCCGCGAAGAGGCCCGGCGGCGCATCGCCAACAATATCCACAAGCTCAAGGACCACATCCCGGGCGGCGCGGCGCAGGTCGATTCGACCTGGAACGGCGACGATCTCGCCCTCACCGTCCACGCGATGGGCCAGGCCGTCGAGACCCGCATCGGGGTCGAGGAGACCAAGGTCCGGGTCGAGGTGCTGCTGCCGGGAATGCTGGCTTTGTTTGCCGGCCCGATCGAGGCGATGCTGCGGAAAAAGGGCAACGTCCTCCTCGAAGACCAGCGCGACTAGAGGGGGAGGGACCCTCACCCCAACCCTCTCCCGCGCGCGGGAGAGGGAGGAGGAGCGCAGCGACGGAGGGTGAGGGTTCTTGCCTCCTTCGCCCTTCCCTCTAAGCATCCGTCCGAACAGGAGGGCGCGCATGCGGCATTTCGCGGTGGTCGGTTCGGGGCCGGCGGGCTTCTACACCGCCGAGGCGCTGGCCAAGGCGTTCGGGAATGAAGCCCGGATCGACATCCTCGACCGCTACCCGGTGCCCTACGGCCTGATCCGCTTCGGGGTCGCGCCGGACCACCAATCGCTGAAAGCCGTCGCCAAGCGCTACGAAAAGGTCGCCGAGACCGACGGCGTCGGCTTCATCGGCAATGTCTGCGCCGGCACCGGCGTCTCGGTCGCCGAGCTGCTCGACCATTACGACGCGGTCATCCTCGCCATCGGCGCCCCGCACGACCGCAAGCTCGGAATTCCCGGCGAGGATTTGCCCGGAGTGATCGGCTCGGCCGAGTTCGTCGGCTGGTACAACGGTCACCCCGACTTCGCCGATCTCGACCCGCCGCTCGACGGCACCCACGCGGCGGTGATCGGCAACGGCAATGTCGCGCTCGATTGCGCGCGAATCCTGTCCAAGACGCGCTCCGAGTTCACCGGCTCGGACATCGTTGGCCACGCGCTAGAGGCGCTCGACCGCTCGGCGATCCGGACGATCACCATCCTCGGCCGCCGCGGGCCGCACCAGATCGCCATGACCCCCAAGGAATTGGGCGAGCTTGCGCATCTCGAGGCCGCGGTGCCGATCGTCGAGCTCAACGATTTCCCGCCGCTTGAGGCCGACGACGCGCTCGAGCCCGGCCAGCGCAAGTCGGTCACCATCCTGCGCGATTTCAACACCATCCGCTCGAACAAGCCCAAGGCGATGGTGTTCGACTTCTTCGCCAGGCCGGTTGCCATCGAAGGCTCCGGCCGCGCCGAGCATCTCGTCGTCGAACGCACCGAGCTCGACGAGAAGGGCGGCGCGCGCGGCACCGGCGAGACTTACGAAGTCCCGGCGTCGCTGATCGTCAGCTGCATCGGCTATTCGACCCCGCCGCTTGGCGATGTCCCGTACGACGAGCGCGGCGGCAAATTCCTCAACGAATCCGGCAAGATCGCCGATCGCCTCTACTGCGTCGGCTGGGCCCGGCGCGGTCCGACCGGCACCATCGGCACCAACCGCCCCGACGGCTATGAGGTCGCCGAGGCCATCGCCGCCGCTCTGCCCCCCGGAAGCAGCGGCGACCGCGCCGGCGCCGAAGGGCTCAAGCGCCTGCTATCCGAGCGCGGACTAAAGCCCACCGACTTCACCGACTGGCGCAAGATCGAAGCCGCCGAGGAAGCCGCGGCGCGCTCCGGCAGCCCGCGCGAGAAAATGGTCCGCGTCGAGCAGTGGCTGCAGACGCTGGGGCGGTAGCTTTTCTGTGTCCCTGCGAAGGCAGGGACCCAGTACTGGGCTCCTGCCTTCGCAGGAGCACAACCATGAGCTTCCCTTGCGCTATGCCGACCCCCCCGCTACCAAGCCCGCGCCTTGACCCCCGCGGCTTTCAGCCCGGTGGTCGGTCGGGGAGTAGCTCAGCCTGGTAGAGCACTGTCTTCGGGAGGCAGGGGCCGGAGGTTCGAATCCTCTCTCCCCGACCAATCATTTTCGCAAGCGGGCGTTCACGCCTGCGGCTGGCCGCGCAGGAAAAACATCAAATAGATCAGCCGGCCGTTCTCGAGGCTGTCCCCGAACCCCGGACCGGCCGTGTGCCAATAATGCGGCTGCAGCAGCACCAGCCGGTTGAACCGCATCGGCACCGTCATCGTATGCTCCCACTGCGAACGGTCGAGCGCGTCCTTGTCGAGGATGTCGTGCTGCAGGTCGGTGTAGCTCGAGTAGCCGATCGCTTTGAGGCTCTCGCTGTCCATCGGCACCCGGTCCGTCTGGGTCCGCTTGTGGCGGAAGAATTCGGTTCCTCCCTGGCAGTCCTCGGGCCGGCTCAAATAGAGGATTCCCGACCAGTGGCTTTGGTCGATGTGAATGCGCGCCTGCTGATCGTGGGAGGCGAGAGCGACCCGGCAGCTGCCGTGCGAAAAATCGTCCGTCCACGGGGCCCGCACGGGTTCCCGCACCAGGCTAGAAATGACGTCGTCCAGCCCGTCGATCCGAAGCTTTTCGATTGAATTGAGGCCTGGATAGCGGCCGCCGACCGCATAGGTCAGGCTCAACGCCTGCGCCCGAACCTCGTGGGCATTGCGCAGGAAGTCGTCGATCACGAACAGTGCCGGAACCATCAACCTGGCTCAGGTCGCGAACGCCGGGTCCAGCCGGTACGCCTTGCGCTTGAGCGCCGGCCAGGCGAGCAGCCGGGCGGCCAGCGTAATCCCCACCGCGCCTTGTTGCTGAGCGACCTCGGGCGAGCCTTGCGGCGGGTTGTTGATGTTGTCGCCGGCGCTCAGCGCCATGATCTGCGCCTGGCACGCGCGTTCGAGGAAATAGAGCCGCACGAAGCATTCGCCGACGCTCGGGCCGAGTGCCAGCGTGCCATGGTTGCGGAAGATCATCGCGTTCTTGTCGCCCAGGTCGGCGACGATCCGCTCGCGCTCGTCGAGGTCGACCGCGACGCCCTCGTAATCGTGGAACGCGACGTCGCCGCGGATCAGCATCGCCGTCTGGGTCAGCGGCAGCAGCCCGTCGGCGTGCGCCGCGACCGCCTGACCCGCCGGAGTGTGCAAATGCATCACCGCCTGCGCGTCCTCGCGCGCCATGTGGATCGCCGAATGGATCGTGAAGCCGGCCGGGTTGGTGATGAACGGCGTCGGTTCAGTGGGGTTGCCGTCCATCCCGACCTTGACCAGTGACGAGGCGGTGACTTCCTCGAACATCAGATTGTACGGATTGAGCAGGAAATGGTGCTCGGGCCCCGGGATCCGCGCCGACAGATGGGTGAAAATCAAATCGTCCCAGCCGTAATGCGCGACCAGCCGATAGGCGGCGGCGAGATCGACCCGGATCGCCCATTCCTCGTCACTGACCTTGCCCTGGAGCGACGGAATCTCGACCGATTCCAGCGCCTTTATGTCGCCCATTCCATGATTGATGCTGTCGACCCGGTTCATTGCGGCTTCTCCTGCCGGGACCCTTGGCGGTCGGGGTGCGCGGCGGCGAACGGCTCGATCCGGCTCGCGGTCTCGTCGGCGCGCACCAGCGTCGGAAAAGCGTCGAGGGCGACGTTGAACCGCCGCGCATTGTACATTTGCGGCACCAGGCAGGCGTCGGCGAGCGTCGGCGAGTCGCCGAACAGCAGCGATCCCGCCCGCGGCGCCGCCATTGCCTCCAGCGCCGCGAAGCCCTCCTCGATCCAGTGCGCGTACCAGTCTTTCCGCTCGTCCTCGCTCAGCCGCAGCGTCCCGGCGAGATATTTGAGCACCCGCAAATTGTTGAGCGGGTGGATGTCGCAGGCGATCGCCAGCGCCATCGCCCGGACATGGGCTCCGTCGGCGGGATCGGCCGGCATCAGCGGCGGCTCCGGGTAGCGCTGGTCGAGATAGACCATGATCGCCAGGCTCTGCGTCAGCCGGTGCCCGTCGATCTCTAGGCAAGGCACCAGCGCCTGCGGGTTGAGCGCCCGATACTCGTCCGACTGCTGCTCGCTCTCGAGCAGATTGACCGGGTGGCTGTCGTACTCGACGCCCTTGAGGTTGAGCGCGATCCGCACCCGGTAGGCGGCCGACGAGCGGTAATAATCGTGGAGGATCGCCTGACTCATGGTCCCCAAACTACGCTTCCGCGAGGAACGGCGCCACTACCTCCGGCGGCACCCGGATCGGGCGGCCCGACGCCTTGTCGATGATCGCCCAGAAGGTCCGCGCGCGGACGCAGATACGGCCGTCGTTGCCGGTGAATTCCATGTGGCGGTCGAATCGCGCGCCCTTCGGCGCCTCGCCGACCCAGGTCCGCCCGACCACCCGGTCGCCTTCCAGCGCGGCGCGCAGGTAATCGATCTCGTGGCGAACGATCACCCAGAAATAAGCGTCCTTGTGCTCGGGCCGCGCAACCGAATCCCAATGCGCCACCGCGACCTCCTGGATCCACTGCACCCAGACCGCATTGTTGACATGCCCCAGCTCGTCGATGTGCTCCGCCCGAGCCACAAACGCCATCTCGAACGTCGGGCGGGTCACGCTTTTTTCCCCTCTCCCGCGAGCGGGAGAGGGCAGGGTGAGGGCTTTTCTTCTCTCATTGCCTCCACCGCAGCCAAGATCGTCTCCAGCACCCCCTCGGGATTCTCCAAAACTTCATTGTTCCAGAAGCGCAGCACATTGAACCCGCGCTGCTCCAGATATTTCGTCCGAACCCTATCCAAATCCGATGCGTGCTGACCGCCATCCACTTCGACCACGAGCTTTGCCTCGATGCACACGAAGTCCGGAATGTACCGGCCAATCGTTGCCTGCCGACGGAATTTGAAACCGCCAAGCTGCCGGGCCCGCATTGCCCGCCACATCGTCCGTTCGGCATCGGTCGAGTCTCGCCTGAGGCGGCGAGCGTGCGGATTGGTTTTTCCAATAGGAGCAAGAACCCTCACCCCAACCCTCTCCCGCGCGCGGGAGAGGGAGCAAAAGCCGAGCCTCTCATTAGCCCTCTCCCGCTTGCGGGAGAGGGGTTTGGGCCGAGCCTCTCATTAGCCCTCTCCCGCCTGCGGGAGAGGGTTGGGTGAGGGTTCCTTCCTTTGGCCCGCTCCACCCACCTGCGTCAGCATGAACGCATAGGCCTCCGCGATCTCTTTGAGATGATCCCAGCGGCCCGACTTGCCGCCATGCCCCGCGCCCATGTTGATCTTGAGCAGCAGCAAATTGTCGTCGGTCTTGGTGGCGCGCAGCTTGGCGGCCCATTTGGCCGGCTCCCAATAGGTGACGCGCGGGTCGTTGAGGCCGCCGGTGATCAGCATCGGCGGATAATCCTGCGCCCGCACATTGTCGTACGGCGAATAGCTCTTGATCAGCTCGAACGCCGCCTTGTCGGTGATCGGGTTGCCCCATTCGGGCCATTCGCCGGG
>CAYSHL010000063.1:0-7102 GCA_964430865.1 uncultured Sphingomonas sp.
CCCCCCCCCCGCCGGCGGTGGAAGAGAATGGGCCCGGGGGCTGCCCACCCCCCCCCCGCGCGGGGGGCGGGTGGGGTGGGGGGGAGGTTCGCGCCCGTGCAGCCTTCTCCGGAGACTCCACCCCACCCCAACCCCTCCCCATCGAGGGGAGGGGCTTATGAGCATCGCGCCACTGACCGGAATTCGCGTCCTCGACCTGTCGCGCGTGCTTGCCGGGCCGTGGTGCACGCAATTGCTGGCGGACCTCGGCGCCGACGTCATCAAGATCGAGCGGCCGGGCGCCGGCGACGATACGCGGCACTGGGGGCCTCCGTGGCACGGCGAGGGGGAGAGGCGCGTCGCCGCTTATTTCCTCTCGGCCAATCGCGGCAAGCGCTCGGCGGCAATCGATTTCGCGACCGAAGAAGGGGCCGAGCTTGTGCGGCGGCTCGCCATGCAGTGTGATGTGGTCGTCGAGAATTTCAAGGTCGGCGGCCTGGCAAAATTCGGCCTCGACGCGGCTTCGCTGCGCGCCGCCAACCCCAAGCTGATCGTCGCCTCGATCACCGGCTTCGGGCAGGACGGGCCCTACGCGGACCGGGCCGGCTACGATTTCATCATCCAGGGGATGGGCGGGATGATGAGCGTCACCGGCCATCCCGACGGCGAGCCCGGCGGCGGGCCGATGCGCGCCGGGGTCGCGATCGCCGATTTGTTCACCGGAATGTACGCCTGCGTCGCGATCCTCGCCGCGCTGCACAAACGGGAGAAGACGGGCGAGGGCGCGCATATCGACATGGCTTTGTTCGACACGCAGCTGGCGATGCTCGCCAACCAGGCGGCCAACGCTTTGGTGTCGGGCGAGGAGCCGCCGCGGCAGGGCAATACGCACCCGAACATCGTCCCCTACCAGCCGTTCGGAGCCGCCGATCAGCCGATCATCATCGCCGTCGGCAACGACCGTCAGTTCGAGCGCCTGGCGGCGATGTGCGGTCATCCGGAATGGGTGAGCGATGAGCGCTTCGCGACCAATGGAGCGCGGGTTGCCAACCGCGGCGAAATCGTCCGGCTGGTCGCCGAATGCATCGCTCAGAAGCCCGCATCCGAATGGTTCGAAAAGCTCGATACAGCCGGCATTCCGGCGGGCCCGATCAACCGCGTCGGGCAGGCGCTCGACGACGTCCAGGCGCAGCACCGCGCGATGGTGCGGACGTTGGGCGGAGTGCCCTTGGTCGGGTCGCCTGTGCGGATCGACGGCGAGCGTTGCGACTCCGAACTGCCGCCGCCGGCGCTTGGCGAGCATACCGCGGCAGTGCTGGGCGAGATTGGATTAAGCGGCGACGAGGTCGAGCGGCTGAGAGACTGTGGGGTAGTCAATTAAGAGACCCTCACTCCAACCCTCTCCCGCGCGCGGGAGAGGGAGGAGCGGCGCAGCCGCGGAGGGTGAGGATTACTGGTCGATGCGCTCCTCGCCGTAGCGCGACTTGATGAAGCGGCCTTGCGTCTCGAACGCCATCACGTCCGAGCGGGCGAGCTTTTCCGAAATTTCCGAGAGCGCCGCGCGGCCGGCGGCCAGGCCTTCGACCAGCCGCTCGTCGACGCTGATTCCTTCGCCGTCGACTTCGCCGCGATAGGCGCTCGGGACCTGGGCGTAGCGGTCGATCAGCCCGGGCAAATGCAGCGACATCAGCCGGCGCGCGTCCTGCGCATTGGGGTCGAGCGCATCGACGCGTTCGAGAGTCTGCTTCAGCGATGGCAGCGCCGCGCTGATCGAGTCGAGCTCAGCCTGGGCGGGGGCCGGCAGTGCGGCGCGAGTCCGGTAGATGTAGGAATCGAAGCGCTGGACCATCTCGCCATTAGGCAGGTCGGCGGCCGGAGCGGCGGCGCTCCGCCCGGGGGCCGGCAGAACCGCGAGCAGCGCCGCGATGCCGATCGCCAGACCCACAGCGGCGAGAAAGCCGAACATGCCGATGCCGGTCGGCAGGATCAGCCCGAGGACGATGGTGACGATGCTGATGGCGCCGATCGCCACGCCGATCTGGAGGGCCTTGCGCTTGAGGCTTGCGTTGAGCCGCTGGCGTTCGCGGCGGGCGGCGTCGCGCGCGGGCCCGTCGCGCAGCGAATCCTGGTGCATGACCCGATCGGCGCGCGTCAGGGTCTTGTTGACCCGGGCCGAGCTCGCGACCGCCTGGTCCATGCCCTCCCTGGCCCGCGCGACGATCGCGTTGAGGGATTCGACGCTCATTTGCTCTCGATGGGAGCGAACGGCGAAGCTTCGGCCGGACCCTTGAGCCGTGCCTGCTCGACGCCTTCGGCGCGGGCGATATAGCCCTTCGATTTTTCGACCTCGCCCGACAGCGTCTCGACCGTCTGCTTCATGTTGCCGAGCGCTTCCAGCTTGAAGCGGTCGATCTGGTCCATCGTCTCGTAGATGTTCTGGAACGCGCGCTGCAGCGTCTCCAGCGGGATCGTCGAGGACGCGGCCTGCTCGTGGATCGCTCCGGTCTGGGTGCGCAGCATTTCGCCGGTCGAATCGATCATTCCCGCGGTCGTGGTGTTGAGTGCGGTGACCTGCTCGAGCACCAGCTTCTGGTTGGTCATCGCCTGCGCGACGGTGACCGCGGTCCGAAGCGCCGAGACGGTGGTCGTCGAGGCGCGGTCGACCCCCTTCACCAGCTCGACGTTATTCTTCTTGACGAGGTCGAGGGCGAGGTAGCCCTGGACCGTGACCGCCATTTGGGTCAGCAAATCGGTGGTCCGCTGGCGGGTGTAGAACAAGGCCGTCTCGCGGATCGCCTTGGCCTTGGCCGGATCGGTTGCGTCGAGCTCGTTGGCCTTGTCCTCCAGCTTGCGGTCGAGCGACTTGGAGATGTGGACCATCTGCTCGAGCTTGTGCATCGTCTTCCACAGGCCGGCGCGCTCGGTGTCGATCGCCGCATTGTCCATCAGCAGCTCGTCCTTGCCGTTGGCGAGGCTGCCGAGGATTTTCGAAATGTGGGTCTGCGAGCTGCGATACTTGTCGAAGTAGCGATCGATGCGGTTGCCGAACGGAATGATGCCAAGGAATTTCTTGGTCTTGGTGGCCTCTTTCGGGTCCAGCGATTCGACCGTCCGGCGAAGCTCCGTCAAATCGGCGCCGATGCCCGTGTCCTTGTCGATCGCCTTGACCGGCCGGTCGAGGAAGCGGTTGGACGCGCCGGCCGCCTCGGCAATCTCCTTGCGGCCCATGGCTGTCAAAGTGTCGACCTTCTTGCCGAACTCGGGGCTGTTGCTGTCGAGCGCCGCCAATTCGTCGACGAACTGCGCGACCTTTTGGTCGAGCTGGCTGACTTCGTCGCTCTTGAGCGGGACCAGGCCCGACGCCTCGGCGGTCGGGATCGGCTGCAGGGCCTCGGGCGGATCCAGCTTGAGCTTGGTCGCCGTCGTGGTCTCGGCGGTTGCGGTCCCTGGTTCGGTGGCCATCGTCAAATCCCTCTCAAGGCCCGTCACGGGCGTCGCGGCCCTCTAGCGCATCGCGGGGCGGCGGGAAACGGCCCACCCACGCCGCGCAAGGGGCTTTGACTGTATTATAGGTGCAATACACGCGTTCGCAAGTGGAGAGCGGCCGAACATGGTGAAGGCCGGTTAACCACATGCTTGAACTCTTCGCTCACCCTGTTGGCGCTACATGCTGCTGCATGCGCATTCGACTGCCTGGGGATTACCCGATGATTGCCTTCCTGAAGAAGCTATGGCGCGACAAGCGCGGCAACACCCTGATGATTGCCGGCGCGGCCCTGCCGTTGATGATCGGCTCGGTCGGCCTCGCCACCGACACCATCCAGTGGGCGCTGTGGAAACGACAGTTGCAGCGCGCCGCCGATTCCGCGGCCTTCGCGGGCGCCTATGCGCGAGTCCAGGGTCAAACGTCGAGTTCGGCCGTGACGCGCGATCTGACCAACAATAATCACCTTTGGGTGCCGTTGCTGGGTGGATACCCGAACGTAACCGAACCGACCAACGTGGGCACCAACAGCCATACCGTGCAAGTCGTTTTGGGGGTCCAGCAGGAATTGGCTTTTTCATCGTTCTTCATGGCGAGCGCGCCGACCATCACCGCTACGGCGCGGGCGGCGGCGGTCGACACCGGCCTGTTCTGCGTCGTCGCACTCGAGAACACGAACACGCCCGGAATCATCATCCAGGGTTCGGCCAACGTCAACATGGGTTGCGGAATGATCTCCAACTCGAGCGCGACGGTCAACTCGGTCGACGTGATCGGCAACGGCCACAATGTGACGGCCGAGCCCGTCGCCGGAGCTGGTGGCGTCGAGGACATCAATGGCGTGACCAACGAACAGCCCCACCATCTGGCGCAACCGGATCCATATGCAGGCAAATATTCGACGGATGTTCCGGTCAGTCAGACCTGCACGGCCTTCAACCACGCGTCCAAGACAGCGGCGAACGGCTGGAAGAATCCTGGCTGTTATACCAGCTGGACCAATGGCTCGGCGAACCTCAATCCGGGTGTCTATTACTTGCAGAACACGACGATTGACATGCAAGGCAACGACACTCTCACCGGGACCGGCGTGACCTTGATCTTCACCGGCACGACGCCCGGTAAGATCGACCTCAACGGCAATTCCAAGCTAGTTCTGACCGCCCCGAACGCGACGACGTGCGGCTCGTTTGCCGGTGTCAATTCGTGTGATTACATGAACATGCTCCTAATCCAGTCGACGGCTGCAGCGCTTGGCAATGACAGTAAAATCAATGGTAACAACGGCATGGTGATGGATGGGGCGGTCTATTTCCCGCGCGGCAAAATCACCTTCACCGGCAGTTCGTCCGCCGCGACCAAATGCGCGATGATCGTTGCCCGCAGGGTTCATTTCTCGGGCAGCACGGACATCCAGAACAACACCACCGGCTGCACCTCCTCGACCAAGGTCGCCGGCAAGGTTATCCGGTTGATTGCGTGATGGCTCGGCTTCTCAAATTCACGCGCGACTGCGCCGGCACCGCGACGATCGAGCTTGCGCTGCTCGCTCCGGTCTTGCTCGCGATGCTGATCGGCCTGGTCGATCTCGGCGCGACCTACTCGAACAAGCTGCGGCTCGAGCAGGTCGCTCAAAGGACCATTGAAAAGGTCCAGGCCAAGACCTTCACCGCCACCATGGAAACGGCGCTTGAGACCGAGGCGGCGACGGCGGCCGGAACGGGCGCCGTGGCGGACCTCACTTACTGGCTCGAGTGCAACGGCGTGAAGATGACGGGGGCGGGCGCCTATACCGCCGGCTGCTCCGCCGGCCAGAGCTATGCGCGCTATGTGCAGCTGGCGATCCAGCGGAATTACACACCGCTGCTCGTCGCCCCTTTCGGCACCTACAACGCGAATGGCACGGTGACCGTTCGTGGCAGGGCCGGGATCCGCATCCAATGAGCCTGTGGAAGCAAATCCGCCGCGACAAGCGGGGCGCCGCCGCCATCGAAATGGCGTTCGCGCTGCCGATCCTGCTGATGTTCATCTACGGCATGTTCCAGTTCGGAGTGATCCTCCAGGCCAACGCCGGGATGCAGCATGCTCTGGGTGAAGGAGCGCGCTATGCGACGCTGTTTCCCAAGCCGGCCGACAACCTCATCGTGACCAGGATCAGCAACGAAGTGTTCGGGATGAACATCGGGACGTTCGGCACGCCCACGGTGACTACTCCGGCCAGCGGCACCTGCACCGATTGCAGGCTGTTGACCGTGACTTTCTCGTACACACCCGATTTTCTGTTCTTCAGCGGTCCGACGATCAACCTGACCCGCACCAAGCAGGTCTATATCGTCCCCTAGCCGGCGTTGCGGAAATCCGGCTTCCGCTTTTCGAAGAAGGCCGTGATCGCTTCCTTGACCTCCGCCGACTGAAGCCGCTCCGAGAAGTGGCTGTTCTCGAGTTCGAAGCGCTCGAGCATTTCGTCCCGGGCGCCGTTACGGAGCAGCTTCTGAGTCAGGCGCATCGCTTCGGCCGGCTTGGCGAGCAAAGCGGCGACAATTTCCGATAGCGCCTGGTCCAGACCGCCGGCCGGCACGACTTTGGTCACCAGCCCCCATTCGATCGCTTCGTCGGGGCCGAACGGCTCGGCCAGCAGCAGGTAGCGGGCCGCGCGGCGGCGGCCGGCCAGACGCGGCAACAGCAGCGAGCTGGCCGCCTCGGGCACCAGCCCGAGATCGACGAACGGCAGCGAGAAGCGCGTGCCTTCCTCGGCCAGGACGAAATCGCAGTGGAGCAACAGGGTGGTGCCGATGCCGATCGCATTGCCGTGAACCGCGGCGATCAGCGGCAGCTGGTTGCCGGCAAGTGCTCGAAGCAGGCGCCAGACCGCGATTTCCTCGCCGTCGCGGGGCATCGCGGCGAGGAAGTCGGCGAGGTCGTTGCCGGCGGTGAAATCCTCGCCCTCGCCACGCAGGGTGATCAGCCGCAGCGAAGGATCGTCCTGGGCCTCGGCGATTGCGTCGGCGAGCTCGGCATACATGGCGACTGTAATCGCGTTGCGCCGCTCGGGCCGCGCAAGCGTGATGGCGAGCACTCCGCCGCCGCTGTCGATCCGCACATGCTCGCTCATGCTGGCTTCTCCCGAATCGGATGACGGACTGCCTGCCAGCGGCTATTGCCCGCCAAAGCCACGCAGCCAAGGGCCCAGGCACGCATGAAATTCTTCGCCGACACCGCCGAGATCGCCGAAATCCGAGAGCTGGCCGACGCCGGACTGCTCGACGGTGTGACCACCAACCCGTCGCTGGTCCATAAGTCGGGGCGCGATTTCATTGAGGTCCTGAAAGAGATCGTGGCCGTGTGCCCGGGCCCGATCTCGGCCGAGGTCGTCGGGCTCGACTATGATTCGATGATCCGCGAGGCCGAAGTGCTTCGCAAGGTCGCCAAGAATATCGCCATCAAGGTGCCGCTGACGCCCGACGGCCTGAAGGCCTGCAAGGCGCTGACCGGCGAGGGAACGATGGTCAACGTCACGCTGTGCTTTTCCGCCGCGCAGGCGCTGCTCGCGGCCAAGGCCGGGGCGAGCTTCATCTCGCCGTTCGTCGGCCGCCACGACGATGTCGGCTTCGACGGCATGCAGCTGATCGCCGACATCCG
>CAYSHL010000064.1:0-7061 GCA_964430865.1 uncultured Sphingomonas sp.
CGGTCGATCGCCTCGTTCACCGAGCTTTCCTTCTCGATGTAGGTGTCGGTGCGCGGCACGTAGGCCTCGGGCTGGTAGTAGTCGTAGTAGCTGACGAAATATTCGACCGCATTGTCGGGGAAGAAGCTCTTGAACTCGCCGTAGAGCTGCGCCGCGAGGATCTTATTGGGCGCCAGCACCAGCGCCGGCCGCTGCAGCGTCTCGATCACCTTGGCCATGGTGAAGGTCTTGCCCGACCCGGTGACTCCGAGGAGCACCTGGCTCTTCTCGCCGGCGAGCGCGGTCTCGACCAGCTCCTTGATCGCGGTCGGCTGGTCGCCGGCGGGCTCATAGTCCGACTTGAGCAGGAAAGGCCGCCCGCCCTCGGCCTTGTCGGGCCGCGCCGGGCGGTGCGGGACGAAGGTCTCGGCCGTCTCCGGCTCGGCCAGCGAAGTGCGGATTTGAATCGCCATTGCATCGCGATATGGGAGTGGAAAATGGGGGAAGCAATGAAGCGATCGGGAAAGCTGCTGACCGGCGCGGCAATGATCCTGCTTGGCGCGTGCGACGAAGCGGCGGCGCCCGGCGGTCAGGCAACCCCGGGTGCGGAAATGTCTCCCGGCAAATGGCGCTTCGAAACCGAAATCGTCGAGATGAAGTCCGACAAGTTGAGCGACCGGCAACTCGAACGAATGACGAACAAGCCACCAGCCGATGAACGCTGCATCGGGTCGCACGAGACAAAGCGGCTGGCCGATCTCTTTCCGCGGCAAGTCGGCGACTGCACGATCGAGCAGGACGAGATTCGCGACGGCCTGGTCAAAGGCCGCTCCCAGTGCCGCACCCAGAACTCACTCTTCGCGACCCGGATCGACGGGAGCTATTCGGCAACCAGTTTCGAGGCTCTCCTCAACGGCCGCGAGAGCGGCTCGACTCGTTCGGACGGCAACATACAAATCACGATGCGGACCACAGGCCGGCGGATCGGCGACTGCTGACCGGCTCATCGCGGCCGGCTTGTCGGCGGCGGGCGCATAGTCGGGGGCTCACCTGTAAGCGCTGGAGGCGGGCCGGCGGCGCGCTGGACGCAGGCGGCGAGACCGGTAAAAGGCGGCGATGAAATTCCAACCACGGCCGAATGGTCCCGCCAGGCGGCTGGCTTTCCTGGCGGCGAAGCTCAACCCCCGCGCCAATCTGCTCACGTCGCTGGCCAATCGTTACGGCACCGACAAAGGCTCCAATCGCCGCGGGCACCATTACACACGGATTTATTCCGAACTTTTCGAGCCGCTTCGCGACCGTCCCGTCCGCCTGCTCGAGATCGGCCTGATGGGGGTTCGCTACGGCGGCTGGAACGATGACCGGCTGCGCGACAAAGGGGAGGCGCGCGGGCGCGACGCCCCGTCGCTCCGGCTATGGACTCATTATTTCCCGCGTGGCGAAATCTTCGGCTTCGACTTCAACGATTTCTCCGACGTGGCGATTCCCCGCTGCCGCATATTCCGCGGCGACGCGTCGCGACCCGACGACCTCCTCGCGGCGGTGGATGAGATTGGCGGCCAGCTCGACATCATCATCGACGACGCCAGCCACGCATCCGACCATCAGCAGGTGACCCTGGGAACCCTGTTTCCCGCCGTCGCGCCGGGCGGCATCTACATCATCGAGGATCTGTTCTTTCAGCCCGCCGACCGCGAGGTGGCCGGAGCGACCAAGACCGTCGACCTGTTGAGACGGGCGGAAGTCACCGGCGAATTCCAGGGGAGTCATTTGTCCCCGGAGGCGGCTGACTATCTCGACGAGCATGTCGAGCGCGTCGCTTTGTTCGACTCTTTGCGCCGCAAGAACCCGATCCGGCACCGCGATTCCCTGGGGGTGCTTTGGAAGAAGCGGTGAGCCCCGTTCATGGCGGCTCAATTGACGCCGGTGCCAATGGCGGGATGAGCTCGCGAATATGCCAGCCGACGCGCCGGGAGTTCCTGGCTTACGGTTCGGCCGCCGCCGCCTCTGGGGCCGCGGGCAGCGCCGCAATCGCGGCCGGCGACCCGCCGCTGCAATTCATGGTCATCGGCGATTGGGGGCGCGACGGCGCCTTTCATCAACGTGAAGTCGCGGCGGCCATGGGCGATTTCCCGGCCAGCCGGTTGGTCGTCACCACCGGTGACAATTTCTACCAGCACGGCGTTGCCAGCGTGCGCGACCCCAAATGGGATACGTCGTTCAATCGCATTTACACGGCCGTCCCGCAACGCTGGTACGCGGTGCTCGGCAATCACGATTACGGCGGCAGCGTCGAGGCCCAGATCGAACGCAGCTTTCACGACCCGCGCTGGCGGATGCCCGGCTATTGGTACGATGTCAGGCTTGGCGCCCATGGCCGGCCTGACGTCCATCTGTTCTTTATCAACACGGTGGCTTGGCGCGGCAGGGAGAAATTCCCTTATGATTGGCTGGGCAGCTCGGTTCGAAAGCGGGACTCCCAGGATCAGCGCGAGTGGCTGCGCGACCGGCTAGGCCGCTCCGATGCGCCGATCAAAATCGTCTTCGGCCATCATCCGATTTATTCCGTCCGCACTCGCGGCAGCTATTACGGAATGGCCGATCTCGACGGACTGCTGTTCGATCATGGGGTGACCGCTTATCTGAACGGTCACGATCATTGCATGTATCATATCTCGGCGCCGGACTGGCGGGGCAAGGCGGCGGGACGCATGCATTATCTCTGCTCGGGTGCCGGGTCGCAGATGCGGGCGGTGTTCCCGGGCTGTATTCCACGGGGCCTGGCGTCCCGGACCGCCTGTGTGACCAAGGATCAGCTGGGGCCGCGCGACCCGTTCTGGCATGCCTTCTTCACCAAGAGCGAGACGAACAGCGAGCTCGACTTGAAGGGCGGATTTGCAGTGTTCGACGTGGACCGCGACGGGCTAGCCATCCGCTTCATCGAGCCGGTCGCGGACCCGGCCACTGGACGGCGCTGGCGAGCACGCTACGCGGTGACATTGCCTCGCCGCGGGGCGGGATCAGGAGATATCGGTGCGTAAGACGATTTTGACCGCGATTGCCCTGTCGGCTGGATCGCCGGCACTGGCCGCCGAGCCCTACGCCGGGATCGACCTTGGCTCCGGGACCGTCCGTGCGAGCGACGTCGACGAAACCGTCGACTACAGCGGTTCGGCCGGCGGCCCGTCGAGCCTGTTCTATGACGACGTCTTCTCCGCGCGGTACAAGCGCGCCGTCGACGTCGGCGTGCTGGCGGGGTTCGATTTCGGCTGGCTCCGAATCGAGGGCGAGCTCGCCAACAAGCGCGCGGTGATCGATCGCTACGCGAACGACGACGTCGCGGGTCAATTTTTGGCCGAGCTCAACAGCCAACTCAATCGCCCGTCGCAAGCTCCCGATCCGGGCGCCCCCGGGCTGCCGGCGCTGACCCTGGCCGATTTCCAGCCATCGGCGACGCTGAACGTGGCATCGGCGATGGTCAACGCATTGTTGGACGTGTCCGTCACTAAGCGCCTGAATGTCTACGCCGGCGGCGGTGTCGGGCGTTCCTTTGCGCGCGGTTTTGACGGTCGCGACGGTGGCTTTGCCCGTCAGCGCATCGCTGGAATTCGTTATTCGGTTACGGATCGCATGGACATCGGGGTCAAGTATCGAAAGTTCGAATCCGGGATCATCAAGCTCGTTCACGACCCGATCGATTATGCCGGCAACCCGCGCCAGGTGATCGTCAGCGGAACGCCGACGACGGTGACGACCAACGCCGCGATCACTCCGGACATCGAGGGCGAGTTCCGCACCCGCGCTTTCCTGCTGAGTTTCACCTACAACTTTCGATAGGCTCGCGCTCAACCCGCCCGGGTCAACTCCTCGTGGAACAGGTTCACATAGGCCCGCAGGCTCCGTGTCAGATCATATTCCGCGGCGCGGCCGATGAGCTCGTCGCGGGGCCGGTCCCGGCCGAGCTCATCGGCAATGCTCCGCGCCAGCTCGTCAACCTCGCCGACTCCGACGAGCGCTCCGTAACGGCCTCGATCCAGAACCTCGGTCGAGCCCGTGCAGCGGGTCGCGACCACCGGCGTCCCGCTTGCCATCGCTTCCAACAAGGCATTGCTGAGGCCTTCCCATCGGGACGGGAGGACGAACAGCTCCGCCCGCCGAAGGAACGGCAGCGGATTGGTCGCGTGGCCGCTCAGTTCGATGTCAGCCTCGATCCCCAGCTCTCCGGCCAAAGCCTGCAGCCGGCTGTGCTCCGGCCCCTTGCCCAGCACGATCAGCCGCATCGGGCGAGTCGCCCGGGCCAACGCAAAGGCGCGAAACAGCACGTCGAAGCCCTTTTGGTGAGTCAGCCGGCCGGAAGCGACGATGACCGGCGGCTCACCGGCATCGAACCATCGATGCGCCAATGGCTCCTGGCCGAGCCGTTCCACTTCCGCGATATCGATCCCGTTCGGGATGACGGTGATTCTTGACGGATTCACCAGCAGCTGGGTCTGGAGCTCGCTGCGCACTTCCGAGCTGACCGCGACCAGCCGGTCCATCGCGAGATACCGCCGGCGAGCATTGATGCGCTTGAAGAGGCTGCTGGGCAGCTTCGCGGGCCGCCAGCTGAACCGGGGAAGCGCATTGCTCACCCGCCCGACCAGTCGAGGCGCCGTCGGCCGGGCTAATTGGCTGAACGCGGCGACCGCCGGCTTGTGAAAATGATTGCCGGCCGAGAGCAGGATTCGCGGGCGCAGCTGGGCCATCATTCCCGCCAGCGGGGTCGAGACGCAGGCCATCGCGCGTTTCCGGTCTTTCGCCGAGTAAATGTCGCCGAGGTCCACTTCGAGACTGCGCGACTGCATGCCTGGCGGGATCGCGTCCGCCATTTCGCCGATTCGCTGGGCGGTCCAGACCTCGGTCCGGAGGCCGGCCTCCTGTGCGGCGCGCGCGATCCGCAACGCGTTGCGCACGACTCCGGACGTCGAATAATCGAACATCAGGACGGCTAGGTCCGGCCGTTCACTCATGGAGCGCTGGCATCCTTCGCGAAGAGAGAGAGGGAGAGAGAGCAGGAACGGCCGACCCCACCGCCTTAGTGCGGGAACCGTGGCTCATCAAACCAGCCCACGGCCCGGCGACAAGACATTCGGACTCCATTGCCAAAGCGGCGCTTGGGAATATGGTGCGTCGGACATCGGGGACCGGGGGGAGCGAATGAAGCAAATCGTCATTGTCACCGCCTACGCGCTGGCGCTTGCCGGCTGCAATCGCGAGCCGCAGGTCGATGTCCGCAACGCCTCCGCCGAAGATGTCGCCGAGGAGGTCGCCGACGCTGGCGGCAGCGAGATTTTCGTCCGCCCCGGCAAATGGGAATCGCGGGTGCGGATCGAGGAGTTCGATCTGCCCGGCGCTCCGCCCGAAGCCAAGACGGCGATGCGCGGCATGAACGAGCGCGCGATGGTCTCCGAAAGCTGCCTGACGCCCGAGGAGGCGAAACGGCCGAAGGAGGACTTCTTCGCCGGCAAGAACAAGAATTGCCGCTACGATCGTTTCACCATGGGCAACGGCAAGATTGACGCGGTGATGAAATGCACCGGCGAGGGCATGGCGCAGACCATGGCGATGCAGGGCAGCTACAGCCCCGACGCCTACCAGATGCGGATGAGCATGAAGGCCGACGCCGGGGCTGGGCCGCCGGGCGGAATGACGATGACCATGCGCGTCGACGCCAAGCGCGTCGGCGAGTGCGACGCCAAGAAGGGCTGATCGGCCCGAACAGGGGAGCCAGGCATATGCGAACGTTCGTCTTGGGATTTGCGGCCGGGGGGCTGCTCGCCGCCTGCTCGGGCGACACCGCCAAGGAAGCCAAGAAGGCAGCCAAGGCCGATGCTCTTCAGCCGGGCGAATATGAAATCACCGACAAGGTCGAGGAGCTGCGTTCGACCGACAATACGGCCCCGGCGACGGCGATGAAGGCCGCAGCCGCCGGCGAGGCCAGCCCGACCTTCCGGATTTGCGTCGGCAAGGACGGCGCCATCGACCCGAAGGCCTTTGCCGAGGCCGGCGATAAATGCGCTTCGACCGGCAGCTACATGCGCGGCGGGCGCCTGAGCTATCAGTTCAACTGCACCCGCGCCGGCAAGGGCGGCCTCAGCCAGCTCGTCGACGGCAAGTTCACCGCCGACAGCTTCGAAGCGAGCGTCAGCACCTCGACCTATTTCAGCGGTCCGGGCGACTATGCGTTGAACCGCACCCTGACCGGCAAGCGCGTCGGCGAGTGCCCCGCCGCTGCGCCCGACTCCGCTGCGCCGGCGGCCGCGCAATGATCGGCTACGTCACGCTCGGCACCGACGACCTCGACCGGGCCCGCGGCTTCTACGACGCTCTGCTCGGCACGATCGGCGCCAGGCGGCTGATGCAGTTCGCCGACGAGGATGGCGGCTTCACCATGTGGGGGACGGCGATGAACCGGCCGGGGTTGGTGGTTACGCGCCCCTACGACAAGCAGCCGGCGCACCCGGGCAACGGCGACATGGTCGCTCTGGTGATGGATTCGACCGACAAGGTCGATGCCTTCCACGCCAAAGCGCTCGAGCTCGGAGCGGCCGACGAGGGCGCCCCCGGTTATCGCGGCGATCCGAAATTCGGCTATTATTTCGCCTATTTCCGCGATCCCGACGGCCATAAGTTCGCCGTCTTCAATATCGCGCCCTCGTCACAATAACGGCCGCCCCAATCAGCAAAGCTCTACCCGTCCCGAAGGACGAATGGAGCTTCCATCTAGCATTCGGCGCGGGCCGCATCGCTGCCGAGAGCGGTGGAACGGGTCAACGCCCGGCCCGTTCAAAACCCTGGAGGGTGCGCGCGTGAAGCCGATGACCGAGCAGCATCTGGCCCTGTTCCGTCGGCACATGGTCGAGATCATCGACATGCATTTCGACCTCGCCGGCGACGAGATCGGCAAGTCGGCTCCCGACCCGCGCCTGCGCCGGGCGCTGCTCGACGTGCCGCGCCATCTGTTCGTGCCGCAATCGCTGATCGTCGTCGCCTATCAGGACACGCCGCTGCCGATCGGCTTCGACAAGACCATCTCCCAGCCG
>CAYSHL010000065.1:0-6896 GCA_964430865.1 uncultured Sphingomonas sp.
AGTTCGCCGAGCGGCTGTTCGGGATGACCAAAATGGGCACCAAGGTGATCGTCGAGGGCTAGGTCGCAGCGGGCTCCGTCGCCATCGCGGCGGGCTGGTCGACGACGGCCGGCGCATCGGCAAGGTATTGATGCAGCGCGGCGACAACCTGGGCGCCGTCGCCGACCGACGCCGCGACGCGCTTGACCGAGCCGGCGCGGACGTCGCCGACCGCGAACACGCCGGGGCGGCTGGTCTCGAGCGGCAGGCAGCCGGCGCGCGCTTCAGGGCCGGTCAGGATGAAACCCCGCTCGTCGAGCGTCAGGCCGGAACCGGCCAGCCAGTCGGTGTTGGGGTCGGCGCCGATGAACAGGAACAGGTGACGCACCGCGCGCCGCGTTTCGGCGTCGCTGCGGCGGTCACGCCAGGCGATTGCGGTGAGCGCGTGATCGTCGCCCTCGAGCCGGGAAATCTCAACACCGGTGACGACCTCGACGTTGGCCAGGCCAGCGATCCGCTCGACCAGATAGGCCGACATGGTGTCGGCGAGCGGGCGCCGGGCGAGCAGGGTGACGCGCGCCGCGTGGCCGGCGAGGAACACCGTCGCCTGGCCGGCGCTATTGCCGCCGCCGACCAGCGCGACATTCTGTCCCGCGGCCAGCTTGGCCTCCAGTGGTGACGCCCAATAATGGATCGACGAGCCTTCGAACGCCTCGAGGTTGGCGACGTCGAGCCGGCGATAGCGGGCGCCGGTGGCGAGAACGACGGCCCGCGCGCTTAGCCGCTCGCCATTGGCCAAGCTCAAGTGCCGGCAGCCGCCTGCATCGTCGCATTCGAGCTTCACCGCCTCGTCAGGAATGGCCATGGTCACGCCGAATTTCTGCGCCTGGTTGAAGGCGCGGGCCATCAGCGCGATGCCGGTGATGCCGGTCGGGAAGCCGAGGTAATTCTCGATCCGCGCCGAAGCCCCGGCCTGGCCGCCGAATGCGCGGCAGTCGATGGTCAGCACGTCGAGGCCCTCGGAGGCCGCATAGACGGCGGTGGCGAGGCCGGCCGGTCCGGCGCCGATGACGGCGACGTCGAAGAGATGGTCGGGGTCGATCGGGCCGACCATGCCGAGGCAGCGGGCGAGCGAGCTTTCGGTCGGGTTGCGCAGCAGCCGGCCGTCCGGGCATAGCACGATCGGCAATTCTTCCGGAGCGACGTGGAAGCGCTCGATCAGCGCCCGCGCATCGGCGTCGGCCTCGGGGTCGAGCCGCTCGTGCGGATGGCCGTTGCGAGCGAGGAAATTCTCCAGCCGCAGGAGGTCGGCATTGCCTTCGCGGCCGACGATGATCGGCCCGCCGACGCCGGCTTCGAGCAGGCCGACGCGGCGCAGGATCAGCGCCCGCATGATCCGCTCGCCGAGCTCGGCTTCGCCGACCAGCAAGGCGCGCAGGCGGTCAGGCGGGATGGCGATCGCCTCGCCAGGCGCCGTGGCAGTCGCCGTAATCAGCGCCGGGCGGCCAGACAATTGCGCAAGCTCACCCATGAACGAGCCGGGGCCATGACTGACGATCAGCTGCTGCTCGCCGATCTCGCTGTGCCGGGTGATGTCGACCTCGCCCGACAGGATCAGCGTCAGCCCGTGGCCCGCTTCGCCCGAGCGGACCAGCACGTCGCCCGCGGCAAAGGCGCGCGCGGTTCCGAAACGCCGCAGCCGGTCGATTTCCGGCGGAATGAGGCGCGGATACATTTGCGCCCGGCGGGCATCGCGGAACGGCGAGTTGATCTCGGTCCGGGTGCCCGGCGGCGGCGGTGGCGCGGTCATGCCCCCGGCTTAATCGGAACGCGTGAGAAAGCCGAAGGGCATGCGGTGCTGCTAAGCCATCGCAGGTTGGTTGGCCTCTGTCCGGGCCTCCTGCGCGACCTCTCCCGTGTCGCCACGGATAAAGGCGAGCAGGTCGCGATTGACGATCTCGGGATGGGTTTGGCAAAGCCCGTGGGGCAGATCCTGATAGGTTTTGAGCGTGCCCTGCTTGAGCAGCTTGACCGCCAGCGGCGCCGAGTTTGCGTAAGGCACGATCTGATCGTCTTCGCTGTGCATGACCAACACCGGCACGTCGATCGCCTGAAGATCCTCGGTGAAGTCGGTCTCGGAAAAGACCTTGATGCACTCATACTGGCCCTTGGCGCCGCCCATCATGCCCTGGCGCCACCAATTGTTGATCAGCCCCTGGCTGACCTCGGCGCCCGGCCGGTTGAAGCCGTAGAAAGGACCGCTCGGCAAGTCGATGTAGAATTGCGAGCGGTTGGCGGCGAGCGCCGTCCGCAGGGTGTCGAAGGCCTCGATCGGCGTGCCCTCAGGGTTCGAATCCTTTTTGACCATGACGGGTGGGATGGCGTCGATCAGCACCGCCTTGGCGACCCGGCCGGGCTCGGCGCCGGCGACGTAGCGCGTGACTTCGCCGCCGCCGGTCGAATGGCCGATGTGGATGGCGTCCTTGAGGTCGAGTTTGGCAACCAGTTCGGCGACGTCGGCGGCGTAAGTGTCCATGTCATTGCCGTCGGAGGTCTGGGTCGAGCGGCCGTGTGCCCGGCGGTCGTGGGCGATGACTCGAAAGCCCTCGCCGAGGAAGAACAGCATTTGATTGTCCCAGTCGTCGGCGCTCAACGGCCAGCCATGATGGAACATGATCGGCTGGGCATCGCGCGGCCCCCAATCCTTGTAGAAAATCTCGGTGCCATCGCGGGTCGGGAAAACGGGCATGCCTCTTCTCCTCCAAAATCGGGCGGCGATGCTGCTCGTGAGGTCGCCGGAAGGGCGAATCGGCACCGGACGAGTGTCGGGTCCGCGGATTCGACTCGGTCGCGATCAGCAATCCTGATTTAACACAGATCAGGTGACGGCTTGAAGACAGCAAGCACCGGCTTGCGCTGACTTTGCAACCGGAGCAGGTTCCGCCCAAACGACCTTAGAGGGGGATCCATGGACGACGAATTCGCGCCGCGGCCGGTGGCCGGCTGGTACATGCCCGCGGCGGTCGCTTCGCTGCTGTTCATGGGCCTCGGGTGCGTGGCCTATCTGATGACCGTCCTCGCCGATCCGTCGGATATGCCGCTCGAAACGCAGACGGCGCTTGCGGCGATGCCGGCCTGGGTCACCGGAGCGCAGGCCGTCGCGGTGTGGATCGGACTCGTTGGCTCCGCGATGCTGGTGATGCGCCGCAAGCTCGCCGAGCCGTTGCTGATGGTGTCGCTGGCCGCGGTTCTGGTGTGGCTCGCCGGGCTGCTGCTGGTCACGCAAGTGCGCGAGAACATGTCGGCCAACGACCTGCTGGTCGCGATCGTCGTCACCGCTCTCACCTGGACCATCTTCTGGTTCGCTCGCCACTCAAGGCAGCGGGGGTGGTTGAATTGATTGCTCGAGCTGGCAGCGCCCTGTAACGACCAGGCATGGCCATTAGCGTCACCGTTGCAGACGCGAAAAAGCGTTTGGGGCAGCTAGCCAAAGCGGCAGTCGGCGGGGAAGAGGTCTGCATCCGCGATGAGAGTGGTTTCACTGTACAACTCAGGCCTTTGACGAAAGCCGAAATCGATACCTTCGGAAGCGAGCGAGGGCCTCGGCGTTAATGTCGAAAGTTACCATCGACACCGATACCAGCCGGGCGACCCCGACACCGGTGCCCGGCAAGCGGATGACCGTGCCTTCGCTGCGGGCGCGGAAAGTCGACGGCGCGACCCAAGAACCGATCGTCATGCTGACCGCCTACACGATGCGGATGGCGCAATTGCTCGACCCGCATTGCGACATGCTGCTGGTCGGCGACAGCCTCGGTCAGGTGATTTACGGCCTGCCTTCGACCATCCCGGTCAGCCTCGAGATGATGTGCGCGCACGGCGCCGCGGTGGTTCGCGGCAGCTGGCACGCCTTGGTCGCGGTCGACATGCCGTTCGGGTCGTACGAAGGCTCGCCCGAACAGGCGTTCGCGAGCGCGTCGCGGGTGATGAAGGAAACCGGCTGCGCGGCGGTCAAGCTCGAGGGCGGCGAGGCGATGGCGCCGACCATCGAGTTTCTGGTCAAGCGTGGCATCCCGGTGATCGGCCATGTCGGGCTCACCCCGCAGGCGGTCAACGTGCTCGGCGGCTACGGCGCCCGCGGCCGCGATCAAGAGGAAGCGCGGAAGATCAGGTCCGACGCCAAGGCCGTCGATCAGGCGGGGGCTTTCTGCATCGTTGTCGAAGGCGTGCTGGAAGAAATTGCGACCAAAATTGCTCAACTGGTCGCCGCGCCGGTGATCGGCATCGGCGCCTCGCCGCAATGCGACGGCCAGGTGCTGGTCACCGAGGACATGCTCGGCCTGTTCGAGCGCACCCCGCGGTTCGTCAAACGCTACGCCGATCTGGCGAGCGAGATCGGCGACGCGGCCGCGACCTACGCCGCCGAAGTCCGCTCGCGAAGCTTCCCGACAGCCGAGCAGACCTACCGCCCCAAAAAATGAGGCATCTCGTCTTCGCCGTCCTCACCGTCGTGGCGCTGCTGATTGCCGCACCCGGCGCACTGGTATGGGCGATGAACGAATGCCAGCTCCACAGCACGCAAGCCGCCGCGGACGCCTGCTTCGACAACGCTGGCCAGGGCGAAGCGCTGTGGCCCGCAGCCGTCCTGGGCTTGCTGGTCCTGTCCGTCGCGCTGCATTTGTTCAACAGCCGGTGGAAGTTCGCAGGCCTGGCGGCACTGGCGATCGGACCGTGGTTGGTGCTGACGCTCTAATGTCTGCTGCACGTTCCTTCAAATGCCTGTTGCTTGCGGAGGATTATGTCCACTTTCGACCCATTGTGAACATTGGCAGCAGCGAAGATACTGAACCGAATGGATGCTGCCTCAATCGCTGTAATCTTGCTGGTTGCCACCTTGGCGGTCGCGCTGGGAGCTAGCCCGGTTCTCCTGCCTGCTCGCGTCCCTCTATCTGTGCGATGGGGCATGGCGGTGCTGCTCCTCGCCGCCAGCCTTTGGTTCAATAATTCAATGAACGCCGCCGGGCCGCACCCCTATCACCTTATGTACCTCGTTCCGTTCTGGTTCGGCTTGGCTGCTGCTTTATTGGTGCTCCCATTCCACCCCCAGGTTAGGCGAGACCGGTAAGAGCTCAGCCATGTCCGCTTTCCACCCAAAGCGGACATTCGCGCCCGTCCGGACCCGGCCGCGCTGCATTGTCGCCTTCACCCTTTGCGTTTGGCGGATCAGCCGCTAGACGCTGGCCGTTGCCAGCTTCCGTTCATCCGCGGTGGGGAAGGAAGCGTCCGGCACCGAAATTTCCTGATGATATGAGTTGAGGCACGGCTTGGCGGTTCCAACGGACAGCGACGATACATTCCTTCGTGAAGTCGATGAGAATCTGCGCCGCGACCAGCTCCGCGACTGGGGCCGCAAATATGGCGGCTGGCTGATTGGCGGGCTGGTCCTGTTCCTCGCCGCGGTCGGCGGCTGGCTGTATTGGCAGGACCGGCAGCGGGCCGCGGCGGCCGAGGATTCCGAACTGCTCGCGCAGATCTACACCGACATCGGCTCCGGCAAGATGGCGACGATCCCCAAGCGGCTCGATACGCTCGCCGGCAACGGCAAGGACGCGGTGCGCGCGACGGCTCTGTTCACCCGCGCCGCCGTCGCCCTCGAGCAGAACGACCGGGCGACCGCGACCGCCAGATATAATGAGATCGCCAACGACGATGATCTGGCCGCGCCGTACCGCGACCTCGGGCTCATCCGCGCGACCAGCCTCGAGTTCGACGCCCTCAAGCCCGAGCAGGTGATCGCCCGCATGGAGCCGCTGGCCAAGCCCGGCAACCCGTGGTTCGGAAGCGCCGGCGAGCTGACCGCGATGGCGATGATCAAGCAGGGCAAGAAGACCGAGGCGGGGCGGCTGTTCGCGGCCATCGCCGCGGACCGGCAGGTGCCGGACTCGATTCGCGCGCGGGCCGTGCAGATCGCCGGCACTTTGGGTGTCGACGCGAGCGCATCGCTCTCATCGCTCAATAGGAACGAAATCGAATGAATCGGATCAAGATCAGGATTGCGGTGCTGGTGATGGCGGCGATCGCCGCGAGCGGCTGCGGAGTGTTCAAGAAAGGCGCGCCCAAGACGCCGGTGCTCGGCCAGCGGGTCGCCGTTCTGACCACCGAGAACGATATCGTCGCCGACCCCGCGACCCGCGCCATGCCGATGGTGCTTCCGGCGCCCGTCGCCAACGCCGACTGGGGGCAATCGGGTGGCAACGCGTCCAAGTCGATGGGCCATCTCGCGCTCGGGACGGCGCTCGCCCGCGCGTTCACCGTCTCGATCGGCCACGGCAGCAGCCTGACCGTGCGGCTCGGGGCGCCGCCCGTGGTCGGCGGCGGCCGGGTCTACACGATCGACACCAACGCCACCGTTCGGGCGTTCGACGCGCAGACCGGCGGCCAGGCCTGGGAAAGCCAGTTCGGCACCGAGAAAGGCAACAGCTCGTCGCTTTACGGAGGCGGCGTCGCCTTCGACAGCGGCCGGGTCTACGCGACCAACGGCCTCGGCTTCGTCGCCGCGCTCGACATCCGCAACGGCGGCGTGATCTGGCAGGTTCGCCCGGGCGGCCCGCTGCGCGGTGCTCCGACGGTATCGGGCGACACGCTCTACGTGGTCAGCCAGGACAATCAGATCTACTCGCTCAAGACCTCCGACGGGTCGACCAACTGGTCGAGTGCCGCGGCGCTCGAGATCGCCGGAGTGTTCGGCACCGGATCGCCGGCGGTCGCCCAGGGGACGGTGGTCGCCGGCTTCTCGTCGGGCGAGCTCAACGCCTACCGCTACGAGAACGGCCGCCTGGTCTGGCAGGACGCGCTCGCCCGGACCAGCATCCGCACCAGCGTCGCCTCGCTGTCCGACATCGACGCCAATGCGGTGA
>CAYSHL010000066.1:0-6731 GCA_964430865.1 uncultured Sphingomonas sp.
GCTTCATCAGCGAGGAGCGCAAGGAGCCGCCCGACATCGACGTCGATTTCGAGCACGAGCGGCGCGAGGAAGTCATCCAGCACATCTATTCCAAATACGGCCGGACACGCGCCGGGATCGCCGCGACCGTGATCCACTATCGCCCGCGAAGCGCGATCCGCGAGGTCGGCAAGGTGATGGGGCTGAGCGAGGACGTGACCGCGGCGCTCGCCTCGACCATCTGGGGGCAGATGAGCGAGGAGCCGGTCGCCGAGCGGACCAACGACGCCGGGCTCGATTTGAGCGACCCGCACTTGCGGCGGACAATCAAGCTCGCCGAGCAGTTGATCGGCATGCCGCGGCATCTGTCGCAGCATGTCGGCGGCTTCATCCTGACCGAGCGGCCGCTGACCGAGACGGTGCCGGTCGGCAATGGCGCGATGGACGACCGCACCTTCATCGAATGGGACAAGGACGACATCGACGAGCTCGGAATCCTCAAGATCGACGTGCTGGCGCTCGGCATGCTGACCTGCATCCGCAAGGCCTTCGATTTGATCGAGCAGCACCACGACGAACGCTGGGAGCTGGCGACCATCCCGCCCGAGGAGCCGGGCGTCTACGACATGCTGTGCCGGGGCGATTCGCTGGGCGTGTTCCAGGTCGAGAGCCGGGCGCAGATGAACATGCTGCCGAGATTGAAGCCGCGCTGCTTCTACGATCTGGTGATCGAGGTCGCGATCGTCCGGCCGGGACCGATCCAGGGCGACATGGTCCATCCCTATCTGAAGCGCCGCGCGGGCAAGGAGCCGGTGCTTTATCCCTGCCCGGCGCCCGAGCACGGGCCGGCCGACGAGCTCGAGCGGATTTTGAAGCGGACGCTGGGCGTGCCGGTGTTCCAGGAGCAGGCGATGAAGATCGCCCTCGACGCGGCCAGGTTCACGCCAGCCGAGGCCAACCAGTTGCGCAAGGCGATGGCGACCTTCCGCTCGCGTGGGACGATCGAATTGCTGCAGGACAAGATGGTCGGGCGGATGATCGGGCGCGGCTACGACGAGGACTTCGCGCAACGTTGCTTCGACCAGATCAAGGGGTTTGGCGAATATGGCTTCCCCGAAAGCCACGCGGCGAGCTTCGCGCATTTGGTCTACGTGTCGAGCTGGATCCGCTGGCGCTACCCGGCGGCGTTCGCGGCCGCGCTGTTGAATTCGCAACCGATGGGGTTTTACGCGCCGGCGCAGATCGTCCGCGACGCGCGCGAGCACGGAGTCGAGGTGCGCGGGGTGGACGTCAATCACTCGGAGTGGGATTGTGGGTTGGAGCCTCCCCTCCCGCTTGCGGGAGGGGACCGAGGGAAGGGCCTGTCGGGATCAGCGATGGACTTCGACAGGCCCTCCCCCAACCCCTCCCGCGAGCGGGAGGGGGGTGCGTTGGGGCTCCGCCTCGGCCTCAGGATGATCGAAGGGCTGCGTATCGCCGACGCCGAGCGGTTGGTCGCTGCACGAGGGGTTCGGCCCTACGCTTCCGTCGAAGACCTGCGCACGCGCGCGCACGTGCCGGTGCACGCGATCGAGCGGCTGGCGGCGGCGGACGCGTTCCGGTCGATGAAGCTCGATCGCCGGGCGGCGCTGTGGGACTCGCGCGCGCTCAAGGCGGCGCCCGATCTGCCGTTGTTCGCGGCGGCGGATGCGCGCGATGAAGGCGCCGAAGCTGAGCCCGCGCAGCTGCCGGCGATGCCGTTAGCCGAGCATGTGGTGAACGATTACCAGACGGTTCGATTGAGCCTGAAGGCGCACCCGATGCGTTTCCTTCGCGAGCATTATGCGGGGCGCGGCTTCGTCACCGCCCGCCAACTGGAAACCGTCCGGAACGGAAAACCCCTTTCGATCGCCGGGCTGGTGCTGATCCGCCAGCGGCCGGGCAGCGCCAATGGCGTCGTGTTCATCACGCTGGAGGACGAGACGGGGGTCGCCAACCTGGTCATCTGGCCCGACGTGTTCGCGAAGCAGCGCAAGATCGTCATGGGCGCCCGGCTGATGGCGGTGCATGGACTGGTCCAGAAGGACGAGGAGGATGGAGTGATCCACGTCATCGCCCGCCGGCTCGAGGACGACACCGCGATGCTTCGCCAGTTGAGCGAGGAGTCGCTGCCCTCGACGCTCTCCCAGGGCGATGCGCCGGGAGGCTGGCGGCCGCCGGTTGCAAGGCATCCGCGCGACGTCGAGATCATCCCCAAGTCGAGGGATTTTCACTAGCTTTCCCCTCCCCTTGATGGGGAGGGGCAGGGGTGGGGTGGAGTCTCCGGAAAAGCTCAAGCAGCTCCACCGCCACCCCCACCCAACCCTCCCCCATCGAGGGGGAGGGCTATGCCGGGCTTGACTCATTGGTAAGTGTTCGCTTACCGAATACCGCATGAGCGATCGAGTCTTCGCGGCACTGGCCGACCCGACCCGGCGGACGGTGTTCGAGCGCATTGCCGAGCGGCCGCGGAGCGTCGGCGCGCTCGCCGACGAGCTTCCGGTCAGCCGCCCGGCGGTGTCCCAGCATTTGAAGGTGCTCAAGGATGCCGGGCTGGTGACCGGCGAGGCCCGCGGGACCAGCCGCATCTATCGCATCGACCCGCAAGGGCTCGGCCCGGTCCGCCGCTGGCTCGACGAGCAGTGGGAACGCAGCCTCGAGAATTTCAGGAAACTTGCCGAACAGGAGGACGAACAATGAACCATCCCGCCCAGCAGCGGATCGAACCCGCGGCCATCCGCAAGACGATCGAGGTCAAGGCGCCGCGCCAGCGCGCGTTCGACGTGTTCGCCAAGCGGATGGGCGAATGGTGGCACAAGGACCATTCGCTGGCGAAGGACACGCGGCAGGCCGACGTCGTCATCGAACCTCGCGCCGGCGGGCGGTGGTACGAAAAGGGCGCCGACGGATCCGAGCGGGACTGGGGCAAGGTGCTCGCCTGGGACCCTCCGCACCGGCTGCTGCTCGCCTGGCAGCTGACCCGGGAGTTCGAATATGATCCGAATTTCGAAACCACCGTCGAAGTGACGTTCGAAGACCGCGGCCCAGTCACAATCGTCCGGTTCGAGCATCGCGACCTCGAGCGGATGGGCGAAGGCGCGGACGTGACGTTCGAGGCGATGGACGGCGGCTGGGCGATGCTGCTGGGCTTGTTCCAGGCCGAGGCGGAGCGGGCATAGCGTCGCGGGAAATTTCGTCGAGCCGTTCATCGGCGGGCAAGCTGAGCGCACCAATCTCGCCGCAAAACGCTGCTAATCGGGCCAAATGAAACGGTTTTTCCTCGCCTTTGCATTGCTGTTGCTCGCTGCCGCTCCGGCTTCGGCCTCAGTCGAGGGGCGCTGGACCAACCCCAAGCGCAGCGTCGTCATCGAGGTGGCGCGGTGCGGCGCGGAGTGGTGCGGCACGGTCGTCGCCGCCTCGGCCAAGGCCAAGCGCAACGCGGCCAAGGGCGGCACCGAGAATTTGATCGGCACCCGCATCCTGAGCGGCGCCCGGCCGGTCGGCAACGGGGTCTACAAGGGCCGTGCGTTCGTGCCGCGGCGCAACCTCCGCTCGTCGGCGACGATCCGCCAGACCGGGCCGAACACCATGATCGTCGAAGGCTGCGCGCTCGCCGGCCTGCTGTGCAAGGAGCAGCGCTGGACCCGGGTTAGCGGCTAAATGTCCCGCTCCCCTTGATGGGGAGGGGCAGGGGTGGGGTGGCGGTCGCGACCCGCTCCGCTCAAGTGAAGAATCCACCCCCACCCAACCCTCCCCCATCGAGGGGGAGGGCTTTCGCTTAGTTGTCCAAAATCTCCGACTCGCCGATCTCCCCCGCCAGCACAGCCGCCTGCAGTGCGGCCATTTCGTCGGCCCAGTAGTGGTCGGTTGTCAGGTGCGGCGACAGCGCGCGGACCTTCGCGTGGACGGCCTGCAGCTTCGACGAGGTTTTGAGCGGCGCGTGGCAATCGACGCCTTGTGCGGCGGCGATCAGCTCGACGGCGACGATGCCGGCAGCGTTGCGGGCGATGCGCGCCGCTTTCAGCGCGGCGATCGGGGCCATCGACACATGGTCCTCCTGGCCGGCCGAGGTCGGGATCGAATCGACGCTGGCCGGGAAGGCGAGGCTGCGGTTCTCGGCGACCAGCGCAGCGGCGGTGACCTGCGGAATCATCAGCCCCGAATTGACTCCGCTGTCCCCGGTCAGGAACGGCGGCAGGCCGCTCATCTTGGGGTCGATCAGCACCGCGGTCCGCCGCTCGGAGATGGAACCGACTTCGCACAAAGCGAGCGCGATCGTGTCGGCGGCGAAGGCGACCGGCTGGGCATGGAAATTGCCGCCGGAGATGGCTGCATCTTCGTCCGGAAAGACGATCGGGTTGTCGGTGACGGCGCCGGCCTCGATGGTCAAAGTGCGCGCCGCGTTGGCGAGCAGGTCGAGCGCGGCACCCATCACCTGCGGCTGGCAGCGGAAGCTGTACGGGTCCTGCACCTTGCCGCAGCGGCCGTGGCTGGCGAGGATCTCGCTACCGTCGAGCAACCCGGCGATCGCGGCGGCGACGCGGATTTGTCCGGGCTGGCCGCGCAGCGCCGAAATGCGCGGGTCGAACGGCTTGGCCGAGCCCTTGAGCGCGTCGACCGACAGCGCCCCGGCAGCGAGCGCGGCGGCGAACACGCGCTTGCCGGTGAACAAGGCATCGAGCGCGACGGCCGTGGACATTTGCGTGCCGTTGATCAGCGCCAGGCCTTCCTTGGGCGCGAGCTCGAGCGGCTCGAGCCCGAGCTTTTGAAGCGCCGCTCCGGCGGGCATTACTTCACCAGCAATGTCGATGCTGCCGTGGCCCATCAGCGCCGCGACCAGATGCGCGAGCGGGGCGAGGTCCCCCGACGCGCCGACGCTGCCCTGGCTCGGGATGACCGGCATCGCGTCGCGGTCGAGCAGGCCCTGGAGCGCTTCGATGATGAACGGGCGGACGCCCGAGTAGCCGCGGCCGAGGCCGAGCAGCTTGAGGACGATCATCAGCCGGATGACATGGCGCGGCAGCGGCTCGCCGAGGCCGGCGCTGTGCGACAGGATCAGATTGCGCTGGAGCTCGGCAAGGCGGCCGTCGGGAATGCGCGTGTTGGCGAGGCTGCCGAAGCCGGTGTTGATGCCATAGACCGTCTCGCCCGAAGCGACGATGCGCTCGACCGACGCGGCGGCGGCGGCGACGCGGGCTAGCGAAGCGGCGTCAAGGCGGGCTTCCGCGCCGTCCCAAAGCTTGCGGAGCGTCGCGAGGTCGATGGCTTCGGGGTTCAATAACAGCACAGATATTCCAATAGCGTGATCGCGGCGATTGCGCCGCTATTTGTCGCACGAAGGCACGAAGAAAAAGCCAAGGCACGAAGGGCCTCACGCATCTTCGTGGCTTCCCTAGTTTCTTCGTGCCTTCGTGTGAAAAATTTTAGCGGGATCTCCGCTTGCGCGGGGATGACGGACTAGGGAAGCATGGGGAGGTCTAGACCCTGCTCTTTCGCGCAATCGATCGCGTCCTCATACCCCGCATCAGCGTGGCGCATGACGCCGGTGGCGGGGTCGTTCCACAGGACACGCTCGAGGCGCCGCGCGGCGTCGTCGGTGCCGTCGGCGACGATGACCATTCCGGCGTGCTGCGAATAGCCCATGCCGACTCCGCCGCCGTGGTGGAGCGAGACCCAGGTCGCGCCCGACGCGGTGTTGAGCAGCGCATTGAGCAGCGGCCAGTCGGAAATCGCGTCGCTGCCGTCCTGCATGCTTTCGGTCTCGCGGTTGGGCGAGGCGACGCTGCCGCTGTCGAGATGATCGCGGCCGATGACGATCGGGGCGGAGACTTCGCCGTTGCGGACCATCTCGTTGAACGCGAGGCCGAGCCGGTGGCGCTGGCCGAGCCCGACCCAGCAGATCCGCGCCGGCAGGCCCTGGAAGGCGATGCGCTCGCGGGCCATGTCGAGCCAGCGGTGGAGGTGCGGGTCGTCGGGGATCAGTTCTTTGACGCGAGCATCGGTGCGGTAGATGTCCTCGGGGTCCCCGGACAAAGCGACCCAGCGGAACGGGCCGATGCCGCGGCAAAACAAGGGGCGGACGTAGGCCGGGACGAAGCCGGGGAAGTCGAACGCGTGAGCGACGCCGGTGTCCTTGGCTTCCTGGCGGATGTTGTTGCCATAGTCGAAGGTCGGCACTCCGAGGTCCTTGTACGACAGCATCGCCTCGACGTGGCGGGCGATCGAAATTCGCGCGGCCTCGGCGACGGCGGCCGGGTCGCGCTCACGCAGCTCCTGCCATTTGGCGACGCTCCAGCCCATCGGGCAGTAACCGTTGGCGGGATCGTGGGCGCTGGTCTGGTCGGTCAGCGCGTCGGGGCGAATGCCGCGGGCCAGCATCTCCGGAAGAATCTCGGCGGCATTGCCGAGCAATCCGACCGAGGTTGGTTCCGAGGCTTTGCCGATGATGTCGAGCGCCTCGTCGATGGTCGCCGCGCGATGGTCGAGGTAGCGCGTCTCCAGGCGCTTGGCGATGCGACTTTCCTGGCATTCGATGGCGATGCAATGGGCGCCGGCCATCACCGCCGCGAGCGGCTGCGCGCCGCCCATCCCGCCGAGGCCCGCGGTCAGGATCCATTTGCCCTTGAGGTCGCCGCCGTAATGCTGGCGGCCCATCTCGGCGAAGGTCTCGAACGTGCCTTGGACGATGCCCTGGGTGCCGATGTAGATCCAGCTGCCCGCGGTCATCTGGCCGT
>CAYSHL010000067.1:0-6708 GCA_964430865.1 uncultured Sphingomonas sp.
CTCGTCGTGGAAGACGGTCAGGGCGTCGAGGTCGAGCTTGTAGAAGCGCAGCGCCTCGGCGACCGCTTCGCCGCTGCGGTTCATGAACAGCTGCGGTTTCAGCAGCAGGATCCGGTGCTTGCCGATGCGGCCTTCGCGAAGCTCGCTGCGGAACGCGTTCCTGGGGGCGGAAAAGCCATGCGCGGCGGCGATGACGTCGGCGGCCATGAAGCCGACATTGTGGCGGTGGAGCGAATAGCCCGCGCCGGGATTTCCGAGGCCCGCCCAGATTTGCATTTACCCTTCCCGCGGGCGGGAGGGGACAAGCCGCGCAGCGGCGAAGGGGAGGGCCTGTTGAGCCTGCACGGGCGTCGACATGCCCTCCCCCGACCCCTCCCGCAAGCGGGAGGGGGGATTCGCTACTCGCCCTTGTCGCCGCCTTCGCCCTCGGCTCCGGCTTCGCCTTCACCCTCGGCTCCCTCGGCGCCTTCGGCTTCTTCACCCTCGGCGGCCGCTGCTGCCGCGGCTTCCTCGGCTTCGTCGGCCTTGACCGCCGACGGAGCGACGATGGTCGCGACGGTGAAGTCGCGGTCGTCGATCGCCGCCTTGGTGCCCTCGGGCAAAGTGACATGGCTGATGTGGATCGAATCGCCGATATCGAGGCCGGCGAGGCTGATGTGGATCTCGTCGGGGATGCTCGAGGCCGGGCAGACCAGCTCGAGCTCGTGCTGGACGATGTTGAGGACGCCGCCGCGCTTGATGCCCGGGGATTCCTCCTCGTCGTCGAAGCGGACCGGGATCGCGACCGTGACCTGGCTGTGCTCGCCGATGCGCAGGAAATCGACGTGGATCGGCCGGCTGGTGACCGGATGGAACTGGACGTCCTTCGGCAACGTCCGATGCGGCTCGCCGCCGCCGGCATCGACCATCACCACCGTGTTCATGAAGTGGCCGGTCGACAGCATCTTGACGAGGCGCTTCTCCTCGACATGCACCACCAGCGGTTCTTTCTTGTCGCCGTAGATCACGGCGGGCACCCGTCCGTCGCGCCGCAATGCCCGGGAGGCTCCCTTGCCAGCCCGTTCGCGCGCTTCAGCGGGCAGCGTCAGCTGTTCGCTCATTTCGTCTTACTCCAATGCAAAGCCCCGCCACGCCTCCAGGGATGACCATGTTGGGGAAGGGCGCGCCCTAGTGCAGAGTGGCTTGAAAGGCAAGCAAGCGCGGTATTCCTGCGAAGGCGGGAATCCAGTCACTGGGCTCCTGCTTCCGCAGGAGCACGGAGCCTAATTGATCCGCGCGGAGCGGATGCCGAGCTCGCCGAGCTTGACCTGGAGGCTGTCGCTGCCGGCGAGGTGGCCGACGCCAACGGCGACGAAAACGGTGCCGGGCTGCTGCAGCCGATTGGCGATCCAGCCGGCCCAATTGTTGTTCCGCTGGGTGAACATCGCGTTGTAGCTCGCGGGCGAGTTGGTCCGCATCTGCGCGAGCATGATCTCGAAAATCTCGGAATCGCCGCGGTTCCAGGCGGACTGCATCTGGCCCATGACGATCGCCAGATTGCCGACCGAGCTTAAATCCTCCTTCGGGCTGGCTGCCGGACCAGGCTGCGCGGCCACGCGGCTGAACATGCCGAGCTGATATTCGAAGCTTTCGAGGCCGCTGATCGGCTTGCCGACCTGCTCGGCGGCGCGGCGCAGGACCACGTCGGCGCCATAAGCGACATTCATGCCGCGCGCGCGGCCGGCCGAAATGGCCATCCGGGTCGAGCTCAGGAACGAGCCGGACGTTGTCGCCAGAGGAAGTTGCCGCGGTGCCGACGCCCGAGGCCGCCGCGGAGCCACCGCCCGGTACTCGGGAATGACGGTCTCCAGCACCAGCTCGTCCGACGCGTCGAACGCGGTCTGGACCTCGTCGTTGAACCACGCCGACCGGCCGTCGAGCGCGTGGAAGGTGCCGAACAGATAAATGACCGTATCCTGGTCGTTGACCACCCAGATCGCGGGATCGGCGTCGGGAATGTGGGTTGTGGGAGGGGCGGGCGCGGGGACGGGCGCAACCGATGCTGCGGCAATCGCTGCGGCAATCAGAATATTGGCCATCCCTCGGGTCTCCCGCCCAACGGACCGGCGCCGAGGAATGATGACGGACCCGTTCAGCGGATCGTGCCGAAGCTCATCCGTGCATCGTGCCCCCCAGCCCGATACCCTGTGAGTATGGTCATTGAGAGCTTAACAAAAGTCTAGCGGAAAGCCGGACGGAGTGAATTTTTGTCGTTGCAGTTCAGCAACTAATCGGGACGGCGGTTTCGCACCGCCGCCCCGATCGGTTTCAAGAGCCAGTCTCAAGCTATTTGAGGACTCGGGCCATCGCCGCGGCTGGATTGATCACCTTGAGCTTCTTCGCGCCTTCGGCGGTCGCGGTCGATTCGATGATCGAGCGCAGCTGGGCGACCGTCAGCCTGGGGTTCGCGGCCAGCAGCTTGGCGGCGAGGTTGGTGACCTGCGGCGCCGCCAGCGACGTCCCGGAGATGTTGATCGGCATCCCGCCGGGCACCTTCGAGGGAACCTCGAAGCCGTTGGCGTAGACGTCGATCGACTTGCCGTAGCTGGTGAAGCCGGCCGGCTGCAGCGCCGAATCGACCGCTCCGACGGTCATCACATTGGGCAGGTTGATCCCGGCCGGGAAGCTGCGGACGAAGTCGACGTCCTCATCCTCGTTGCCGGCACCGGCGACGAACAGGATCTCGGGCGCCGACCGGAACGCCCGCTCGAGCGCTGAATAAGCGGTGTCGAACACCACTTTAGCGCGCGCCTTGCGCTTGATCGGGTCCGGCTCCGCGGTGGCGAGCGAGCCGGCGATCTGCGGCTCGGTGATCCGCCAGCTCATGTTGACGACGCGCACCCCGTTCTTTTTGAAATAGTCGACCGCCTTGGTGGCGTAGTCGGCCATCGCTTCGCCGACCTTTTCGTCCATCGGCACGGGCACCGCCTGGACCTTATAGTCGAAGCGGGCGGCGAGCACGCGCGCGCCGGGATTGCCGATCGTGGACGTGTAGCCGGTGGCGGTGCCGTGCAGGTAGAGGCCAAGCCGCGCCTGCTGGAGCATGAACGGCATCACCTGGTCGGGTTTCAGGGCCGAAACCGCCTGGCGGAGGGCGGCCGCCTCGGGCGAATCGACCGCCGCCTGAAGGTCAAGCGCGCCCTTGGTCAGCTTCAACTTGCTGCCGATGTCCTCGAGGTCCTCGGGCGGCATCGGCCGAAGCAAACCGGTCGAAGGCTTCCAGTCTGTGTCGAAGGCGATGCCGTGAACGTCGTCGACAAAGCCGTTGCCGTCGTCGTCGCGGCCGTTGGCCTGCTCGCGCGGGTTGGTCCATAGGCGGTTTTCGAACACCGCCGGGTCGAGGCCGCCGTCCCACACGGCGACGGTTACCGGTCGCTTGACCTGGGCCGGCTGCAGCTCGACCAGCCGCTCGGACCAGCGGTCGACTTTCGCCACGGACTCGCTCTTCAGGCGCCGGTCGAGGACCGCGAAAATCCGGTCCTTGAGCGGCAGCACCTCGGTCAAGGTGGTGCGGGCGCCGACGACTCCGGCGGCGATGCCGACTCCGACCTTGTTGTTCTGCGCCGCGGCGTTGGGGTCGAGGCCGCCCTGGAGGCTGCCGATCAGCAGATCCTTGCTGATCAGCTGGAACTGGCCGCGCATCGCCTGCAGCGTGTCCTGGCCGAGGGTCCAGTCGACCGCCTTGACCGAGCGCTCGAACTCCTGCTCGAAGCGGGCCGGAAACTGCGGGCTGTCCTCGCCGACCGCTTTGGCGGCGCGGGCGTAGGAGCGGGTCATGAGGCCCGCGGTCGCCTTGGCCGCCGGCTTGTCCTCGAGCGCCTCGATGCGCTGCGAGAGGCTGATGACGTCGTCCCAGCGGTTTTCGGACAGCGCGACCTGAAGCAGCAGCGACAGGATTTGCTTGTGGGTCGCGACGTCGCGGATGTCGTAATCGCTGAGCACCGAATTGGCGTAGCTTTCGACCTGGTCGCGAACGCGCTCGAAGCCCGGTCCGCCTTCGGTCGTCAGGACGCTCGGCTTGGCCGGCAGCTCGATCACCACCGGCGGCAGGTCCGAGGCGGTGGTGATGACCTTCTTGGCCGGCTGCGTTTGGGCCAGCGCGTCCGATGCGGCGAACGCCGAGCTTGAAGCGAGCAGAATTGCGGCGGTGGTTAGAATGGCGGTTTTGCGGGTCAACATGATCAATTCTCCTGTTCTGGCAGGCGTGGCTAAGGGTGCGGGAGCCTGCGTCCCGCGTTTTCCTGTCGTTTGGAAACTGGGTTTAGGGTGTCATCGGGCGCGCCATTTGCGGATGGCGTAAGCGGCCGTCGCGGCAATCATCGTCGCTCCGAAGATGATCCAGTCGTCGGGCTGCGGCGCTTTGTCGAGCCGGGCCAGCATCCACCAGGACGGAAACAGGATCGCATAGGTGTAGAGGCCGATCAGCGAGCCCCACAGATTGTCGGCGACCTCGACCTCGTCGACGGTGACGAAGAAGCGCCAGCTCAGATAGGCCGCGAGGACCGCCATCACGACGACCCCGGCGGCGCCGACGGTGCCGTACAGCGGCTCCACCGTGACTCCGCGCGCGTCGGCGAACCCGGCGACGAAGCCGGAGATGAAACCGGCGACCATTCCGACCAGAGCGAGGCCGCCGAGGATCATCCAGAAGCGCTTGCGGCGCTCGGCGTAGAGGCGCTCGCCTTCACCGGGCGGCAGCGGTCGTTTACTGGTCATCGGTGAAAATTTCCTCGATCGGCATGTCGAACAGCCGCGCCAGCCGGAAGGCGAGCGGCAGCGAGGGATCGTGCTTGCCGGTTTCGATGGCGTTCACCGCCTGGCGCGAGACGCCGAGGCGCCCGCCGAGCTCCGCCTGGCTCCAGCCGCGTTCGGCCCGAAGCACCCGTAGCCGGTTGTTCATATCCAGCTCGCTTGCAGTGAACACGACATGCGCTCCCCGTACCAGAAAGTCAGGCGATCTGGGCAGCGGCCGGGTAGGCCGGTCCAACGGCCGACGCGACGGCGAGCGTGCTCACGAACAGCGAGGCGAACATCGTCGCGACCATTCGAGCGGTGCCAATGCGGTGGTACATTTCTAGTCCCCTTTCCCAAGCCCGAGTGTCAGGCTGTCCTGACTATATGTCAGCGAGTCGCGACTATGTCAATACTACCTGACAGAAAATCAGGTCTACACGACAAACAGTCATGTATGTTCGACAAACGGCGGTGCGGGCTTGGTGGGGAATTCGAGGGCGAGACTACTGGATGCGGCGGACCCGGTAGCCGTCGCGCTGGAGCATCGAGACGACCGAATCGGGGCCGGCGAGATGGCCCGCTCCAACCGCGACGAAGACCGAGCCGGGAGTCGCCATCCGGCGCTCGATCCAGCGCGCCCAATTGACGTTGCGGCGCTTGAGCAAGGCTTCGCGGAGCTCGGGCGAGCCGGACAGATCCTCGTTGAAGCTGGCGCCGATCCGGGCGACGTCGCCGCGCGCCCAGGCGGCGAGCATGTCGTTGAACTGGGTGCGCATCTCGGCCGGTGAGTCGATCGCGCCTTCGAGCAGCGAGCGCTGGGCCGATTCGGGAAGCGTGTCGAAAAAGCCCAGTTGCTCGCTGTTGGTCTCCAGCTGGCCGACCGGCTTGCCGGCCTGGAGGAAGGCGTTGCGGAGCACGGTTTCGACGCCGGCGTCGCCGGTCAGTCCGAGGTCCTTGAACTGGGTGCCGAGCAGCATGAAGGCGGCGGCCCAGGTCTCCATCCGGTCGAAGGCCGGGCGCGGAACGCCGGACTTGCCGATGGCGGTTTCGAGGACGGCGCGCTTGGCCGGAGCGACGCGGTCGGCGATCGGCGGCAGGCCGGGCCGGAACCCGAGGCGGGCGAGCTCGGCGACCAGCGCCGCGGGGTTCTTGTTGTCGACGACGGTTTCGACGACCAGCGTCTGCGACTTGGCGAGCGCCCGGTCGAAACGCGGCGTGCGCCAGGCATAATTCTTCGGCAGCAAATGGATCGTGCCGAACAGGTAAATCGTCGTGTCGCGGTCGGAGACCTGCCACAGCGCCGGACGCGCGGTCGCGGTTTGCGCCGGCGCGGATGCGGCTCCGGTGGCGAGCGCCGCAACACCGAGCATCGCCAGTCCGCGGCGAAGGATCCTCATCAACATGGGTACGCACCTTTCATCCGCGGAAATGCCTTGGGTCGCGGGCATGTAGGGTGCCTGAACGCCCCGCACCAGTGCGGCACTTGCCCGGCTGTGCGCCATGGGCCAAACCGCCCGCGGACCGGTTGCGCGACCGGTTGCGCACAGGGGACCCTTCGCTTGAGCCTAAGCTTTCAGGACCTGATCCTCACGCTCCACCGCTACTGGGGCGCGCAGGGCTGCGTTTTGCTCCAGCCGTACGACCTGGAGATGGGGGCGGGGACGTTCCACCCGGCCACCGTGCTCCGCGCGCTGGGCCCGGACCCGTGGAAATGCGCCTACGTCCAGCCGTGCCGGAGGCCGACCGACGGCCGCTACGGCGAGAACCCCAACCGGCTCGGCCATTATTACCAGTATCAGGTGATGCTGAAGCCGAGCCCGCCGGACCTGCAGCAGCTCTATCTCGGCAGCCTCGCCGAGATCGGCATCGACCTCCTCAAGCACGACATCCGCTTCGTCGAGGACGATTGGGAAAGCCCGACGCTGGGCGCCTGGG
>CAYSHL010000068.1:0-6391 GCA_964430865.1 uncultured Sphingomonas sp.
GGGCGGTGCCCAAGGGGCCGAGCCTCGACCCCGGACAGAACCGGCTGGCGATGCGCACCGAGGACCATCCGCTCGACTACGGGACCTTCGAAGGCACGATCCCGGCGGGCGAATATGGCGGGGGGACGGTGATGCTGTGGGACCGCGGCCGGTGGATCCCGGAGCCCGGCAAAGACCCCAGCAAGACGATCGAGGAAGGCCATCTCCATTTCACGCTCGAGGGCGAGCGAATGAAGGGCGAGTGGGTGATGTTCCGCCTGAAGCCGCGGCCGGGCGAAAAGGCCGAGCCGTGGATGCTCAAGAAGGTCACCGACGAGTTCGCCAATCCGGACGCCGGCGACGCGCTCGTCGACGAGCATGTGACCAGCGTCACGACCGATCGCACGATGGCCGAGATCGCGTCCGGCAGCGACGTCTGGCGGTCCAACCGCGGCGGACAGAAGGGCGGCCGCGCGAAGAAGAAATCGGGCCAGGGTCCGCCGCCGTTCGAGGAGCCGCAGCTGGCGACGCTGGTCGATTCCGTCCCGAGCGGCTCCGACTGGATCCACGAGTATAAATATGACGGCTACCGGCTGCTGATCGCGACCGGCGAGGGCGCCGCGACCGCCTGGACCCGCAACGGCAAGGACTGGAGCGACAAGTTCCGGGCGCTCGTCCGGGCCGCGGCCAAGCTGCCGCCCGGCTGCCTCATCGACGGCGAGGCGGTGGCGCTGGGCGACCAGGGCAAGCCCGACTTCCAGCTGCTGCAGTCGACGTTGAAGGACCAGAAAGGCGCCAACCTCGCTTTCTACGCCTTCGACCTCCTGATCGACCAGAGCGAGGACATCCGAAAGCTCCCCAACCTCGAGCGCAAGGAGCGTCTCGCGGCGCTGCTCAAGGGGGTGAGCCCGCCGATCATCTACGGCGACCATGTCGTCGCCAAGGGCGAGGCGCTGTTCAACGCCATCTGCGCCGAGGGCGGCGAGGGGATCATCTCCAAGAAGGCCAGCGCCCCCTATCGCGGCGCCCGCAGCCGCAACTGGCTCAAGGTCAAGTGCATCCAGCGGCAAGAGTTCGTCGTCGTTGGCTGGTCGGAAAGCGACAAGCGCCGCGGCTTCCGTTCGCTCCTGCTCGGCGTTCGCGACGGCCGCAAGCTGACCTACGCCGGCAAGGTCGGCACCGGCTTCAACACCAGGATGATCGACGATTTGATGGAGACGATGGCGCCGCTGGAGATCGACAAGGCGCCGCTCGAGGTGCCGCGCGCGGATCGCAAAGGGTCGCACTGGCTCGAGCCCAAGCTGGTCGCCGAAGTCGCCTACACCGAGTTCACCACCGACGGCATCCTGCGCCACCCGAGCTTCATCGCGCTGCGCGAGGACAAGCCGGCGGCGGACGTCGTTCGCGAGGTTCCCGAGAAGCTCGCCAAGACCGAGAAGAAAAAAGGCAAGCGCGCCACCGCCGAGGATTTCGGAATCAAGATCAGCAACCCGGACCGGGTGATCTACCCCGAAGGCAGCCTGACCAAGAAAGACCTCGCCGATTATTACGCGCAGGTCGAGGCGCTGATCATGGTCGATGCGGCGCGCCGGCCGATGACCCTGATCCGCTGCCCGCAGGGACGCGGCAAGCATTGCTTCTTCCAGAAGCACGACACGGGATCGATGGGCGAGCACGTCAAGCATATCCCCATCACCGAGAAGAAGGGCGAGGTTCAGGATTATCTCTATTTCGACGACGTTCGCGGGTTGCTCGCCTGCGTCCAGATGGGGACCATCGAGTTCCACGGCTGGGGCAGCCGGATCGACAAGGTCGAGCATCCCGACCGGCTGGTGTTCGACCTCGACCCGGACGTCGGGCTCGATTTCGCCGCGGTGCGCGACGCAGCCCGCCGCATCCGCGAGCTGATGTCCGATCTCGGGCTGAAGAGTTTCCCGCTGTTGACCGGCGGCAAGGGCATGCACGTCGTCGTGCCGCTCGACGGGAGCGCCGACTGGCCGGCGGTCAAGTCGTTCGCCGACCGCTTCTCGCGGGCGGTTTCGGAGGCCGAGCCCGAGCGCTTCACCGCCAATATCCGCAAGGTCCAGCGCAAGGGCCGGATCTTCCTCGACTGGCTGCGCAACCAGCGCGGCGCGACCGCGGTGCTGCCCTATTCGGCGCGGGCCCGCGAAGGCGCCCCGGTCGCCGCACCGATCGCCTGGGAGGAGCTCGACGACTACGCCGGCGGCAACGTGTTCACGATCCGCGACGCCGACCGGCTGATCGACCGCGCGTCGTCCAAGCTGCTCGCCGGTTGGGGCCAGGCCAAGCAGGCGCTGCCGAAAGCTTAGGCTAGAATTTCACTCCGACCTCGACGCCCCAGATGCGCGGTTCGTTGACCATTGCGGTCAGATTGTTGAAGTCGATGCCGCTGACCGCGCTCTCGTCATTGGTGATGTTGCGGACGAAACCGGCGACGTCGAAACGGTCGGTCTTGTAGCCGATGCGCAAGCCGCCCTCGAGCAGCTGGTCGTCTGAAAATTCGACCGAGCGGTAGAGGAAGAACTGGATTTTCGAGCGATGGTACCAGTCGGTGAACACGTACACCGAGCCGGGGCCGACCGGATGTTCGTAGCCCGCGGTGAAATTGGCAATCCATTTCGGCGACTGGGGCAGCTGGTTGCCATCGATCGACACGATCGACGGTGAAAACGGCCCGGCCGGGACCAGCACCGGGTCGAGCGGCGTGCACAGCGAGACGTTGGGGAAGGTGTCAAGCCGCACCGCGCCGCAGGTCTCGACGGTCAGCTCGTCGTCGTCGATCCGGGCGATATTGTGGCTCAGCCCGGCGGTCAGAGTCAGGCCGGGAGCGGGCCGCGCCTGGAGCTCGGCTTCGAAGCCGTGGCCTTTCACCGCGTCGGCGTTGAGCAGCAAATTGGCGTTGGTGCCGCCGCCGACCGCGGACAGCTGCAGGTCCTTGGTGCGGAAGAAATAGCCGGTCAGGTTGAAGCGCAGGCGGCGGTCGAGAAGCACGGTCTTGATGCCGGCTTCGTAGGACATGGTGTGCTCGCTGTCGGCGGTGGTCACGTCGCGGTCGAACAGGATGCGGCCCTGGATCGCCGGCGCCCGGTAGCCCTTGGCGATGCGGGCATAGACGTTGACGCTCTCGTTGAGCTCCTGCAGCGCGCTCAGGTCCCAGGTGAGGACGCTGTCCTTTACCCTGGTGGTGGTCTCGGGGACCGGGCCGCCGCCGACGAAGATGAAGCGGGTGTCGAACAGGCGGTCGGCGACGAGCGTCTTCTTGTCATGATTCCAGCGCGCGCCGCCCTGCACCGTCAGGCCGTTGGCGAATTTGTAATTGACCGATCCGAAGATCCCGAGCGCCTTTGCATCCTGGCGCTGGTTGACGATGGCGTTCGGCGCCGTCGCGGTTGGCGACGGGTAGTCGAATGTCTGGATGTCGAGATTCTCGTCGAAGTAGAAAATGCCCGCCTGGTAGCCGAGCCCGCCGGTGTTGTTCGATGCGATGCGCAATTCCTGGGTGAACTGGTCGAGGCTCGGGATGTCGTCCTGGCTTTGCGCCGGGAACGGGATGACGCCCGGGCCCGAGCCGGGGCCGCAGCAGCCGAAGCCGCCGTCGATGTCGCCGCGGCTCTTGAGCGTGCCGTGCCAATAGCTGGACACCGAATAGAGGGTCGCGGCGCCGAAATCATATTCGATCGCGCCAGTGAGGTTCTGGGTCTTGAGCTTCTGGAAGTTGAGGCCGTCGGCGCGGATTTCGTCGCGCTCGAAATCGCCGCCGTCGACGCCAATCAGGTCGTTGCTGCCGCGTTCGATGGCGTTGGCGCGGAAAATGCGCGCGTCGCCGTCGAGGTCGCGCAGCTGACCGGTCAGTCGCATCGTCAGCGCCTCGGTCGGCTGGAACTCGATCTGGCCGCGAACCGCGAAATCATCATAGCCCTCGAGGTCGTTGCCCCCCGGCTCGTCGAGATTATCGATCCAGTCGTTGCGGTGTTGCCACAGGCCCGACAGGCGGACCGCGACCGAATCGCCGACCTTGCCACCAACGCCGCCCTCGGCGTTGATCGTGCTGTAGGTGCCGTAGCTGACCCGGGCATAATTGCGGTCCGAGCCCGGCCTGACCGTATCGAACTTGACGATTCCGGCCGGTGTATTGCGCCCGAACAAGGTCCCCTGCGGACCGCGCAGAACCTCGACCCGGTCGACATCGAACGCGGGGAAGCCTTTGAGGATCGGATTCTCGAGGACGACGTCGTCATAGACCAGGCTGACCGGCTGCGAGGCGTTCAAATCGAAGTCGGTATTCCCCAGGCCGCGGATGTAGAAGCGCGGGAAAGTGCGGCCAAACGAGCTTTCGATGATCAGGCTGGGCACTCGACCGGAGAGACCGCGAACGTCCGCGCCGCCCGAATTGACTGCGGCCAGCGTCTCGTCCGCGATCGTTGCTACGGACAGCGGAACGTCCTGCAGATTCTCACTGCGCCGCTGCGCGGTGACGACGATCTCGCCGACCCCTTGCTGGGCATCGGCCGCCGGAGTGTCGGTGTCGCCGGTGGCCTGGGCGGCCGCGGGCGCGGCGGCCAGAGCCGCCATCGCGGCCAATGCAATTCGTGACGTTGAAGAAAGCTTGCGGCGCATCGTCAGTCCCCCGTTTGCCAGCCGAGGCGACTGACGTCGCTCGGGCCCCCACAATCGGGGTGCGGCAAACGCGGCCCCCGAGTCAATCAGCGGCGCTCTCGCCAACGCGATTTGCCAGCAATGTGGCCGCCGAGCGCCAGCAAAATTGCGCTGCTAGCGACTGGCGAATTTGTCCGTCGCGCGGATCAGGCCGTCGAGCACGCCCGGCTCGTTGTAGAGATGGCCGCCGTCCGGAACGATGTTGAGCTCGACCTCCGGCCAGGCCTTCTTCAGCGCCCAGGCGGCCTTCGGCGGAGTGCAGCAATCGTGGCGCCCCTGGACGATGACTCCGGGGATATCGCGCAGCTTGTCCGCGCCGCGGAGCAATTGCCCGGGCTCGAGCCAGCCGTTGTTCGCCATGTAATGGTTCTCGATCCGGGCGATCGCGATGGCCACTTCGGGGCTGGTGAAATGCTCGATCGTGGCGGGGCTCGGAAGCAAGGTGACCGTGGCGCCTTCCCACGAGCTCCACGCCTTGGCGGCGCGCAGCTGCTCGTCCGGGTCCGGGCTCGTCAGCCGCTTTCGGTAGGCTTCGACGAGGTCGCCGCGCTCGTCCTCCGGAATCAGGCTGATGAACTCGTCCCACTTGTCCGGGTAGAGCGAATTGGCGCCCTCCTTGTACAGCCAGTCGACCTCATATTGGTCGAACAGAAAGATGCCGCGGAGGACCAGTTCGGAGACCCGCCCGGGGTATTGTTGCGCGTAAGCGAGCGACAGGGTCGATCCCCACGAGCCGCCGAACACCATCCATTTGTCGACGCCAACCAGCTCGCGCAGCCGCTCGATGTCCTCGACCAGATGCCAGGTCGTGTTCGCCTCGAGGCTCGCATAAGGAGTCGACTTGCCGCAGCCGCGCTGGTCGAACACCAGGATGTTGTAGCGCTGGGGATCGAACTGGCGGCGGTGATCGGGGCTCGATCCGCCGCCCGGACCGCCATGCAGGAACACCACGGGCTTGCCCTCGGGGTTGCCGCATAGCTCCCAATACAGGCTGTGGCCGTCGCCGACGTCGAGATGGCCCGATTTGTACGGCTCGATCTGCGGGTAAAGCGCGCGGCGCTGGCTGGTCTGGATATCCATTAGAAGCTCATTTCCTCGTAGATCCGGCGGACATCGCCGCCCCATTCGCCATGATATTTGTCGAGCAGGCGATCGGCGGGCGTCTTGCCGCTTGCGACCACTTCACGCAACGGGTCGAGGAAGCCGCCTTCGTTGTCGCCCGCCGCGTTGAGAACCCCGCGCCGGTTGAGCCCGATCGCCGCGAGGTCGACGACTTCCCGCGCCAGGTCATGCATCGTGCCGCCGCCCGGCACCGGTGTGTCCAGGGCCAGCCTGGGAACGTCGTGCCGCAATCTCTCGCGCTCCTCGATCGACCAATGCTTGACCCGTTCCCAGGCCGCGTCGAGCGCCTCGTCCGAATAGAGCAGCCCGACCCACAGCGCCGGAAGCCCGCAGATTCGGCCCCATGGCCCGCCGTCGGCGCCGCGCATCTCGAGGAAGCTCTTCAGCCGCACTTCGGGAAAGGCGGTCGACAGATGGTCGATGAAATCGCTCAGCAACGGCCTCTCGCCCGGCAATTGCGGCAGCTTTCCGTCGAGGAAATCGCGGAAGCTCTCGCCTGCAACGTCGACATATTTGCCGTCGCGGAAGACGAAATACATCGGCACGTCGAGCGCGTAATCGCAGTAGCGCTCGTAGCCGAAGCCGTCCTCGAACACGAACGGCAGCATGCCGG
>CAYSHL010000069.1:0-6290 GCA_964430865.1 uncultured Sphingomonas sp.
AACCGGATGTTCGCCTTGTCGGGCTCGTCGGTGATCGCCGCGCCCTATCGCGGGAGCCAGGGGCAGGTGGTCGGAGTTGTCGGAGTGATTGGGCCCACCCGGTTGAACTATGCGCGGGTGGTCCCCATGGTTGATTTCACGGCCAAGGCCCTGACGAGATTGATGGCATGACACCCGGAATGAACGAAGACGAAGACCTCCACGAGGAAGCGGAAGAAATCCGCAAGGAAACCGCGGACGCGGCGCCCGAGCTTGCCGAGCACGACCGCCTCGCGGAGCTCGAAAAGCAGCTCGATGACGCGAACAGCAAGGCGCTGTACGCGGCCGCCGAGACCCAAAACGTTCGCCGCCGGCTCGAGGCGGAAAAGGTCCAGGCGGCGGCTTATGCCTCGACCGCGTTCGCCCGCGACATGCTGGCGATCAAGGATCACCTCGACCGGGCGCTGGCCGCGGTCTCGGACGAGCTTCGCGAGGACAAGGTCGCGAGCAACTTCCTCGACGGCATCGAAGCCACCGCGCGCGAATTGGAAGCGGCGTTTACGCGCCAGGGCATCACTCGAATCCAGTCGGTCGGCGAGAAGCTTGACCCGCACCGCCACCAGGCGATGATCGAAGTCCCCACCGACAGTGCCGAACCGGGGACCATCGTCGACGAGCTGCAGGCGGGCTACATGCTCAAGGACCGGTTGCTCCGGCCGGCCTTGGTGGGAGTGGCGAAAGCGCCGGAGTAATCGCTCCGCCCCAGCTTTAGCTGGGGATGGTGGAGGGGTCCTGCGGTGCCGGCGAACCCCTCCACCATTCACTCTTCGGTGAACGGTCCCCCTCCCCACGAAATCGTGGGGAGGAGCTAGATTAGTGAACTTCCCTCTTGTGGGTTTCGGCTTTGGTGGCGAGGCTGAAGCGCGGCTCGGCGGCAATTCCACCCGATAGCCTGGCGGCGGCGTAGCGGCCGACCTCGGGCCCGTGCTTGAAGCCGTGGCCCGAACCGCCGCCGACCAGCAGCACGTTGGCCAGCCGCGGGTGGAAATCGATCAGGAAATCGCCGTTCGAGCTGTTTTCGTACTGGCAGACCTCGGCGCCGATCAGCGGAGCTTCGCGCAAGGCCGGGAAGCGCCGGTCGCGGAAGGCAAGGATCTCCGCCAGCGCCGAGTCCGTCGGCCGCCGATCCTGCGTATCAGGGTCGACGACCGCACCGTGCTCGTCATGGGCGAACTTGACTCCGCGGCCCTCGAGATCGGGCGTACCGTAGAATATGTCGCCGGAATTGAAGTCGGCCCAGCCCGGCATCGCCCTCGGCAGGAAGCGGCGGTCGCCCGCCGGCGGCGCGAAATAGAAAATCTCCTGCCGGGTCGGCCGGATGCGGGGGCCGATCACGTCGGGAAACAGCTTGGGCAGCCAGGGCCCGGCCGCGAACACGAAACGGTCCGCCTGGATGCGTTGACCCGATGACAGTTCGACCTGATCCAGCGATTTCGCCGCGGGGTTCGGCCGTTGCACCGCGCCTTCGAGGTAAGAGCCGCCGTCGCGGACGAAGCGATCGACCAGGGTTTGGACCGACCGTCGCGCCATCAGGACGCCGAAGCCCGGTTCGTGCAACCCCACTTCAACGCCGGCGAAATCGATCATCGGAAAGCGCTTCTTGAGCTCGGCCTGTCCCATTTCCGCGATCGGGAGGCCGAGCTGGCGATGGACGGCGATCGCGCCTTCGAAATAATCGTCGCGGACCTGGCTGAAGAACAGCACCCCCGCTGGAATGAAGATCGGCAGTCCCGAGCGTTCGCTCAGCGCCTTCCATTGCGGCAGGCTGTCCCACGCCATTCGAGTGTAGATCGCGTCGCGGCCGTAGCCGGCGCGAGTCAGGCGCGATTCCCCGCCCGACGAGGCGCGGCTGTGGGCTGGTCCATAAGCATCGATCAGGGTGACGCGGTGCCCGGCGGCAAGCAGATGGTGTGCGGTCCAGGCGCCGAACACGCCGGCGCCGATGACGGCGACATTGGCCTTGGAGCCAATCGGGGCAGCCTTGGCCACGGCCGGCAAAATAGCAGCGCCGCCCGCCCCGGCAAGGAGCGAGCGGCGCGTCAGTGTCATCGCCTCAGGCGCTCAACCGCGCTCGGGTTCGGGCGCCGGCGGTGGCGGTGGCGGCGGCGGAGCCGGGCAAACGTCCGTCGCCAGGATCACCGCGCCGTCCGGGCAGGTCTGCGTCGCCGGAGGTGACGGCGCTGCCGGCGGTGGAGCAACCGGCTCCGCGACCATTGGCGCCGCCGGCGCCACCGAGAACGCCTTGCGAAGCGTCAGCCCGATGGTCCGCGGCAGGCCGATGTTGTAGCCGAGACGCGCACGGCCGCCGCGTTCGCGGTCGAGCGACAGCTTGGCATTCTCGTCGAACAGATTGTTGACGTAGGCAACGAGCTCGAGGCCGCTGTCCCACTTCACTCCGGCCGAGAGATTGACCAGCTGGTAGGACGGCAGCTTCAGCGAGCCGAAGTCCTGAGTGCTGGTGCCGTAGGCGCCGGTCGCCGGGTCATAGAAGATGAAGTTGAAAATGCTTGCACCCGGCTCCTGGTCGCTGGGCTGGGTGTAGCGGCTGCCGACGTGCTGGACGCTGCTCGACACATACCAGTCGGCGTTGGAGTTCAGACGCTGGCCGTAGGTCGCGCTCGCCGCCAGCTGCAGCTTGGGCACCGACGGCAGCCGGTTCCCCTCGCGGATGCCGGTCCGATCCGCCAGGATCGGATTGTCGATCGTCGAATCGAACTCGGCCGAGACGTAGCTTCCGGCCAGCGACAGATCGAGGCCTGGAGTCGGGCTCGCCGAGAATTCGGCTTCGATGCCGGTGGTGTGCGATTTGGGCACGTTGAATACCAGGCGCGAAGAACAGCTTCCGGCGTCGACGGTGACCTGCAGATCCTTGATCCGGGTGTGGAAGGCGGCCGCGTTGAAAGTTATTCCGCTCTGCGAGTATTTCACCCCGGCTTCGTAGTTCCACAGCGTCTCGTCGTCGTAGGTCGCCGACGTGAAGGGGCCATAGATCAACTCATCCTCGTCGCTGCACAGCGGCAGGTTGAGCGGATCATTGACGCCCCCGAGCCGGAAGCCCTTGGCCGCCTGCACGTTGACGCTGAGGTTCCGGTTCGGCTCATAGGTCGCGATGACTCGCGGCGAGAAGCCGTTCGACTTGGTCTTGTCGCCGATCCGAGTGTCGCCGTTGGAGAACACGCCACCGGAGACGAAGTCGCGAACCTCCTTGAAGTCGTACCAGCGTCCGCCGCCAGTCAGCTTGAACTGGCCGAAGTCGTAGCTGGCTTCGCCGAACAGTGCCTTCTGCTTGATATCGTACGGCAGGTCCGCGTTGTACGGCGAATTCAGCGGGAAGCCGTTCGCCACCGCGGCCGAAACGCCCGCTCCGAGCGCCGCGTCGATGAACACATCGTAGCCGGGCGTCGGCAGCCGCTGGGCGTAGATGCGCTCGACGTCCGAATAGAAGCCGCCGAACACCCACTGCAGCGGGCCCGAACCGGTCGAGCCGATGCGAAGCTCCTGCGTCCACTGCTTCAGATCGGTCGTATCGCGAAGGTTGGACGGCAGATTGGCGATGTCGGGGTCGACTCCGCAACAGCCGACAAGCGGCGCAATGCCAACCGAGCCCGTCAGCGCCGAGGCGTCCCGGCTGACGAGTATCTCGCGATCGATGTAGCTCGTGATCGAAGTCAGCTCGACCCCGCCGAAGCCGATGCTGGCGGTCAGGTCGGCGAGCAAGGTGTCGTCCTTGAACTTCTCGCGAAGCTTCAAATACTGCTTGCGTTTGCCGAGGTCCGAGCCGGCCGCGCCGGTCGTGAACTGGTTGTCGTAGAAGTTGTAATGTTCCTCGCGGTTGAAGCCGTTGGCACGGACTCGCTGGTAAACCAGGCGCGGGGTGATCTTGATGTCGGGCGTCGGCTCGAACATCAGTGCGACCCGGCCGCCGATGCGGCTGCCGTCGTTGATGTTCTTGCCGCCGGCCGGGCCGACCGCGTCGATGAAACCGCCGTAGCGAGTGCCGTAGCCGACCACGCGAGTGGCGCCGACGCCCCCGAGCGGCAGATTGACGGCGCCCTTGAGGTGATAGCCGATATCGCCTTCATCGACGGTATTGATGTTGCCTTCGACCAGCCCCTCGGTAATTTCGACCTTCGGCTGGTTGGTGATGTAGCGCAGCGTTCCGCCGACCGAGCCCGAGCCGAACAGGGTCCCCTGCGGGCCGCGAAGGGTTTCCACGCGGTTGAGGTCGAACAGGTCGAAGTCGGGAGTGAACAGCGACAGCGAGACGACCGATTCGTCGAGGTAGACGCCGACCTGCTCCTTGACGCCCGGCTGGTCGCGGATGATCTGCCCGGCGGAGACGCCGCGGATCGATACCTGGCTTTGGCCCGGCCCGAGGTTCTGGACGGCGAGGCCAGCGACGTTGCGGCTGATTTCCTCGATGGTCGAGGCGTTGGATCGCTGGATGTCTTCCTGCGTCTGGGCATTGATCGAAAAGGGGACGTCCTGGACCCGCGAGGCGCGCTTGGTCGCGGTGACGATAATCTCGTCGCCGCCGGTCTGCGCGTCTTCGGGAGCGTTGGCCGCCTGCGCCTGATCTTCCTCGGTGGTCTGGGCGAAGCTGGGCGTCGCGATCGCCATCGCTGCGGTGCTGATCAGCAGCAGTGCTGAGATGCGCATGGATAGTCCCCCTGTTTGCGTTGCGTCGCCGACATATGCCCGAGAAGGCACTGTTTGCGGAAGGGAGGCGCGGGGCATTAGCGCCTTTCCCGGCAGCGCTGTTGCAGGATTGTTACAGCAGCGGCGCGATCAGGCGAACGGCAACAACGAGCGCGGCGGAGCAGCGGCGAACTTCAAGCCGCGCTCCGCGAGGAATGCGTGGCGGACGATTTCCGCCTGCTGCTCAAGGCCATAGCGGCCGAACGGGCGGCCGTTGTCGATCGTATAGGAATAGCGGCAGAACGGGTGGCGCATCAGCGGCAGATAGAAGCGGCCGCGGGTCTGGGACTGCCAGACGTGGGTCATCTCGTGAATGAACAGTCCCTGGCGGTGGAGCGGCTCGGCGGCGAAATCCTCCGACCACAGACTGCCGTGCGGGTGGAAGTGGATGTTGCCGGTCGGCGCCATCGCCGTGTTCCGCGGCTGGAACGGCCACCATTTGCGCCTCACCATGCGGACTTTCGAATAGTCGATGGCGTCGCCGAACACCGATCGGGCGAGGGCGATTTCGCCCGGAGTCAGCGGTCGGGAACCACGCATGGGGAAGGAGACTTAAAGCCCTCGTGCCAACGGGCAAGCCCGCCACTTGCCGGGCGCGGACGGCATCGCTAGGGCAGCGCAAAAGCAGATGGAGGAATGCAGGTCATGAGCGAGACTCCCGATCGGGTGAAGAAGATCGTCGTCGAACATCTCGGAGTCGACGCGGAGAAGGTCACCGAGGAAGCCAGCTTCATCGACGATCTCGGCGCCGACAGCCTCGACATCGTCGAGCTGGTGATGGCGTTCGAGGAAGAGTTCGGGGTCGAGATTCCGGACGACGCCGCCGAGAAGATCACGACGGTCAAGGATGCAATCGACTATATCGACCAGAACAAGGCCTGATTTCTCTCTACCGTTCGCCCTGAGCCTGTCGAAGGGCTGCACTTTTTCTCGGTTGGGCGTTTAAGCACAGTACAGGGCTTCGACAGGCTCAGCCCGAACGGGTCTGAGCCTGTTTCAATTGGAGTTCGAGCAATGCGCCGTGTCGTGGTGACTGGTCTGGGTCTGGTGACGCCGCTCGGCGGCGACGTCGAGACCAGCTGGAAGAACATCCTGGCGGGCAAGAGCGGCGCCGGGCCGATTACCCGGTTCGACGCCAGCAACCAGAAATGCCGCATCGCCTGCGAGGTCAAGCCGGCCGACCATGAATACGGCTTCGACCCGGCCAGGCGCGTCGACCACAAGGTCCAGCGCCAGGTTGACCAGTTCATCATCTATGGCCTCGACGCGGCCGGCCAGGCGATCGAGGACGCCGGTCTCGAGGACATGCCCGAGGAAATGAAGCTCCGTGCCGGCTGCTCGATCGGCTCGGGCATCGGCGGCCTTCCGGGGATCGAAACCGAAAGCCTGGTGCTTCACGAAAAAGGGCCGGACCGGGTCAGCCCGCACTTCGTCCACGGCCGGCTGATCAACCTGATCTCCGGCCAGGTGTCGATCAAATATGGCCTGATGGGGCCCAACCACGCGGTCGTCACCGCCTGCTCGACCGGCGCCCATTCGATCGGCGACGCGGC
>CAYSHL010000070.1:0-5885 GCA_964430865.1 uncultured Sphingomonas sp.
TCGCAGTAGCGCTCGTAGCCGAAGCCGTCCTCGAACACGAACGGCAGCATGCCGGTGCGATGCGGGTCGGTGTCTTCCCAGATGTGGCTTCGGAAGCTCTTGTAGCCGTTGGGCTTGCCCTCGGTCAGCGGCGAGTTGGCGAACAGCGCCGTCGCCACCGGCTGCAGCGCCAGGCCGACGCGGAACTTCTTCACCATGTCGGCCTCCGACGAATAGTCGAGGTTGACCTGGATGGTGCAGGTGCGGAGCATCATGTCGAGCCCGAGCTTGCCGACCCGCGGCATGTGGCGGGCCATGATCGCGTAGCGGCCCTTGGGCATCATCGGCAGCTCGTCGCGGCGCTTGTCGGGCCACATGCCGAGGCCGAGGAAGCCGACGCCCAGGCGGTTGCCGACGGACTTGCACTGGGCCAAATGCCGGGCGGCTTCGGCGCAGGTCATGTGGAGGTCGGTGAGCGCCGCCCCGGACAATTCGAACTGGCCGGCCGGCTCGAGGCTGATGGTGCCGTCGGGGCCCGACAAAGCGATGACTTTCCCGGCTTCCTCGATCGGCCGCCAGCCGAACTCGGTCAGCCCGAGCAGCAGGTCGCGGATCCCGCCCGGCTCCTCCCACGACGGAGCGCGGTGATCGTCGCAGCGATAGACGAACTTCTCGTGCTCGGTGCCGATGCGCCAGTCGCCGGGCGCTTTTTCGCCGCCGGAGAACACCGCCAGCAGGTCGTCGCGGCTTTCGATGAGCGGGCTGGCGCTGGTGTCGGTGCGGGTGGTCATGCTGCGGCGGCGCGTAGCCGCGCGGCGCTAGCCGCGCCAGTCCCCGGCCACCGCCATGTAGGTCGCGAGCGCGGCCAGCGCTGCGGTTTCGGCGCGCAGGATGCGTGGCCCGAGCGACACCGCCACGGCGCTGGATGCGGCGCGGATTGCGGCTCGCTCGGCGTCGGTGAAGCCGCCTTCCGGCCCGGTCAGGAGCATCGCCGCGCCCGGCTTGAAGGCCGCGGCCGCAGGCTCCCCGCCGGCCTCGTCGGCGAAATAGAGCGTACGCGAAGTGTCGCGCTTTTCGAGCAACCGAGCCAGCGGCACGGGCTCGTCGATCGCGGGCAAAACAGTGCGGCCGCATTGTTCGGCGGCTTCGATGGCGATCGCCTGCAGCCGCTCGAGCTTGACGCGCTCGACGACCGTGCGCTGCGTCGTCACCGGGATCAGCCGGGCGACGCCGAGCTCGGTCGCCTTCTCGACCAGCCAGTCGCTCTGGCTGCGCTTGACCGGAGCGAACGCCAGCCAGACGTCCGGGATTATCTCGGGCTCGCGGGTCCGGCGCTCGACGGTGAGCGTCATGCGCTTCTTGCCCGCCTCGGTGATCCGCCCGAGCCATTCGCCGGAGTCCCCGTCGAACAGCAGCAGCTCCGCGCCTTCTTTCATCCGCAGCACATTGCCGAGATAGTTCGCCTGCGCTGCATCCAGCTCGACCCGCGCGCCCTCGCCAAGCGGCTGGCGAACATACAGCCGCGGCAGCGACTTGGGCGGCCAGGCGGGGGTCGCCGGAATGGCTATTCGGCGGCCACGTCGAGGTGCCATTTGGGCGGTTCCTCGAGACCGCGCAGCCGCGCTTCCTCCTCGAACATGTAATCGCGCGTGATCGGCGCCGACTGCCGGCTCTTGAGATACTGGATCTGGAAGTTGGCCAGCCCGCCGTAGCGGAACGCGCCCTCGGCGCCGGCCAGATAGAATTGCCACATCCGATAGAAGCGCTCGTCGTACAGCTGGACGATCTCGTCGCGGGCGGCGACCGTGCGCCGGTACCATTCCTCGAGCGTGTAGGCGTAGTGGAGGCGGAGCGTCTCGACGTCCGAGACGATCAGCCGGTGGCGCTGCGCCTCGCTGACGATCTCCGACAGCGCCGGGATATAGCCGCCGGGGAAGATGTATTTGCGGGTCCATTTGTCGGTTAGCCCGGGCCCGCCCATCCGGCCGCAGCAGTGCGACACCATCAGCCCGTCGGGCGCCAGCAGCTCGCGGCATTTGGCGAAGAAGCCGGGATAATGCGGAGTCCCCAGATGCTCGATCAGCCCGACGTTGCTGATCCGGTCGAACGTGCCGGGGACGTCGCGATAGTCCATCACCTCGAACTTCACGCGGCCGCTGACCCCGGCCTCGGCCGCGCGCTCGCGCGAGAACTCGATCTGGTCGGGCGCCAGGGCGATGCCGAACACGTCGACGTCGTAATGGCGGTGGAGATAGAGGGCGAGGCCACCCCAGCCGCAGCCGATGTCGAGCACCCGCATCCCGGGCTTGAGGTTCAGCTTGGCGGCGATGTGCGCCTTCTTGTCGAGCTGCGCCTGCTCGAGGCTGTTCGCCGGGTCGCGGTAATAGGCGCAAGTGTATTGCCGGTCTTCGTCGAGGAACAACTCGTAAAGCCGCCGCGTCAGGTTGTAGGTGTGCTCGGCGTTGCGCCGCGAGCGGGTCTTCCAGTTGATCTGGTCGACGCGTCCGGCGACCGAGGCCGCCGCCTTTCGGAGCGGGCCCTTGGGGTTGAGCGCCCCGGGCCGCTCGAACGGAGCGTTGTAGCGCATCAGCAGGACGAGGTCGCGGATGTCGCCCTCCTCGACCACGAAGCGGCCGTCCATATAGGCCTCGCCGGCGCCGAGCCGCGGATCGGACGCGATCTTGAGGGCCGCCTTGCTGTCCATGAGGCGGGCGGTGACCGGCCGCACCTCCGGGTCTGGCGCGCCGTAGCGATACGCCTTGCCGCGATGGTCGATGATCGTCAGCTCGCCGTTGCGGACGAGCTTGCGGAGCATTTTGTCGAGCAGCCACATCCCCCGACCTTAGCCCGCTTCGGCTTCCAATCAATATCGGTCGCTCGACTTGGCTCGAAGCGAGCGCGTAGGGGAGCAAGGTGACCGCCACCACCGACATCGTCCCCGACAGCGAGCGGCGCGGGTTCATCGGCGCTTTGCCGCCGCGGCTGCGGCCGTTCGCCTCGCTGATGCGCCTCGACCGGCCGATCGGCACCTGGCTGCTGTTCTGGCCGTGCGCATGGGGCATCGCGCTGGGCGGAGTCCGCGGACGTTGGGACCTGTTCCTGTGGCTGGCGCTCGGGGCGTTCGCGATGCGCAGCGCCGGTTGCGTCTACAACGACATCGTCGACCGCGAGCTCGACCGTCGCGTCGAGCGCACGCGGCTGCGCCCGCTGGCTAGCCGCCGGGTGTCGGTCAACGCCGCCTGGGCGCTCGTCATCGGGCTGAGCCTGGTCGGCTTGGTCGTGCTGCTCCAGCTCGAGCGAACCGCGCAATTGGTCGCGCTCGGCAGCCTCGCGCTCGTCGCCGCCTACCCGTTCATGAAGCGCCTGACCTGGTGGCCGCAGGCGTGGCTCGGGCTGGTGTTTTCGTGGGGAGCCCTCGTGGGCTGGCCGGCGGTCACCGGCGAGCTTGGGGTGCCGGTCATGTGGCTCTACGCGGGCACCGTCGCCTGGGTGATCGGCTACGACACGCTGTACGCGATCCAGGACGTCGAGGACGATGCGCTGGTCGGAGTGAAGTCGAGCGCCCGTCGGCTTGGCGACCAGGCGCCGCTCGGTATCGCGATTTTCTACGCGCTGGCGGTGATCCTGTGGGGAGCCGCGATCTGGTCGGTGCGTCCGGACTGGCTGGCCCTGGTCGCGCTGCTGCCCGCCGCGGTGCACCTTGCCAACCAGGCGTTGCGCGCTGACCCCAAGGACGGCGACGGGGCGCTGCGGCTGTTCCGTTCGAACCGCACCTGCGGACTGCTGGTGTTCCTCGGCCTGCTGGCGGTCGGCCTGTCCAGCCGCTAGGCGCTCACCCGATGCTTACCGTCGAACAAGCCTGCTCCGCCGTCGAAGCGCTGGTCGAGCGCGCCTCCACCGCCGGCGCGGAAGCCGCCGACGCCATCTATGTCGGCAACCGATCGAGCAGCGTCCAGGTGCGCCTCGGCGAACTCGAGCAGGTCGACCGGTCCGAAGGCGAGGAAATCGGCCTCCGGCTGTTCCTCGGCCAGCGGTCGGCAACCGTTGCCTCCTCTGATTTGGCCGATGAATCGCTCGCGGCCCTGGTCGAGCGGGCGCTGGCGATGGCCGCCGAAGCACCCGAGGACGAATATGCCGGCCTCGCTCCCGACGAGATCCTCCAGCGGGGCGAATTGCCTCCGCTCGACGCCGATGACGGGCAGGATCCCGACCCCGCCGAGCTGCGTTCCCGCGCGCTCGCCGCCGAGCAATCGGCGCTGGCCGTCCCCGGTGTCGTCAATTCGAGCGGCAGCTCGGCGAGCGCGTCCGCTTCGAGCATCGCGCTGGCGACATCGGCGGGCTTTTCCGGCGCCTATCGAGCGAGCGGCTACAGTTGCTCGGCGACGATGATCGCCGGCGAAGGCGCCGGTATGCAGCGCGACCATGCCTGGCACAGCGCCCGCCACCTCGAGGACCTCGATCCCGCCGAGGACATCGGCCGCCTCGCCGGCGAGCGGGCCGTCGCCCGGCTCAACTCGACCCGCCCCAAGCCCGGCCGGATGCCGGTGCTGTTCGACCCGCGCGTCGCGACGACCTTGCTCAGCCATTTCGCCGGCGCGATCAGCGGCTCCGCGGTCGCTCGCAAGGCGAGCTTTCTCCAGGACAAGCTCGGGAGCCGGGTGTTCGCGCCGGGTGTGAGCATCGTCGACGACCCGTTGCGGCTGCGGGGCCTGCGCTCGCGCCCGTTCGACGGCGAGGGCGTCCGCGTCGAGCGCCTGGAGCTGGTGTCCGACGGGGTCCTGGCGAGCTGGATGGCCGAGAGCGCGTCGGCGCGGCAGCTCGGCATCGTGCCCACCGGTCATGCGGCGCGCGGCGCCGGCGGCGCACCCGGCGCCTCGCCGAGCAATCTCTACATCGCGGCGGGGACTCGCTCCCGCGAGCAACTGCTCGCCGCCTTTCCGGAGGCGCTGCTCGTCACCGAGCTGATCGGCCACGGTATCAACGGCGTCACCGGCGATTACAGCCGCGGCGCGGCCGGCTTCATGGTCCGCGACGGAGTCATTGCCGAGCCGGTCGACGAGATCACCGTCGCGTCGAACCTGATCGATATGTTCGCGACGCTCGAGCCGGGGTCGGACCTCGAGTTCCGGCGCGGGATCGACGCGCCGACCTTGCTGGTGCCCGAGATGACGGTCGGAGCGGCCTAGGCGGCCGCCGGCTCGATCTTCGGAATCCGCAGCCGCATGATTTCGATCTTGATGCAGCGGTCCATGACCACCTGGAGCCCGGCCGCCTCGGCCCGTTGAGCCGCTTCCTCGTTGACGATCCCGAGCTGCAGCCACACCGCCTTGGCGCCCACCGCAATCGCCTCATCGACCGCTGCGCCGGCAGCCTGCGGGCGGCGGAAGATGTCGACGATGTCGATCGGCTCGCCGATCTGGGCGAGCTCGCGCCATACGAACTCGCCATGCACATGCTCGCCGGTGATCTGCGGATTGACCGGCAACACCCGATAGCCGTGCGACTGCAGGAACTTCATCACTCCGTATGACGGGCGGTCAGGCCGGTCCGATGCTCCGACCATCGCGATGTTGCGGGCGTTCCTGAGCAGCTCGGTGAGTTCCTCATCGTTCAACATTGCCGTCTCCCTTTTCTAGCGCCTCGAGCAGTTTTGTGGCGAGCGTTGCAAAGGCTTCGGCTTCCGGGCCATCCGTCGCGGGCGTGCCGGCGTCGGAATCCTGGCGAAGCTTCAAAGACAGCGGCAGCCGGCCGAGGAACGGAACGCCCAGCTCGGCGGCGGCCGCTTCGGCGCCGCCGTTTCCGAACGGATCGGAGGTCTCGCCACAATGCGGGCAAGCATAGCCGGCCATGTTCTCGATGATCCCGAGCACCGGCACCTTGGTCTTGCGAAACAGGTCGATCGCCCG
>CAYSHL010000071.1:0-5868 GCA_964430865.1 uncultured Sphingomonas sp.
TGATCATCCCGATCGGCGGCGCCGACATGCCGGTCGTGATCTCGATGCTCAACTCTTACTCGGGCTGGGCGGCGGCGGCGATGGGCTTCACGCTGCAAAACAGCGCGATGATCATTACCGGAGCGCTGGTCGGAAGCTCGGGCGCGATCCTGTCCTACATCATGTGCCGGGCGATGAACCGAAGCTTCATCTCGGTCATCGCGGGGGGATTCGGTGCGGTCGCCAGCAGCGGTGACGCGGCGGCGATCGACCGCCCCTATAAACGCGGCTCGGCCGAGGACGCCGCATTCCTCCTCAAGGAAGCCGAGCAGGTGATCATCGTCCCCGGCTACGGGATGGCGGTCAGCCAGGCGCAGCACGCGCTGCGCGAGATGGCCGACCTGCTCAAGGCCGAGGGCGTGCGGGTCAAATATGCGATCCACCCGGTCGCCGGCCGGATGCCGGGCCACATGAACGTGCTGCTGGCCGAATCAAATGTGCCCTACGACGAGGTGTTCGAGCTCGAGGACATCAACAGCGAGTTCGCGCAGACCGACGTCGCCTTCGTCATCGGCGCCAACGACGTCACCAACCCGGCGGCCAAGACCGACAAGAGCTCGCCGATCTACGGCATGCCGGTGCTCGACGTGGAAAAAGCGCGGACCGTCCTGTTCATCAAACGGTCGATGGGGGGAGTGGGTTACGCGGGTGTCGACAACGAGCTATTCTATCGGGACAACACGATGATGCTTCTCGCCGACGCCAAGAAGATGGTCGAGGAGATTGTGAAGAGCCTCGGCTGACCGCGGCCATTCACGACGATTGCATCTGGGTTAAAGCCCCCAGCCGGTCGAGGTTGGGCTGGCCGGAAAGGGGAGCAGGTTGCGCAAGCTTGGCATCGTCGGGGGCACCAGCTGGTCCTCCACCGCGCTCTATTACGAACATATCAACCGCGGCGTCGCCAAGCGTCTCGGCGCGTTGCACAGCGCCCGGCTGGCGATCGAAAGCCTCGACCTCGCGCCGGTCGCCGAGATGGAGCTGGCGGACGATTGGGACGGGGTCGCCGCGGTGCTGATCGAGGCGGCGAGAAAGCTGCGGTCGTCCGGCGCCGAGGGGATCCTGCTGGCGTCCAACACGTCGCACAAAGTCTATGACCGGGTGAAGGCGGCGGTGCGCGTGCCGATCCTGCACATCGCCGACCCGACCGCCGAGCGTCTGGTCGCGGACAAGCGCACCCGTGTGGCCTTGCTGGGCACCCGCTTCACAATGACCGAAGGTCACATCCGCGACCGCCTGGAAGCGCGCGGCATCGAGCTTGCGCCGATCCGCGCCGACTGGGTGCGCGAGGTCGACCGGATCATCTTCGACGAGCTCGCCGCCGGCCGCGTCGTCCGCGACAGCCAGCGCAAATTGAAGACGCTGATCACCGAGCTCGCCAAGCAGAAGGTCCAGGCGGTCGTGCTTGGCTGCACCGAGCTGGTGCTCGCCGTCGACGTCCGCGCCAACGTCATCCCGGTCTACGATACCACCGCGATCCACGCCCGAGCCGCGGTCGACTGGATGCTCGAGGACGAAGAGCAGGCGCGGGCGGCGGCCTAGTTTAGCCCTCCCCTCGATGGGGGAGGGTTGGGTGGGGGTGGCGGAGGAGCCGCCGGACCTTCGCGGAGAGTCCACCCCTCCCCAACCCCTCCCCATCAAGGGGAGGGGCTTAATGGTCACCGCGCTCGCAATGACAGCCTGGTGGGCCTAAATCCACCGCATGGACCGCACCCCCGCCGACCGCCCCGACCATCCCCAGGCGGCCGAGCGCTTCAACGAGGAGCAGGCGACCTACGCGGTCAAGGGCAGCGGTGCGCCCGACCTCGAGGCGGGCGTCGCGGCGATCCGCAATGTGCTGAAGACGCTGCCGGCGCGGCCGGGGGTGTACCGGATGCAGGATGCGCGCGGTGACGTGCTGTACGTCGGCAAGGCGCGCACCCTGAAGTCGCGGGTCAACAGTTATACGCAGGTCGCGCGGCTGCCGAAGCGGCTGCAGCGCATGGTGTCGCAAACCCGCTCGCTGACCATCGTCACGACGCGCACCGAGGCCGAGGCGCTGCTGCTCGAGGCGCAGCTGATCAAGCGCTTCCGGCCCGCGTACAATGTGCTGCTTCGCGACGACAAAAGCTTCCCCTTCATCCTGCTCCGCGAGGATCATCCGTTCCCGCGAGTCCAGAAGCACCGGGGCGCCCGCAACGTCAAAAGGGGCCATTATTACGGGCCGTTCGCAAGCGCCGGATCGGTCACCCGGACACTCAATGCGCTTCAGAAGCTGTTCCTGCTAAGAAGCTGTTCCGACAGCTTTTTCGCCAACCGCTCGCGGCCGTGTTTGCTCTACCAGATCCGCCGCTGCTCGGCACCGTGCGTCGGGCGGATCGACGAGGCGGCGTACGCCGAGCTGGTCGACGACGCGAAGGCGTTCCTGGCCGGCAAGTCGACCGGCGTCCAGGCGCGGCTTGGCAAGTCGATGGCGCAGGCGGCGGAGGCGCAGGATTACGAGCTCGCCGCGGTTTATCGCGACCGGTTACGGGCGCTGACCTACATCCAGGGTAGCCAAACGGTCCACGCCGAGGGGCTTGGCGACGGCGACATCTTCGCGCTCTCCTGCAAGGCCGGGGCGATGTGCATCCAGGCGTTCTTCATCCGCGGCGGGCAGAACTGGGGTCATCGGGCGTTCTTCCCGGCGCACACCAACGACGTGCCCGAGGCCGAGGTGCTGTCGAGCTTCCTGGTCCAATTCTACGAGGACATGCCGCCGCCGCGCCGCATCCTCGTCGATCGCGAGCTGCCCGACCGCGAGCTGCTCGAGGAGGCGCTGTGCGAGCGCTCGGGGCACAAGATCTCGATCGACCAGCCGCGGCGCGGCTCGCGGGCGAAGCTGATCGAGCAGGCGCGGCGCAACGCCGAGGAGGCGCTCGAGCGGCGGATGGCCGAGACGACGTCGCAGGCCAAAGTGCTGCGCGAGCTCGCCGACACGTTCGAGCTGGCCGATGTGCCCAAGCGCATCGAGGTCTATGACAACAGCCACATCATGGGCACCAACCCGACCGGAGCGATGATCGTTGCCGGGCCCGAAGGCTTCCGCAAGAACAGCTACCGCAAGTTCAACATCAAGAGCGGCATCACCCCCGGCGATGATTTTGGCATGATGCGCGAAGTGCTCGAGCGGCGCTTCGCACGGTTGGAGAAGGAGGATCCCGACCGGGCGAGCGGCGAATGGCCGGACTTGTTGATCATCGATGGCGGCAAGGGCCAGCTGTCGGCGGCCTGCGAGATGATGGAGAATGCCGGCGTCCACGACATCCCGGTGATCGCGGTCTCCAAGGGGCCCGACCGCAACGCCGGCCGCGAAACCTTCCATCTGCCCGGCGGGCGCGAGCTGACGCTGTCGCCCAACTCGGCGCTGTTGTTTTATTTGCAGCGCTTGCGCGATGAGGCGCACCGGTTCGCCATCGGCACGCACCGGGCCAAGCGGGCGAAGAGCCTGACCACCTCGAGCCTCGACGAGGTCCCGGGCATTGGCCCCAACCGCAAGCGCGCGTTGCTGATGCATTTCGGCACGGCGCGGGCGGTCAAGGGCGCGGCGCTCGACGACCTCGAGCGGGCCCCGGGCATCAGCAAGGCGATGGCGCGCCAGCTCTATGATTATTTCCACCCCCGCGGATGAGGCGCCGCAAGCTCCTCCCCATGCCAAGCATGGGGAGGGGGACCATCGAACGAAGATTCGATGGTGGAGGGGTCAACGGCACCGGCGCCCCATACCCCTCCACCATTCGCTCTTCGTCGAACGGTCCCCCTCCCTACGAGCTTCGCTCGCAGGGAGGAGCTTTTGAGAATCTCCGCCCCGGCGATCATCCTCTCGCTGCGCGCCCATGGCGAGCATGGCGCGGTGGTCCGTCTGATGACCGAGGACCATGGCCTCCAGGCCGCGTACGTCCGCGGCGCGCGGGGCCGGCGGATGCGGCCGGTGCTGTTCGCCGGCAATCTGGTTTCGGCGACGCTGAGCGCGCGGACCGACAACCAGCTGCCCCAGGCGGCGGTCGAGCTGACCCACAGCCGGGCGCCGCTGCTCGGCGAGCCGCTGCCGGCCGCGGCGATCGAATGGGCGACCGCGCTGACCGCGACCGCGCTCCCCGAAGCCCAGCCATACCCGCGGCTCTATTCGGCGCTCGATGCTCTGCTGGCGGCCTTCGAGGCGGCGCCGTCGGCCAGCGGCTGGGGCGCCGCGCTGGTCCGTTACGAGCTGCTGCTGCTCGCGGAGCTCGGCTTCGGCCTCGACCTCGAACGCTGCGCGGTGACCGGATCGACCGACGACCTGGTCGCCGTCAGCCCGCGCTCTGGCCGCGCAGTTAGTGCAGGCGAGGCCGAGCCCTATGCCGGCAAGCTGCTGCCGCTGCCGAGCTTCGTTCGCGATGGCGGGACGGCGAGCTGGGCGGACATCGCCGATGGGCTCGACCTCACCGGCCACTTCCTGATGCGCGACCTGCTGACCCAGAAATCGGCGGTCCTCGGCGAGGCGCGGGCGCGGCTGGTCGACCGGCTGCGTCGGGCGGGCGGGCTGGATTGAAGCATATTTCCCAAAAAGGGCCTGTTGTTTGGCGCCGCTCGCTCGCCTAGGTCGAATCCGTGACCACCGACACGATGGCGATGCTGTTCCCCAATGTCGCGACGACCCGCGACATCTCGGTGCGCGTCGCGGTTTCCTACCTTGCCGAGCAGTCGGACCCGTCGACCGAGCGCTGGTTCTGGTCGTACCATGTGCGCATCGAGAACGGCTCCGACCGGGCGATCCAGCTGCTGTCGCGCAGCTGGCGGATCATCGACGGCCGCGGGACGGTCCACGAGGTGCACGGCGAAGGCGTGGTCGGCGAAATGCCGCTGATCGCCCCCGGCGGAAGCTTCGATTACGTGTCGGGCTGCCCGCTCGACACTCCGACGGGCTCGATGAGCGGCAGCTACCGGATGGTCGACGAGGACGGCAATGCGTTCGACATCGCCATCCCGCGCTTCCAGCTTTTGAGCTCGGTCAACTAGAGGAGCTTGCCGTCGCCGGCGGGCTTTTCAGCTTCCTTTGATCCTCCGGCCGCCGGCTGCTCGCCGACCTTTTCGGCGATGTCGGCGAAATCGCCGGGCTCGGTGAAGTCCTTGTAGACGCTGGCGAAGCGGATGTAGGCGACGTGGTCGATGGCGTTGAGGCCGTCCATCACCGCCTGGCCGATCATGTCGGCGGTGACCTCGTCGCCGCGGGTTTCGAGCTGCCTCTGGATTCCCGAAATCAACCGCTCGATCTTCGCCGAATCGATGTCGCGCTTGCGGCAGGCGTGGCCGATCGCCCGCTCGAGCTTGGCGCGGTCGAAGGGTTCGCGCTTGCCGTCCTTCTTGACGACGGTCAGGTCGCGCAGCTGGACCCGCTCGAAGGTCGTGAAGCGAGCGCCGCAGCCCTCGCACTGCCGCCGGCGCCTAATTGCCGCGCCGTCCTCCGACGGACGCGAATCCTTTACCTGGCTGTCTTCGTGGGCACAGAAGGGGCAGCGCATCTACCCCTCCCGCTTGCGGGAGGGGAAGAGCTGCGCAGCAGCGAAGGGGAGGGCCTGTCGCGGTGCTCGGACAGGCCCTCCCCCAGCCCCTCCCGCGAGCGGGAGGGGAGTCACGGATAGATAGGGAAGCGGGCGCACAGAGCACGGACGCGCTCGTTGACGGCTTTCTCCACCGAGCCGTTGCCCTCGGGCCCGTTGGCGACAAGCCCGTCAAGCACGTCGGCGACCATGTCGGCGATGTCGTGGAACTCGGCCTCTCCGAAGCCGCGGGTGGTGCCGGCCGGCGAGCCGACGCGGATGCCGCTGGTCTGCA
>CAYSHL010000072.1:0-5658 GCA_964430865.1 uncultured Sphingomonas sp.
TCGAGCGCGAACGGCGTCGGGCGGTACGGCCAGCAGGTCTCGACCATGAACGCCAGCGTGCCCTCGATCTTGACCGGCTTGAGCTCCGCCTCGCTCGCTTTTGTCCAGCTGTCGAGGTCGGGCCCGTGGCCGCTCATCAGATTGTGGAGGCTGAGCCCGCCCGGCGCGAAGCCCTCGGCCTTGGCGTCATATTCGCCCGAAATGAGTCCCATTGCCTCGCTCATCACGTTGCGGTGGAACCACGGCGGGCGGAACGTGTCCTCGGCGACCATCCAGCGCGGCGGGAAGATGACGAAATCGGCATTGGCGCGGCCGGCGACATTGCTCGGGCTGGTCAGCACGGTGAAGATCGACGGGTCGGGATGGTCGAAGCTGACCGTTCCGAGCGCGTTGAAGCGCGACAAATCGTAGCGGAACGGCGCATAATTGCCGTGCCAGGCGACGACGTCGAGCGGCGAATGGTCGAGGCTCGTCACCCACAGATGGCCGACGAATTTCTGGACGACCTCGGTGTCCTCGTCGCGGTCCTCGAACCACGCGGCCGGAGCCTCGAAATCGCGCGCCGAGGCGAGCCCGTTGGCGCCGATCGGGCCGAGCTCGGGAAGGCGCAACGGAGCTCCGTAATTCTCGGCGACATAGCCGCGCGCTCCGCCGTCGAGCAGCTGGACCCGGAACTTCACTCCGCGCGGCACCAGCGCGACCGATCCGGGCGCCACCTGCAGCCGCCCGAGCTCGGTCTGCAGCTCGAGTCCGCCCTGCTGCGGGATGATCAGCAGCTCGCCGTCGGCGTTGACGAACACCCGCCGGTCCATGCTCCGCGCCGCCGCGTAGACATGCACCGCGACTCCCTCGAGATCCTCGGGCGCCCGCGCGTGGAGCATCGTCGCCATGCCGTCGACGAAATCGGCGCCGGCGGGGAGGCCGCTCGGCGGGTCCCAGCGCAGCCGGTTGGGAGCCAGCGGTTCGCCGCCGGCGGCGGCCCCGAACAGCGGCGCTCCGGCGTAGCGTTCGAACGGCCGGTGGTCGGCGGTCGGCCGCATCCGGTACAGCCAGCTGCGGCGGTTCTCGCCGCGCGGCGCGGTGAACGCCGTGCCCGACAATTGCTCGGCGTAGAGCCCCAGCGCCGGCCGCTGCGGGCTGTTGCGGCCCTTTGGCAGCGCGCCTTCGACCGCCTCGCTTTCGAAATGGCCGCCGAAGCCGGTCAAGTAGGTCAATGCCGTGTCGCGCATGTCCGCCCGGTTAGTGCGTCAGGCGCGCAAGTTCAAACGGGCGCGGCCCCCGATGGAACCGCGCCCGTCCTTACGCATGGGACTCGCATCCCCGCGTATCTCGAGAATTAGTTGATGTTGACGTCGATCTGGTCGGGGACCGTGACCTCGGTCTTGTCGCCACCCATCCCCAATTGATCGCGGAACAGGAACAACAGCACCAGGACGACGATGATCAGCAGCACGACGGCGAGCACTCCGCCACTGCCTCGGTCGCCCCCGGTTTCGACGATCGTCGTGCGTTCGACTGTTTCGCGATCGCCATCATTGTCGGCCATGATACTCTCCCTAGATGTTCTTGTGGCGAAACGAACGAACCGCTGGCGGCGCGGTTCCGCCTATTGCTGCGTTTCGCTCAGCTCGCGGAATCGGTAGCGGTCGCGGATGCGGGCGTTGAAATAGCGCCCTTTGGCGAACGCGGCGCGCATCGCTCGCGCTTCCTCCTCGGGGACGTCGAGATAGACGTAGCGGCGGCCGGTGACGAACTCGACCGCCAGCTCGCGGCGCTCGGGCGAATAGTCGAAGCGGCGGATAACGGTCGACGGCATCCAGCCACAACGAATTCAGGCCGCCCTGCGCTCCCGTCCTCCGCCGACTTCGCGGCATGGAAAGCAGTTGCGGATCTCGCGGTTGTAAAATCGGCCCTTCGACTCCGCCTGGGCAAAGTTGGTCGCGACCGCCAGCGGCACTTCTGAATAGACGTAGCGCCGGCCGCTGGTGAACAGCAGGTCGAGCTGCCGCCGCTCGGGCAGGTACCAGGCGCCGCGGATGACGCTGCTGGCGGTTCCGATGGGGCTAAACGCCGACATGACGCCGTAACGGAATCGGAGTCATTTGGATTCACCGCTTGCGACGAACGGAGTCAGGCGTGAGTCGAGCCGAGGCAGGGCCGCCTCTTGAACCTGCCAGCCAAGTTGGGCAGCCTTGCCGGATGTGGCGGACGATCATCCTGTACGCGGTGGCGCTCGCTCTCGCCGCCGCCGCGCTCGACTGGCTCGAATACCGCTACATGGCGCGGCTTTTCTCGACGGAGATCTACATCGCTTTGATCGCCGCCGGTTTCGCCGCCCTTGGCGTGTGGGCGGGATGCAAGCTGACGCCGGCGCCCGCCGCCGGCCCGTTCGAGCGCAACCAGGCCGCGATCCGCTCGCTCGGCCTGACCGCCCGCGAGTGCGAGATCCTCGAGCTGCTCGCCTCGGGCCAGTCGAACAAGGAGCTGGCGCGAACGCTCGGCATCTCGCCGAACACCATCAAGACTCACGTCGCGAGCGTTTACGAAAAGCTCGAAGTCGACCGGCGCGTCCACGCCATCGAGAAAGCTCGCTGGCTGGCGCTCATTCCTTAGGCGGATTTCGTCCAAATCACCCTTACGGGCGATATCCGCCGGCGCTTTTCCCGGGCAATAAGCGGCACTCGGTCAAAGGGAGGCGCAAATGCCGGTAGTTGGAATGGGCGGCCTGATGTTCCGGGCCAAGGACCCAGCAGTGCTGAAGGCCTGGTATCGCGAGCATCTCGGCATCGGCGGCGGGCTCGTCCCCGAAGGGGTCGAACCGGGCTGGCAGCCGGGCACCGGACCCGCGCCGGGCGAGCAGGGCCACGAATATTTCTGGTATCCGCAGCCGGGGCCGATGGTGTTCGAGCCGTTTTCGGAAACCAGTGACTACTTCCCCAGCGACAAGAGGGTGCTGATCAACCTGCGCGTCCGGGACATGGACGGCCTCGTCGCGAAGCTCGGCGTCGCCGGCATCGAAATCGCCAACGACCTGAACGAAGAAGGCGTCGGCCGGTTCGTTCGAATCCACGATCCCGACGGCAATCCGATCGAACTTTGGGAGCCGCCCGCGGCCTGAAACCTGGGGGAGTGCAAATGAAATATCCGTTCATTTACGGCGGCCTCGCCGGAGCGATCGCAATCACCATCATCAGCGGGACGCTGGCGCTCGACCTGCCGAGCCATTCGACATCGATCTTCGTCGGCTATCTCGTCATGCTCGCGGCGCTGTCGCTGATCTTCGTCGGCGTGAAGCGCTACCGCGATGTCGAGTGCGGCGGAGTCATCCGCTTCGGCCGAGCGTTCGGCATCGGCCTTGGAATGGCGCTGGTCGCCGCGCTCGTTTACGCGCTCGGCTGGGAGCTGTTCATCGCCGTTTCCGGCTTCGATTTCATGACCGGTTACACCAACGACATGATCGCCGGCATGAAGGCCGAAGGCGCATCGCCAGCCGCGCTCAACGCCAAGCTCGCCGAGATGCGCGAGATGACCGCGATGTACGAAAACCCGCTGATCCGCGTGCCCATGATATTCGCCGAAATCGCGCCGGTCGGCTTGCTCGTCGCGCTCGTCAGCGCGGCCGTGTTGCGGAATCCGAAGATGCTGCCGGCGCGGGGCTAATCTTACTCCCTCTCCCGCGCGCGGGAGAGGGCAGGGTGAGGGTCTTCTGACTTCTGTTTCGCAAGCCTAGCGGCAATCACAGCAACCACGCCGTCGAGGTTTTCGCTCACCTCATTGTTCCAGAATCGAATGACCCGGTAGCCCTGCTGCTCCAGGAAGCTCGTGCGGTGTGCGTCGGCAGCGACGTTGTGATCTTGGCGGCGGACTGCTGGCATCGTACGCGGATACGGCAAAAGAAGACCCTCACCCAACCCTCTCCCGCGCGCGGGAGAGGGCTAAGGGGCTAGCGTCCGAACCGCGTCCGTCCTTGCTTGCCGAAGCGGCCCTTCCGCGTTCCCGGCTTGCCTTCGCTCGACCGCGTCGGGCCGCGCGGCGCAACTCGCTGCGGATGCGGGATTCCCAGGTCGTCTTCCTCTAGCCGGCGGATTTCGTCGCGCAGCCGCGCCGCTTCCTCGAACTCGAGGTCCGCCGCGGCGCTCCGCATGCGCTGCTCGAGGTCGGCGATATAGGCCTTGAGGTTGTGGCCGACGAGGTGCGGCCGCTCGTCGTCGCCGGTGTCGACAACCACCCCGTCGCGGGTCGCCAGGTGCGACATGACGTCGTGGATCTGGCGCTTGATGCTCTCGGGCGTGATCCCGTGCTCGACGTTGTAGGCGAGCTGCTTCTCGCGCCGCCGGCCGGTCTCGTTCAACGCCCGCTCGATCGATCCGGTAATCGTGTCGGCGTAGAGGATCACCCGGCCGTCGATGTTGCGCGCCGCTCGCCCGATGGTCTGGATCAGCGACGTCTCGGAGCGCAGAAAGCCTTCCTTGTCGGCGTCGAGGATCGCGACCAGCCCGCATTCGGGGATGTCGAGGCCCTCGCGCAGCAGATTGATCCCGACCAGCACGTCATAAACCCCGAGCCGAAGCTCGCGGATCAGCTCGATGCGCTCCAGCGTCTCGACGTCCGAGTGCATGTAGCGGACCTTCAACCCCGCCTCGTGCAGATATTCGGTCAGATCCTCGGCCATCCGCTTGGTCAGCGTCGTGACCAGCGTCCGATAGCCCTTGCGCGCCGTCTCCTTGGCCTCGTGCACCAAATCGTCGACCTGGTCCTCGACCGGCTTGATCTCGACCGGCGGGTCGATCAGCCCGGTCGGGCGGATGACCTGTTCGGAAAAAACCCCGCCGGTCTCGTTCATTTCCCACGGGCCGGGGGTCGCCGAGACGAACGTCGTCTGCGGGCGCATCGCTTCCCACTCGTTGAAGCGCAGCGGCCGGTTGTCGATGCAGCTCGGCAGCCGGAAGCCGTATTCGGCGAGCGTGATCTTCCGCCGGTGGTCGCCGCGCGCCATCGCGCCGATCTGCGGCACCGTCTGGTGGCTCTCGTCGACGAACAGCAAGGCGTTGTCGGGCAGATATTCGAACAGGGTCGGCGGCGGCTCGCCGGGCAGGCGGCCGGTCAGGAAGCGCGAGTAATTTTCGATTCCCGCGCAGCTGCCGGTCGCGGCAATCATCTCGAGGTCGAAATTGGTCCGCTGCTCGAGGCGTTGCAGCTCGAGCAACTTGCCCTCGATCTCGAGCTCCTTCAATCGCTCGGCGAGCTCGTGGCGGATCGCCTCCGTCGCCTGCTTGAGCGTCGGCCCGGGCGTAACGTAGTGCGAGTTGGCGTAGACCTTGATGCTGTCGAGCGACGCGACCTTCTTGCCGGTCAGCGGGTCGAACTCGACGATCTCCTCGATCTCGTCGCCGAAGAAACCGATGCGCCAGGCGGTGTCCTCATAGTGCGACGGGAAGATTTCGAGATTGTCGCCGCGGACGCGGAAATTGCCGCGCGCGAAGGCCTGGTCGTTGCGCTTGTACTGCAGCGCGACGAGCTTGCGGATGATCTCGCGCTGGTCGGCGGCCTGGCCCTTGTGGAGCGAAAAGACCATCGCCGAATAGGTCTCGACCGAGCCGATTCCGTAGAGGCAGGAGACCGAGGCGACGATGATCACGTCGTCGCGCTCGAGCAGCG
>CAYSHL010000073.1:0-5102 GCA_964430865.1 uncultured Sphingomonas sp.
GCCGATCCGCGCAGCTTCTGCATCCAGAAGACGCTTCAGGACATCGCCCATGGCGGGCCGGTCGACCAGAATTTGATGTTCGCCGGCCACTCGGCCTTCCGCTTCAAGAGCGACCCGTTCTACTCGAACGGCTTCGTCCCGACCGTGAAGCAGCTCGTCGACCGGATTTTGACGGGGGCTTGATGGTCCAGTCCCGTCATTCCCGCGCAAGCGGGAATCCCGCTAAATCTCCCGGCAAGACGAAGCGGGACCCCCGCTTGCGCGGGGGTGACGGAATATCGCTTGCCTTGCTTGCTCTGGCCCTGGTTGCTCCGACCCCCGCCGCCGCGCAGGACAAAACCCCGCCATATTGGGCGTCGATCGCCAGCGGCGAGGCGATGATGCGCACCGGGCCGGGCCGCAATTATCCCGGCATCTGGCTCTACAAGCGCCGCGACCTGCCGGTGCGGGTGGTCAAGACCTACCCCAATTGGCGGATGATCGAGGACCCCGACGGGACCCGCGGCTGGATGCTGGTGACGCTGCTCAGCGACCAGCGGACGGCGATCGTCAAGCCGGGCGACCCGCGGCCGATCCGCGTCGAGCCGTCGGAAACCAGCAAGGTCCGCTACCGGGCCGAGCACGGCGTCGTCGGGCGCATCGAGCAATGCGCCAATGGCTGGTGCGCAATCAAAATCGGCAAGCGCGAAGGCTATGTTCGGACGAGCGACGTCTGGGGCGTCGGCGCCAACGAAGTGGTCGACTGACCGGCGGCGCGAGCGTCGCGCCGCCGGAGCAGTCGCGGATTACATCGTCAGCGGGACGTAGGCGACGCGCTTGATGGTCAGCTTCTCGCCCTTGTCGCTGGTCGTTTCACCCGTTTCCCCGACAGCCACCTTCGGGTCGGTCCAGCATTCTTCGCCTTCCTTGGTCATCGCGCTGGTGAAGCATGCCTTGCCGTCCTTCATCACGACCGTCCCATGGTCGATATGCTCCTTGCCTGAATTGACGATGTAATTGCCGTTCGCGTCGACCGATTCCTGCATCGGTTTGCCGTCTTCGGTGTATTCCCATGAAGTTTCGTTGATCGACGCAACGGCGCCCGCAGCGTTTGCGTCCGCGACATTGGCGTCGGCTGCATTCGCGTCCACGTCGACATTGGCGTCATTGGCCGGTTCGGCTGCCTGCTGCGAACAGCCCGCGAGCGCCACGACCGACGCGATCAGAATCAGTTTGCGCATTTGCCATCTCCCCTGTTGATAGCGGGCGCGTAACAGGGTCGGCGGCGAGACGCGAATCCTTCACCGAGTCCTGCCAAACCGACCCATGTAAAGAAGTCTTGACAGTCAAGAACTCTTTACACATATTCCGGGCATGGAGAATCGGGTCAAGGACCGCCGCGAGGCGCACGGCTGGAGCCAGGGCGAACTCGCCCGCCGGCTCGGCGTGTCGCGGCAGACGATCAACGCGGTCGAGACCGACAAATACGACCCGAGCCTCCCGCTGGCGCTGCGCATGGCGAAATTGTTCGCCGTGCCGGTCGACCAGCTGTTCATCGATCATTGGAACGGGAGCGACGGGCAATGACTACAAGCGCACAGAAGAATCCAGCGCGCACGATGATCGTGCGCATGCTGTTGGGGGCGGTCGTCGGCGCGTCGGTAACGCTGTTGTTCCTGAATTTCGTCGTCGATCCCTTCATTCAACTGGAAACCGGGGAGAATTTGATCGCGATCGCCGCAGGCATAGTCTACGTCCTGACCGGTCTGGCCATTCTCTTGGGCCTCGCCGCGCCGCGTGCCGGCGCGCACTTTCTCAACGTCGAAGATGCGGACGAACTTCGCGAGGAAGGCGGCAAGCTGGGGCCGGCGGCTGTGGTGATGATCCTGACCGGGGCGTTCCTGATGATCCTCGCTTTGTCGGGTGGCGAACCGGGCATGATGAGCCGCGAAACGGGCCTCATTGCAGCGCTGCTGTGCCTGGGCGGCATTGCCATCGGCGGCTGGATCAGCGCGAAGCGTTATGACGAACTGATGCGCCGGCTCGGGCTGGAGGCGGCGTCCCTGACCCTTCAGCTGGGAATGCTGGCGATTGCCGTCTGGGCGGCGCTTGCGCACCTCGGCCACGTGGCGTGGATCGGGCCGCTAACGCTAGTCTCAGCCCTCGCCTTGTTGCAGCTGTTCGCCAGCTTCATCGTTGTCGGCCGTCACGGAATGCTGAAGCCGCGCTAGGCGGGCAGAGCGGCAACGGCCCCGGCGAGGACGATCCCAGGCATATTCCTTCTCTCCCTGTCGAACGGGGTGAGATATCGCGCTTCCGATAAGCTGGCGAATCCGGCATTATGATGCCCAAAGCAGGGGAGGATGCAATGAACATATGGCTTGGCGGAGTGGCGCTTTCGATGGTGGCTGCGACCAGCGTCGCGGCCCAGGTCCAGCCGCCGCCGCCGTCCGCGGTTGAGCGGATCGGGAGCATCGTCCTGAACGGTAAGCCGCTGCCCTTCTCGAACGCGGTCCGGGCCGGCGATACTATCTATCTGTCGGGGCAGGTCGGCCTGAAGCCGGACGGCAAGCTGCCCGCGGGGTTCGAGGCGCAGGCACGGCAAACCATGGACAATATCGGCGGCGTGCTGAAATCGGCGGGGCTCGGCTGGGGCGACGTCGTCAAATGCACGGTGATGCTCGACAACATCGCCGACTGGCCGGCGTTCAACCCGATCTACGCGAGCTATTTCCCGGACGGCAAATTCCCCGCCCGAAGCGCGCTCGGCGCCGACGGCCTGGCGCTTGGCGCTTTGCTCGAGGTCGAGTGTCTGGCGTACGCCGCTAAGGTCTAGCTAGACCAGCTCGACCGCCACCGCCGTCGCTTCGCCGCCGCCGATGCACAGGCTCGCGACTCCGCGCTTGAGGCCCTTTTGCTTCAGTGCGTTGACCAAAGTGACGATGATCCGCGTGCCGCTGGCGCCGATCGGGTGGCCGAGCGCGGTCGCGCCGCCGTGGACGTTGATCTTCTCGTGGGGGATACCGAGGTCCTTCATCGCGAACATGGCGACGCAGGCGAACGCCTCATTGACTTCGAACAGATCGACCTCGCCAACCTTCCACCCGGCCTTTTCGAGCACTTTGTTCATTGCGCCGATCGGGGCGATGGTGAACTCGGCCGGCTCCTGCGCGTGCGCGGCGGTGGCAACGATGCGGGCGACCGGGGTCAGCCCGGCGGCCTTGGCGGTCGACTCGCGCGCCAGCACCATCGCGGCGGCGCCATCGGAGATCGACGAGGAAGTGGCCGCGGTGATCGTGCCTTCCTTGGCGAACGCCGGCTTGAGCTGCGGGATCTTGTCGGGGCGGCCGCGGCCCGGCGCCTCGTCGGTGTCGACCAACGTCTCTCCGGCGCGGCTCTTGATCGTCACCGCGACGATCTCGTCCTTGAACCCGCCACTGTCGATCGCCGCCTTGGCGCGATTGAGCGACTCGATCGCGTAATCGTCCATCTGGCTCCGCGTGAGCTGATATTCGTCGGCGGTGCACTGGGCAAAGCTGCCCATCGCGCGGCCTTCCTCATAGGCGTCCTCGAGCCCGTCGAGGAACATATGGTCGTAGGCGGTGTCGTGGCCGATCCGCGCGCCCGAGCGGTGCTTCTTGAGCAGATAGGGCGCGTTGGTCATCGATTCCATGCCGCCGGCGATGATGTAGTCGGCGTTGCCCGCGCTCAGCGCCTCGTCGCCCATGATCACCGTCTGCATGCCCGATCCGCACACCTTGTTGACGGTGGTCGCCTGGACGCTCTTGGGCAGCCCGGCCTTGATCGCCGCCTGGCGCGCGGGCGCCTGGCCGAGGCCGGCGGGGAGCACGCAGCCCATGTAGATGCGGTCGATCGAGTCGCCCGAAACACCCGCGCGCTCGACTGCCGCCTTGACCGCGGTCGCTCCGAGGTCGGTCGCAGAGGCGTCGGCAAGCGCGCCCTGCATCGCCCCCATCGGGGTGCGGGCGTAGGAAAGAATGACGGTCGGGTCGGATGCTTGAGTAGCCATTGTTCGCCTCGTTTGACCCTCCCCCTTGATGGGGGAGGGAAGGGTGGGGGTGAGGGGTTGAGCGGCCGCCGACTCTTCGGAGACGCCACCCCACCCCAACCCCTCCCCATCAAGGGGAGGGGAGAGTTGCGGTCCACATAGGGCTGCTCGCTCGCTTGTTCAAATGCTCCGCGCAATGCTAGCGGCGCTGGCTCATAGGAGAGTTCCACATGTCCGACCCCGGCCTCGACTTCGACCTCGGCGAGATGGGCGATACCATCCGCGACACGACGCGGCGCTTCGCCGCCGACAAGATCGCCCCGATCGCCGCCGAAATCGACGCCAAGGACGAGTTCCCGCGGCATTTGTGGCCGCAGATGGGTGAGCTCGGGCTGCACGGAATCACCGTCGAGGAGGAGTGGGGCGGGCTCGGCCTCGGCTATCTCGAGCATGTCGTCGCGCAGGAGGAAGTCGCGCGCGCTTCGGCCTCGGTCGGCCTGAGTTACGGCGCGCACTCCAACCTGTGCGTCAACCAGATCCGCCGCTGGGGCAACGACGAGCAGAAGCGCAAATATCTGCCCAGGCTGATCAGCGGCGAGCATGTCGGATCGCTGGCGATGAGCGAGGCGGGCGCCGGCTCCGACGTCATCGGGATGAAGTTGAAGGCCGAGAAGAGCGGCAACGGCTACCGATTGAACGGCACCAAATTCTGGATCACCAACGGCCACGATGCCGACGTGCTCGTTGTCTACGCGAAGACCGGGGACGGCAGCAAAGGCATCACCACCTTCCTGATCGAGAAGGGCATGGAAGGCTTCTCGACCGGCCAGAAGGTCGACAAGCTGGGAATGCGCGGATCGCCGACCAGCGAGCTGGTGTTCGACGACTGTTTCGTCCCGCCCGAGAACGTGATTGGCGACGAGAATGGCGGCGCCAAGGTGCTGATGAGCGGGCTCGATTACGAGCGCACCGTGCTCGCCGGGATCCAGGTCGGGATCATGCAGGCCTGCCTCGACGTCGTCCTGCCTTATGTCCGCGAGCGCAAGCAGTTCGGCCAGCCGATCGGCAGCTTCCAGCTGATGCAGGCCAAGGTCGCCGACATGTATGTCGCGCT
>CAYSHL010000074.1:0-4973 GCA_964430865.1 uncultured Sphingomonas sp.
TAGGCGCCCATGACGTCGGCCTTGGCCTCCTCGAAGCCGCCGGCGATGTCCTTCAGTTCCTTGTCGACCGTCGTCTTGCGGCCGCCGACGGTGATGCTGCCCGGCCCGAGGCTGTGCGACAGCTCGTGGAACAATGTCTCCATGAACATGTAGCGCTGGGTGACGTTGGCGGCTTGGCTTGGGACCAGCACCAGGCTGCCCATCGGCTTCAGGATGCGCTCGTATTTGGCGCCCAGCACGTTGCGCAGGATGACCTTCTTGGCGCCCTTGGCCTCGCGCACCTTCTCGTCATTGGGCAGGTTGAAGGCGATGGTCTGGACGCCCGGCACGTTATCGCCGCCGCCGCGGACCTGGTCGGCGACCACCAGCGGCGATTCAAAGCCGCGCTGGAAATTCTTGTACTTCGCATCGACCGGGAGGTTCTCCTCCATCGCCCGCAAATGGCCCTTGTAGACGTCGAGCGCCTGCGACTCCTTGGGGTTGCGAAGCGTCACGAACGCCTCGAACGCGGTCTTCCGGCCGTACAAAGTGTCGGTGTAAACTTCGTACGGGCCGATCGCGATCTCGATCGGCGTTCCGCTCAAATCCATCCACGCGAGCTCGGACTCGAAATAATCGTCGGTCCGGAAAGCCTTGGCGCGAAGCGTCAGGAACTTCTTCAGGCTCGCGTTGCTGGTTTTTGCGGCGGCTTGCTCGAGCAGCTTCGCCGCCGGCTCGAGCCACTGGCGATATTCCTGGCTATAGGGCACCGCGACCAGCTGGTCGCCCTGCCGCTTAACCACCGTGTACGGGCTGGTCAGCGCTTCGGCCTCACCGGGGTGCGCCTTCAGATAGGCGTCGAACTGCTCCTTGCTGAGGTCGGCCGGGTAGAAGTTCGCGCCTGCCGGCTTGGGCCGGTCGCTGAAGAACGCTTTGTCTTCCTCGAGGCTGTCCCACGGCCCGAAAAAGGTGTCGAACCGGTCGAGCAATTGGGGGTCGTTCTTCGCCGCGACCTCGGCCCGCAATTTGTCGTAATCAGGCGTCGCCTGGCGCTTGTAGATTTCGCTCATCAGGTCGGCCGCCTGGATCAGCAGATTGACCACCTCGCGCTCCTCGGCGGTGAGGAAGCTGGTGTCGGCGTTCATCTCGACCCGCGCGAGCTTGCCGACCGCGCCCGGCTTGGCCGTTTCGCCCGATCCGGTCGCGGTCGTCGTGTTGGAGTTCGTCGCAACGTCGCAAGCGACAAGCGGCAGGATGGAAAAAGCGGCGGCGGCTCCGAGCCAGCGGGTCTTGGTCATCGCGCTCGTCTAGCAGCGAGCGCGAGGCTTGGGCAAACGGCTATTCGGGGCGGGGCCGGATGCCGAAAGGGGCGCAGGGCGTGCACAAGCCGTGGGGGCTAACGGCCGTTTGTCTTCGGCGACCGATAGCCCCCGAGCGCGTCACTTTTTCATCACGATGTCGATCCACTGGGCGTTATCGATGAACGTCCGGTACTTCTCATAGCCGGCGACCGCGGCGTCCTGCTGCGCCTCGCTGAAGGCGGCGTTGATCTCTCGTTCGACGGCCAGGTCGCGGTCGCGGTCGGCATCGAGCGTTCCGAAGGTCCGCGAATGGGTCATGATCAGAACGTTCGGCGAGCCTTTGACGTAGCCCGAGCGGTTCATGAACTTATATTCGTCGATCAGGCCGCGGCGCTTCAGGGTTTCGAACACCGGGACCAGCGATTTGCTCAAGCCGGTCAGATAGTCGTCGACGTGATTGGGATCGACCTCGACCGCGTTGACGTCCCAATAGCCCTTCTGCGGCGTGTAATCGACATAGGGCTTGGCACCCGCGGACGTCGCCGCCAGAGCAACCGCGCCGAGCGCGCACAGTGTAATCGTCTTCATTGGCTTTCCCCTGTTCGACGGCCCGTCGCCGTCGGCGCACTGCAACCATGCGCGGGCGAGTCGCTCCTAACGGAAATTCGTGTCGGGCGGCGCCCATCGGGGCACTCCGAAGCCGGGCCCGTGAAACGCGCCATTGCGATACGGGCTGCCTGACGCGCGCTAGTGGACGAACCGGGCGACGACGTCGCGATAGCTTCGGCTGACCTTCACCTGCGCCCCTGAATCGAGCACCAGGAAGCATTCGCCGTTGGTGTGCGGCTTGACCTGCCGGACGAGGTCGAGGTTGACGATGGTCGAGCGGTGGACGCGCTGGAAGCGGCGCGGGTCGAGGCGCTTCTCCAAATCCTTCATCGTCTCGCGCAGGATCAGCGTGTTGTCGCCGGTCTGGATGCACATATAGTCGCCGGCGGCGTCGATCCGCTCGATGGTGTCGACGTCGACGCGGAAGATCTGCCCCTGGTCCTTGATGTTGATCATCCGCTCGAAGCGGTTGGCGGCGGGGGCGTCGCCGGCGGTTTCCTCGGCCAGTGATTCCGCAGCCTCGGGCGCATGCTCGACCAGCACTTCCTTCAGGCGCTCGGCCTCTTCCGCGCCGCGCTTCTCGGTCAGCCGCTGGCGCACCCGGTCGAGGCTCGCCGCGAGCCGGTCCTCGTCGACCGGCTTCATCAAATAGTCGACCGCCTGCGATTCGAACGCCCGCAGCGCATGGTCGCCGTAGGCGGTGACGAACACGAACAGCGGCGGCTCGACCTCCATCAGCCCCTGGATGACCGAGAAGCCGTCGAACCCCGGCATCTGGATGTCGAGGAAGACGAGGTCGGGCTTGTGGGTCTTGATCGCCCGGATCGCCTCGCGGCCGTTGGCGGCGGTGGCGACCACCTCGACATCGTCGTGGGCCTGCAGCCGGAGCTGGAGGCCCTGAGTGGCGAGCGGCTCGTCGTCGACCAAAACGGTCCGGATGGTCATCAATCCTTGTCTCCGCTCTCGAATGGAATCTCGATGATAACGCTGAACCCCCCGCGTTCGTTCTTTTTCGTCGTAAATCCGTGCGCCGCGCCATAGGCCTGCGCCAGACGGTCCTTAATGTTCGCCAGTCCGACTCCGGTCGACGGCGTCGCGGTCAGGCCGGCATTGTCGCCGTTGCCATTGTCGGCGACCTCGATCCGCACCGACTCCCCTTCGCGATGGGCGGTAATCCAGATGTCGGCGCCGCTTTCGCTCGCCGTCACCGCATATTTGATCGCGTTCTCGATCAGCGGCTGCAGCAGGAGCGACGGCAGCCGCGCGCCGATGGTCTCCGACTCGATCTTGAAATGCGGCCGCAAGCGGTCCTCGAAGCGCATCTTCTCGATCTCGAGGTAGAGCTTCAGAGTCTCCACCTCCTGCGCCAGCGTCACCTTGGCCGACGGCTCGTTGACCAAAGTGTAGCGCAGGAACGACGACAGCCGGGCGAGCATCGCATTGGCGCGCTCGGTCTGCTTCAAGAGCACCAGCGTCGAGATCGAATTCAGCGTATTGAACAGGAAGTGCGGGTTGAGCTGGTAGCGGAGCATCGCCAGTTGCGCGGTCGAGGCCTGGCTTTCGAGCTTCTCGCGCTGGTCGATCTGCTCTTCCAGCAGCAGGTAATAATTGATCCCGTAATAGAGCGCGGCCCAGGCGGCGAGCAACGCGAAATTGAGCAGGATCGGCCCGAGATACTCGACCCCGACCGGCTTGAAGTCGGGCTTGATGAAAGTCGCGACGCTCCACGTCTCGATGACCGAGAAGGTCCCCGACGCGATCACCACCGCCGCCAGCGACAGCGCCACCGTCAGCAGCGCCCGCATCGCGATCAGCCGCCGGAACAGCGTCGCCAGCAGTAGCGTCAGCGAATAGCCGGTGGCGGTCAGCAGCAGCGTGTGGACCAGCCACATCCAGCCCATGCTGTTGGCGAAACCGCCGAGCGTGCGGAGGACGAAATAGCCGCTCCAGCCGATCGACTGGAGGAGCCAGAACGCGCGGTTCTTGTCGGCGAAGAACGGCTGGTCGAGACCGATGCCCTCGGCGATCGGCGCGGCGGGCGACTGGATTCGCGGCGCGGACGACCGCCGCTCGCGCCTCTCCGTCCGCTGTCGTCGTTCCAGTGCCGCGCTGTCGGTCGCCATTGCCCCGGATATAGGCCCCCCCAGCTCGGCTAGCTAGTCAACGCTCTTGGCCAGCGGTCCTAGGACCGCCATAGTGCCGCTGGTGGAGGGCACGCGCTACTTTTTCGAGCAGGTAATCCGTAAGCGGCCGTACCTCTCGGTCGAAATTTGCGCCTCGGTCGTGCGAGCGCCGCTTTGCCGCGCCGTCCAGGACGACGGTCGCATCCGCCACTGGGGCCGCATCGCCTTGCCGGACGACCCAAAAGAGCGCATTCTGCGAGTAGTTACGCTGGACGACGGCGAAACCCTGCACAATGCATTTATCGATCGGGATTTCCGCGAGGACGTAGAATGAAGCTTCATTATTATCCCGAGACCGACAGCCTCTACATCGAGCTAAGTGCCGCTGCCGGGGTCGATACGAAAGAGATCATCGAAGGCATCAACATCGACTTCGGCAGCGAAGGAACCGTTGTTGGCATTGATATCGACGGTGCATCGAGCAAGCTCGATCTCGCGACTCTCGAGGCGGAGGGCTTGCCCCTCGGTCGCCTTAAGGCGGCCTAATTCAGAGGGCGGCGGATGTGAACGAGCCGCAGCCCCGAGCCGCCTTCCGAAGCATGGACGAGGGCACCCAGCAGGACTGGGCGGTGATCGGTTCGCAGTTCATGGCCTATGCCGCGGGCCTGCCCGACCGGGTGCTCGCCCATTTGCGCCTGCTCGACGGCGATTTCGGCGGCTTTCCGGTCGATCGCCTGCAGCATTCGCTGCAGACGGCGACCCGCGCCCACCGCGCCGGCGAGGCCGAGGATTATGTCGTCATGGCGCTGATCCACGACATCGGCGACACGCTCGGTTCGTACAACCACCCGGATATCGGCGCCGCGATCCTCAAACCCTTCGTCGACGACCGGCTGCACTGGATCGCCGAGAAGCACGGCATCTTCCAGGGCTATTATTTCTTCCATTACATCGGCCTCGA
>CAYSHL010000075.1:0-4904 GCA_964430865.1 uncultured Sphingomonas sp.
GGCCGGCGGCGTTGGGGTTGAGCTGCGGCAGCGAGGTCATCGCCAGCACTTCGCCGGTGTGGATGTCCATGACGATGCCGGCCGCGCCGATCGCCGAATATTCGGTCATCGCGTCGAGCAATTCGTGCTCGAGCGCCTGCTGCAGCCGGCTCGAAATCGACAGAGTCAGCGGCTCGCCGCGGGTGGCGGGATTGGCCAGCCGGTCGTCGAACGCGCGCTCCATTCCGGCGGTGCCGCGGCCGTCGACGTCGGTGTAGCCGATGACGTGCGCGGCGAGGCTGGTCTGCGGGTAGAGCCGGTCGGGTTCGCGGTCGAGCGACAGCCCCGGCTCGCCCAGCGCGTTCACGGCCTCGACCAGCTCGGGCGGCGCCCGGCGGCGCAAATAGAAGAAGCTGCGGCCCGAGCGCAGCATCGCATGATAGGCGGCCGCGTCGCGCTCGGGCATCAGCCGGGCCAGCGCTCGGGCGATCTCGAGCTTGTCGCCGATGACCTTGGTCGGGTGCAGCCCGATGGTCCAGGCATCGATGGTCCGCGCCAATGGCTGACCATCGCGGTCGACGATGTCGCCGCGTTCCGGAATCAGCGCGGTGATCCCGACCTTGCGCCCGGCATGGTCGCCGAACGCCGCGAGGAACAGGATCCGCGCGACGATCAGTGCAATCACACCGGCGTACACCAGCATTCCGAACATCAGCCGCTGGTGCATTACGGCCAGGATTTGGCGTCTTTGGCCGACGAGGCGGAGCCGCTCGGGCCGTTGGGCGACGAGGGCGGACGTCGGCGCGTTCATTGCTTCGAGCCGGAGTCCTTGGCCGAAGCATTGCTGTTCGAAGCGAGCCTGCTGGGCTTCGCAGCGGGACCGATGGGCGCGAGCGGGTCGGCGGCCGCGGGCTTGCGCTGAGCGACGACCGGCCTGGCCTTCGTCGGCGGAGCTTTGGCGACTTTCGCCGCCGGGGCTTTCGTCGCAGCGACCGGCTTGTCGGCCGCTTTCTCGGGTGCCGGCCTCGGCGCCGCGATCGTCTTCTCGGCGGGACGAAGCTCGCGCGTCAGGCTGGCGGTGTGAAGCATCTGACGAACCGGAGCGCTGGCGGCGGCGGACCCGGCTTGCGGCTGGCGGCCTTCGACCTGCGGCCGGGGACCATTGGCGGGCGCCGAGGCCAGCACCACCGGCGCATCGAGATCCACCTCGTCCTTGGGAGTGACCAGCTTGGCGAGCGCGAAGCCGCCGTCGAGAATCTGGTCGGCCGACGGCGCCGACAGCGCCAGCACCTTGACGTTCCAGCGCTCGAGCTGGGCGAGCCGGCCGCGAGTCCCGATTTCGGTCTGCAGCAACCGGATGTCACGCTGGGTGAGGACGATCTGGGTCTCGACATTCTCCAGCGCCGCGCGCTCCGACGCGACCCGGAGCGAGACCAAATAGCAGCCGAGCGCGGCTCCAGCGCAGCTGGCGACCATGAACACCGAACGGAAGCTTCTCGCGCTCATTGACTCTTCCCTTTCCAGGCGGGAGCCGCGGTTCGGACGGCGCTCCGCAGCCGGGCCGAGCGGGCGCGCGGGTTGGCGGCGAGCTCGCGCTCGGACGGAGTGACGGGCTTGGCGACCCGCTCGAACGTCGGCTGGTCGGGGTCGGTCAGCAACGGACGGTGGCGCGAGCCGGCCGGGGTCGCTCCGCTGCGTGACCGCAGGAAGCGCTTGACGATCCGGTCCTCGAGGCTGTGGAAGGTCACCACCGCGAGCCGGCCGCCGGGCTTGAGCGCGCGCTCGGCGGCGGCGAGACCGTCCTCGAGCTCGTCGAGCTCGGCGTTCAAATGGATGCGGATCGCCTGGAAGGTGCGGGTCGCGGGATCGGTCCGCTGTCCGGGGCGGAAACCGGCGGCGCGGCGGACGATCGCCGCCAATTCCGTGGTGCGTTCGATCGGCCTTGCCGCCGCGATGGCGCGGGCGACGGCGCGGGCCCGCGGCTCCTCGCCATAATCCTTGAGGATGCGCGCGATCTCGGCCTCGTCGGCCTGGTTGAGGAACTCGGCGGCGGTCAGCCCCGACTTGCTCATCCGCATGTCGAGCGGACCGTCGGCCTGGAAGGAAAAGCCGCGGTCGGCCCGATCCAGCTGCATCGACGACACGCCGATATCGAGCGCGATCCCGTCGACCAGTCCGATCCCCCGCTCGGCCAGCACCCGGTCCATTTGCGAGAACCGCTCCTCGACCAGGGTCAGCCGGCCGGCTTCGAAAGCGTCCGGAACGAGTGCCGGCCCGGCCGCGATCGCATCCGGATCACGGTCGAAGCCGATCACTCGTTCCGCCCCCGCCGCGAGCATGGCGCGCGTGTAGCCGCCTGCCCCGAAAGTGCCGTCGACCAGGGTCTCGCCACGGGCAATGGCAAGGGCCTGGACGACTTCATCGGCCAGCACCGGCAAGTGGCGGGGACCGGAGGAATCGCGCGTCATGCGCCGAGCCCCCTCTCCTCGAGCCGGTATCGGGCGACGTCCTTCATGTCCTCCGGGATTCGGTCATCCTTGAGGAGCAGCGCCGGGTTCCAAATCTGGAAGGTCTCGCCGGCGCCGAGGAACAGAGCGAGCTCCTCGATCTTGCCGTTACGGCGCATCATCGGCGGGAGGACGATCCGGCCGGAGCTGTCGTACGGCACTTCCTCGGTGGCGGCGAAAGCCATCAAATTGCGTTGCTGATATTCGAGCTGCGCCTGGGCGCTGGTCTCTTCCTTTTCGAGCAACCGTTCGAGCTTCGAATGTTTGCGAGCCGCATAGGCGGGGTCGTAGGCGGCGAGGCACGGGAAGCTCTCATGCTTGGCGAGGACGATGCTCCTGGCATCGCCGCGGCGCTCGATGACGCCGCGCAGGAAGGCGGGGACCGAGACTCGGCCCTTGCCGTCGACCGCGTTCAGCGCGCTGCCCTGGAACAGATGCTCAAGCGCCACGTCGTCTCCCCGTTCGCAGCGCAAAGCGGTGCCGTTCGCGGGCGCGCGGGTTTCCGCCGCACTCCCCGCGTCAGGCTCCATCGTGATGGGTCAGCCCCGCGCTACAGTCGGTGTTGGTAACTCAACAATGTTGGGGATACAATGGGTTTTAATGCCATTTTAGTGGGAATTCATGCCCACAAGCGGAAAACCGCGACTTTTTCGCCGCACTTCCTGGGGATGTTCTTGGCCTGTTCTCGCGAACATCTCTGTGGATAAGTCTGTGCGCGGTTGTCGAACGCCGCGACTCGGGTTTTGCGATTCTTTTCAACGGCCCATGGCCGACAGTTCAGCCAGCAACGCAGCGAGGTTCTTGTCGGTCGGCCCGTCGAGGTCCTCGACGTTGAGGAAGTCGGCGTCGGCGACGATGGTCGCCTCGCCCCTGCCGATCCGGCAGCGAGCGACGAGGCCGTCGCGGCTGACCGGGCAACGGCCAGCGAGCGCGCCCGGGGAGTTGGTGAGAACCTCATGGCCGCCAAGCCGGCGCGACATCGGCCCGCGCTCGCTGGGAGCGTCGAGCCGCAGCCCCCAATGGCGCAACAGCCCGGTGTCGGCGAACGCGAGCGGCGGCCGCAAGGCATCTCCGAGCGGCCGCTCGCTCGGCCATTCGAGCAGCGGGTCGGCGAGCAGCAGCAGCCGGCCGCCGCTCCGCACCCAGCGGTCGAGGTCGACCAGCGCCTCGGCCGGCTGGGCGAGCGGGTGCGCCATCAGCAGCAGCCTGCCCTGCTTCAGGGTCGCGGCGTCCGCGACCCCGACGGGGTTGACGGTGTAGCGCGTCTCGAGCGCCCGCAATGCCGGCGAGCCGCCGCCCTCGAGGCTGAACTGCTCGCCGAACACCAGCGGCAGGCTGGTCAGCAGCATCAGCGCCGGCTTGGCCGAAGCAGGCTGCGCCACCGGCGCTAGTTCGCGCTCCACGACAAAAGCCAGTCCCGCGGCGGCGATCAGCCCGGCGCCGAGCATCGCGGCGGGGCGCGCGCGGGTCGCCCCCCGCGGCGCTGCCCGGCCGGTCACGGTTTGCTGATGCTGTTGTTGGACTCGCTCTCGGCTCCGCCCGGAGCGACTCCGAGCTCGGCCAGCGGCTCGCTCGGCGCGGCGTTGGCCGCCGCCTGCTCGGCCGCGTTGGCCGGCCGGTCGTCGCTTCCTGAACGGCTAACCACCGATCCCAACAGGACGAGCAGGAAAGCGAAGGCGAGGCCGGTCAGGCCGATCCGGATTCGCTGCGCGCTGGTGCCGGCGTTGTCGACCATCACGGCTCCAAAACTATGGCCCGCATCGGGACAATGCAAGCCACCCACCTTGACGGCGCCCGGTGCCGATGCGCAATGCGCGATTATGACTCGCACCCCACTCGCACTCGCCCTGACGGCGGCCGCCGCGTTAGCCGGCTGCAACCAGGAAGACCATAACATCGTCGCCGGCGGTCCCGCCGATCCGATGGGCAACCAGGCCAATGCCGACGTCGTCCTGCCGCCGGCCATCGCGCACAGCAAGATCTACCGCTGCAAGGACAACAGCGTCGTCTACATCGACTGGCTGGCGGACGATAAGTCGGCGAACCTGCGCACCGAGCAGAACGCCCCGCCGACCCAGCTGGTCGCTCCGGAGCCCGGCGAGCCGATGGTCGCCGAAGGCTATTCGCTGACCGGCACCGGCGAAGGCTCGACCGTGACCCTGACGCGCCCGGACAAGGGTTCGCAAAGCTGTAAGGCCTAAGCCGCCGCGCCCTAGCCGCCGCTTGCCGACCCCGTTAAGGGGCCGCGCATGGATGTCCTCGAAGCCGCCGCTCCGGTCACGCCCCAAATCGTCGCCGAGCACGGGCTGTCCGACGAGGAATATGCGCGCATCCTGAAGGCGCTCGGGCGCGAACCGAACCTGGTCGAGCTCGGCATCTTCTCGGTCATGTGGTCGGAGCATTGCAGCTACAAGAGCT
>CAYSHL010000076.1:0-4723 GCA_964430865.1 uncultured Sphingomonas sp.
GGTCAGCCTCGGCGGCACCGAGACGCTGGCCAGCGCGCCCGCCGCGATGACCCATCTGTCGGTCCCCGACGAGCGCAAGCAGGCGCTCGGGATCACCGACAATCTGGTGCGGATCTCGATCGGAGTGGAAGACGCCGACGACCTGATCGCCGACTTCGAGAATGCGCTGAGGGCGGTTTAGGCGGCCGCCGCCGCGCGGAAGCCGGCGTTAGCCGCTTCTTTAGAAATCCCATGCCATCTGGTCGGGCCGCCACGGTGCCGTGGCCGGTCAACAGGGGCGGGGGATTGTCGTGAGCAGCAACGATCGTTGGGCCTGGGGGGTCAGGCTGGTGATGGGAAGCTACGTCGCCGTCTGCGCACTGGGGTCGTTCCTCACCGCGTGAGTCGAAAACAGCGAGCCAAGGGCAAGAAAAGGCCCGCCCCTTCGGTCTCGAGGGGGCGGGCCTTTCTTTAGCCGTTCAATGCAATTCGATTACGCCATCGCCCCGGCTTTTTCGGGGATGATGAGGACCTGGCCCGGATAGATTTCGTCCGGGTCGCTCAGCATCGGCCGGTTGGCCTCGAAGATGCGGTTATAGGCGTTGGCATCGCCGTAATGCTCCTTGGCAATGGCCGACAGGGTCTCGCCGCTCTGCACCTCGTGGACCTTGGGCGCCGCGCTCTGCGCCTGGCCTCCGGAGAGGCCGCTGTCGTCGACCGCATCGATATATTTGACGTTGCCGACGATCATCGCGAGCTTTTGTCGGGTCGCTTCATCGGGCACGTCGCCGGTCACCCGCACGCGCGAGCCTTCGACCAGCACCTTGATGTTGCCCGGCAGGCCCAGCCGCTTGATTTCGCGCTCGATGGCCTCGGCCCGCTTTTGCGCATCGGCTTCGGCCCCGAACAGCTCTTTGCCCTTGTCGCGCTTGAAGAAATCAAAAAGTCCCATGATCTGCTCCCTTTGGATTGGATTCTAATCGATTAAAGCGGGGGAGAGGCGTCCGTTCCGCCGAACAAGGTGGACCGGTGCGTGCCGGGGCCAAAGCTCCGTTCAGCCCCAGTCCTCGATCGCCCAGCCGCGGCGGATGGCGAGGCGGGCGAGGCGGGCGTGCGGGTTGACCGCGACCGGCTCGTCGGCCCACTCGAAGGTCGGGCCGTCGGACGCGTGATCGGAATAGAAGCGGACGTGGCCGTGCTTGCCGGTCAGCCCGGACTTCTCGACCCAGTCGGCGATCATCCGCAGCTTCGCCTGACCATAGGCATTTTCGCCGTGAATCCGCGAACGGATGCGCTCGTCGAGCCCGATCACCGAGCCGGTGCCGATGACGTCGTCGAAACCCAGGCGCTCGGCAATCGCGTCGGCGTAGAGCCGGTAGGAGGCGGTGGCGAGAACCAGCCGCCGCCCCTCGGACTTGTCACGGGCGATGGCCTTGCGGGCCCCGGGGCGAATGTTTCCGGCGACGGTCGAGTCGGCGAAGCTTTCGACCAGCGGTTTCAGGTCCTTCGGGTGAATCCACCGGCCGAGCAGCAGCTGGTGGTTGATTTCCTTGAGCCGGCCGCGGTCGATGATTCGGACGCCGTAGAGCAGCATCGAGGCCAGCACGGCCGGAGCGAGCAGCAGCCGCCACGGCGCGCGGCGCAGCGCGCAATGGATCAGAAACGGAGTGTAGGTCGCGCGCCGGGTCAGGGTCCGGTCGAGGTCGTAGATGGCAAGGTCGGTCATGCGCGGCCGGCGAGGATCGCTTCGACGAGCGCATGGTCGTCGGGCTTGTCGACGTCGACCGCGGCGAGCGGATTGGCCATTTCGACGGCCCGGACGTCGAGTCCGAGCTTGCGGCCGATCCGGAGCAGCGCCTGGTCGAGAGTCAGCAGGCGCAGCACCGAGCCGAGGAACAGTGCGGGGCCGGCCGCCAACAATAGCCGCCACCCCTTCTTGCGGTCCTGCTCGACCGAGCGCCACAAGGCAATCGCGGGCGCGACCTTCGGCGATTTCAGCATGAAGAGGTTGGCGCCGCTGTAGGCCCCGCCGCGAAAGCGAGTCCAGGTGCGCCGCGTTGCCGGCAGACGGGCGAGCAAGGCTCGCCGCTCGACGACCGCGACGGCGATGTCGGCATTCGCCGCGCGGCCGCAGAAATCGTCGATCATCGCCGCGTCCAGCAACGCATGGTCGGCGGTCGTCAAGAGCACCGGCCATTGCGTTGCGGGGTCGTTACACACCGCCTCTAGGGTTGCCGCAATGGTCTTTGCTGACGAGGCCACCGTCAACCGCGGGTCGGCGGGCAGAACCGCCGCGAGGCGCTCGGGCTGCTGGGCAAGGACGCGGACCGCGGCGATCCGGCCGCTGGCGAGCAGGGCCGAGACGGGGCGGCGGACCATCGGCTCGCCCGCGACCGGGATCAGCGTTTTCAGGTCGGTGCCGTAGCTGGCGGCGAACGCATCCCTGCCCGGCCGCGACCCGGCGAGCACGATCGCGGTCAGCCCGCTCATGTCAGCCAGGATACGACTTTGCCGCCCTGCTCCGACTTGACCGTCGCCTGGGCCATCCGGACCGCGTGGAAGATTAGCGAGACGATGGTCCAAAGGGCGACGAGCTCGATGCCGACGTCGGGCCGCCCCAGCAGCAAAGCGAAGAATAGGATCACCATGTTCGGGTTGCGGCGCGCGGTGACCAGCCGGAACTGGCTGTCGATCGGCCGCCAGACGTGGATGTGCATTCCGTGGCGGCGGAGGAAGATACCCTCGATCAGCCGCTGGGCGACATAGCCGCCGACGATCGCCCACAGCAGCATAGTCGCATAAATCGGCTCCAGCGGCCGGCCGTAGGCGGCGAGCCCGTGGAGCCACGCCCACCACCAGAACGGCGGGTGGACGAGGTCGATGCCGTGATCGAAGACATTGCCCCATTCCGACGAGGTGCCGGTGCAGCGGGCTAGCTTTCCGTCGACCGTGTCGAGGACCATGAACACGAAGCCGGAAGCGATTCCGAGCCAGTAATGGCCCTCCCAGAACAGCCAGAAAGCGAGCAGGCACAGGAAGAAGCCGGCCGCGGTCACCATGTTGGGAGTCAGGCCCGCCTCGGCCGCCCAGCGCGTGAGGTAGAAAGCGGGCTTGCGCCACAGATAGAGGGTCAGAGCATCGGTGACGCCCTTGTAGGCGGCGTCGTAGGCGGCGCGCTCGACGGCCTCGGGGTTGGCGGGATCGACCGGCATGACGAACGGGCGGTCGCGCTTGCGCAACTTGCGGTAGCTGAGCTCGGTCGTTTCCGCGGCGACCGGATCGAGGCCGGCAAGCGCCGCCATATCGCCCTTGACCAGCGCATCGGCAACGAGATCGAGAGCGGGCCCGCCGGCCGGAACATGGGCGAGGACCGGCTTGCCGCCGAGCGTCAGGACGCTCGACGGCCGGTTCGCCATCTCGGTCAGCCAGGCCGGGTCCCACGCGTAATCGAGGCTGGCGAGCAAGGCTGCGCGACCCGGTTCGGGGGCGTCGGCGCACTCGAAGCCGGCGTTGGTCGCGAGGCGGCAGGCGCGGGCCTTGGACTCGAGCCCGAACAGCCGGACCGGGTTCGATCCGACGGGGACGAACAACAAAGGCGGGGCGCTCGACATGACCGAGCCGCTTAGAGTGGAGAATGGCGTCAGGAAAGTGGCGGACGAGGTTGCCGACCGGCAAGACTGCGCCGCGGCGGCGCAATACTTGCCCATGTGAAGGATTTCGCGCACCATCTCCGGCAAATGGCCGATGAGGATCAAACCGCCGCACAATCCCGGGGGGCCGCGGAGGGTGGAGGCGCGACCTATCGGGTTGCCGGCTCGCTGACGATCACGCGCGCCGCGTCCACCGCCCGCGAACTCGACGCGCTCGCCGATCCGCTGACCATCGACCTGTCGAAGGTCGAGAAGATGGACACGGTCGGAGCGTGGATCGTCTACCGCACGGTCCGCGACCGCGGCGCCAAGGTCGTCGGCGCGAGTCCCGAGGAAGAAAGCCTGCTCGAGCAGGTCGCCGAGGCCGACAAGCCGGCCAAGGTCCACGCCGAAGTCGGGGGCGGCTTTTTCCATGCGCTCGACGAGCTCGGCCAATGGATCGCGGAGCTCGGCCGGACCCTGGTCGGGCTGCTGGCCTTTTTTGGCGCGACCCTGATGGGTTTCGCCAATTTGATCGCCCACCCCAAGCGCTTTCGAGTCAATGCGGTCGTCCAGCGTTTCGACGTCGTCGGAGTCCGGGCCCTGGGGATCATCGGCCTGATGAGCTTCCTGATCGGTATCGTCGTCGGCCAGCAGGGCGCGGTTCAGCTCGAGCAGTTCGGCGCCGAGATCTACACCATCAATTTGATTGGCCGGATCACGGTCCGCGAGCTCGGCACGCTGATGACCGCGATCATGGTCGCGGGGCGCTCGGGATCGGCGTTCGCCGCGCAGATCGGGACGATGAAGATCACCGAGGAGATCGACGCGATGCGCACCATCGGCGTGTCGCCGGTCGAGGCGCTGGTCATCCCGCGGCTGATCGCCAGCACCATCATGATGCCGCTGCTCGCTTTCTGGGCGATGATGATGTCGCTGCTCGGCGGCGGCATCTTCGTCTGGCTGGTGCTCGGAATCCCGCCGCTCACCTACATCCAGCGCCTGCAGGAAGTGGTGCCGATCACCGACTTGTACATCGGGCTGATCAAGGCGCCGGTGTTCGGCTTCATCATCGGCCTGGCCGGCTGCTTCCAGGGCATGCTGGTCCAGGGCAA
>CAYSHL010000077.1:0-4719 GCA_964430865.1 uncultured Sphingomonas sp.
GGCGCTGCGCTTCTACAAGCTCGACCTCGACGCCCTGACCGTCTTCCACGACGAGCTCGACCTGGCGCCGATGAAGGTCAAGGTGAAGGTCGGCGGCGGCACCGCGGGTCATAACGGGCTGCGCTCGATCGACTCCCATCTCGGCCCCGATTTCCGCCGCGTCAGAATCGGCATCGGCCACCCGGGCCCCGGCCAGCAGGAGAAGGTCACCCCGCACGTCCTCGGCAATTATGCCAAGTCGGAGATTGAGCCGCTGTCGGACCTGCTGTCCGCCATCGCCTCCGAGGCCGAGTGGCTGGCGGACGGCGACGACGCCCGCTTCATGAGCGAAATCGCTCTGCGGCTTCAGTCGGACTAGGGGCCGCCGCAAGCCGCGCCTTCGCGGCCGCCATCAATGTCTTGTAACGAGGGTCGTTGCGCAAGCCGTCGAGGTCCGGGTCGGTCTCCGCGTTCGCCAGGAACGAGCGAGTGGCGAGTCTGAAGACCGGCTCCAGAAGCTCGATGGCGGCATCAAGATCCTTCAGGAAAAGCACTGACGCGCACGCGAAATTGTAGCGCATCGTCAAATTGTCCGGGTCGATCAGAAGTGCCCGCTCGATCCACTCGCTGGTACGCTCTTGGTCTCCCATGATGGCCAGCCCGCCGGCCCCAATTCCCCACGCCGCAGCGTTGCTGGGGTCTTCGGCAAGCACCCTCTCCGACTGTGAAATCATGTTGCTCGCGGCGCGCAGCACGCCTTCGCGGTCGCCGAGCGCCTGAAAGCAGGACGCCAGCATCCCCCAGGCGTGAAAGTCGGACTCGATGATGCCAACCGCTTTTTCGAAATACGGCCGCTTCCGCATGGCGCCGCTGACGGTAGAATAGCCGCGCCGCCTCGCGGTTGACCTCCCAGGATTCGGGCCCCAGCCGCAATGCGGTCTGGACCGCATCGTTGGACTCCTCGAGGCGACCTTCTTCGAACAAATACCGCGCCTTGACGCAATGGGCCTCGGCGATGGTGGGGTCGATCGCCAACGCCCGATCGGCGGCAGTGCGGGCATCCACGTCGCGCTTGCCGAAGGTAAAATGCAGGTTGGTTTGCGCAATCGCGATCAGTGCCCAGGCTTTCGCATATTCGGGATCGATCGCGACGACGCGTTCGCAGATCCGGATCACCCGCTCCTCGCGGCGGACGTCGCCGTAATTGCCGGTGACCCAATATTGCCGCGCCATGAGGTAGAGATTGTAAGCCTCGGCGCTGGCGGTGCCGCGCTGCTCGATCGCCTTCTTTTCCTCCGGCAGCAGTTTCAGCTTCAGCGCCTCGACGATTGCCTTCGATATCTCGTCCTGGATCGCGAAAATGTCCGTGAGGTCGCGGTCGTAGCGCTCGGCCCAGAGATGGTCGCCGGTCGCTCCGTCAATCAGCTGGGCGGTGATCCGGACCCGGCTTCCGGACTTGCGCACGCTGCCCTCGAGGACATGGCTGACGCCGAGCTTGCGGGCGACCTCGCCGACGTCGACCGCGCCGCCCTTGAAGGTGAAGGCCGTGTTGCGGGCGGTCACCGCCAGCGCGGAGATCTTCGACAAATCGGTGGTGATGTCCTCGCTGATCCCGTCGCTGAAATATTCCTGCTCGGCGTCGCCGCTCATGTTGGCGAACGGAAGCACGCAGATCGAGCGCTCGCGATGCCGCTGCCCGGCCGGCGAAGCAGGCTCCTTGGCGCCCGCGCCGACGAGCGCGGCGACGCTTCCTTCGACCTTCTTCCACCCCGGCGACGCCTCGCCGTCCCAACCTTTGAGGTCGGCGCACTGGATCTGGTTGAACGGCATCGGCGGAACGGTTCCGTCGACGCTGAGCTGGACCAGCGTCCCAAGGCCTCGCGCGGCGTCCGCCTCGGCCCGCACCCATTGCGACTTCACCGCTTCGGCCGACCAGATCACGACCACCGCCTTGGCCGACTTCAGCCGCTCCTCGATGACGTCGGCGTAGGTGCGGTGGGCCGGCAGCTCGTCGTCGCGCCACACCGAATAGCCGAGCGCCTCCAGGGCCCGCTCGACCCGCTTCGCCTGGTCCTCGGTCGAACGCGCGTAGGATATGAAGATGTCGGACACTGCACCCCGCCTTGCCGAACCGGTTATCAGGACTCTATCGCCGAGTCATGGCTCGCACCCTCTTCGCCACTCCGCTCTACGAAGCCGAAATCGCTGACCCGGATCTGGTCGCGGAGCTCGCGCATTCAATCCGTTCGCTCGCCCGCGACGACGGCGCCGGCCAGCGCTGGAGCCGCGAGCATCATTACCCGGGCTACACCAGCTACGGCTCGCTCAACGACCTCCCGAAACGCGACCCGGCCTTCGCCGACCTGCAGAAGCTGCTCGTCCGCCACGCCGCGGAGTTCGCCAGGGAATGCGCCTTCGACCTGCCCCGCAAGCCCCGCCTCGACAGCCTGTGGGTCAATCTGTTGAAAGCCGGTGGACGGCACAGTGGACATCTCCACACGCAAAGCATGATCTCGGGCACCTTCTACGTCGAGGCCCCGCCCGGCAGCGGAGCGATCGGCTTCGAGGACCCGCGCCTGCCGATGATGATGGCCGCGCCGCAGCGCCGCGCCGACGCTCCGGACGAGCTTCGCACCTTCGTCGAGGTCGAGCCGCGGCCGGGCCTGCTGCTGATGTGGGAGAGCTGGCTGCGCCACGAGGTCCGCCCCGGCCGCGGCCGCGGCGAGCGCCTCAGCATCAGCTTCAACTTCGCCTAGGCGGCGGCGGCGACCCTCTCCGGGTCGAGCTTCGCGGCCCTCAGCGCGCAGCCGAGCGCGATGAGAACGTTCTTCCGGGCACGAACATCCACACTGACGGGCTTCGTAGCTACGCCACGCTAGGCCAGTGCGGCTACCGCCACGAGAAAGTGAACCACCAGATTGGCGAATATGTCAGCGCTACGGGCTGCACGGTGAACGGAATCGAGAGTTTCTGGTCGCAGCTAAAGCGCTCGATCAACGGGACCTACATCCACGTCAGCCACAAGCACCTGTGGAAGTATGCGAAGGAAGCGGAATACCGCTTCAATCGTCGGCACACCCCTTCCTTGATGCTCGACGAGTTGCTTTCGACTTTCCGGCCATAGCGCTGACAGTCTTGTTGAACGAAGCGCTATCCCCCGGATGGAGCTGTTTCGCTTCCCGTTCCTCGAGAAACTGTTCCAGCTTCCCTTGGTCCCGCGCCTGTTTGAGGTTGAACAATGGCGTTCCTTCTCAACAATTCATCGACACCGCCGGACAGCTTAACGACCTGCTTTTCCACGTCACCAACTTGCTTGGAAATCTCCCGGTTACGGGTGTCGGCTGTGTCGAATCTATCATCGATCCGATAGAGGAAGAAGCCGCAAGCGCCGATAAAGACCGTAGACAGGATGCCTAGCCATACGAACGCGCCGTTCATTCTCGTTTTGAGGGTCGCTAATTCCACGGCGTCATCTCCGGGCGGGGGCGGCGGCGGTTCGCTGGGGCCTTTCTTTTCCGGCAAAGGCCCATCCCAAGCCACATATTGTCTGCCACTGCCGTCCAGAATGCCGGTCGGCGTATAGGTCCCCTCAGCACGGTCGCCCGTGCCGCTTCTGACGATTTTAAGATTAGGCCGCGCCATCTCGGGGCGGCGCGGCATCCGCCGTTTGCGCCGCTTCCAGGCCTGCGATTTTGTCTGCGTTTTCTAATAGAAAATTGCCGATCGCCTTCAGCTGGGCTGTCGGTAGAATTAGAGTCAGAACGTGTATGGTCTTCATCTCGTCCGCGATTACGTCCATCCGATTTTCGACAAAGTTCAGTTTGGTCACCGTTGATGTGACCATCGCGCCCCGGATGTATTCCGCGTAGACGGACGGGGCTGCCAACCCCGTTGTCGCGTATGGGATTTTGTTCGCGTCCAATGCGAACACCTCGGCCGAATCGACAACCTTGGGCTCTTTGGGATCTACTGCCATGCGCTTCGCCCTTCTTGATGCGCGCGGTATCCGCAGCGCAGGGCGAAGAGTCAAACGCTACGTATGCCAAGGGGAGAAGTCTCGAAATAGTAGATGTTGCCGTCATGTCCGCGGATGACGACCATGCCGATGTCGTCCGGGCCGAGCTTTTCATCCCGCAACGCGCTGAGCACGGCGAGCAGGCCGAGGTGCCCGCCGACCGACGCCAGCATCGCGACGATGTCCTCGATGCGGACCCCGCGCTCGCTCTTCATCGCGTGATACGCTTCGTCGAACAGCCGCAGGCCGATCGAATGCGCATAGCCCATCGAGCCCGGCTGCTCGTTGCGCTTGAAATGCTCCTGGGCCCAGGCGCGGCCATCGATCGGCGCCGCCGGCGGCTGCGGACTGCCCGGTCCCTTGCGACCAAAAACCATTCTCTACGCTCCCAACTCATGGCCGGAAGGGCTGGCCAATCGCGCCCGGTCCGCCATAGGGAGCCCCAAACCGCATTTTTCAGGATATTCCAATGGGCTTTCGCTGCGGCATCGTCGGCTTGCCGAATGTCGGGAAATCGACGCTTTTCAACGCGCTGACCGAAACCGCGGCGGCGCAGGCGGCGAACTATCCGTTCTGCACCATCGAACCCAATGTCGGCCGCGTCGCGGTCCCCGACGAGCGGCTCGACAAGATCCGCGCCATCGCCAACTCGGCTGTGGAGATCGAGACGCAGATCGAGTTCGTCGACATCGCCGGCCTGGTCCGCGGCGCCAGCCAGGGCGAGG
>CAYSHL010000078.1:0-4480 GCA_964430865.1 uncultured Sphingomonas sp.
TCGATCCGGTTTCCTGTCCGTCATTGCGAGCGAAGCGCGGCAATCCAGCTTCTTTTGTTTGGGCTGGATTGCTTCGTCGCTGCGCTCCTCGCAATGACGACTGTGGGTTCATAAACCCAGCTTATCAACTGCCGCCGCGCATTTGTTGGCTGCATTGGCGCCGGGCCGATAAACCAGCGCAATGACGGCGATCGATCCGGACTTTGGCCGCAAGGCGCGGGACGCGGGTGGCGTGGCGGCGGTCTATCCCGCGGCGATGATCCGGATCACCATGAACGGCCGCGACTGGGCGATCCTCGCCGCGCTGGCGCTGATCTGGGGCGGAGCCTTCTTCCTGATCGGAGTCGCGGTCCGTCACGTGCCGCCGTTCACCTATGTGCTGATGCGCCTGACGCTGGCCGCCGGGGCAATGTGGGCGGTGCTGGCCTGGCGCCGCGAACCGCTTGCCTTGCCGCGCGAGGCCTGGGGAGCGATCTTCCTGCTGGCGCTGCTCAACAATGCGCTGCCGTTCACTCTGTTCGGCTGGGCGCAGACCCACATCGCCAGCGGACTCGCGTCGATCCTCAATGCGACGACCCCGATCTGGGGCGTTATCGTCGCGCACCTGTTCACCGCCGACGAGAAGATCACGCCGCGCAAGCTGGCCGGGGTCGCGGTCGGATTCGCCGGAGTCGCGGTGATGATCGGCCCGGGCCTGCTGAGCACTTTGGGCGGCGGAGTGCTGGCCGAGCTCGCCTGCGTCGTCGCCGCTTTGGCTTATGCGCTGGCCGGCGTGTGGGCGCGGCGGTTCAAGGCGATGGGCGTGTCGCCGTTCAGCGTCACCACCGGCCAGTTGACGGTCGGAGCGGTGATGATGCTGCCGGTGGCGCTGATCGGCGACCGGCCGTGGACGATGGCCTTGCCGCCGCTCCAGGCGTGGGCGGCGATCGCCGCGCTGGCGGTCGTCTGCACCGCCCTGGGCTATGTGCTCTATTTCCGGCTGATCGACCGCGCCGGAGCAACCAACGCGCTGCTGGTCACCTTGCTGGTCCCGCCGACCGCCATCCTGCTCGGGGTATTGTTCCTGGGCGAGGTGATCGCGCCGCATGATTTCGCCGGGCTGGCGCTGATCGCGCTCGGGCTGGCGGCGATCGACGGGCGGGCGCTCAGCGCGGTGGCGCGGGTCCGGCTCCGGCTTCGGCCAGCAGCCTAGAGGCTTCCGCCCCGGTCCAGTCGAGGTCGCCGACGTAGCGCCACACCTCGCGGCCTTCGGCATCGTAAAGCAGGGTCGTCGGCAGCACTTCGACCCCGAACGCGCCCGACAGCGCCATGTCCGGATCGTGGAAAGCGGCGAAGCGGCCGATGCGCTTGCCAGCGAGGAACGCGTCGACGGACGCTTTCGGGGCCCGATCCTGGCTGACCGCGATGACTCCCAATTGGCCGTCCTTCGACTGCGCCTGCTCGACCTTCTGGAGGGTCGGCAATTCCTTGATACACGGCGCGCACCAGCTCGCCCACAAATTCACCAGCACCGGCACGCCCTCGAAATCGGCGAGCGTGATGTCGCCGCCGTCGGGATCGTGGAAAGTCGTGTCGGGTGCCGGCTTGCCCTTGTGGCTCCGGTCGACGCCCTTGGTTGGAACGCCGGGGATGCTTTCGGCCGCCTCGCCTTGTGGCGTTTCGGCCTTTTGCCTATCGCAGCCGGCAGTGGCGAAGAGGGCGAGGAACAGCAGGATCAGCCGCAAGTCCAATTCCAATCCGATGTGGGGCGGGCGCTTTGGCGGCGGACCGGCCGAGTTGATGCGCGAGATAAATAGCTCGATCGGCACCGACAAGCGGCTTTGGCGCCAGGACGTGGACGCCAGCCTGGTCCACGCCGGGATGCTTCGCGAGACGGGCATCATCTCGCGCGAGGACGCCGCGACCATCGAGGAGGGGCTTGTCCGCCTCAAGGACCAGCTCGTCCGCGAAGGCGTCGCCGAGGATCCCGAGCTCGAGGACATCCACATGCATGTCGAGCACCGGCTCGCCGAGCTGATCGGCGAGACGGCCGGGCGGCTGCACACCGCGCGCTCGCGCAACGACCAGGTGGCGACCGACCTCAAATTGTGGGTGCGCTGGGCGATCGACGCGGTGCTGTGGTCGATCGACCAGCTCGAAGGCGCGCTGCTCGATCGCGCCGAGGAGCATGCGGCGACGATCATGCCCGGCTTTACCCATCTGCAATCCGCTCAGCCGGTGACGCTGGGTCATCATCTGATGGCCTACCGGGAAATGCTCGACCGCGACCGAAGCCGCTTCGAGGCGGCGCGCCGGCGGCTCAACCAATGCCCGCTCGGCGCCGCCGCGCTGGCCGGCACCAGCTTTCCGATCGACCGTGATTTCACCGCGTCTGCGCTTAGCTTCGATGGCCCGACGGCCAACAGCATCGACTCGGTTTCCGACCGCGATTTCGTCGTCGATTATCTTCACGCGGCGGCGTTGTGCTCGGTGCATCTGTCGCGGCTGGCCGAGGAGATCACGCTGTGGGCGTCGCAGCCGTTCGGCTTCGTCATCCTGCCAGACGCCTGGTCGACCGGATCGTCGATCATGCCCAACAAGCGCAATCCCGACGCGGCCGAGCTGATCCGCGGCCATTCGGCGCGGATCGTCGGCGACCTGGTCGCTCTGCTGGTGCTGCTGAAAGGCCTGCCGCTGGCCTACGCCAAGGATCTGCAGGACGACAAAGCGCCGTTGTTCGACGCGCACGACTTGCTGGTCATCTCGCTGCGGGCAATGGCGGCGATGATCGCCGAGATCGGCTTCGATGCCGAGCGGATGCGCGCCGCCGCCGCGGCCGGCCATTCGACCGCGACCGACCTCGCCGATTGGCTCGCGGCAAAAGCCGATGTCCCGTTCCGCGAGGCGCACGCGATCGCCGGGCGGGCGGTCGCGGCGGCAGACTTGAGGGGCGTCGGCCTGGCCGAGCTCAGCCTCGAGGAGCTGCAGGCGATCGACCCCCGCATCGCCGCCGAAGCGCTCGAGCGGCTGACGGTCGAAGCCAGCGTCGCCTCGCGCAGCTCGGCTGGCGGAACCGCGCCCGAGCGGGTAATCGAGGCGATCGCCGCGGCTCGCGCCGCCCGCCGGAGTTGATGATGAAGCGTCTCGTTATGTTGGCTGCGTTGCTGCTCGGGGCATGCGGGCAAATGGCCGACCTGCAGCCGGCGCGCGGCGAGCCGCTCCCGGTCAAGCCGCTGCTGGCCAGCCGGACTCCGACGGCCGCCGAACTGCTGACCCCGCCGACCAACGCCGACCCCGAGCGGATCGACGAGCTGGTCAAGCGCTCCGAGCCGCGCCGGCCCGACCGTTTCGACCTGCCGCCGCCCGACGGCGGAGCGGCGCCGGTACTGCCGGCCGGCACCGACCCCCAGCCGGTCGACAAAGACTCCGGGCCGTCGACCCCGCAATGAGCGCCGCTCGGTGACAATGCGTGTGCGCAAAGCCGTTTTCCCGGTCGCCGGGCTCGGCACTCGACTGCTGCCCGCGACCAAGGCCGTCGCCAAGGAATTGCTGACGATCGTCGACCGGCCGCTGATCCAGTATGCGGTCGACGAGGCGCGCGAGGCCGGAATCGAGCAGATGATCTTCGTCACCGGGCGCGGCAAATCCTCGCTGGTCGACTATTTCGACATGGCGTTCGAGCTCGAGACGACGATGCGTGCCGCCGGCAAGAGCCTGGACGCGCTCGCGACGTCGCGGACCAATTTCGGCGAGCTGGTTTCGGTCCGACAGCAGGAGCCGCTCGGGCTCGGCCACGCGGTCTGGTGCGCGCGCCATATTGTCGGCGACGAGCCGTTCGCGGTGCTTCTGCCCGACGATCTGATGGCCGGGACGCCGGGAGCGCTCAAGCAGATGGTCGACGCGTGGCACAAGGTCGGCGGGATCATGCTGTGCACCGAGGAGGTGCCGGCCGAGAAGACCAAGAGCTATGGAGTGCTCGCTCCCGGGCGGGTCGACGGCGACCTGACCGAGGTCCTCGGCCTGGTCGAGAAACCCGATCCAGACCAGGCGCCGTCGCGGATGGCGGTGATGGGCCGCTACATCCTCCAGCCCGAGGTGATGCGCGTGCTCGACAAGGGCGAGCGCGGCGCCGGCGGCGAGATCCAGCTGACCGACGCGATCGCCGGGCTGATCGGCAAGCTGCCGATGCACGCGCTCAAGGTCGATTCGGTGCGCCACGACTGCGGCGACAAGGCCGGCTTCGTCATCGCCAACCTGGCGATGGCGCTCGAGCGCGATGACATTGCGCCCAAGGTGCGGGAGTATTTATCGTCGTTGCGAGCCCCCGGGTCTGGCTAGGCCAGCCCGAGGACAGGTACGCGAAGCAATCCCGTTTCTTTGTTTTCGCTGGGTTGCCGCGTCGCTTTGCTCCTCGCAATGACAGCCCCGCTTACGGCTCCAGTTCGACGTCCCAGTAGAGGTAGTCGCGCCAGCTTTGGTGGAGGTAGTTGGGCGGGAAGCT
>CAYSHL010000079.1:0-4398 GCA_964430865.1 uncultured Sphingomonas sp.
GGCATCAAGCTCGCCAACCCCGAATTGGACGTGTGGATCATCACCGGCGACGGCGACGCTTTGTCGATCGGCGGCAACCACACGATGCACGTCCTGCGCCGCAACCTCGACTGCCAGATCCTGCTGTTCAACAACGAGATCTACGGCCTGACCAAGGGCCAATATTCGCCGACCAGCCGCGTTGGCACGCGCAGCCCGTCGACCCCGTTCGGCTCGGTCGACCGGCCGGTCGCTCCGTGCATGTTCGCGCTGGGCTCGGGAGCGCGGTTCATCGCGCGGGGCATCGACGTCCACAAAAGCCTGCCCGACGTGCTCAAGGCGGCCCATGCCCACCGGGGCGCGAGCTTCGTCGAAATCTACCAGAATTGCATCGTCTACAACGACGACGTGTTCGGCTCCTTTACGTCGCGGGACGTGGCCGCGGACAAGCAATTGTGGCTCCAGCCCGGAGAGAAGATGCTATTCGCCGGCGGCACCAAGGGGCTGGCGCTCGACACCGAGCGGCTGGTGCTCAAGGTGGTCGAGGGCGACGATCCCTCCGTGCTGGTCCACGACCCCAGGAACCGCGGCGTCGCGGCGATGCTGATCGAAATGCCCGCGTCCTTCCCGATGGCGCTCGGGGTCATCTACGAGGACCCGGCGCCGACCTTCGAAAGCGCGGTCATCGAGCAGAACCAGGCCGCGGCGAGCGGCAAGAAGCCCGACCTCCAGGCGCTCGTCTCCAAGGGGCAGACCTGGCAAGTCGAGAAAGAGCCGCACAAGCTGTGAGTGAAACACATCCTCCCCACGATTTCGTGGGGAGGGGGACCAGCGAAGCTGGTGGAGGGGGCCTTCTGATGATCAGAACCCCTCCACCGCCTTCGGCGGTCCCCCTCCCCGGCCAATGCCGGGGAGGATGATCGGTGGACAATATCACCCATTCGCTGACCGGCTGGGCGCTGGGCCAAGCCGGGCTGAAGAGCCGGACTCGCAAGGGGCTCGCGGTGCTGATTCTCGGGGCGAACATGCCCGATGTGGACGTGTTCTTCGGCTGGGCCGGCTGGGAGCCGCTGGCGATGCACCGCGGCTTCACCCACGGGCTGGTCGGCGGGGTGCTGGCGATGCCGCCATTGCTTGCCGGCCTGCTGTGGCTCCTCGACCGCTGGCAAATCGGCCGCGGCGCGACGTTCAAGAGCGGTCTGCCGATGCGCTTCGGCTGGCTGGTCGCGCTCGCTTACCTCGCGACTCTCACCCATCCTCTGTCGGATTTGCTGACGACCTATTCGGTCCAGCTGCTGGCGCCCTTTTCGACCGCCTGGTTTCACGCCGACGCCTTGTTCATCATCGACGTCTGGATCTGGCTGCTGCTCGGCGGCTCGATCGCCTGGTCGCGGATCCGCGAAGAGAAGGGCAGGGCGTGGCGGCGCCCGGCGCAGGCGGCCCTCGCGATCGCGATCGCCTACGTCGGCATCAACCTCGTCATCAGCCAGCGCGCTTATGCGGCCGTCCACCGCTGGGCGGGCGAGCGGCCGGTCGAGGCGATGTTCGCCTCGCCGCCGCCGGTTGCATCCTGGCGCCGCGGGCTCGTCTGGCGCGAGGGCGATTGCTACCGCTGGAGCCGCTACGACCCGCTCGGCGGAAGCTTCGGGCCGGTGAGCGGCTGCCGGCCGACGATGATGCAAGACCCCTTGGTGCGCGAAGCCGTCCGCCGCGACGCCGCTCTCGCCAAGTTCCTGCGCTGGTCGATCCTGCCGCTGGCGGAGGTCGAGCGCTCGCGCTGCTCGGTCAAGGTCGAGATCGGCGACGCCCGCTACCAGGATTTCCGCAGCCGCTCGCGGCTGAGCCGCCAATCGGTTGTGCCGACCGGCGGCCGCGGCTGCTAATGCGCCGGCGATGACAGGCAGGGGCGAGCATCTGGTCCGAGCCGATCGCGGCTTCGCGGTCGGTGGCGGCATCGCGGCCCGGCTGGTGGCGCCGGCCTTCGCCAAGCTCCTCGACCATCTCGACGCCCGACTCGCCCGCGGCGGGATCGAGGCGACTCTCCCGGACGGCAGCCGGCGGCGGATCGGCTTCCATGCGCCGGGCCCGGCGCCGATCGTCGAGCTGCGAAGCTGGATGGCGCTGGTCCGGCTGGCGACCTCGGGCTCGGTCGGCTGGTACAAGGCGTGGACCAACGGCGAATGGTCGAGCCCCGACCCGGTCGTCTTGTTCGAGCTGTTCACCGCCAATTCGGTCGAGCTCGGCGGCGCGGCGCGGGCGAAGGGCCCGTTCCGCTGGGTGAACGCGCTCGCCCATCGCCTGCGCGACAACGCGCCCGGCAAGGCCAAGCGCAACATCGCCGCGCACTACGACCTCGGCAACGATTTCTACGCGGCGTGGCTCGACGGCACGATGACCTACTCGTCGGCGCGCTTTGCTTCTCCCCTCCCGCCAACGGGAGGGGCCGGGGGAGGGCCTGTAATCGCCTCTCCCGACATGCCCTCCCCTAACCCCTCCCGCGAGCGGGAGGGGGAACTCGAAGCGGCGCAATTGCGCAAGATCGCGCTTCTGCTCGACCGCCTCGACCTCGAACCCGGCCAGCGACTGCTCGACATCGGCTGCGGCTGGGGCAGCCTGGCGATCGAGGCGGCAAAGCGCGGCGTTACCGTCGTCGGCCTGACGCTGTCCGAGGAGCAGAAGGCGTGGGCCGACGCCAAGGTCGCGGATTGCGGCCTGACCGGCCAAATCGAGATCCGTTTGCAGGACTACCGCGAGATCGCCGAGCAATTCGACGCGGTCGCCTCGGTCGAGATGGTCGAGGCGGTCGGAATGCGCTGGTGGGGCGCCTACCTCGACTCCATCGCCCGCAATCTGAAGCCCGGCGGCCGCGCGGCGCTGCAGTTCATCAGCATCGATCACCGGCTGTTCGAGCGCTATTCGAAAAGCGCCGATTTCATCCAGACCTACATCTTCCCCGGCGGGCTGTTGCTCGACGAGCCGGGCTTCGCCGCGCTGGCCAAAGAGCGCGGCCTGTCGTGGGACGACCGCGACGGCTTCGGCCTGGATTACGCCCGCACCCTCAACCTCTGGCGCAAGCGCTACGACGCGGCGGTGGAGCGCGGCGACCTCGCCGGGTTCGGCGCGGAGTTCCACGACCTCTGGCGCTATTATCTGATGTATTGCGAAGGCGGCTTCCGGGGCGGCGCCATCGACGTCGCCCAGGTGACGATGGCCAAAGCCTAGGCCTCGACGCGCACCTTCTTGCCGCTTGGGACATCGGCCAGCAACCGCTCCAGGATCGACGTCGCCACCACCTCCGGCGGCTTGACGCTGTCCGGCTCCTCGCCGGGGAAGGCGAGTGCACGCATCCGGGTGCGGGTCGCTCCGGGGTCGACGATGTGTACCCGCATCCGACCGCTGTGCTCGGTCTCGTCGGCATAGGCGCCGAGCAGCGTCTCGAGCGCCGCCTTGGACGATCCGTACGCGCCCCAGAAGGCGCGCGGCTCGCTTCCGACCGACGAGGTGAGTGCGACGACGTCGGCGCGGTCGGCCTTGCGAAGCAGCGGGTCGAACGCCGCGATCATCGCCTGGTTGGCGAGCAAATTGAGGCCGAGCACCCGGCCATATTCCTTGGCGTCGATATGCTCGACGGGGGTCAGCGAGCCGAGCATCGCCGCGTTGAGCACCAATATGTCGAGCTTTTCCCAGCGCTCGGCGACCGCGGCCGCGAGCTTGCCGATCGACTCGCCGTCGGTCAGGTCGAGCGGGGCGATCGTCGAACTCCCGCCCGCCTCGTGAATCCGATCGTCGACCGCTTCGAGCGCGCTGGCCGTCCGGGCGATGAGAATCACATGAGCGCCCGCCGCGCCGAGCGCTTCGGCGGTCGCCGCGCCGATTCCGCGGCTCGCACCGGTAACGAGCGCGAGCTTTCCGGCGAGGGGCTTTGGGTCCGTCATATCAGCCCGTCTTTGCGAGGAGCGAAGCGACGAATCAATCCAGCGCGAACAAAGAAACTGGATTGCCGGTCCCCCGGACCCGATCCGGGGTCGCAACGACGAAAAAGGCTTACCGGCTGGCGACCAGCGACAGCGGGCCCGCGCGCTCTTTCTCCGAAAAATCGGTCAGGCTGGTCGGATAATCGCCGGTGAAGCAGGCGTCGCAACGCTGCGGCTGCGCATTGTCGCGCTCCGATCCCAATGCCCGGTACAGGCCCTCGATCGAGATGAAGGCGAGGCTGTCGGCGTTGATGTAATCGGCCATCGCCTCGACGCCCATCTGCGCGGCGAGCAGCTTGGCGCGCTCGGGCGTGTTGACTCCGTAAAAGCAGCTGTGGCGGGTCGGCGGCGAGGCGATCCGCATGTGGACCTGGGTGGCGCCGGCATCGCGCATCATCTGGACGATCTTCAGGCTGGTCGTGCCGCGGACGATCGAATCGTCGAT
>CAYSHL010000080.1:0-4245 GCA_964430865.1 uncultured Sphingomonas sp.
GTTGCGCCGATTGTCGCGCCGATCGTTCCAGTCGTCGAGCCGATCGTCGCGCCGATTGTCGAGCCGGTCGTTCCAGTCGTTGCGCCGATTGTCGCGCCGATCGTTGCGCCGATCGTTCCAGTCGTCGAGCCGATCGTTGCGCCGATTGTCGCGCCGATCGTGGAGGTCCTGCCGGTCACCCTTCCGAGCCCGATCCTTCCCTTCTGATCGTGATCGCCGCGGGATGGGCCGCGACCGCTAGCTCGAAATTGCCTTGTCGCCGGGCCGCCGCTAGGGCGCGCCGATGGCCCGGCAACCGCAGTCCAGCATCCCCCGCTACAAGCGCCGGCGGCCGCGTTCCTGGCCCGCGCGGATCTTCGGCTGGATCGTCAAGGCCGCGCTGATCTTCATTCTCGGCTCGCTGCTGTGGGTCCTCGCCTACCGCTTCATCAACCCGCCGATCACCGCAACCATGCTCGGCGACGTGCTGGCCGGCCGCGGAGCGGAGCGCGACTGGATGCCGATCGAGCGCATCGACCGCGACATGGTCCGAGCGGCGATCGCCGGCGAGGACAGCAAGTTCTGCCAGCACGACGGCTTCGACTTCGACGCGATCGAGGAAGCGATGCAGCGCAACGCGTCGGGCGGACGCATCCGCGGCGGCTCGACGATCAGCCAGCAAACCGCGAAGAACGCCTTCCTGTGGCAGGGCGGCGGCTATTTCCGCAAAGGCCTGGAGGCCTGGTTCACTGTGCTGGCCGAAGCGATGTGGCCCAAGCAGCGGATCATGGAAGTCTATCTCAATCTCGCCGAGACCGGAATCGGCACCTACGGGGTCAGCGCCGGATCGCAGCGCTATTTCGGCCATGACGCGAGCGCCATGAGCCGCACCGAGGCGGCGCGGATCGCCGCCGTGCTACCGCTGCCCAAGAAGCGCGGAGCGGTCGCTCCCAAGGGCTTCACCCGGCGCTACGGCGGGACCATCGCCGCGCGTATCGGCGTCGTCGCTCGCGACGGCCTCGACGCCTGCGTCTACCAGGGCATCGTTCCGCCGAAGGACAAAGCGCCGCCGCCGAGCCGGGCTCCGAAGACGCTGCCCGGCGAGGAATATGAGACCGCAAAGCCGCTGCCCCCGCTCGAGGACGTGGTTCAGGAGCTGCCGCCGGCGTCCGCCGAGCCGCTGCTGCCGGAAGGGCCCGTGGAGAATGTCGGAAACGCGCCAATGCCCGCGCCCGAAACGCAGCCTGCCGAGCCGGCGCTACCGGCCGAAGAGCCTGCCAACGGGCTCTAGTCGCGCAGCGCCCCCTGCTACCCGACCGCTCTGCCGCCGTCGCAAGGATTTGTTAACTATTTGAGCGCAGCGCTGGGCAGTGCCTTCATAAGCATAACTTTTATGCGGGGGAGGGCATCGCTCATGTCCAACTACAGGCTTTATTCCCTTAGCCCCGAGGGGCACATCCAGCGGGTCGAGGACTTCGAAGCCGACGACGAGGGCGAAGCGATCGCCGAGGCCAGCCGCAGGGGCTATGCGCCGAAGGAACTGTGGTGCGGAAGCCGGCGGATCCGGCAATGGCCCTGCCCCGAGCGCGCGAAAAACCCGGCTTAGCGACGGTCAGGACTCCGCCCACTCCTCCGTCTTTTCAAGGATCGTGATCTCGCGGATCAGGTCGTCGACGCTCCGGGTCAATTCGGGCAGGAAAGTGATCTGGTGGCGCGCTCCGCGATAGGATTCCGCCATCAGCACCGCGTCGATCAGGATCGGCACGACCAGGCTTTCGGGATCGTCGAGCTCGGCCAGCCGCCGCAGCTTGGCCATTACCTTGCGCCTTGCCGCATCCGGGTCCGAGGTCGCCTCAACGCGTCCGATCCGCCAACTCATACAACTTCCTCCAAGCGCGCACGATAGCTGACCGCGACCGGACGGGTAGCTCGGGCTGGCCGATAAGCGGAGCGGCCCGGCGCAGCCGGCCAGGCGATCCCGTCCGCTCCGAGGAACAGCGCCCTCGCCCTGCCCGTTGATGCCAGCGAACTCAAAACATGGAGGAATTCGAGATGGCGACGCGTACCCAGAACCGCAATTCGAACCGCAGCACGACCAAGCGCAGCAGCGGCGGCCAGAATGGCGGCAATGGCCGTCAGGCGAACCGCAGCAACAACCGCGAGGACAGCGCCTTTTCCTGGGGCAAGGAAGGCACGGGCGCGCTCGTCGGCGCGGCGCTGGCGGGAGCCGCGATCGGCCTCGCCGCGAATTTCGGCCGCAAGTTCCTGACCCAGAGCCTGTCCGGCGCCAGCGGCGATTGGGACGAAGTTCTGGCTACCGAGCACGACATGACGCTGGCGATCTTCGACAAGATGCTGGCGACCGACCCCACTCAGACCTTCAAGCGCAAAATGCTGCTGATGAAGCTGACCCATGCGCTCGACAAGCATGCGCACGAGGAGGAAATGGTCGTCTATCCGGCGCTGCGCGAAGCTAATGAAGCGCACGATGCCGACTTGCTCGAGGCCGAGCACGGCTATGTGAAGACCTTCATTTACGAATTGAACCAGATAGGCGCCGATGCTCCGAACTGGCTCGAGAAGGTCCGCGAGTTCAGGACGCTGATCAGTAAGCATGCGCACATGGAGGAGGAACAGGTGTTCCCGCGCTTCAAGCAGGCGCTGACCGAGGAGCAAAACGCGAAGATCACAAGCCTCGTCAACCGCGACGGCTTCTGGCAGGCTTAGCTAGCCCCCTCTCCCCTTGAGGGAGAGGGTTGGGGTGAGGGCCTGTCCAGCGAGGGAAGTCCCTCACCCTTCCGCCGCTTCGCGGCTCCTTCCCTCTCCCTCGGGGGGAGAGGGCCTCTACCCAACCAGCGCCAGTTTCGGCGGCTCCTGGACCGAGAGGTCGACGGTTCCCTCGCCGGTGATGCGCTCGAAGCGGGCGGCAAGCTCGGCGTCGAGCCGGTAATCGCGGCCCGCGAGGACCACCGCTTCGCCGCCGCCGGCCAGCGGGACGATGAAACGGATCGCACCGGTGCCGCCGTGGGCGCCGGTCAGCTCGCGCGCCAGCTGCAGGATCGCGTCGCCTTCGGGCACTCGAACGTTCATCTGCAGGCGCGTCCGCTGGGCCAGCGCGTCCAGCGGCTGGAAGCGCTTGACGGTCACTCGCGGAACTTCGTCGCCGGGCCGCCGGTCGAGCTCGATATGCATCAGCCCGCAGCCGCCCGAGCGCGCCGCCGCCTCGAGCGCCGCGCACGGCTCCTCGTCGAACGCGGTGGCGACATATTGGCCCGATGAGTCGCTCAGCGTCGCCATCAGGTAGCGGCGGCCCTTGGCCGAGGTTCGCCAGCGCGCCTCTTCCACAAGTCCCGCAATGACCGATGTCGAGCGGCTGCCGTCGGCGGGCAGCGGGATCGAAGCCAGCTCGCCGAAGCTTTTGACCTTGTGCGCGGCGAGCAGATGCCGCTGCGAGTCGACCGGGTGGGCGGAAAAATAGAAGCCGAACGAATCGTGCTCGGCGGCCATCCGCTGCGCGAGAGTCCAGGACGCGTCGCGCGGCAGGCGGATCGGGGCCAATCCCTTGTGCGCCTCGCCTCCGAACAGCCCGCCCTGCCCGCTTTCGCGCTGGTCGGCGGCGGTCGCGGCATGGGCGAGAATGGTTTCGGCCGCGGCGAACACGGCGGCCCGGTCGGGCGAGATGGAATCGAACGCACCCGCTCCGGCGAGGCTCTCGATCTGGCGGCGGTTGAGCAGGCGCGGGTCGATGCGGGCGGCGAAATCGTCGAGGCTGGCGAACGGGCCATTGGCTTCGCGTTCGGCGACCAGCGCCTCCATCGCCTTCTCGCCGACGCCCTTGAGCGCCCCCAGCGCGTAGCGGACGGCCTCGCCTTCGACGGCGAAATCGGCGCGGCTGGAGTTGATGTCGGGCGGCAGGCATTCGACCCCGGCGCGGCGGATGTCCTCGACGAACAAGGCCAGCTTGTCGGTCTGGGCCATGTCGAAGCTCATCGACGCGGCGTAGAATTCCGGACGGTGGTGGGCCTTGAGCCAGGCGGTCTGGTAGGCAACGACCGCGTAGGCCGCCGCGTGGCTCTTGTTGAACCCGTAGCCGGCGAACTTGTCGATCAAGTCGAACAATTCGCCGGCCTTTTCGGGTGAGATTCCGTGGACCGCGGCGCCCTCGACGAAGCGGCTGCGCTGGGCGTTCATCTCGCTCTGGATCTTCTTGCCCATCGCGCGGCGCAGCAAATCGGCCTCGCCGAGGCTGTAGCCGGCGAGCACCTG
>CAYSHL010000081.1:0-3723 GCA_964430865.1 uncultured Sphingomonas sp.
AGATGTAGGCGCCGGCGCCGCGGTGGACGAACAGGTCGAAGTCGTAGCCCGAGCCCGCGGCGTTCTTGCCGAGCAGGCCGGCGGCATAGGCCTCGGCGATCGCTTTCCTGAGCGCCTCCGTCTCGCGGATGAACTCGCCGCGGATGTAGATGTAGCCGGCCCGCGCGCGCATCGCGAAGCCGGCGATCAGCGAGCCTTCGATCAATTTGTGCGGGTCGTGGCGGATGATCTCGCGGTCCTTGCACGATCCGGGCTCGGACTCGTCGGCGTTGACGACGAGGAAATTGGGTTTGCCCGGCTTGGGCTCCTTGGGCATGAAGCTCCACTTCATGCCGGTCGGGAAACCGGCGCCGCCGCGGCCGCGCAGCCCGCTTTCCTTGATTTGCTCGATGATCGGGTCCTGGCCCAATTGCATCAATTTGGCGGTGTCGTCCCAGTCGCCCCGCATCTTCGCGGCCTTCAGGTCCGGCGACTGGAAGCCGTAGACGTTGGTGAAAACGCGGTCCTTGTCCGCGAGTGGGCCGGTACTGGTCACACGCCGAAGCCCCCGGTCATGAAGTAGAACAGGCCGAGCACGATCACGCCCAGGACGACGAACTTCACCATCCCGCTGATGAATTTCAGCACGACGAAGCCGATGACCAAAGCGAGGATGATGGCGAGGATTTCCATCAGCTTTTCGGCCCCTCGAGCAGCTTCATCCCGCCGTAGATCAGCAGGCCCGCGATGGCGACGCCGATCACCAGGCCGAGGATTCCCTTGAGGATCTTCCACGCGACGATGACGATCAGGATCGCGATGACGATCTTGAGGATGTTCTTCATGAGCTGATCCCCTCCCTCGTCATTCCCGCGAAAGCGGGAATCCCGCTGCCTTCACTACGCCGGAAGAACAGCAGCGGGACCCCCGCTTTCGCGGGGGTGACGGATTGGGAGGCGGTGGTCGCTCGCATCACCATTGCCCCCGATAATCGTAATTGCGCTCGGCCATCTTCTTGAGCGTCGTCGGGCCGCCGGCCGGGCAGCTGGTCTGGCGCTCGACCTGCGGGCCGGGCTTGGGCGTTTCGCCGCGGGCCAGCGCGTCGAGGATCGCGCCCATGCTCTCGCCGGTCAGGTCTTCGTAATTGTCGTCGTTGACCTGGACCATCGGCGCGTTGGCGCAGGCGCCGAGGCACTCGACCTCGGTCAGAGTGAACAGCCCGTCGTCGGTCGTCCGGCCCTTGTGCAACCCGCGCTGGTAACAGGCCTCGAGCACATCGTCCGACCCGCGCAGCAGGCACGGCGTCGTCCCGCACACCTGGACGTGGAAGCGGCCGACCGGCGCCAGGTTAAACATGGTGTAGAAGGTCGCGACCTCGAGCACCCGGATCACCGGCATGTCGAGCTCTTGCGCCACGAACTCCATCACCGGCAGCGGCAGCCAGCCCTGGGTCTTGGTCTCCGCCCCAACCTGCCGCTGAGCGAGATCGAGCAGCGGGATCACCGCCGACTGCTGCCGCCCCTCGGGATATTGCGCGACGATCGCCTTCGCCTGCCGCGCAAGCTCGTCGGTCCACGCAAAGCCCGACCACCGCGCCCGCTGCTCGGCGTCGTCGAGGATGGAAGCCTGGCCGGCCATTAGCGCCTCCGTTCCCCGGCGCAGGCCGGGGCCCAGGGCAGCGCGGCAGCGCTGCTAACGCAGCGCCCTGGATTCCGGCCTTCGCCGGAAAACAACAAGCGCGCGCGGACCTCGGCGTCGTCGAGGATGAAAGCTTGCCTGGTCATCGGCGTCGATTCACCCGCTCATCGACCTCAGCCAGTTCGATGCGGCGGATCCTGTCGCCTTCGAAATAGAGGATCGTTGCCAGCAAGTTCGTTCCGGGACGTCGCTTGCAGTGCCAATTGACGATCACCTCTCGCGGCCGAAAAGTCGTGTCATAGCCTTTCGATTTGCATGCCGAGAGTGACTTCAACAGCGCAGCGCCCCCAACCCCCATCGGCTTGACGAAGTCCACGTCGAACACAGTTTTCCCGGTTTCAACTGAATAGATGAATCGCTCTATCACCGGCCGCCGTGTCTCCACCATTTTCGGCTTCACCAGGACAATCTGACCGGACAATGCCAGAGCGATGATTGCCGAACCAATCACCGATCCACCTCCCCGAACCCTGGTTCCCCGGCGTAGGCCGGGGTCCAGGGCAGCGCGGCAGCGCTGCTCACGCAGCGCCCTGGATTCCGGCCTTCGCCGGAAAACAACAAGTGTGTGTGGACCTCGTCGTCGTCGAGGATGAAAGCTTTGCCGGCCACTATTCTGCCGCTCCCCTGCGTCGGTCGAAAACTGACCAAGCCACCAAATAAATGAACGAGCTAACGAGCGCCGTGAAACAGAGGAAAAGCACGAGGCCAAAGCCGTCCATCAGCCCGCCCTCGCCACCGAGCATGCTGTAGCCCGAGATCGTGAACGTCACCCAGGCAACATAAGACGCTGCCATCGCCGTAAACTTTGCCAGAGCGCTGGACTTCTTCAGGAGATGCAAGGCTACCGCGGCAGTCGCAAGCACCACAAAGCCTTGGGCAGCGGCAAAAGCGATGACCAGAATCGAACCAATCACCGGTCCACCTCCCCGAACACGACGTCGATCGCGCTCAAGACCGCGGTGACGTCGGCGAGCATGTGGCCCTTCATCATGAAGTCCATCGCCTGGAGATGCGAGAAGCCAGTCGGGCGGATCTTGCAGCGGTACGGCCGGTTGGTGCCGTCGGCGACGAGATAGACTCCGAACTCGCCCTTGGGGCTCTCGGTCGCGACATACACTTCGCCGGCGGGCACGTGATAGCCTTCGGTGTAGAGCTTGAAGTGGTGGATCAACGCCTCCATCGAGGTCTTCATCTCGGCGCGCATCGGCGGGAACACCTTGCGGTCGAGGCTGCCGATCGGCCCCTCCGGCATTTCCTTGAGGCACTGGCGGGCGATCCGCCACGACTGGCGCACCTCTTCGACGCGGACCATGAAGCGGTCGTAGCAGTCGCCGTTGGTGCCGACCGGAACGTCGAATTCCATCCGGTCATAGACCTCGTACGGCTGCGAGCGGCGGATGTCCCACGGCACTCCGGCGGCGCGGATCATCGGCCCGGAGAAGCCCCAGGCGATCGCGTCGGCCTTGCTGACCTTGCCGATGTCGACGTTACGCTGCTTGAAGATGCGGTTGTCGGCGACCAGCGAAATCGCGTCCTCGAACAGGCCCAGGCGGTTGTCGAGAAAGTCGCCGATCTGCGCGAAGACCTTGGGCGGGATGTCGCCGTGGACCCCGCCGGCGCGGAAGTAATTGGCGTGCATCCGGGCGCCCGACACCGCCTCGTAGATCTGCATGAGGTCTTCGCGGATCTCGAACAGCCACAGGTTCGGGGTCATCGCCCCGACGTCCATGATGTGGCTGCCGAGGTTGAGCATGTGGTTCTTGATGCGCGTCAGCTCGGCCATCAGCGTGCGGATATATTGGGCGCGCGGCGGCACCTCGAGGCCCATCAATTTCTCGATGGCCAGCACGAAGCTGTGCTCCATGCACATCGGCGAGCAGTAATCGAGCCGGTCGAAATAGGGGATCGCCTGGGCGTAGGTCTTGTACTCGATGAGCTTCTCGGTGCCGCGGTGGAGCAGCCCGATGTGCGGGTCGACCCGCTCGACGATTTCGCCGTCGAGCTCGAGGATCAGCCGCAGGACGCCGTGCGCGGCCGGGTGCTGGG
>CAYSHL010000082.1:0-3615 GCA_964430865.1 uncultured Sphingomonas sp.
CCGAGAAGCACGGCATCTTCCAGGGCTATTATTTCTTCCATTACATCGGCCTCGACCGCGACATGCGCGAGGCGTTCCGCGGCCATCCACACTTCGAGGACACCGCCCGCTTCTGCGAAATCTACGACCAGGCGGCGTTCGACCCCGCCTATGACAACGCTCCGCTGGAGTTCTTCGAGCCGATGGTCCGGCGCGTTTTCGCGGCACCGAAACGCTCCCTCTACGTTGGCATTGCTGAGTCCGGCTAAGGAAGCATTCGATGAAATCATGGTCCCGAGCGGTGCTGGTCGCCGCGGTGTTGCTGACGGCCGCGTGCCAGGGCGCCGAGACGGACAAAGCCGCGCAGCCCGCAGCCAAGGAAACGGCCGCCGTCGCTCCGATCCTCGCCACCGCCGACGCCCAGGATGTCCACAGCTTCGCCAGGCCGCTCGAAGCCCGGGTCCATCACCTCGCGCTCGACCTCGCCGTCGATTTCGACGCCAAGCGCATCGGCGGCACCGCCACCCTCGACATCGAGCGCCGGCCCGAGGCGAAGGAGATAATTCTCGACGACAAGGGGCTGGAAATCCAGGCCATCACCGACGGCAAGGGCGAGCCGCTCGCGTGGAAGGTTGGAACGAGCGATCCCAACCTCGGCGCACCCCTTGCGGTCGCTCTCCGCCCGGACACCGAGCGGCTCATCATCCGCTACAAGAGCGCGCCCGATGCCGAGGCGCTGCAATGGCTGACGCCCGAGCAGACGGCCGGCAAGAAGCGCCCCTATTTGTTCAGCCAGGGTCAGTCGATCCTCAACCGGAGCTGGATCCCGACCCAGGATTCGCCGGGAATCCGCCAAAGCTGGGAAGCGAAGATCCGGGTTCCCGCGGGTCTCACCGCGGTGATGAGCGCACCGCGCGCCGCCAGGCCGATCACCCAGGGCGGCGAGAGCATTTTCGAATATCGAATGGAGCGCAACGTCCCGCCCTATCTGATCGCCATTGCGGTCGGCGACCTCGCGTTCAAGTCGCTCGGGCCGCGCTCGGGCGTGTGGACCGAGCCGAGCATGCTCGACGCGGCCGCCGCCGAGCTCGCCGACACCGAGAAGATGATCGACGCGGCCGAAAAGCTGTTCGGGCCCTATTTGTGGGAACGCTACGACATGATCGTCCTGCCGCCGTCCTTCCCGTTCGGCGGCATGGAGAATCCCACCCTGACCTTCCTCACCCCGACCTTCATCGCCGGCGACAAGAGCCTCGTCAGCCTGATCGCGCACGAGCTCGCCCACAGCTGGTCCGGCAACCTCGCAACCAACGCGACCTGGGCCGACTTCTGGCTCAACGAAGGCATGACCACCTATGCCGAGCGGCGGATCGTCGAGGCGCTCTACGGACCGCAGGCGGCGACGCAGCAGATCGCGCTCGGCGTCGACGCGCTCAACAAGGCGATCGCGGACAATGGCGGGCCGACCGGTGCCGACACCCGCCTGCACATCGACCTGAAGGGCCGCAGCCCCGACGACGGGCTGACCGACGTCGCCTATGAAAAAGGCGCGGCGTTCCTGCGCACCATCGAGGCGGCGGTCGGCCGCGAGCGGTTCGACGCATGGCTCAAGGGCTGGTTCGAGCGGCACCGCTTCCAGCCGGTGACATCGGCGATCTTCCTCGCCGACCTCCGCCAGCATCTGATCAAAAGCGACCAGGCGCTCGAAGCGAAGCTGATGCTCGACCGCTGGGTCAATGAGCCGGGGCTGCCGCCCAACATGGTCCGGCCCGACCCGCAGGCGTTCGCCGAAGTCGACCGAGCGGTCGCCGCCTTCGCCAGCGGCGGCGCTCCCGACACCACGGCCTGGTCGCGCTGGAACACCGACGAGCGGCTGCGCTTCATGAACAAGCTGCCGCGCAAGCTGCCCATGGCCAGGCTGGACGCTCTCGACAAAGCGTTCGCGCTCAACGGCATCCGCAACATGGAGGTTCGCTTTGCCTGGCTCGATCTGGCGGTCGGCAACCGCTACGACCCGGCGGTTCCGTCGCTTGAGCAGTTCCTGACGACGCAGGGGCGGCGCAAGTTCGTCCGGCCGCTGATCAAGGCGCTCGCCGAGGATTCGAGCTGGGGCCGGCCGATCGCCGCCCGCATCTACCCCCGCGGCCGGCCGCTCTACCACCCGATGGTCACGGGCGAGCTGGACAAGTTGACGCTCTGATCCTCCCCGGAACGGGGAGGGGGACCAGCCTAGCCGAAGGCGACGGCTGGTGGAGGGGGCGTCTTGCGTGCAGTCGGCTCGAAATACGCCCGCAGCTGCGCCGCGCGGACATTCGGTCGACCTGTCCCCCGGACAGGCCGCATGCGAATGACCTTAACCGCCCTTAAACGCTCTTTCGCTACCCCTCGGCCTCGGACGTGGAACGGCAGGCGGATGTACGAAGCCCCAGATCGCTATAGACGCATGATCTCAGCGCGCCTTCCGGGCGGGGAATCGCTTGGCCTGACCAGCCGCGAAGGCGAGGGCGAAAGCTCGCCCCTGAAAGACGTTCAATTGATCTCGCGCGCCCAGCTCGCGCCGTTCTTCGCGGCCGCCAACATCGTCGCCGCGCTGATGATGGCGGCGGTGTTGAGCGGCGATGTCGATGTCACCTGGCTGCTGCCGTGGTGCGGGTCGATCGCGATCGCCAACCTCGCCGCGATGCAGCTCGCCCGGACGCAGGCGGTTACCCATGTCGGCCGCTCCGGGCGGCAGGTGCCGCAATGGCTGATGGTCGGCGACGTCACCTTGCGCGCGCTTCTGTGGCTCAGCCTGCCGCTGGCCACCTTCGCCAAGCTTCCGCCCGACACCCAGGTGATTTCCGCCTCGGTGATGGCCGGGCTCGGCATCGGCGCGCTCGGCCTGGTGGTCGTTCCGCCCTGCGTCACCGCCTGGATGTCGGCGTTTACCGCCGGGGTCAGCCTGGTCTTGCTCCTCGGCCGCAACAGCGTCCCGTTCCCGCATATGCTGTCGATCCTGTTCACCCTCGGAGTCGCGATCTTCGGCGTGCTCGCTGTCGCTCGCTGGGCGTTCCACCAGCTCAAGACCAACGCCGACTTCGGCTCGCAAAGCGAAAGCGCCAGCCTGCTGCTTCAGGAATATGAGCAGCGCGGTGTCGGCTGGCTGTGGCAGGTCGATGCCGAAAACCGGGTCACCTACATCTCGTCGCGAATGACCGCCTTGCTCGGCCGGCCGGCGAGCCAGCTGCTCGGCCATTCGCTGCCGTCGCTGCTCGGCGGCAACGCCGAGCTCGGCCGCCTGCTGCTCGAGCGCCAGCCGTTCAACTCGCTCGAGATGGAATTGAAGACCGCCCGCGGCGAGCGCTGGATCTCGATCGCCGGCGACCCGATCATCGACACCGCCGGCCGCTTCGAGGGCTTCCGCGGGGTCGGCTCGGACGTCACCGAGATCCGCCAGACGCAGGAGCGGCTGACCCATCTCGCCAATGTCGACGTGCTCTCCGGCCTGCCCAACCGCGGCCGGGTCCGCCAATTGCTCGGCGAAGCCTTGCGGACCGCCACCGCCGGCAATGTGCCCTGCGCGATCCTGTTCCTCGACCTCGACGGCTTCAAGCCGGTCAACGACACGTTCGGCCACCCGAAGGGCGACGCGGTGCT
>CAYSHL010000083.1:0-3554 GCA_964430865.1 uncultured Sphingomonas sp.
TGCTGCTCGCCGCCTTGTTCGCGATGGGCGTCCACTCGACCTTCTTCGGGCCGATCAAATACGCGATCCTTCCCCAGCATCTCGCCAAGGACGAAGTGCTCGGCGGCACCGGCCTCGTCGAAGCCGGCACCTACATCGCCATCCTCGGCGGGACCCTGCTCGGGGGAATCCTCGTCGTCGAGCGCGCCGCCGGCAGCTTCCACGCCGAATATGCGGCGCTGGCAGTGCTCGCGGTCGCGATCATCGGGCGCATCGCTGGCGGCTTCGTGCCCCCCGCGCCGCCGGCCAACGACCCCGAAATCCCCGGCTACCCGAAGCGCGGCATGGACTGGCACATCATCCGCGCGTCGATCACTTTGGTCAGCGCCACGCTGCACGTGAAGCGCCTGTTCCTGGCGATCGTCGCGATCAGCTTCTTCTGGTCGATGGGCGCGGTGCTGGCCGCCCAGTTCCCTCCCTTGGTCAAGAACAGCCTGGGCTCCGACCAGACGGTCGCGACCCTGTTCCTCGCGGTGTTTTCGATCGGGGTCGCGATCGGCTCGGTCGCCGTCAACCGGCTGCTCAAGGGTGAGGTGGCGGCGAAATTCGCCCCCGCATCGGCGCTGGCGATGGGGCTGTTCGTGCTCGACCTGCACCGCCGGGTCCACGGCTGGCCGGCCAATCATGGCGAGCTCCACAACATGGCCCAGTTCCTCGACCTTCCGAACGCCTGGATGGTCGTCGTCGACCTGCTCGGAACGTCGATCGCCGGCGGCATGTTCGTGGTCCCGCTCTACGCGTTCCTGACGACCACCGTGCCCAAGTCCGAGACGGCGCGGACGATCGCCGCCAACAACATCGTCAATTCCGGGATGATGGTCGCCGCGACCCTCATCCTGACGCTCGCCGTGCAGCTTGGAGTCACCGTCGCCGACAGCCTGCTGATCGTCGCCGTCGCCAGCGTCGTCGCGGCGTGGATCGGCTGGAAGCTTCACCGCGCCTGCGATTAGGACGGACTATTTCAGCTCCAGCAGCACCGGCCCGGACCGGATCGGTGACCTCGCCCCCGACGTCTTCAAGCACGTGACGGAAGGTGTCGAGGGTGGCCACCATGTGCGGCCGCGCCGCGGCGAGGCTGTCCATGTCGTCCCACTCGCCGATGATGCAATAGCTCTGCTCGCCGGTCTTGATCAGGCTCGCGCGCCTCAGGCCGGGCCAGTTGCGTTCGGCTTTCCGGTGCGCTTCGACGAATTCGTCGTCGCCGCCGGGCTTCACCTTGAAACGAACGCTGTTGAACGCGGTCATGTCCGTTCTCCCGCCATGAAGGGCCGGAAGGCTCGTTAGCCGATCAGGACGGTGACGAACAGGAAACCGGCCGCGAAAGTCGCCGCGAACAGCCGCAGGTCGTCATCGAGCGCGCTCGAGCGATCCGGCAGCGCTTCGGGGCGCGTGACCGAACGGCGTCCGAAGACGCGCGGATCGATTGCAGCGGCGGGCCGGATCAAAGCCATGTCTTATGCTTAATGCGATGTTTACCATGTCACCAACATCATTTTGGACGCAACAGGTCCATCCGTCCCGGCGCGGGACAGGAGCCTTGCGTCGGTAGTGGCAGGAAATCAGCGGGCGGCGGCGGAACGCGGCGCTTTGGGCTCCGGTAGCCCGCGCTGGGCGAGCATTTCGGCGGCCTGGTCGCCGGGCATCGGCTTGCCGAAATACCAGCCCTGGCCGACCGCGCAGCCGAGCCCGAGCACGACGGCGTGAGCGGCTTCGCTTTCGATGCCCTCGACGCACACCGGCACATTAAGCGCGCTGGCGAGGGTCGACACGGCGCGGACGATGGCGACGCTTTCGGTGTTCGAATGGATGTTGATGACGAAGCTGCGGTCGATTTTGATGACGTCGAACGGCAGCGAGCGCAGGTGCGACAGCGAGGAGAAGCCGGTGCCGAAATCGTCGAGCGCCAGGCGGACGCCCTGGTTCTTGAGGCTGCCGACGATCGAAAGCGCCAGGTCGATGTCGGTGACCAGCGAGCTTTCGGTGATCTCGACCACCAGCCGATCGGCCGGAAACCCGGTTTCGGTCAGCAGCCGGACAATCCGCTGCGCGAGCCAGGCGTCGGTCAGCTGGATCGGCGAGATGTTGACCGAGATCTTGATCTTGGGGTCCCAGTCGACCGCCAGTGCAAGCGCATCGGCGATGATCTTCTCCGACAGCCGCCCGATCAGGCCCAATTCCTCGGCGACCGGGATGAAGACGTCGGGCTGGATGGTGCCCCTGAGCGGGTGGAGCCACCGCGCCAGCACCTCGAAGCCGACGATCTCGCCGGTCGCGAGATCCAGCTGCGGCTCGAAGAATGGGACGAACTGGCCGTGATCGAGGCCGTAGCGGATGCCCTGCTCGATCTCGCCATGGGCCAGCAAAGCGCGCTCCATGCCGGCGTCGAACCACACCGGCCTGGCCGAGCGGCCGCTCTTGGCGTGCTCCATGGCGATGTCGGCTCGGCGCAGAAGGTCGGGGATTCGGACGTCCGCGCCCGGCGCCCAGGCCATTCCAGCGAAGCCTCCGACCTGGATCACCCGGTCGTCGATCGTGAAGGCGGTCGTGACCGCTTCGATCACCGCCTCGGCCGTGGCCTCGACATCGCCCGGTTTTTCGGGGTCCACGGCCAAAGCGACGGCGAACTCGTCGCCGCTCAACCGGGCAATCGCGGCGTCCCCGCCGGCCGCCTCGGTCATCGCCGCGGCGATCGCTCGCAACAGACTGTCGCCGATGTCGTAGCCGTGGCGCTCGTTGATCGACTTGAAGCGGTTGATCTGGATCGAGACGATCGCCAGCACATGGCCGGCCCCCGACGCCCGCCGGGCGAGCGCCTGCGCGCGATCGGCAAATCCCTTGCGATTGAGCAGGCCGCTGTGCGCGTCGGTCGAAGCCAGCACCGCCGCCCGCCGTTCGCCATCGACACGCTGTTCGGCCTCGTGCTGCAGGTCGACATATTGCCGCCAGCCGAACAGGATCAGGGCGACGTTGAGGGTCAGCGCGATGCTCGCTGTACGGGCCTCGCGGCCAATGTCGGCACCGGCCGTGCTCAGCTGCTGGAAGAAGGCGGTCCCGTTCCAGATCAGCAGGATGACGGCGATAATCAGGATGGCGAGCATCACCGCATCGCGGCGCCCGCTCAAGAAGCGCGGCGTGCGGTTCGTCTTTGCAACGACCTGGTCAGCTTCACTCGACACATCAGGGGGTTAACCGATGAGCATTAACAATTTACATCCGTTGTGATGCATTTGGTGCGGACGGCGGGACTCGAACCCGCACGCCCTATTGGGGGCAGAAGATTTTAAGTCTCCAGCGTCTACCATTCCGCCACGTCCGCATTCGCAATCATGCGCTGGCCGCGCGGCGCTATGCAACTCGCCGCGATGCGCGTCTTTAAGATTGGGTGTCGGAGCGAAGAGCCGCCGGCGGCCCGCTTACTCGGCGGCGACTTCCTGGAGGTTGAGCCGCTCGCGCATTTCCTTGCCGGGCTTGAAATAGGGCACGCGCTTGGCGTCGACGTCGACCGCTTCGCCGGT
>CAYSHL010000084.1:0-3402 GCA_964430865.1 uncultured Sphingomonas sp.
TGGCGAGCCCGCCGACGACGCGCTCGAACTGCACCGTGCCGGGCGTGGCGGCCGCATCGGGGACGAGGCCCGGACTGGCCACCATCAGCCGCGCGGTGAGCTCGCTGCAGCGCCGCAGGCTCACCTCGATCGGTTCGTCGGGGCGGTTGAGCATCGCATATTCGATGATCTCGGTAGTCAGGAAGGCGATCGAGACGGCGACGTCCTGGGTCGTGTGGAGCGTTTCCACCTCGAGCTCGATGATCAGCCCCCGCGCCGATTCAGGCGCCCCGCCGCGCAGCTCGGCGGCCAGTTCGGCCATCAGCGGCCGTAGCGCGATCCCGCGATTCTCCTCCATCTCGGCGAAATGATTGCGGTGCACGACCGACAGCGCGCCGACCCGCCGACCGATGGCCTCATAAGCCGCGCGCGCCGCGGGGGTTTCGGCCGTGCGGCCGTGAATATTGAGCAGCGAGGCGACGACCTGGAGATTATTCTTCACCCGGTGATGAACTTCGCGGACGAGCCGCCGCTGGCCGTCCAGCGCGGCCGACATTTCGCGCTCCGATTGCTCGATGCGCATCAGTCCGCGGGCAAAGGCGTCGCGCAATTCCTGGATCTCGGTCGCCGGGCCGAGCTTGTCGGGCAGCACGTTGGCGCTCTCGCCCGGCTGCAGCTGGGTGACCGCGCGCTCGAGCCGGCGGAGGGGGCGGATCAGCAGCCGGGTAACGAGCAGCCAGCTGATCAGCGCCGCCGTCACCCACATCAGCAGCGGCAGGGCCAGGAACAGGCGGTCGAGCGTCGTGATGCGCGGTACCTTGGCCCCGATCCGCGCGACCAGTTCGCCGTTGGCCAGCGGCCAGTCGGTGAACGAGTGGTTGCGCGGGTCGTCGTCGACGCGGGGCGCCTCGAGCAGGGTCAGCCGGTGTTCTCCGTCGCGAATGGCGAGGGCTTCGATGCCGCCATTGCGGGACAAAGCGACGTTGCGTAGCTCGCTCGCCGGGACCGCCGCCGTGGCCATTCCGCCAATCACTCCGACGCGCACGATGACCGACTGGCGATCGCTCGCCAGGCGCAAGCGGATGGCACCGGGCGCGACCAAGGTGAAATCGCCCGGCTCGGCCACCGTTCCGACCGCGCACAAGGGCTGGCCGTCGGGACTGTTGAGCTCGAATCGCCGGGCCACCGCGGGGGCCACGGCCAGGGAGCGCTGCGCCCGTTCGCACGCGCCTTCGGGCCCGCCGGCGAGCGCGCCATTGGCCGCGACCCGCAAGGCCAGCGCATTGCGGGCGATCAGGCTTTCGATGGCTTGCGCGGCCGACCGGGCCTGATCCTCGGTGATCTCCTGCGATGCCCGGTCGGCTTGCCGGATGCCGGTCTCGGCGAGCCACACCAAGGCGGCGCCGATGGGCAGCAATGCGGCGCTGAGAATGAGCAGGAGTTTGGCTGCCGTCGGCAGTGCGGCGAAGCGTTCGGCGGCCGTCCTCACGGGGCAACCGGCGACGCAGCCGGCGGCGAGCCGGACGCAGGGGAATGGAAGCTAGCTGAGCTTGCCCAGCAGGTCTTTGAAATCGTCGGGGACGGATTCGCGCAGCGTGTCGTCGTAGATCGAACGCAGAGCACGGCCGAGGTCGGAGGCGCGCTGCCGGCGGACGCCCTTGTCCTTCGACACGTCCTTGCGGGCGTTGCGGGGCTGGCTGGCGCCAGCGCTCGATCCTTCCTTACTACCGATGGCGTCCGACTCGCGTTGCTTACTGCCACTCAACCTCTCGTCCCCCCTTGCGCGGGCCAGGCGCGCCGACAAGATCCCACTTCGCGATCTCACGTCTCGTTAATGGCGCATCGCGGCCATTCTCGCCGCGAGAACGCCCCGGCTCGAGCGCCTCCCAGCGGCAATCGAAGCGGAGCCGATGACGGGACCGAGCCGCGAGGGAAACCAAAGGGCCGATGCTTTGTTCCAGACGCGCACCACTTCTCCGCGGATGAGTGCACGGGGGCCACACGCCGAAGCCCTAGGGTTGCAACAATCGGGACGCGCGCTCAAAGAGCCGCAAACCGTCCTAAGAACATGGAGAGCCTACACCTATGTCGCTTGGCCAGGAACTTGCCCCGCATCTGCCTTTCCTCCGCCGCTATGCGCGCGCGCTGACCGGCAGCCAGGCTCATGGCGATGCCTTCGTCCGTGCGACCCTCGAGGCGATCGTCGCCGAGCCTGACGAATTCCCCCGGGACGTCGATCCGCGGCTCGGCCTGTACCGGACGTTCCACGCGATCTGGTCGACCGCCAATATCGAGGAAGGCGACGAGCCGCCGCGCAGTTTTTCGGGCAGCGAGGGCATCGCCCACGCGCGTTTGTCGCGCATCACGCCCTTGTCGCGCCAGGCGCTGCTGCTGACCTCGCTCGAAGGCTTTTCGTCCGACGACGCCGCATTCCTGATCGGCGCCACCCCGGCCGACGTCGAGTCGCTGGTCGCCGAGGCGCTGGCGGAGATCGAGCGGCAGACGCTCGCCGACGTGCTGATCATCGAGGACGAGCCGATCATCGCGATGGACATCGAGACCATCGTCCGCGACCTCGGCCACAACGTCACCGGAGTCGCCGTGACCCGCGACGAAGCCGTCGCGCAGGCGCGGCAAAACCCGCCGGGGCTGGTGCTCGCCGACATCCAGCTCGCCGACGATTCCTCCGGCATCGACGCGGTCAAGGACATCCTCGCCGAATTCTCGGTGCCGGTGATCTTCATCACCGCCTTCCCCGAGCGGCTGCTGACCGGGACCCGGCCCGAGCCGACCTTCCTGATCACCAAGCCGTTCCAGCGCTCGACGGTCAAGGCGGCGATCGCCCAGGCCTTGTTCTTCGACGCGGCAACCGTTCCAGCGGCTTAGCAGCGCCATACGGAACATGTGGCTTGCGGGGCGCGTTGCCTCGCCAAGTTCCAGTCATGACGAGAGCATAATGGCCGACGAGCAACCCGAGCACGTGACCACCACCGAAGCGCGAGCCGGCGCGACCCCCCACATGGCGCGCCATGTGCTGGTGATCGGCACCAGCCTGGTGATCGTCCTTTTCGCCATCATATTGTTCGTATTCGGTTGAGTCATACATTCTGACGCAATGTCGAATAGTGCTAGAGTGCGATGAGAGCCGCGCACGGGCGCGTTCCAAACGGGTGGGGATTTAGTGGACGAGGAAGTTCAGGACGCATTGGCGCCGGAGGTTCAGGCCGAGCCCGTTCCGCTGTCCGATCCCGAATTCAAGGATCAGCTGGCGGCGGTCATCCCCCATCTGCGCGCCTTCGGCCGGTCGCTGTCGGGCAGCCGCGATTTGGCCGACGATCTGGTCCAGGAAACCCTGCTCAAGGCGTGGGCGGCGCGCAAGCGCTTCCAGGCCGGGACCAACATGCGGGCGTGGACCTTCATCAT
>CAYSHL010000085.1:0-3385 GCA_964430865.1 uncultured Sphingomonas sp.
TGGGTGCCCGATCCGGTCTGCCAGATGACCAGCGGAAACTGCCCGTCGAGATCGCCCCGCGCGACTTCGGCCGCCGCCTGCTGAATGGCTTCGGCGATCTGCGGCTCGAGCAACCCGAGCCGCGCGTTGACCCGCGCCGCGGCCTGCTTGATGAAACCCAATGCGCGGACGATGCCGAGCGGCATCTGCTCGGCCCCTCCGAACGGGAAATTGCCGATCGACCGAGCGGTCTGGGCGCCCCAATAGCAGTCGGCGGGAACGTCGATCGGCCCGAAGCTGTCGGTCTCGGTGCGGGTCGCGCCCATGCTCGTCCTTCAGGCCGTCATTTCTTGCGCGTGAAGTCGACCGAAACGACGTTCGATCCGTCGTCCGCCCCCTCGGCCGGCTCCTCAGCCGCTGGCTGTTCGGGGCTGTCATTCTCCGGCGCGTCATGCTCGGCGTGGAGGTCGGGCGCCGCATCGGCGTGGAAGGTCAGCGAGAATTCCACCGCCGGGTCGTGGAACTGGGTGACGGCGGCAAACGGCACGCGCAGCGTTGACGGGACGCCGCCGAACGACAGGCCGACGCTGAATCCGTCGTCCTCGACCTTCAAGTCCCAGAAGCGGTGCTGGATGACGATCGTCATCTCGTCCGGGAAGCGCTCGACCAGATGCTTGGGGATGGCGACCCCGGGCAGGCGGGTCCGGAACGTGATGTAGAAATGATGGCCGCCGGGCAGCACGCCGGTCTGCTCGACCTCGCCAAGCACCCGCCCGACGACGTCGCGCAGTGCTTCCTGGACGATCTCGTCGTACGGAATCAGGCTTTCGGGTGGCTCCTCGCTCATCCCCCAAAGGTGGTAGCGAGGCGCGCTTGCCGGTCAAGCACGATGCGTGCCCGCCTTGTCCAATATGTCTTGACGCGCCGTGCCGCCCGGCGACACTTGGGCCCATGCCCATCGATCCCACCCAGCCCTATGACGACAGCAACATCTTCGCCAAGATCCTGCGCGGCGAGCTGCCGTGCAACAAGGTGCATGAGGACGAGCACAGCCTCGCCTTCCACGACATCAACCCGCTCGCGCCGCTCCATGTCCTGGTGATTCCCAAGGGCCCCTACGTCTCGTGGGACGATTTTGCCGAGCGCGCCTCGGACGCCGAGATCGCCGGCTTCGTGCGGGCCGTCGGCAAGGTCGCGCGCGACGCCGGCATGGTCGTCCAGGGCTATCGCCTGTTGTCCAATGTCGGCAAGCGCGCGGGGCAGGAAGTGCCCCACCTGCATGTCCATATCTTCGGCGGCGAGCCCTTGGGCCCGATGCTTTCGCGCTAGCTTTGGCGGCTTAGGGGATTGCCCTCGCCGCCTGAGCCGCTAGGCTCCGCCCGCAACTGCCTGTCCAAGGGGAAGAACGAATGGCCACTGCCGCTCCACGGGGTCTGCTCGGGCGCATGATGCTGCGCAAATCGGTTGCCCAGGTTCAGCGCGAAACCCAGACCAGCGAGCTCAAGCGGTCGCTCGGGCCGTGGAACCTGGTGTTCCTCGGCATCGGCTGCATCATCGGCGCGGGCATTTTCGTGCGGACCGGCAATGCCGCCGCGCTGCATGCCGGCCCGGCCGTCCTCATCTCCTACGTCATCGCCGGCATCGTCTGCGCCTTCGCCGCTTTGTGCTACGCCGAGCTTGCCTCGACGCTGCCGGTTTCCGGCTCGGCCTACACTTACTCCTACACCACGCTCGGCGAATTCGCCGCCTGGGTGATGGGCTCGCTGCTATTGCTCGAATACGGCCTAGCCGCGTCGGTCGTCGCGGTCGGCTGGTCGGGTTATGTCGTCAGCCTGCTCGCCGACATCGGCATCCCGCCTTCCTGGTCTGCGCCGTGCTGGCGTTGCTGCTGGTCCTCGGCGTCTCGGAATCGGCCAAGGTCAACAATGTCATCGTCGCCATCAAGGTCACCGTGCTGGTCGCCTTCATCGTCGTCGGCGGCGCCATCATCCTGCAAAGCTGGAACACGTTCGCGCCCAATTGGGACCCGTTCATCCCGCCGCCGACCGGCGAGAAGGGTGAGTTCGGCTGGAGCGGCATCCTGCGGGGGGCGTCGATCGTCTTCTTCGCCTACATCGGCTTCGAGGCGGTCTCGACGGCCGCCCAGGAAGCCAAGGACCCCGGCAAGGACATGCCGTTCGGGATCATCGGCGCGCTGGTCGCCTGCACCCTCATCTACATCCTGGTGTCGATCGTCCTGACCCTGATCGTGCCGTACACCGATCTCAACGTGCCCGATCCGGTCGCCGTCGCGGTCGATGCGTTCGGGCCGCAGTGGGCGTGGTTCGCCTCGACCATCAAGGTCGGCGCGATCATCGGCCTGACCTCGGTCATCCTGGTGCTGATGTACGGCCAGACGCGCATTTTCTACACGATGGCGCGCGACGGCCTGCTGCCGAAGATCTTCGCCCGCGTGCACCCGAAGTTCCGCACCCCGTGGATCAACACCCTGCTCGTCGGGCTGCTGGTGGCGATTGCCGCCGGCTTCTTCGACATCAACACGCTCGGCGACATGACGTCGGTCGGCACTCTCGCGGCGTTCGGCATCGTCTCGCTGACGGTGATCTGGCTGCGCCAGACCCACCCCGACATCCCCCGCGGCTTCCGGGTGCCCTTCTATCCGGTGTTTCCGGCCTTGGGCGTGCTGTCCTCGTTCGCATTGATCTTTTCGGTCGAAACGCGGGTGCTGATCTTCTTCGGCTGGTTCGTCGTCATCGCCGTCATCCTCTACTTCGTCTACGGGATGCGCAATTCGGAGCTGGCCAAGGGACATCCGGTCCTCGCCGACAACGAAACGCCTTATTTCCCCGAGGATGCGCCGCTCGGGCCCGATGGGAAACCGATCATCCGGCCGTAGTGGCGGTCGTGTAATGAGAGGGGCGGCTCGTCGGGGGGCCGCCCCTTTTTTATGCGAGCAACTCGCCGGCAAGCGCCGTCAAATCCGCCTCCGGCCGCGCGCCATAATGCTGGATCACCTCGGCGGCGGCGATGGCGCCCAGTTTCAGCGATTGCTCCAGCCCCAGCCCGCGCGCCTGGCCGGCGAGAAACCCGGCGGCGAACAGGTCGCCGGCGCCGGTGGTGTCGACCAGCCGGTCGATCGGCTCGGCCGCCACCGCTGCCCGCTCGCCGCCGCTCAGCGCGATTGCCCCGTGCTCGCTGCGGGTGACGACCAGGGTCCGGACCTTCGGCGCGATCGCCTGCAGCGCGGTCTCGAGGCCGTCCGCACCGGCGAGCATCAGGATCTCCGCCTCATTGGCGAACAATATGTCGATCCGCTTGTCCTCGAGCAGCCGCAGCAGATCGTCGCGATGGCGGCTGACGACAAAGCTGTCGGACAAGGTGAAGGCGACCGTCGTTCCCGCCTGCC
>CAYSHL010000086.1:0-3249 GCA_964430865.1 uncultured Sphingomonas sp.
GAGCCGTCCTGGATCACGCTCGGCGCCCAAAAGTCCTGGGTGGTCGCGGCCCACGGCGGCTTGGTCGGCAAGGCGTCGCCGAGCAGCTCCCAGTGCATCAGATCGCTCGAGCGGGCGACCTGGATGTTGATCCACGCACCGTCGCGCAGCGTCTGCGTCGCATAGGCGTAATAGAGGCCGTCGGGGGCGAGGATCACCGCCGGATCGGGAAAATCCTCGTCGAGGATCGGGTTGACGTAGGTGGCGGGCTCGGCGGCCGGGCTTGTCGGATCGGGCGAGGGACGCATCGCGCCGACCATATGGGCGCCGCGCCGATGGTGGAAGCGATTGGTTCTAGGCGGCCGCCGACTCTCGTGGAGAACTTTCGAGCCGCGCCTCGTCCATGCGCCGGAAGGTCGCCAGCGCCTGGCCGACGATCTGGTCCATATTGTAATAGCGATAGGTCGCCAGGCGGCCGACGAACGTCACTCCGGGCGTCGCGTCGGCGAGCGCTTCGTAGCGCTTGAACAGCTCCTGATTTTCCGGGCGCGGGATCGGGTAATAGGGGTCGCCCTCGGCCGCCGGATATTCATAAGTGATGCTGGTCTTGGGATGCTGCTGCCCCGTCAGGTGCTTATACTCGCTGATCCGCGTGTAGGGGACGTCCTCGGACGGGTAATTGACCACCGCGACCGGCTGGAACTGCTCCTGGTCGAGCGTCTGGTGATCGAACTTCAGGCTCCGGTACGGCAGCTTGCCAAAGCGGAAGTCGAAATATTCGTCGATCGGCCCAGTGTAGATGATGTGGTCGGCCGCGACCCGGTTGCGGACGTCGCGAAAGTCGGTGCCGAGCATTTTGTCGATCAGCGGATGATCGGTCATGCGCTCGAACATCGCCGTATAGCCGTCCTTCGGCATGGCCTGGAACTTGTCGCCGAAATAGCGGTCGTCGGTGTTGGTCCGCGTCGGGATGCGGCTCGTCACCTGCTTGTCGAGCTCGCTCGGATCGAGGCCCCATTGCTTGCGCGTGTAACCCCGAAAGAAGGTTTCGTAGAGCTCGCGGCCGACGGCGTTGATGACGACGTCCTCGGAGGTCTGGATGTCCTCAACCGGCTCGGCGCGCGACGCGAGATATTCGGCGGCCTCCTCGTCGGTCTTGAGGTCGAGGCCGAACAATTTGTTGAGCGTCGTGCGATTGATCGGGATCGGCACCAGCTGGCCGCGCACATCGGCCAAAACGCGATGCTCGTACGGCCGCCACTCGGTGAACTGCGACAGATATTCGACGACCTGGTCGCTGTTGGTGTGGAAAATGTGCGGGCCATATTTGTGATAGAGAATGCCGGCCTCGTCGAGCTCGTCATAGGCGTTGCCGCCGACATGCTCGCGGCGATCGATGAGCAGCACGCGCGCCTGGTGCTGGCTCGCCAGCCGCTCGGCGAGCACCGAGCCGGCGAACCCGGCGCCGACGATCAGATAATCGTAGCGCGCTGCGTCCTGCGGGGTGATCGGGGCCTGGGTCATTCCGCCGCAACCCCGAGCGCCGACCTGTGGCTGTCGGTGTGCGTGCCGAGCACCGCGGCAATCAGCCCGGCCATGCGGGCCTGGGTGGTGTCCCAGCTACTCGACGACAGCAGCAAGTCGGCATCGGCCAGCCACTGGCCATGCCGGTCGGCGGCCAGCGCCAGCGCCTTTTCGCAACTGGCGACGAAGCTTGGCGCGTCGCCGGCGATCCCGACGGCCTCGAGATGACCGTAATGGCGCACGACGTCCTTGACCGGGGTCGAGACGACGGGCTTTCCGCCGGCGAGATATTCGGGCGTCTTGGTCGGCGAAATGAACTGCGTCGAATCGTTCATTGCGAACGGCATAAGGGCAACGTCCCAGCCGCCCAGATAGGCCGGCAATTGCTCGTAGGTCTTCGATCCGAGGTAATGGATGTTCGGCCGCCGCGGCAGCTCGCTGGGGTCGATCTTGACCACCGGTCCGACCATCACGAACGACCAGTCGGGGCGCATGGCGGCGACTTCGTCGAGCAGCGCGATGTCGAAACGCTCGTCGATCACGCCGTAATAGCCGAGCCGCGGATGCGGCAAATCCTCCTGGTCGGCGGGGTCGAACTGCCCGCCGCGCGCCTTGGCGAAATGCGTGCGGTCGACCGACGAGGGGAACAGATGGACCGATGGATGGCGGTCCTTCTTGGCTTCGAACAGGCTCGACCCGCCGGTGAAGACGAGGTCCGCCTTGTCGATCAGCTCCTGCTCCAGATCGAGCAGCTTTTCCGGCGCGAAGCGGAACTTGCTGAGCTCGTCCATGCAATCGTAAATCACCGCGCTGGCGTCCAGGTCGCGCGAGAATTCGAGCATCATCGGCGTGTAATACCAGGCGATCAACGGGCCGCGCAGGCATGCGACATGCGCTTCGAGCAGGCGCTTGAGGGCGGCGGCGCGACGCTCTTCGCTGAGCCCCTCGGGCAGGTGCGGAACGACGATGCGAATGTCGGGGAAGCCCTCGGCCTGGCTGACTTTCAGGAACGGCGTCTCCCGCCGCCCGATGTCCATCGGCTCTTCCCAAACGACCACCGTCATGGTCCGGGCGAACCGGCTCATCAGATGCTGCGGGCGCTGGAAGACGAAGTCCCACCGCAAGTGCGAGAAACAGAGCAAGGTGGGGCGTTCGCGGTCGGGTGCGGCGGGTTCCGCGTACGACTCGGCTGGGATCCCGGCGCGCGTCAACATCTTGATAATTATCCCTCGTTGTTAGTGGCCTAACCAACCTAACGGGCATCAGCCGGTTGCGGTTCCGCGACACTGACGCAAGTTAGGGCAATTGGCGTTGTGCGGCGCAGCATACAGGATTCCCGCCCGTTGACCTAATGGGCGGCGCGTGAAAGGAGTTCGCCTCCGCCCGCCAGCGTGAAACGGGGAAATATGGCCACGACCATCGAAGAACTCGAGAAACGGCGGGAGCTCGCCAGGCTGGGCGGCGGCGAGAAGCGTATCGCAGCGCAACACGCCAAGGGCCGGCTGACCGCGCGCGAGCGCCTGTCGGTGCTGCTCGACCCCGGAAGCTTCGAGGAAGCCGACATGTTCGTCGAGCATAATTGCGCCGACTTCGGGATGGATAAGCTCAAGATTCCCGGCGATGGCGTGGTCACCGGGTCGGGCACCATCAACGGCCGCCTGGTCTATGTCTTCGCGCAGGATTTCACCGTCTTCGGCGGCTCGCTGTCGGAGCGCCACGCGCAGAAGATCTGCAAGGTGATGGACG
>CAYSHL010000087.1:0-3044 GCA_964430865.1 uncultured Sphingomonas sp.
TGGAGCGGGTGAAGGGAATCGAACCCTCGTCGTAAGCTTGGAAGGCTTCTGCTCTACCATTGAGCTACACCCGCTCGCCAGGCGGGTGTGCAATGCCATTGCCGGCTGCTTTGCGTCAACCGCTGCCGATCCATTCACGGCACCGAAAGCTTGTCGCACGCAGGGGCGTCCGTTACGGCGGCCACACAATCGCCGGCCGGGGCAAACAGGAGGCTCTTCAAGGACATATGCCGATCGCATCGGTCATTGCCCCGATTCTGGAGACGGTGCTCGACGCGGTCGTGGTGATGGACCGCGACGGCATCATCCGCGCCTGGAACCAGCATGCCGAGACGATCTTCGGTTGGACGGCCGCGGAAGCGATCGGGCAGAATCTGGGGGAGCTGATCGTTCCTCCGGCGCTGCGTCAGGCGCACCATCGCGGCTTGCGCCGTTACAATTCGAAGGGCGTGGCGCGAGTCCTCGATTCCCGGCTGGAGCTCGACGGCCTGCGCAAGGACGGCAGCGAAGTGCCGATCGAGCTGTCGATCACGCTCGTCAGCCGCGAGGGCCGCGACGCCTTCGTCGGCTTCCTCCGCGACATTTCCGAACGCAAGCGGGCCGAGGCGCAACTCGACTTCCAGCTTCGCGAGAGCCGCCTGATGCTCGAACTGAGCGATCTTGCCAGCCGCGACGACGGCTTCGACGAGGCGCTGGTCGCGACCCTCGACGGGATTTGCGAGCTCGCCGGATGGCCGGTCGGGCACGCTTTCCTCGTCTCCGATGAAGGCGAACTGGAGTCCGGGCCGTGGAGCAGTGATGCCCGGAGCAATGCCCAGGAGTTGATTGTAGCGACCGAATCCATGAGCTTTCCGGCCGGCAAGGGGCTTCCCGGCCAAGTGCTCCAAACCGTCCAGCCGCTGTGGATTTCCAGCGTCCGCGACGAGGGCAATTTCATGCGCCGGGGGCTGGGGTTCGAATCCGCGTTCGGCTTTCCGGTGCAGAGTGGCCAGCGATGCGTCGCGGTGCTCGAATTCTTCTCGCGCGATCCCCGCCAGCCCGAGGAGCATTTGCTGTTGTCGGCTCGAGCGATCGGCGCCCAGGTCGCCCGGATCCTCGAGCGCCGGCATAGCGAGGAGGTCCGGGCCCTGTTGCTCGCCGAGCTCAACCATCGCGCCAAGAACATCCTCGCGGTGGTGCGGGGCATGGCTTATCTCAGTTTCGGAAGCGCGAGCGACCTTGTCGAAGCCCAGAAGATCTTCGACCGGCGTCTCGACTCAATCGCCAAGGCCAATGACATCTTGCACGCGCAGAGCGGCAGCGAGGCCTTGTTCAGCGACATCGTGCGCGAAGCCATGACCGGCTGTGGAGTCGGCGACGAGCGGGCGTCGCTGAGCGGGCCGGATCTGTGCATCGACTCCTCGACCTCGATCATGGTCTCGCTGGCGGTGCACGAATTGTGCACGAACGCGTTCAAATATGGCGCGCTGTCGACGGAAGATGGCACCATCGAAATCGCCTGGCGGCTCGACCCGCAGGATGAGCAGCGGTTCGACTTCGAATGGATCGAGAGCGGCGGGCCGCCGGTCGAAGCGCCGCAGCGGACCGGCTTCGGGATGCGCATTCTCGAGCGGGGAATCCAGCTCGAAACCGGCGGCCGCGCCGAGACGGTATATGACGCATCGGGCTTCCGCTACCGCCTGTCCGGAGCGCGCCACAACGGCCCGCCGACGGGGCGCTCGAAGGCCGCCTGAGCGCCGGCGCCGGCTGCTGACGGGAACGAGTCCGCGCCTCCAGCGATTGACGGCCATTCGAAGCTCGGAGGCAGTTAAGATGGCGGCGCGACCGATATGGCGAGGGCAGATCCGGCTGGCGTTGGTCTCGATCCCGGTGGAAATTTACCCGGCGACCCGGAGCGGCGCCTCGATCCAGTTTCACCAGGTGCACGAGCCGTCCGGCAAGCGGATCAAATACGAGAAAATCGTGCCCGGAATCGGCCCGGTCGACCGCGACGAAATCGTCAAAGGCTTCGAGGTTTCCAAGGGCCATTATGTGCTCCTCGACCAGGAAGAGATCGAGGCGGTTAAGCTCGAAAGCCGCAAGACGGTGGACCTCGTCCAGTTCGTCGACCTCGGCGACATCGACCCGATGTATTTCGACAAGCCCTATTATGTCGTCCCGTCCGACGACCTCGCGGAAGAAGCGTTCGTGGTGCTTCGCGATGCGCTCAGGGAAGCGCGCAAGGTCGGCATCGGCCAGCTGGCGATGCGCGGCCAGGAATATGTGATTGCGCTGAAGCCGTGCGGCAAGGGCATGTTGATGGAGACGCTTCGCTACGCTGATGAGGTCAACCGCGCGGCGAGCATCTTCCGCGAGATCGGCGACCACAAGCCCGACCCCGATTTGCTCGACCTGGCGGCGACTCTGATCGAGAAGAAGACCGGCGAATTCGATCCGTCCGAATTCCACAACCGCTACGTCGATGCGCTCAAGGGCCTGATCAAGGAGAAGCAGCGCAAGAAGGGCGAAAAGGTCATCCAGGACCCGGATGCGGACGCTCCGCCGTCGCGCGGCTCGAACGTCATCGATCTGATGGCGGCATTGAAGAAGAGCCTCGGCGACAGCGGTGGCGCCAACGACAACAAGGGCGCGAGGAAGCCCGCGGCCAAGAAAGCCCCGGCCAGGAAAGCCGCCGCGCCGGCGAAGAAGACCGTCGCTGGAGGACGCAAGCGCGCGTGATCTCTCGCGTCTCTCCTCCTTTGTCACCCTCGCGAAAGCGGGGGTCCCGCTTCTTCTTCTGGCTGAACCATGAAGGAAGCGGGATTCCCGCACTCGCGGGAATGACGAGGTTTGGCTAATGGCTCGCCGCGCCGCACTCGACATCGAGACCTATAACCGCAAGCGCGATTTCACCAAGACGGGCGAGCCGAAGGGCCGCAAGCTGAAAGGCAAGGGCGACAGCTTCGTCGTCCAGAAGCACGACGCGTCGCGGCTGCACTGGGATTTCCGGCTCGAGCTGGACGGCGTGCTGAAAAGCTGGGCGGTGCCCAAGGGGCCGAGCCTCG
>CAYSHL010000088.1:0-3022 GCA_964430865.1 uncultured Sphingomonas sp.
TGGGCGAGCTTCTTCACTTCGGCGGCAACGACCGCGAAGCTGCGGCCGGCGTCCCCTGCCCGCGCTGCCTCGATGGTCGCGTTCAATGCCAGCATGTTGGTCTTGCGGGCGATCGTCTCGATGGTCGAGGACACCGTCTGGACCTGGTTCATCGCGGCCGCGAAACCGGCCATCCGCTCGCCCAGCTGGACGACCAGGTCGGTCAGGCCCTTGAAGCCGCCGATGGTCCCCTCGATCGCCTCGCGCCCGGCTTCGAGCTTGGCCTTGGCCTGCTCCGACAGCAGCCGCGCCTCGTCGGTCGAATCCGACACCCGCGCCTGGTCGGCGAGCAGCCGGGTCGTCACCTCCTCGAGGCTGTCGAGCATGGTCAAATGGGCATCGAGCTTGGCGGCGACGTCCTGGACGTAACCGGCGACGTCGCTGCACTCCATCGACAGCGACCCGCAATCGCGCGCCACCGCGCGGATCGCGTTCTCGGTAACTTCCTCGATCCCCTGCGTGGCCACTGACCGACCGCTCCCCCGCGCTCACTTGTGGGCAAAGGGATAGAGGGAAACCTCCTACTCTTTCGTTAACCAAAGCTCTCCGTACGGAGCGTCAGTAGCGAAGGTAGGGCTTGCGCTGTTCTTCCCAGTCGCGCTCGTCGGGAATCGCGAGAGCGTCGAGGTCGCCCGGCGCGGCGTCGCCGTCGACCCATTCGCGCAATTCGGGACCGCCGTTGATGACGTCGATGGCGAGCTTGCCGAATTCATATTCGTACGGGAAGTCGCGCCACAGATCGTAGCTGGGCTGGCGCCGCCGGATGGCCTTGAACGCGAGCGCCTGCAGCCGCCACGGCTTGAACGCCGCATGATCGTAGAACGGGCCCTCGGCGTGGATGTGGATGCCGTGGCACAGCTTGCCGACATGCTTGTGGAAGGTCGGCTCGAACGACACTTCGCGCAGCTTGCAGCCGGCGAGCCATTGCGGCGCGATCCGCTCCATCTCGGCCAGCACCGCGCCGGCGTCGATATCCGGCGCCCCGAACAGCTCGAGCGGACGCGTCGTGCCGCGGCCCTCGCTGAGCGTGGTCCCTTCCAGCATCACCGTGCCCGCATAGGCGCGGGCCATGTTGAGGTTGGCGGCGTTGGGGCTCGGGTTGATCCAGATCCGCTCCGCCGGCCAGCCGAAGCCTGGGCCTTCGTCCGGTGCCCAGCCCTCCATTTCGATCACCCGATAGTCGACGTCGAGCTGGAAATGATCGACGAACCATTGCCCGAGCTCGCCGAGCGTCAGCCCGTGGCGCATCGGGATCGGGCCGGCGCCGACGAAGCTCTCCCAACCGGGCCGCAAGGTCAGGCCTTCGACGGGCCGCCCCGCCGGGTTCGGCCGGTCGAGCACCCAGACGCTCTTACCCTGCTCGGCCGCGGCCTCGAGCACGTACAGCAGCGTCGTGATGAAGGTGTAGATCCGGCACCCGAGGTCCTGCAGGTCGATGAGGATCGTGTCGAAAGTGCCGAGCGACTGGCCGGTCGGGCGGCGCGTTTCGCCGTAGAGGCTGAACACCGGGATGCTGTGGACCGGGTCGGTGAAGTCCTCGGACTCGACCATATTGTCCTGCTTGTCGCCGCGCAGACCGTGCTGCGGTCCGAACGCGGCGGTGAGCTTGACGCCCGCCGCTGCCAGCGCGTCGAGGCTGTGGGTGAGATCGCGGGTCACCGAGGCTGGATGGGCGAGCAAAGCGACGCGCTTGCCGTCGAGCGGCTTGCGAAGCTCCGCATCGGCGAGCAGCCGGTCGATTCCGAACAGGGTCATCAGTTTTCCGTCATTGCGAGCGCAGCGAAGCAATCCAGTTTCTTGTTTGGGCGGGCTTGCCGCGTCGCTGCGCTCCTCGCAATGACGAACTCAAGGCGGAAGCTGCGCGGCGAAGCAATCGGGATGGTGGAAATCGGGCTGTTCCGCCGGGTGAGCCAGCGCCCAATAGGACTTGGTGCCGTCTTTTTCCTCGAGCACCGCCGACAATCCGAGCTGCCATTGCTGCGCGGCGTCCACGGCGATCGTCGCGCCGACGGTCCACCAGGTGAAATTATCCTCCATTCGGATGTAGGGCGGCGCACCGACCTCGGCTCGTGTCATGTCTTCGCGAGGCCGCGAGAAATCGTAGGCCGCCCAATTGCCCGAGGGCGCGAAATTCCACTCGCGGTAGGATTCCGCTCCGACCGGCCGGAGGAACGCCTCGAAGCAAGTTGTCCGCCACAGCTCGTCCGCGCGCCACGGCTCGCTCATCTTGGGAATGACGAACCGGTCCGCCGCCGCCCCAACCCCGAACCAGATGTTGGTCGTCGCGGTCAGCCCGAGCGAGGCGATATGGTCGACCGTCGCCCAGACCTTGAATGCCGGGCTCCCGGGCGGCGTCGTCGGATGGGGCTCAAGCGCGAACTGCACCGCCCCTCCTATCGTCATTCCCGCGCAAGCGGGAATCCCGCTGGTCGGCGCGTGGAAGGAAAGTAGCGGGACCCCCGCTTTCGCGGGGGTGACGAGTTGGGTAAGCGGGATCGGTGACCGCTTACAAATCCTCCCTCCTGCGCCTGCTCGACGAGCGCGGCTACGTCCACCAGGTGACCGACGCCGCGGCGCTCGATGCGCTGGCGGAGAAGGAGGTGATCACCGCCTACGTCGGGTTCGACGCGACCGCTTCGAGCCTGCATGTCGGTAGCCTGGTGCAGATCATGCTGCTCCGGCGGCTGCAGCAGGCGGGGCACAAGCCGGTGGTGTTAATGGGCGGCGGCACGACCAAGGTTGGCGACCCGTCGGGCAAGGAGGAAACGCGCCAGCTGCTCACGACCGAGCAGATCAACGCGAACATCGCCTCGATCCGCCGGGCGTTCGAGAAGCTGCTCAAGTTCGGGGATGGGCCGACCGACGCGATCCTGCTCGACAATAGCGAGTGGCTCGACACTCTCGAATACGTGCCGTTCCTGCGCGAGGTCGGCCGCCATTTCACCATCAACCGGATGCTGACCTTCGACAGCGTCAAGCTGCG
>CAYSHL010000089.1:0-3006 GCA_964430865.1 uncultured Sphingomonas sp.
CGCATCACCTGGCGCTGGCGGACGTCGAGGCGGATGTTGCTGCCGACCGCGTCCATGACGTCGATCGCCGGCACGCGCCGCAGCTCCCACGGCCGGCTTTCGAAGATCTGCGGCTTCTGCAGCAGCGCCCCGACCGGGCAGATGTCGGCGAGGTTGCCGGAGAGTTCGCTGGTCACCGCGCGCTCGAGGTAGGAGGTGATCTGGCTGTCCTCGCCGCGGTACAGCATGCCGAGCTCGGGCACGCCCGCGACCTCCTCGGCAAAGCGGATGCAGCGAGTGCACTGGATGCACCGCGTCATCGCCGTCTTGATCACCGGGCCCATATATTTGTCGTCGATCGCCCGCTTGTTCTCCTCGAACCGCGAGAAACTGCGGCCGTAGGCCATCGCCTGGTCCTGGAGGTCGCATTCGCCGCCCTGGTCGCAGATCGGGCAGTCGAGCGGGTGGTTGATGAGCAGGAACTCCATCACCCCCTCGCGCGCCTTCTTGACCATCGCGGTGTCGGTGCGGATCATCTGCCCGTCCGCGGCGGGGAGCGCGCACGACGCCTGCGGCTTCGGCGGCCCGGGAGCGACCTCGACCAGGCACATCCGGCAATTGCCGGCGATCGACAGCCGCTCGTGATAACAGAAGCGCGGGATCTCCTTCCCCGCCAGCTCGCACGCCTGCAGCACGGTCACGCCCTGCGGGACCTCGAGCTCTATGCCGTCAACGGTGACCTTGGGCATCAGTTCTTCACCGCCTCCGCTGTCTGGGGAGCCGGAGCGTTGAGCCGCTGGAACAGGGCCTCGGCGAGCGCGGCGCGCAGCGATTGCCGGTTGGCTTGCAGCTTGGTGCCGGCGCGCAGGCATTTGCCCATATCGGGGCTGAGCGCACCGAATGCCCGACCTTCATCGGGCGTTGTCGGCACTGTCCGGATCAAAGCGCCAATACCCGCCGGATTGATGTCCGCGATGCAGGCGCCCATCTCATCGACGGTCAGGTGACGCCTAGTGACGGCGAACCACGGCCGCGCATAAATCTTTTGCAGCGGTAATGCAGGCAGCGCCGCGATCTGGGAGCTCGACTTCGCGAGGGCCCGCTCGGCGAGCATGCCGCGCATGACTTCCGGCGGAAATCTGAACTCCCGGACGGCGACGAAATGGCTCGCCACGGTCATCCGTTCACAGCGGACATTGCCCGACAGGACCACCATGGCCTTTTCGGCTCTCTCCTTGCTCGACGCGAGCAGCGCGGCGCGGGCAATCCGCTCATTCTGATCGTACAGGCAGTCGGCCATCGCCTTGGCCCCGACCGCCTGGTCCTTGGCCGTCAATCGCGGGCCAAGGATAGGCCGATTAGCAAGGCGCGAGCCGGTCGGCGCCTCGTTCGGCCCAGCCTGCGCAGCGGCAGCCATCAGCGCGGCGGACAAGAGCGCGATCATTTCCGGTCGCCTTTCTCGTCGGTCTCGTCGCGGCGATGCTCGATGTGCGTGACGCGCGGGCCGCTACCCCGCGCGGCGAGCACGGCGATCAGCGCGACGATCGCGACGATTGCAACGATCAGCTCGGTGCTCATTTCTTCATCCCTGCCGCTTTGGCGAGGCGAAAATAGCCAAGCGCGACGGCACCGCGGAATGTCGCCGTGTCGATCCGCAAGCGGCGTCCTCCGGTGCAGGACGAAACGCCGCCCAGCAAGACGTCGGTGCGGGCCAATTCCGCTGCGGTGCTGGCCTTGGTCTGGAGCAAGGCCGCTGCATTCGCCGGGTCGGCGCGGACGACGCATTCGCCGAGCGGGGACAGGAAAGTCAGCCACGGGTCGACCGACGCCTTTTTCGGGTGAAGCAATGGCGGCGCCGTGGCGAGATCGCCCGGGGCGATCTTTGCTTTCGACTGCCGGATCAAGTCGTCGGCCAGCACGAAACGAAGCCGCATACCGTCCGGATACACGTGATAGCCTTCACGCGGGACAGTCATGCATTCACCCCGCAATTGGCGGCGCCAACGCTCGAATTGACCACTATCGGGATCGGCGAGCAGCGCTCGTAGCACGCCGTGCGGGTCCGACTTGATCAGGCACTGCGCGTAGCGGGTGAGGATCCGGCGCACGAGCACCTCCTCCTGACTGTCGGCCCGGCTCGGTTCGGCGACGGCAACAGCCGGCGTCGAGAGCGCCGCAATCATCACCGCCTGGAGCAACAGCCGCCTCATTCCGCCGCCTCCAGCATCGTCCGCCCCGCCCGCTCGGCGATCCGGCGCTCGATTTCGGGGCGGAAATGCTTGATCAGGCCCTGGATCGGCCACGCCGCTGCGTCCCCGAGCGCGCAAATGGTGTGGCCCTCGACCTGCTTGGTGACATCGAGCAATTTGTCGATCGTCTCGACGCTCGCGTCGCCTTCGCGCAGCCGCTCCATCGTCCGCCACATCCAGCCGGTGCCTTCGCGGCACGGGGTGCACTGGCCGCAGCTCTCATGCTTGTAGAAATAGGAGATGCGGCTGATGGCGCGGACGATGTCGGTCGATTTGTCCATGACGATCACCGCCGCGGTGCCGAGGCCCGAGCCGAGCGCCTTCAAGCCGTCGAAATCCATCGGGCAGTCGATGATCTCGTGCGCCGGGACCAGCGGCACCGACGAGCCGCCGGGGATAACGGCCAAGAGGTTGTCCCAGCCGCCGCGGATGCCGCCACCGTGCAGGTCGATCAGCTCGCGGAACGAGATCGACATGCTCTCCTCGACGACGCACGGCGTGTTGATGTGGCCCGACAGCTGGAACAGCTTGGTGCCGGCATTGTTCTCGCGCCCGAAGCTCTTGAACCAGGCGGCGCCGCGGCGGAGGATAGTCGGTACGACGGCGATCGACTCGACGTTGTTGACGGTCGTCGGGCAGCCGTAGAGCCCGGCACCGGCGGGGAACGGCGGCTTGAGGCGCGGCAGGCCCTTCTTGCCCTCGAGGCTCTCGAGCATCGCGGTTTCTTCGCCGCAGATGTAGGCGCCGGCGCCGCGGTGGACGAACAGGTCGAAGTCGT
>CAYSHL010000090.1:0-2998 GCA_964430865.1 uncultured Sphingomonas sp.
GGGGGGGTGGCCGGGGCGCGGGTAGTCTGGGGGGGGTGGCCTCGGGGACCCGCCAGGTGGTGGGGGGGGGGGGGGGGGGGGCCCACGCCGGCGCCACGCTCGTTGTCGGGCGCCACCCCACCCCCGACCCCTCCCCATCAAGGGGAGGGGAGGAAATCGCGAAAGGCTCATTCGGGCACCACTGCGGTCGTCTCGATCTCGATCCGTGCCGCGGGCTCGACCAGTGCGGCGACCTGAACCGCCGCCATGCACGGGTAATGACGGCCAATGATCTCGCGATAGGCGGCTCCGACCTCGCCGATGCTGCCGACATATTCGTCGCGGTCGACGAAGTACCAGGTCATCCGGACGATATGCTCGGGCCCCGCGCCATCCTCCGCGAGGATCGCCAGCGTATTTTTCAGCACCTGCCGGAACTGGCCGACGAAATCGGCGGCGACAAAGTGTTGCTGCTCGTCCCAGCCAACGACTCCGGCGGTGAAGACCATCCGGCCGCTTGCGGAAATGCCGTTCGAATAGCCCTTGGGCCGCGGCCAGCCGGGCGGCAGAAGCGGCCTCATTGCCGATACTCCCTCAGCAAATCACGCGCGATGATCTGGCGCTGCACCTCGCTCGCGCCCTCGTAGATGCGCAGCGCGCGGATCTCGCGGTAGAGCTCCTCCACTTTGACACCTCGGGTGACTCCGGCGCCGCCGTGCATTTGCACCGCCGCGTCGATGACTCTCTGGGCGGCTTCGGTCGCGTAGAGCTTGGCCATCGCCGCGGCCCGGCGGTTGTCGGTCCCGCCGATATCCTGCCGCCAGGCGGCGCGGTAGACGAGCAGGGCCGAAGCATCGATTTGCAGCGCCATGTCGGCGAGCTTCGCCTGAGTCACCGGATTGTCGGCGAGCGTGCCGCCGCCGAGGCGGCGCTCCGACGCGAAGGCGATGGCCTCGTCCAGCGCGCGCCGGGCGAAGCCGAGCGCAGCCGCGCCGACCGTGACTCGGAACAGGTTAAGCGTCTCCATGCCGATTCGAAAGCCTTCGCCGGGTGCGCCGACAACCGAGTCCGCTGGGATGCGGACGTTGTCATATTTGAGCCGGGCCAGCGGATGGGGGGCGATCACCTCGATCCGCTCGATGACGCTCAGTCCCTCGGCATCGGCGGGGACGATGAAAGCGGAAAGCCCGCGCGAGCCTTCGCCTTCGCCGGTGCGCGCAAAGGTCACATAAAAGTCCGCGATGCCGCCGTTCGAGATGTAGGTCTTTTCGCCGACGAGGACCCATTCATTGCCGTCGAGCATCGCCGAAGTCTGGATGTTCGCCGCATCGGAGCCGCAACCGGGCTCGGTCATCGCGAAGGCGGCAATCGCCTTGCCGCTCGCCACCCTGGGCAGCCATTGGCGCTTTTGCTCGATGGTTCCAAACAGGGAAATTGCGCCCGAGCCCAATCCCTGCATCGCGAACGCGTAATCGGCGAGGCCGGACTGATAAGCGAGCATCTCGCGAACGATGGCGAGGCTGCGCACGTCGGGGCGGCTGTCGCCATCGGCGACGCAGAGCTTGAGGAAGCCTTCCTCGCCGAGGCTTCGGACCAACGCGCGGCAGGTGTCGTCGAGGCCGCGGCCCTCCTTGGGCGGCGGGCCGGCGAACCGGTTGATCGCCCGATGCCGCGGCTCGAAGAACGGCCAGCTGAGGAAGTCAGTCACCGTGGAACTCCGGGCGGCGCTTGGCCGCGAACGCCTCATAGGCGCGCTTGAAGTCCTTGCTTTGCATCAGCGCCGCCTGCGCCTCGGCTTCCATATCGAGCGCGATCTCGATCGGCTCCGCCCATTCGGCATCGAGCTGGCGTTTGGTGACAAAATGCGCGCGCGACGGGCCGTTGGCGAGCTCGCGGGCGAGCGCCTGCGCGTCGGCCTGGACGTCGTCGCAAATGCGGCTGAAGAAGCCCCAGGCGAGGCCCTCCTCGGCGCTCATGTTGCGGCCGGTGAACAGCAATTCGGCGGCGCGGCCGTGGCCGATGATCCGCGGCAGGATCGCGCAGGCGCCCATGTCCGCGCCCGACAGGCCGACGCGGGTGAACAGGAATGCGGTCTTCGCATTGGGCGCGGCGAGCCTGAGGTCGCTGGCCATCGCCAGGATCGCTCCGGCGCCGGCGCAGACGCCCTCCACCGCGGCGACGATCGGCTGCGGGCAGGCGCGCATCGCCCGCACCAGGTCGCCGGTCATGCGGGTGAATTTCAGCAGCCCGTCCAAGTCCATCCTAGTCAGCGGGCCGATGATCTCGTGGACGTCGCCGCCCGAGCAGAAATTGCCGCCGGCGCCGGTCAGGACCACGCATTTGACCTGGGGGGCATCCTTCAGCGAGCGGAACGTCTGCCGCAGCTCGGCATAGCTGTCGAAGGTCAGCGGGTTCTTGCGCTCCGGCCGGTTGAGGGTGACCGTCGCGACGCCGTTCGAAAAGCCCCACCGAAAATGCTCGGGGGCGAACGTCGCGGGGTCGAGGGTCACGCGCTGGTCCCGCCATCGATGGTCACCGCGGCGCCGTTGATGTCGCGGCTTTGCGGCAGGCACAAGGTCAGGATCATGGTGCCGATGCCGTCCGGGTCGACCAGCCGGCCGCTCGCATTCATGTTGGTGATCGCGCCGCGCGCCTGCTCCTCGCTGCGGCCGGTGATCTCCGACACCCGCGCCACCGACTGGTCGGTCATCGGCGTATCGACATAGCCGGGGCAGACGGCGTTCACGGTGAGCTTGGTCTTGGCATATTCCGCTGCAAGGCTGCGCATCAGGCCGAGCAGCCCGTGCTTGGAAGCCGCGTAATGGGCGGCGTAGGGAACCCCGCGCAGGCTCGCCACGGAAGCGACGAACACCAGCCGGCCGTTTTCGCTGGCGAGGAGGTCCTGAATCGCCGCCTGCGAGCAATCGAACGCCGCCGTCAGGTTGGTGGCGATGATCCGGTCCCAGCTGTCGCGGGTCATCTTGTGGAACGGCGCGCTCTCGGCGATGCCGGCGTTGAC
>CAYSHL010000091.1:0-2922 GCA_964430865.1 uncultured Sphingomonas sp.
CTCGAGAAGATCATCGCCGACCGCCTGCAGGGCAAGTCGATCGGCTTCGGCGCCCATGTCGCCGCTCCCGAGGACCGCCAGACCGGCGAAGTCCTCAAGCATTGCGAGCCCGAGGATTTGCTGAAGTTCGGACTCATCCCCGAGTTCATCGGCCGTCTGCCGGTGATCGCAACGCTCGAGGACCTCGACGAGGAAGCGCTGGTCAAGATCCTGGTCGAGCCGAAGAACGCGCTCGTGAAGCAATATGCCAAGCTATTCGACATGGAAGACGTCGAGCTCGACTTCACCGACGAGGCGCTTGGAGCGGTCGCGCGCAAGGCCATCGACCGCAAGACCGGCGCGCGCGGGCTGCGTTCGATCCTCGAGGGGATATTGCTCGACACGATGTTCGACCTGCCGTCGATGGACGGAGTCGACGAGGTCCATATCGACCATGAAGTGGTCGATGGCCGCAAGGAACCGGTCCGGGTTTACGCCAAGAAGGGCAAGGCCGGCGACGCCGCCTGACCGAACGCGGACCGCCGGGTGGCGGCCGCCAATATCCTTCCTGCCCAAGCAGCTGCGCGAGCCGCGCCGGCCGTTGCTCGCCCTCGCAATCGCCTGGGCGACGGCCTTCCTGCCGAGCCTGCCGCTGGGAGCCGCGGTCAGCTCGCTGCTGCCGCGCAGTGCGCTGCCCGTATTCCCGACGGTCGACTGGTATGTTTTCTTCCTGATCGTCGTCGCCGCGCCGCTGCTCGAGACGATGATCATGGGCGCGGCGCTGTTGCTGCTGAGGCTGTTCCTGAGCCCGACTCACGCGGTGCTGGTCAGCGCGGTCGGCTGGGGCATCCTGCATTCGACGGTCGCACCCGCCTGGGGCCTGGTGATCTGGTGGCCGTTCCTGATCTTCTCGACCGTGTTCCTGACTTGGCGGAGCCGCTCGTTGCTGGCCGCGCTCGGGATGGCCGCGGCCACCCATGCGCTGCACAATCTGTTGCCAGCGCTGCTGTTGGTCTTCGGTCTCCAGCGCTAGCGCGCGGCAAGCTCCGAATCGCCGAAGTAACGCGCGATCACCGCGGCGTCGCGCTTGTAGGGATCGTTGCGGAACGCGATCCCGGTCGGGGTCGCGGCGGCCGTCAGATAGGTGATGTAGACCGGCACCGGTTCGGGCATGTTGACCCGCAGCGGCCGGTCCGGGTCGGGCGACCGCGGCAGTCCGCCCATCAGCCAGCCGGCGAGCCGCTGAGCATCCTCGACGCGGATGCAGCCGTTGCTGACCCAGCGGTCCTCGTCGGCGAACAGGGCCTTGTTGGGCGTGTCGTGGAGATAGATGCCGAAATCGTTGGGCATCATGAATTTGACCTGGCCCATCGAATTGCCGCCGCCCGGAAGCTGGCGCACTCGAATGACCTTTTGGCCTGCCTCGACCGCCCGCCAGTCGACCGTCGTCGGATCGATCGCCGGAGCGTCGTCGCTCCAGTCGGCGAGGACCTCGTAGCGGCGATCCTTCAAGTAGGTCATGCCCTGCTTGAGGACGTTGGGCGCGATCAGGCTGATGACCAGCTCGGGCGGCACGTTCCAATACGGATTGACGCTCGCGTAGCGCATCTGCGCGGCCATCATCGGGGTCGCCGTCTCGGCCTTGCCGACGATCACCTTCATGCTGTCGACCGGCCGGCCGTTCTCATACAGGAACAGCTTGGCGGAGCCGACGTCGACCAGCAGGTAGCGCCCACGCTCGGTCGCCAGCGGCAGCCGCCGGGCGCGCTCGAGGTTGACGATGATCAGCCGCTCGTAATGGCGGGCTCCAAGGTTCAGCGAAGCGACCGTGCCGCCGCCCGCGACCCCGTCGGCCTTGAGGCCGTGAGCCTGCTGATACTCCTTGACGACATTGGCCAGCTGCTGGTCGTACTTGGTCCCGGGCGGAAGGCCGAGCCGCTGGCGAAGCGCCGCGACGTTCACCCCTTCAGAGCCGAGCTTCATCCCCGGGCCGGCGGGCATCTGGAACTGGGGCAGGTCGCCCCAACGCTGGCGGTAGCGGACGAGGCCGCGCCGCAAATCGGTGTAAATCGGGTTGACCGGCAGGAAGAGGTCGAGCGGCGCGCCCGCCCATTCCTCGAACGAAATCTGGTGCATCGCGACATTCGCGTCGTCGAGGCGGGGCGCGATTTCGGGATCGATGTAGATCATATCGACGCCCTGCTCGACGCTGGGCGGCAGGTCGATCGGCTCGATCGGCTGCTCGCGCGAGGCGAGCGCGGGCGACGATAGAGCGACGGACAGGCTCAGAGCGGCGGCAGTGACCAGCAGTCGAAAAGGCTTCAATTGTTTCATGGCACCGGTTTTAGCATGGAATTCTGAACAGTTACGGAATCAGTGAATTCTTCGCCCGTCAAGCGGCATGACGTTGCATTTCGGGGTCAGGCGCCAGAAGCGAGCGATCTTTGGGGATAGTCTGGGCGGCTTTGTTGCGCCGCAACCGACCGCCGCCCATATAGGCGGCATGACACGCTTGCTCCCAATCCTGCCGCTGCGCGACATCGTCGTCTTCCCGCACCGGATCGTTCCCTTGTTCGTCGGCCGCGAGAAATCGGTCGCCGCCCTCGAAGCCGCGATGGCGTCCGACAAGGAATTGTTCCTCGTTGCCCAGCTCGATCCGGGCGAGGACGACCCCGATCGCGACGCCCTCTACGACCTCGGCGTCGTCGCCACCGCGATGCAACTGCTGAAGCTCCCCGACGGCACCGTCCGGGTGCTGGTCGAGGGCCTTCGCCGCGCCAAGCTGGTCGATCTGGTGCCGAGCGACGGCTACATGGCCGCCGAGGTCGAGGACGTCCCGGAGCAAGTGTCGGAAGGCCCCGAGGCCCAGGCGCTGATGCGCTCGGTGATCGACCAGTTCGAGAATTACGCCAAGCTCAACAAGCGCCTGCCGCCCGAAACCGG
>CAYSHL010000092.1:0-2857 GCA_964430865.1 uncultured Sphingomonas sp.
CCAACAGCTCGCTCTCCTTCCATCTCGCCCAGCTCAGGAAGGCCGGGCTGATCCTTCAGGAGCGCCAGCATCGTTCGCTCATTTACCGCGCCAATTATGCCGCGATGAATGCGCTGCTCGATTACCTGACCGAAAATTGCTGCGCCGGCGCCGACTGCGCCCCGGCCCCGGCCTGCGAAACCCCCGTCGCCACAAGGAAATTCGCATGAAGCGCCTGCATGTCCATGTCGGGGTCGAAAACCTCGACCGCTCGATCGACTTCTACTCCACGCTGTTCGCCGCCGAGCCGACGGTGCGGAAGGATGATTACGCCAAGTGGATGCTCGACGACCCCCGCGTGAACTTCGCCATCTCCAGCGGCCAGCACTCGGCGAACGGCATCCAGCATTTGGGGGTCCAGGCCGGCAGCGTCGGCGAGCTCGGTGAGGTCTATGGCCGCCTCAAGGCCGCCGACCGGCCGGTCCTCGAGGAAGGCCGAACCACCTGCTGCTACGCCAAGAGCGAGAAGAGTTGGATCGCCGATCCCGACGGTGTCGTCTGGGAAGCCTTCTTCACCGACGGCGAGGCAACGACCTATGGCGACAGCCCGGCTCTCGGAACGCTGGCCGACGGCCTGCCCGACGACCGATGCTGCGTTCCCGCCGGAGCATCCGCGGCATGAGCGGGCGGCCCTACAACGTCCTGTTCCTGTGCACCGGCAACTCCGCCCGCTCGATCCTCGCCGAGGCGCTTCTCGACAAGGAGGGCGAGGGCCGCTTCCGGGCCTTCTCCGCCGGTAGCTTCCCCAAAGGCCAGGTGCATCCGATGGCGCTTGAAATTCTTGGCGATCTCGGCTTCGCGACCGACGGCTACCGCTCGAAGAGCTGGGACGAGTTCGCTGCTCAGGGAGCGCCCGAGCTCGATTTCATCTTCACCGTCTGCGACAACGCGGCCGGCGAGATCTGCCCCGTCTGGCCGGGCAAGCCAGTGACCGCTCATTGGGGCATCGACGATCCGGCGGCAGTCGCTGGCGAAGGCCAACGAACGGCCTTCATGAAAGCCTTCCATGAGCTGAAGCGGCGAATCGAGCTGTTCCTCGCGCTTCCGTTCGAAAGCATCGACGAAATGAGCTTGCACAATCGCCTGCGCGAGATCGGCCGGACGGAGCCGGCGGTTGGCTGAAGCGCCGCGGCTCGCGCCGCGCATCGCCGCGGAGGGAATCGGCGCTTTCTTCCTGTTCGCCACCGTGGTCGGCTCGGGCATCATGGCCGCCAGTCTCGCGCACGGAAATGACGCCGTCGCCTTGCTCGCCAACACGCTCGCCACCGGCGCGATCCTGTTCGTCCTGATCACCGTCCTCGGCCCGATCTCGGGCGCCCATATGAACCCGGCGGTGACCTTGGTCGCCGCCTCGCGCCGCGAGCTCCCGTGGAGCGACACCGCCGCCTATATCGCGGCGCAGCTTGCATTCGGCATCCTCGGCGTCTGGGCCGCGCACTGGATGTTCGATCTGCCGATCTTGCAGCTGTCGGTGAAGGCGCGGACCGGTGCCGGACAATGGCTCGGCGAGCTGATCGCCACCTTCGGCCTGGTCCTCACCATCCTCGGTACCGTCCGCCACCGCCCCGAATGGGTCGCTCCCGCTGTCGCGCTCTACATCAGCGCGGCCTACTGGTTCACCTCGTCGACCAGCTTCGCCAACCCGGCGATCACCGTCGCTCGGAGCCTGTCCGACACGTTCGCCGGAATCGCCCCGCAACACGTGCCGTTGTTCATCGTCGCGCAGCTGCTTGGGGCGGCGGGAGCAGCGCTGCTGTCGCGCTGGCTCTTCGCGAGCCCATAGCCGCCGCAGCGACGCCGAAAGCGCCCATTCAGCGCCGGCGCGCCGGCCCTGGCGCCGCCGTTGCGCCAAAGACGCTCATCCACAGGATTCTTTGCCTCAAACTGCATTTACCATCTTGCGTCCTGCGCTGGTTCAGGCACAATGGGTAGTAGCGCGGAGGGGGTTTTGTTCAACACCTAGTGTTCGGCGCCGGAATTGCTATATTCCGGTGACGGGCCTTTGCGTCCCCTGTGGATATCGGGGACGCAACCGAGAAAAGCCCCCGCGACGCGTTGAAAAGGACTAGTGTGCCAGGCATGGCTGCGAGTCGAACAATTGGTGAACAAGACGCTCCACTCTTGGACGAGGCGCGAGTTGTCAGCGGACGGGGAAAAGCGATGGATTTTTCAAGCGGAAACGAAGTCGGCACGGATGATCTGACGGCGGGGACTGCGCCGGTCCGCAAGGGCCGCACCAGCAAGACCGTCGATGTCCAGGCGCACGCGGTCAAGACCGACGAGTCGCGCGACGATTTGCTGACCGAGTTCGGCAAGGACACGCTGCGCGACCGCTATCTGCTGCCCGGCGAGACCAACCAGGATTTGTTCGCCCGCGTCGCCTCGGCCTATGCCGACGACACGGCGCACGCCCAGCGCATCTACGATTATATCTCCAAGCTGTGGTTCATGCCGGCGACGCCGGTGCTGTCCAACGGCGGCACCGGCCGCGGCCTGCCGATCAGCTGCTATTTGAACAGCGTCAGCGACAGCCTCGACGGCATCGTCAACACCTGGAACGAGAATGTCTGGCTGGCCTCGAAGGGCGGCGGCATCGGCACTTATTGGGGCAACGTCCGCGGGATCGGCGAGCCGGTCGGTCTCAACGGCAAGACCAGCGGCATCATCCCGTTCGTCCGGGTGATGGACAGCCTGACGCTGGCCATCAGCCAGGGCTCGCTGCGCCGCGGCTCGGCCGCCTGCTACCTCGACATCTCGCACCCGGAGATCGAGGAGTTCCTCGAGATCCGCAAACCCTCGGGCGACTTCAACCGCAAGG
>CAYSHL010000093.1:0-2665 GCA_964430865.1 uncultured Sphingomonas sp.
TGGGGCAACGTCAACCCGATCGGCCCGCGGTCCTGCTACGATGAAGGCAAGCGCTGCGCCGAGACCCTGTTCTTCGACTATTTCCGCCAGCACCAGCTGCCGATCAAGGTCGCCCGGATCTTCAACACCTATGGGCCCAGGATGCACCCCGCCGACGGCCGGGTGGTGTCGAACTTCATCCTCCAGGCGCTGCGCGGCGAGCCGATCACGATCTACGGCGACGGCGGCCAGACCCGCTCATTCTGCTATGTCGACGATCTGATCGAAGGGCTGATGCTGCTGATGAAATCGCCCGACGAGGTCACCGGTCCGATCAACCTCGGCAATCCGGTCGAGTTCACGATCGCCGATCTCGCTCGGCAGGTCATCGGCCTCACCGGGTCCAGGTCCGAACTGGTCCATGCCGAGCTTCCGCCCGACGACCCGCGGCAGCGCAAGCCGGACATTAGCAAGGCGGCGAAGCTGCTGGGCTGGTACCCCCGGACTTCGTTGGACGAAGGCCTGGGCCGCACGATCGCTTACTTCCGGACGCTCGCCGAGACGGCCGAACCCGCCTAGTTCAGCGACACCTTGCGCTTGCGCTGCGGCTTGGCCGTCGGCGGCAAGCTCTCCCCGGCCACCACCCGGAAGCCGGGCACCAGCAAGCGCAGCAGGTTCATCGCCGCGCCCTCATCGCCGTCGTCGATTGCCTCGCCCAGCTCCTGCAGGCGCTGCTGGAGGTGAAGCCAGTCGATCATCGATTCCCGGGCCCGGACGATCCGCGGGTGGGTGGTCGGATGGCCGCCCTCCTGGATGAGCAGCTCTTCGTAGAGCTTCTCGCCGGGGCGAAGGCCGATTTCGGTGATCTCGATGTCGCCGTCCGGGTTGGCTTCGTCGCGGATCGACAGGCCGCTCAACTCGATCATCGCGCGGGCGAGGTCCTTGACCCGGACCGGTTCTCCCATGTCGAGCAGGAAAATATCACCCCCCTCGGCCATCGCTCCGGCCTGGATGACGAGCTGCGAGGCCTCGGGAATAGTCATGAAATAGCGGGTGACGTCGGCGTGGGTGACGGTCACCGGCCCGCCCTTCTCGATCTGGCGCCGGAACAGCGGCACGACAGAGCCGCTCGACCCGAGGACGTTGCCGAATCGGACGCCGCTGTAGGTCAGCGCCGGCTGCGCCTTGGCCCGAGCCTGGATAATCAGCTCGCAGATCCGCTTGGACGCACCCATGACGCTGGTCGGCCGGACCGCTTTGTCGGTGCTGACGAGAATGAAAGTGGCCGTCCCGACGGCTTCGGCGGCGAGGCAGGCGTTGAGGGTCCCGATCACATTGTTGCGAATGCCCTGGAGGGGATTGTCCTCGATCAGCGGCACATGCTTGTAGGCGGCGGCGTGGAAGACGCTGTCCGGCCGCCAGGCCTCGAAGGCGCGGGAGCATTCGGTCGGCTGCGCGATATCCGCCATTTCGGCCACGGTCCGGACGTCGAGGCCTTCGCGCTCCTTGAGCTCGCTCAGCTCTGAATCGATCTGGTAGAGCGCGTGCTCGGAGCGCTCGACCAGGACCAGAGTCTGCGGCCGCTGGAGGATGATCTGCCGGCACAGCTCGCTGCCGATCGACCCGCCGGCGCCGGTCACCATGACGCATTTGCCGGTGACGTTGCGGCCCATCAGGCCGGGGTCCGGAGCGACCTCGTCGCGGCCGAGAAGCTCCTCGATCTGGACGTCGCGCAAGTCGTTGATCGAGACCTGCCCAAAGGCGATCTCCGAAATGCTTGGAAGCATCCGAACGCGCACGTTGGGAGCCCGGCCCCGAAGCCGCTCGACGATCTGCCGCCGCGTCGACCGGCTGGCCGCCGACAGCGCCAGGAAGACCTCGTCGACGTCCTCGAGCGCCAGGATCCGCTCGAGCTCGTCGGTGTGCCAGATCGGCTTTCCCTCGACCGACCGGTTGGACAAGACCGGATTCTCGTCGACGAACCCGATCACCCGGATGTGCGGGTCCTCGCGGACCGAATTCGCAAGCTGCTGGCCGGCCGAACCGGCACCGTAGATGAGCACGCGCTTGCGCTTTTGCCGCATCGGCCCGCTGTAGAGCGCCTGGAGGAGCAGCGAGCTGAGGCCCACCCGGCTGCCGGCCAGCGCCAGCCCGAAGACCAGGGGATGCAGCACGGCGAGCGTTCGTGGGATTCCCGGCACGCGCAACGGCACCAGGATCAATCCGAGCGCGATCGCCATCAGACCGCAGCGGATGGCGAGCTGGCGGATCGTCTGGCCGCCCGAAAACCGGACCAGCGACCGATAGGTTTTCGTGCTGACCGCGATCGCCACCCAGGTCGGGATCGCGATCGCGACGAAGATCAGGACTGGCCGCTCGAACAGATACCATTCCCCGAGCCGCAGCCAGAAGGCAAAGACCGCCGCCGCCACGCACAGCAAAATATCGATCAGCGCGACCAGCGCCGCCCGCGCGCCGCGCGGCAGCTCGGCGGTACGCCGGATGAATGGAAGAACGGGTTTCACTCGATTTTTGCCTCTTCGCTCAGGTGCCGCGGCCTATCGGAGCCCGCTGGACCGAGGCAATGACGGTCGCGCGGCCCATCGGTTCCTCTAATCGGGTGTTTTGAGGTGGTGCCCAGGGGCGGGATCGAACCACCGACACCGTGATTTTCAGTCACGTGCTC
>CAYSHL010000094.1:0-2640 GCA_964430865.1 uncultured Sphingomonas sp.
ACCTGGTAGACCGAGGTGCCGTCGACGATCGAATCGGGGCGCGAGAAATAGACGTGCTCGAAAATGCACGGCTTGGGGTCGGCCTTGTCGAACGGCCGGAAGGAGCGGATTCCCGAGCCGTTGACGACGACGATCTCGCCCGGCTCGACGTCGCGCAGGAAGGTCGCGCCGATGACGTCGAGCGCGACGCTTTCGGAAGCGAAGATGGTCGCCTCGCCGAGCTTGCCCATGACCAGCGGGCGGATGCCGAGCGGGTCGCGGCAGGCGATCATCCCTGCCTCGGTCAGCACCAGCAGCGAATAAGCGCCCTCGACCTGGCGGAGCGCGTCGGTCAGCCGCTCGACGGTCGTCGAATATTGCGACGTCGCGACGAGGTGGATGATGACCTCGGTGTCGCTGGTCGACTGGAAGATCGAGCCGCGGCGGTTGAGAGTCCGGCGCAGCTTCATGGCGTTGGAGATGTTGCCGTTGTGAGCGACCGCGAAGCCGCTGTCGGCGAGCTCGGCGAACAGCGGCTGGACGTTGCGCAGCGCGGTCTCGCCGGTGGTCGAATAGCGCACATGGCCGATGGCGGTGCGGCCGGCGAGCGCCCGCATCACCTCGTCACGGTCGAAATTGCCGGCGACGTGGCCCATCGCCCGGTGGGAGTGAAAATTGATGCCGTCGAAGCTGGTCATCCCGGCGGCTTCCTGGCCGCGGTGCTGCAGCGCATGCAGGCCGAGCGCGACGAAGCTGGCGGCACCGTCGACGCCCCAGATGCCGAAGATCCCGCATTCCTCGCGCAGCTTGTCGTCATCGAAGGGATGCGTCGTCAGCATCGTTCCCGCTCTTGCTTCGGCACCGATCGGCGCGCTGGCTGGCCCCGCATATAAGGGGGGACGGCCGCTTTGTCTGCCTCCGCCTTAACCGAGGTTGAAAATTGCTGGGGACAATCTCCGGTTGACGCTTACGGAAAGGGAAACCATAGCCGGCGGATGGATTCGATCACCGCCAAGCCCGAGGCCCGCTACGCCATCGGCGAGCTGTGCGAGGCGTTCGGGGTCACTCCAAGGGCGCTTCGATTCTACGAGGACGAGCAGCTGATCGCGCCCGAGCGGCGCGGCACCGCCCGGCTCTATTCGGAGCGCGACCGCGCCCGGCTGAGCTGGATCCTGCGCGGCAAGAGGGTCGGCTTCAGCCTCGGCGAAATCCGCGAGATGCTCGACCTCTACGACCTCGGCGACCACCGCGAGACGCAGCGGCGGGTGACCATCGAGCGTTGCCAGCAGCGGATCGACGCACTTCGCCGCCAGAAAGACGACATCGACGCGACGATTGCCGAGCTCGAGACATTCCTCACCACGCTCGGCAGCCCGAACCAAGGGAGCAAGACATAATGGCCGTTTACACCGCCCCGGTGCGCGAGACGCGCTTCATCCTCGACCAGGTGCTCGAGGTCGGCAATTACTCGAACTTGAAGGGCTTCGCCAACGCGACGCCCGACCTGATCGAGGCGATCCTCGACGAGGGCGGCAAGTTCGCGGCCGAGGTGCTATTCCCATTGAACAAGGTCGGCGACGAGCAGGGCTGCAAGCGCAACGACGACGGCTCGGTGACCGTCCCCGATGGCTTCAAGGACGCGTACCAGCAATGGTGCGACGGCGGCTGGCCGACGCTGTCGGCGCCAGAGGAGTTCGGCGGCCAGGGCCTGCCGCAGGTGCTGTCGACCGCGCTCAGCGAATATGTGCTGTCGGCCAACCAGTCGTTCGAGATGTTCCAGGGGCTGACGTCGGGCGCGATCGCTTCGCTGGTCATCAAGGGCAGCGACGAGCAGAAGGCCAAATATCTGCCGAACATGGTCTCCGGCCGCTGGACCGGCACCATGAACCTGACCGAGCCGCATTGCGGCACTGATTTGGGGCTTCTGAAGACCCGGGCCGAGCCCAATCCGGACGGCAGCTACTCGCTCACCGGCACCAAGATCTTCATCTCGTCGGGCGAGCACGACCTCAGCGAGAACATCATTCATCTCGTGCTCGCCAAGATCGCCGGCGCCCCCGACAACGTCAAAGGCATCTCGCTGTTCGTGGTGCCGAAATTCCTCGTCAACGACGACGGCTCGGTCGGCGAGCGCAACCCGGTCAGCTGCGGCGCGATCGAGAAGAAGATGGGCATCCACGGCAACCCGACCTGCGTGCTCAATTACGACGGCGCCAAGGGCTGGCTGGTCGGCGAGCCCGAAAAGGGCCTGGCGGCGATGTTCATCATGATGAACGCCGCCCGGCTGGGAGTTGGCCTGCAGGGCCTCGCCCAGGCCGAGGTCGCCTACCAGAATGCGCTCGCTTACGCCCGCGAGCGGCGGCAGGGGCGGGCGCTGGTCGCCGGCGAGCGCGAGGAGGGCGCCAAGGCCGACCCGATCATCGTCCATCCCGACGTCCGCCGAATGCTGATGGAGATGAAGGCGTTCCTCGAGGGCGCCCGCGCGTTCGTTCTGTGGGGCGCTCTGCTGGTCGATCTGTCGCGCCGGGCGCCGACCGAGGAGGAGCGCCAGGAGGCCGATGATTTGGTCTCGCTGCTGACCCCGGTGATCAAGGGCTATCTGACCGACAAGGGCTTCGACAGCGCGGTCCTCGCCCAGCAGGTGTTCGGCGGCCACGGCTA
>CAYSHL010000095.1:0-2631 GCA_964430865.1 uncultured Sphingomonas sp.
CCGACGATGACCGCGACCATGGCGGTGATGAACCCGCCGAGCGACCAGCCGAAGATGAGGACGATGCTATGCTCTTCCTTTGGAGACCAGCCGCCCCACATCAGCAGCGCGACCATCGCCACCGCCGCGGCGCCGCAGAACATCCCGCCGCCGGCGGCAAGCAGGCCATAGACCAGCCGCTGACCCTCGGCGAAGGTGGCGGGCGGGGGCAGCGACCTCATCGCCCGGCGCCCGGCTTCGCAAAGCTCACGGCAGCGGGGTCGATTCGGGGGGTCGTGAGTTTCGCGAGCTTCGCGACCTTTGCCCGCTCAATCCAGTTGCTCATTTCGACCCGGTCCGGTTGGCCAGCCAGCCGTAGAGGAAGGCCTCGTTGGCGGGGCGGCGCTCGGCGAGGCGCAGATAACGCTCGCCCTGCAGCGCCTCGAGCGCCCGAAGCAGCACCGTCTGGCCGCCGCGGCGCCCGCGCGCCTGGAGGAAGCCGTCGAGCGCGGCCAGGGTCCGCGGCCCGGCGCGGCCGTCGGGCACCAGGTCCGGATAGTCCTTGCCGTTGCGATTGAGCGCGGTCAGCGCGCGCTGGAGGAACGTGGTGGCGACCGCCGGGCCCATGTTGGCGCCGGTGTCGAACAGCTCCGCGGCGACCGCCGGAGCGCGCTTGGCGATCTCGTCGAAGCGCGGGCGGAGCCAGTACAACCGCCGGTAGATCGCCGCCGCGTCGTCGCGCGGCAGCATCGCCATCGCCCCGGAATAGCCGTGGGCGCGAGCGACGGCCTCGGTGATCCCGAACCGGGTCGCTCCCCCGCGGTCCGCCGGATGATTGACGAAGCCGCCCTCGCGCTCGATCAGCTCGTCGATCAGCCGGTCGGCGTCATGCGCTTGATCATGGGGGGCCTCGTCCATTGATCATCTCCCGCCCCCGTCGCTCTTCCGAGTCGCGGTTGTATAACCATATAGGTAAGCTGTAGGACAGCGAATTCGCCCGAAGCGTTCGCTCAAATGTCAATTGAGCATGGATTTATCGCCGGGGATGACGCCGCCAGCGAGGGAGGCTAGGCTCCCGGTCATGAAACTCTGCCTGCTTCCGGCGCTCGCCGCCGCCGCCGTCTTTTCATTCGCCGCGCCCGCCGCCGCCGAGCTCAAGCGGCCCGAGCAAATGATGATCCAGACGATCGACTCCGAGCAGGAGCGGACCGTCGCGATGCTCGCCAAATGGGTGGACCAGAACAGCGGCACGATGAACTTCGCGGGCGTCAAGACGGTCGGGGATATGCTGCGCTCGGAGCTGGAGCCGCTCGGCTTCAAGGTCGAGTGGACCGACCTCAAGGCCGCCAACCGCGCCGGCCATATCGTCGCCCGGCACAAGGGCAACGGCCGCGGCAAACGGATGCTTCTGATCGGCCATCTCGACACGGTATTCGAGCAGGACTCGCCGTTCCAGCGCTGGGTCCGCCGCGGCGATGTCGGCGAGGGACCAGGCTCCGGCGACGACAAGGGCGGGATGGCGGTGATGATCGCCGCACTTCGGGCGATGAAAGCGGCAGGCACGCTCAAGGCCGCCGACGTCACCGTCTTCCTGACCGGCGACGAGGAGGACGCAGGGCGGCTGGAGATCGCCCGCCGCGACCTGATCGCGGCCGGCAAATGGGCTGACGTCGCGCTCGATTTCGAGGGCTTGGTGCAGGAGAACGGAGCCGACATGGGCTCGACGGCGCGGCGCAGCTCCGACGAGTGGACCCTGACCGTTTCCGCCAAAAGCGGCCATTCGAGCGGCATCTTCACCGCCGAATCGGGTTCGGGAGCGGTCTATGAATTGGCGCGGATCGTCGACAGCTTCCGGCGCGAGCTTCCCGAGGACAAATTGACCTTCAACGTCGGGCTTGTCGGCGGCGGCGCGACGGCCGAACTCGACCAGGCGAGGATCCGCATCGCCGCGACCGGCAAGACCAACATCATCGCCGGGACCGCGATTGCCCGCGGCGATCTGAGAGCGATCAGCCCCGACCAGATCGCCCGCGCCCAGGCGAAGATGCAGGCGATCGTCGGCCGGCCACTGCCGGGAGCGAAGGCTGAGCTGGTCTTCTCGCCGGACGGCTACCCGCCGATGGCGCCGACCGCGGGCAACCGCGCGGTGCTCGCACGGCTGAATGCCCTCAATCGCGACATGGGCCTGCCCGAGATGAACGAGCTCGACCCGGTCAAGCGCGGCGCCGGCGACATCAGCTTCGTCGCCGCCGACGTCGACGGACTGGCGGGATTGGGAGCGGCCGGCGACGGCAGCCACGCACCGGGCGAGACAGTCGATATCCCGTCGATCTTCAAGCAGGCGAAGCGCGCCGCGATCCTGATGTCGCGGCTGGCGAAGGAGCGGCGGCGCTAGCTGTCGCTATTTGTACATGCCTTCGCGCAGGTTGATGCCGTGCTCGAGCCATACCTTGAGCGCGCACAGCATTTGCGACCAGCCCTGGCAATTGCCGTAGCTGGCCTTGAGCGCGCCTTCGGTTTCGCGCCAGCCTTCCTCGGCGATCTCGACCAGCGTCCGGCCGTCGTCCACGGCCGCAAAGGTCATCGTCACCGTCGTTTGATAATCGGGGCCGCGCTCGCGGGCGTCGACCTCGGGCAGATTGGGCGGCTCGC
>CAYSHL010000096.1:0-2589 GCA_964430865.1 uncultured Sphingomonas sp.
GTGAAGCCGGCGTCGAGCATCGCCTTGGCGTTGCCGACCGCGGTCGCCTGCCAGAAGCTGTCGGTGAACTCGAGCCCGCGATAGCCGCCGATGTCGGCTGGGGAATCGAGGTGGACGTGCATGTCGATCAGCCCCGGCAGGAGCGTCTTTCCGGGCAGGTCGATGCGGGTCGTTCCGGGCGCCAGCCTGACCTGCACCGAATGCTCGATCGAGCTGATCCGGCCATCGTCGCCGATATGGATCACCGGATTGTCGACATAGCGGCCGGTCAGCACGTCGAGCATCCGGTCGGCGGTGACGACGAACCGCTCCGCCTGCGCGGGCGTGGCGATCGCGACGGACGCCGCGGCCGCGAGCAGCAGATGCTTCATCGGAATTTCCCCCTCAAATGTGGATCACCCGCCCGAACGCGGCGAGCACGCTTTCATGCATCATCTCAGACAAGGTCGGGTGCGGGAAGACGGCGCCGATGAAATCTTCTTCCACCAGCTCGGCGGTCTTGCCGATTGTATAGCCCTGGATCAGCTCGGTGACCTCGGCGCCGATCATATGCGCGCCGAGCAGTTCGCCGGTCTTCGCGTCGAACACCGTTTTCACGAAACCCTCGGTCTCGCCCATCGCGATCGCCTTGCCGTTGCCGGGGAACGGGAAGCGGCCGACCTTGACCTCGAAGCCGGCTTCCTTGGCCTTGGCCTCGGTCAGCCCGACGCTGGCGACCTGCGGCCGGCAGTAGGTGCAGCCCGGGATGTTGAGCGCGTCCATCGAATGCGGGTGCGCGTCCTTGTTGCCGAGCTCCTTGGCGATCGCCTCGGCGGCGATGATCCCCTCGTGGCTCGCCTTGTGCGCCAGCCAGGGCGGGCCGGTGACGTCGCCGATCGCCCACAGGCCGGCGACATTGGTCCGGCACATCGGGTCGGTGTCGATATGACCCTTGGTGGTTTTGACGCCGAGCGCCTCGAGGCCGAGGTTCTCGGTGTTGGGAGCGATCCCGACGGCGACAATCGCATGGCTGAAGCGCCGCTCGGCGGTCTTGCCGTCCTTGCCCTTGATCGCCGCGGCGACGCCCTTGGCATCCGCCTTCAGGCTCTCGACTCCGGTGGCGGTCAGGATCTCCATCCCCTGGCCGGTCAGCGACTTGGTCAGCGCTCGGCTGACCTCCGCATCCTCGACCGGCACGATGCGGTCGAGCATCTCGACCACTGTCACTTTTGCGCCAAGGTCCGAATAGAAGCTGGCGAACTCGATCCCGATCGCGCCCGAGCCGATGACCAGCAGCTCGGTCGGCATGTCGGGCGGGGTCATCGCGTGGCGGTAGGTCCAGATGCGCTTGCCGTCGGACTGGGCGAACGGCAGCTCGCGCGCCCGGGCGCCGGTCGCGACGATGATGTGCTTGGCGCTAAGCTCGGTCGGCTTGCCCTCGGCGGTGACCGTCAGCTTGCCCGGGCCGGTCAGCTTGCCCTCGCCCATGTGCACCGCGATTTTGTTGCGCTTCATCAGCCCGGTGACGCCCTTGTTCATCTGCGCCGCCACCCCGCGGCTGCGCTCGACCACTTTCTGGAGGTCGAACCCCGGCTTGCCGGCCGACAGCCCGAAGCTCTCGGCATGCTTGATATGATGAAAAATCTCGGCCGAGCGAAGCAGCGCCTTGGTCGGGATGCAGCCCCAGTTGAGGCAGATGCCGCCGAGCAATTCGCGCTCGACGATCGCCGTCTTCAGCCCCAGCTGCGCCGCGCGGATCGCCGCGACATAACCGCCCGGCCCCGAGCCGAGCACGATGAGATCGTAGGTTTCAGCCATTGGATGCTCCGCTTAATCCCTCTCCCCTTGAGGGAGAGGGCGACTCAGGCGCAGCCTGAGCGGGGTGAGGGGTCGCCAGAGCAGCGCTGATCACCTCAGCCACTCCAGCGACATTTTCGACAATGTTATTGTTCCAAAAGCGCAGCACCCGATATCCCTTGCCCTCGAGAAATTTGGTGCGCCGGGCATCGCCTAGAGACTCCGCGTGCTGGCCGCCGTCGGCCTCGATGATCAGACGAGCATTCTGGCAAACGAAATCCGCGATGAATGGCCCGATCGGTTGTTGGCGGCGAAACTTGGCACCGTCGAGTTGCGAGTTGCGGAGGATCGACCACAGCTTGCGCTCGGCATCGGTCAGGTCGCGCCGAAGACGCTTGGCTTTGGCCAGCGTCGGCTTGTCGTAGCCGGTCATTCCCTCACCCTCCCGCCGCTGCGCGGCTCCCTCCCTCTCCCTCAAGGGGAGAGGGGTCGCTTCCCTCTCCCCTCGAGGGAGAGGGCGAGTCAGGCGCAGCCTGACCGGGGTGAGGGGATACTTCCCGCGGCCGGTCATCCGCACCAAGCGCAACGAACGTGAACCGCCCGCTCGCCACCTTGGTCTCCCCCTCCCCGTCGCGCTCGCGCGCCACCGCCTCGACCGCGATGGTCATCGACGTGCGGCCCTGCTTGGCCAGTTCCGCATAAACCGAAATCTCGTCCCCCACCTGCGGCGCGCCCGGAAACCTCAGCTCATCCGCCGCGACGACCACCGCCTTGCCGCGCGAGTGGCGCGACGCGAGGCTCCCCGCGGCCAGC